>JAHRAQ010000026.1 GCA_020027205.1 Nitrospirales bacterium | reverse complement strand
GGCGCATGTAGCAACGGCGTCTGGGACAGGCGCATCTGCGCGTGGAGGCGGCACCGTTAGGTGGCCTGTGAAGCGCGAAACTGTACGGGGCTTCGCACTTGTGCGAAGTCAAGTAAATAAGTCCCTTTGGTTGCATTGCTTGAAGAGGCGGTGCTAGTATTCTTGACCGGGGTGACGGTCGCGCGCCAGGCGACCTCCGGCGGGGTGCTTCGGGAGTGTCTCTTGCGCGGAAGGGCGCCGCGCCGTGAGGAGGCTGCTCATGTATAAAACCATCTACATCCCGGTCGATAATTCGGACCATTCGAACGTGGCCGTGGACCTGGGGGTGCGACTCGCCAAAGCCTTCGGCTCAAAAATCGTCGGCAGCCACGTCTATGCCGCCAAAATGCACGACAAGCGGTTCAAGCAGATGGAAGCGGGGCTGCCCGAAGAATATCACGACGAACACGAACTCGACCGGCAACGCAAAATCCACGACTCCCTCATTACGCGGGGCCTCCAGATTATCACGGATTCCTACCTCGACTACGTCGATAAACAATGCGCCGAGTCCAATCTTCCGTTGGAACGCCGCTCCCTGGAGGGACGGAACTGGAAGGTGCTGGCGGAAGATATTCAGGCCAACGGCTACGACCTGGCCATTATGGGCGCGCTGGGCGTGGGCGCGGTCAAGGATTCCGTCATCGGCAGCAATACCGAGCGGGTGCTGCGCCGGGTGCGCGCGACGGACATGTTGATTGTGAAAGACCTGAAACCCGCGGACGACTCGAAAATCGTCGTCGCCGTGGACGGCAGCCCCCACAGTTTCGGGGGCCTGAAAACCGGCCTGGCCCTGGGCAAGGCGCTGAACAAGCCGGTGGAGGCCATTTCCGCCTTTGACCCGTATTTTCATTATGCCGCCTTCCACAGCATTTCCGGGGTGCTGAACGAAGAGGCCGGCAAGGTCTTTCGTTTCAAGGAACAGGAAAAACTGCACGAGGAAGTAATCGACAGCGGCCTGGCCAAAATCTACCAGTCCCATCTGGACATTTCCCGCGAAGTCGCCCAGGACGAAGGGTCGGACGTGCGCACGACGCTGCTGGACGGCAAGGCGTTCGAAAAAGTCCTGCAATACGCGCGGAAAGAAAAACCCTGGCTGTTGATTGTCGGACGCATCGGCGTCCACAGCGACGAGGACATGGACATCGGCAGCAACACCGAAAATCTTCTCCGGGCCGCGTCCTGCAACGTCCTCATCTCCAACAGAACCTTCGTGCCGCCCATCGACACGCAGGCGGAGTACACGATTGCGTGGACCGAGGAAGCCCTGCTGCGGATGGAAAAAGTGCCGGTCTTTGCGCGCGGCGTCGCCAAAACCGCGATTCACCGGTACGCCATTGAAAAAGGGCACACCATTATCAGCAATTCGGTGATTGACGACGCCGTCGGCGACATTCTGCCCAAGGGCGCCATGGACGCGATGAAAGCCCTGGGCGGCCAACTCGACGCCGCCGCCATCGACCGCAACAAAATGCAGGCCGACGACGCCGTGGCGAAGGACCTGATGGGTACCACGTTGAGCGGGATGCTTGAACAGACCGACGGCGCGCCACAAGCCGACCGGGCGGCCGGCGGCACGCCCCAACCTGCCGTGAGCGCGTCCACGCAATCCTATCTCAATCGCATGGACCGGGCGTATTACGTCTGCGGAGGATGCGGCTACATCGGGAAAGGCGACCATCCCGTGAAATGTCCGATTTGCGGCGGCGCGGGCGACGGATTCAACCCGGTCGACAAAAGTGTGTTCGACGCCGCGGCCAAACAGGAAGGGACGCTGGAAACACACATGGCGTACGACGACGTGCCCATGCAATGGACCAAAGACGCCAAAGACGCCATTCGCGCCGTGCCGGCGGGATTCCAACGCCGCCGCGCCAAAGCCAAAATTGAAAAGTCCGCGCGCAAACTCGGCATGACCACCATCACACTGGAGTACGCATCGCCCATGATTCAGGAAGCCGCCAACGAAGACTACACGCCCATTTTCGCCAACAAAGACGCCAACGGGGACGCTGCCAACGCCAACGGGGACGCCGCCGGCAAGAGCGGGACGGAACCCGCCCGTGACGACCGTTACCAGTGGGCGCCAGAAGCCCTGCAACGCCTGGAACGCGCCCCGGAGGGGTTTATGCGGGATTGCACGCGCGCCCTCATCATCAAGCACGCCGACAAACTGGGCACCACCGAGATCACCCTCGACGTGGCCAACGAAGGCATCGAGCAGGCCAAACACACCATGGAAGAAGCCATGAAGTCCGGCAACGTCAAAGACATCATTGCCAGACTGACCGGCGCCGGCGCCCAGTAACCGCCGGCCCCACGGCCCCCGTGTGATGAATCGAGTTCCCGCGTGATGAATCAAACCCCCGCGTGATGAGTCGAGCATTGCCCGTCGTCCAGTTTCCCCCGGAGCGCGGCGCGTCCGCAGCCCGGCGACCCGGCGGTGTCGCCGGCGCCGACCACGTCACCACCTTCGCCCCGCCGGACGCCCCTTCCGACGGCCGCACCGTCGATGATTTCAAACCCTACCTCGTCGCGTTGAACCTCACCAAACGGTGCAACCTGAAATGCAGCCACTGTTATCTGGACGCCACCACCAGAGCGGGCGGCGGCGCGGACGAACTCTCCACGGAAGAATGTTGCCGCGTCATTGATCAAATCGCCGAGGTCAACCGGGGCTGCCTGCTCGTCATCACCGGCGGCGAGCCGCTGGTCCGGCCGGACATTCTGGACATTGCCCGTCACGCCGTCGGCGCGGGGTTCATGGTGGTCTTCGGCACCAACGGCATGTTGATCGACGACCGCGTCGCCGCCGCCCTCGTGGCAATCGGCGTCATGGGCGTCGGCATCAGCATCGACTCGCTCGACCCGGACACCCACAATACGTTTCGCGGCGTCCCCGGCGCGTGGGAGGCGGCGGTCGCGGGCATCGACGCCTGCAAACGCCACGGCCTGCAATTTCAAGTCCACTTCAGCGCGCAACCGATGAACTACAAGGAATTGCCCGACGTCATCACATGGGCGCACCAACTGGGCGCGCGCGTGCTGAACGTCTTTTTCATGGTCTGCACCGGGCGCGGCGAGGAACTCACCGACATCACCCCCGAACAATATGAAGAAGTGCTGACGTATCTGGTGGACACGCAGGACGCCTACCCGGACATGCTGGTGCGCGCGCGGTGCGCGCCGCATTTCAAACGGCTCGCCTACGAACGCAATCCCGACTCCCCGCTCACCAAGGCCCAGGGCTACATGGGGGGCGGCTGTCTGGCCGGGACGAATTACGCGCGCGTGACGCCCAACGGCGACGTCACCCCCTGTCCCTACATGCCCCTGTCGGCCGGCAATATCCGCGACACCAGTTTTGCGGACCTGTGGGCGCGGTCGGACATTTTCGACTCGTTCCGCTACCCGCATCTGAAAGGCAAATGCGGCGACTGCGAATACAGCGACATCTGCGGCGGGTGCCGGGCCAGGCCCTACGTGGATCACGGGGACTGGATGGATGAAGACCAGTGGTGTTTGTACACGCCCAAAGGCGGGGACAAGGTGAAGGTCGCGTTCAATCTTCCCGAGCACTCCGACGCGCAATGGGACGACGCCGCGCAAACCCGGTTGAGCCGGATCCCGTACTTCCTGCGGGCCATGGTGAAGAAAGGCGTGGAGCGGCATGCCCGCGAGCACAACATTCCGCGGATCACGGTCGAATTGATGGATGAACTGCGCCAAAAGCGGTTCGGCAACAACGCACCCGTGTTTAATAAAGTCCGATGACACATCTCCGCGACCTGCTGTTCGATCTCAACACCCTGCTCCCCATTCTCAATCACTATCTCCACCTGCTGTCGGCCGTGGTGTGGATCGGGGGGCTGGCCTTTCTGGTGCTGGCCGTCACGCCGGGGCTGCGGGCCGCCGTGCCGGGGGAGTTTGTCAAACCCATCTGCGACACGTTCTACAAACAGTACCGCAAGGTGGTCGGCGTCCTGCTGGTCGTGATTCTCTTCACCGGCGGCCTCAATCTGCATTACGTGGGCCAACTCATGCACCTGCACACCGGCGAGGGGCTGTCCGGCAACGCCAGATATTTGACGATCTTTTTCATCAAACTCACCCTGGTCCTGGGCATTGTGACGTTGTATTTATACACCGTGATCTTTCGCATCGACCCCACCGGCGAGGAAGACGCGGACGAACGGGAAGCCCACATCACGGAACCCATTCCGTTTCAGAAAACAGGGTTGCTGGTGGGCCTCCTGATCATCCTCTGCGCCGCCGCCATGAAACATCTGCATCTGTAACGGCCGGGTTTTTCTCTCCCGTTCCTCAACTCGGCCATTCGCAACATCCATGAAACACTCCCTCAAACTGGACCGGGAAGAAGCGAAGATCCTCCGGGAATTTGAACGCGGGGAATTGACGGGCATCAACAACTTCAAAAAGGCGAAGCGCCGACTGGAGAAGTCAGCCCGCAAGTTCCTTCAGCAAAGATAAGCAAATCAACATTCGGATCAAATCACACCGCCCTCTTCCCCTGTGTGTCATCCCCGGTCGCCCCCGCCTCGCGGGAGAGAGCCGGCCCGGGAATCCGTCTCGGCATTTTTAAGACTGTCCCGTCTCCCCTCCTTTGCAAGCAGCGACCCGGCAAGGTACATTCCTCCTGCCATGAAACCAAACTCCTCGGCACGATCACACCGTCCGGCGCCGCCGCCCGCATCAAGCGCATCGCCCGCCACGCCGGCCGTACCGCGCGTCGCCGTGATCGGACGACCGAACGTGGGCAAATCCACGTTGTTCAACCGCATCATCGGCGCGCGACATGCCATTGTCGACGACCATCCGGGCGTCACCCGCGACCGCCTGTACGCCGACTGCACCCACCGGGGGCGGCGCTTTCAGGTCGTGGACACCGGCGGGCTGGATCTCACGTCCACCGGAGAACTGACCGAATTGATCCGCCGACAATCGAACCTGGCCCTCGCCGAGGCGGACAGTCTGTTTGTGATTATGGACGGCCGGGCGGGGCTGACGCCGCTGGACCGGGAGATTGTCACCCTGCTGCACGGCGTGGACAAACCCGTGTTTTTTGTGATCAATAAAATTGACTCCCCCCGCCTGGAAACACTCCTCGCGGATTTTTACGAGATCGGCACGGACAAGATTTTCCCCGTGTCGGCGGAACACGGCGCCGGCGTGGACGAGTTGCTGGAGGCCTTCCTGCGGGACGTCCCGCCGGACGCCCCGCCCGCGCCGCCGGATCTCGACGCGCCCGCCGTGACGCGCGTGGCCGTGGTCGGGCGCCCCAACGTGGGCAAATCCACGCTGGTGAACGCCCTGCTCGGCGACGCGCGCGTCCTCGTCAGCGACGCGCCGGGCACCACGCGCGACCCGGTGGACACGCCCCTGGAACACCGGGGCCGGCATTTTGTGTTGACGGACACGGCCGGGCTGCGGCGGCGCGGACGAGTGGAGCGGGGCATCGAAGGCTACAGCGTGGGCCGCGCCATCACCGCGCTGGGACGGTCGGACATCGGCATTCTGGTTCTCGATGGCGTCGAGGGCGTCACGGAACAGGACACCAAAATCGCCGGGCTGATTCACAAACAGGGACGGGGCTGCGTCATGCTCGTCAACAAATGGGATCTGTGCCGGGATCATCCCGGAGCCAGGGACCGGTTTGCGCTGACCCTGCAACGGCGGTTCCCGTTTTTCAAGTTTGTGCCGGCGGCCTTCGGGTCGGCGCGCGAGCCGCACACCGTGGCCTGTCTGTTCGAGATGCTGCCCCGCGTCATGCACGCCTTCTCCTTCCGGGTGCCGACCGGCCGCCTCAATCACTTCCTTCAGAACGTCCTGGTCAAACATCCCATGGCCACGACCAAAGGGCATCCCTCCAAATCGGCGTTTATGACCCAGGTGGCGGTCAAGCCGCCGACGTTTGCCCTGTTTGTCGGCCGCTCCGTGACGCTCACGCCCGCCTACCTGCGCTATCTGGAACACCAACTCCGTGACACGTTTGGATTCGAAGGCACGCCGTTGCGGATCGTCGTTCGGAAAAAATCCTGACGCGGAGGACACACGGAGGCGGCGCCGGCCGCGTCCCGTCGAACACGGGCGGGCCGGTCATCCAACAGAAAACGGCATGGGGGAAAAACTGACGAGAAAAATAGCCAGGGCGCTCCAGCCGACCCAGAGCCGTCCGCGCCCCAGGGCCGTGCCGGGATCACTCACCGGCGGATGGCCGACCCCGACCAGGCCGGCCAGCCCCGCCACCAGCAGCCAGCCCGGCCACCCTCCCAGTCCCAACACCAGCAGAATCGGGAGCATCGCAAACGCCAGACTCCGTTGACGGCGCCCCAACAGCGCGTAGGTCACGTGCCCGCCGTCCAGTTGTCCGATCGGCAGCAGATTCAACGCCGTGACAAAGATGCCGAACCACGCGGCAAAGGCGACGGGATGCAACACGATGTCATAGGCGTCGGGCAGCGGCCCGAAGATAATCCAGGCCAGAAATTGCAGCAGGAGCGGCTCCCCCAACTGCAATCCGTAACTGTCGATGCGCAATGCCACCGTGGAATACGACAGCCCGACCACCAGAGCCGCGACCGCCGCGACAAAGCCCGCAATCGGCCCGGCCACGCCGATGTCGAACAACGCGCGGCGGTTCATAATGGGCGATCTCATCCGAATAATCGCGCCGAACGTGCCGATAAGTTGCGGCGGGCCGGGGATAAACAACGGCAGCGACGCCGGGACCCGGTGAATCAGCGACAAATACCAATGCCCGAATTCGTGCGTGACAAGAATCCCCAGCAACGTGGCGGCAAAGGGCCAGCCCTCCCACACACTTCCGGGATAGCGCACCAGAAAATCCCACGCCCCCGACACGGGCCTGGCATTGACCTGATAGGCCCCGGCCCACAGCGTGGTAAAGACCGTCACCGCAAACAAGGCGGCGGGAACGAGCACCGCCGACCATGCCACGCGGGGTTCGGACACGGCCCGCTCCCACGGCGGAGACCAGTCGGCGGGAGGCCGTGCGCCGTCCCCGTCCGAAGGGTCGTCCCGGACGCCACGGTTCGGGCCGGGAGGCACTGTTGGTTCATCCATCACTGATCACGCGCTCCCGACGTCACGTTCGAGCGGTCACCCAAAAGGATTATGCAGGCGTTCTTCGCGCACCGTGGTGGGCGGCCCATGCCCCGGCAGCAACACGGTGGCCGGGGCCATGCGCAACACCGTCTCCCGCACCGACCGCACATGATCGGCGTACAACGAAAACGGATTGGAGCGGCCCACGGACCCGGCAAACACCGTGTCGCCGACAAAACACACGGCCCGCTCCCCGGCACGTACCAAATAGCAGAACCCGCCCGGCGTATGTCCCGGCGTGGCGACACAGGTCACCGCCAGGTCTCCCACGGCAATGACGTGCCGGTCGCGCGGCGCCGTCATCGACTCGGCGGGCGGCCTCCACGGCAACAGCGGCGCGTCGCCGTGACCCAGATACACCGGCACGCGCCACTCCGACACAATGCGCTCCAGTCCGTCGGCATGATCCCGATGCCCGTGCGTCAAACACACACCGGCCAGCGTCAGGTTGTGCGCCCGCAACTCCGCCAGCATCGCCGGCGCGTTGTACGCCGTATCGATGAAGACGGCCCGGCGGGTGCGCGGGTCGGATAACACATAGCCCTTGACCTCATAACCGCCGATGGCGCCGCGAACGGTCACCACCAGCGAAGAGACCCACTCCGGAGACGCCGCGGGCCGCCAGTTCCGTACGGACACCGAGGCCAGCGCCTCGGCCTTGAGATCGAGAGCGCGGGCCACGGCATGGACGTCGTCTTCCGACGGAGATCGACCGCCATGTTCCAAACGTTCCCACTCGTCCCGTCGAAGACGGGCCGCCGTCGCCGCCTGGGCCACGGACTGCCCTCTCCCCATGCGAGCCTTTTTCACGATGTCGCAAAAGTCGTCCTCGAGCGTCATTCGGCGTCATCCGTCCCGACTCACGTTCGTGCAAGCGACCCGCTCCGGTCGACACAGACGGCGCGAGAGCAAGGCGCACGTTGCGAAATGTGCCGGGTCTCCCGTACTGTAGCACGGGCGGCGGCATCCCGCCACCCGGCGGGCGCGTCTCGCCGGCAACGAACGCGCGCCACCCGCGTCATGGCACACAAAGGATCGACCATGCACATCTCGGAGATTCTTCGCCGGCGGCGCCCCGCCATCAGTTTTGAATTTTTCCCGCCCAAAAGCGCGGCCGCGTCACGGGACCTGTTTCAGAACATTCAACGGTTGATTCCGCTGAACCCGGCCTATGTCAGCGTCACCTACGGCGCGGGCGGCTCCACGCGGGAGTTAACCCATGACCTGGTCGTCAAGTTGCACCGGGAAACACACCTGTCAATCGTGTCGCATCTCACCTGCGTGGGGTCGAGCCGGGAGGACGTGCTCCGGGTGCTCCAGCGATACGACGAACACGAGATTCACAATATCATGGCGCTTCGCGGGGACCGTCCCGCCCATGAACGGGCGCGCCCCGCCACGGAGGGATTTCGATACGCGCACGAACTGGTGGCCTTTATCAAAAACCACTTTCCCCATATGGGCATCGGCGTCGCCGGCTTTCCCGAAGGCCACCCAGACACCCCCAACCGACTGAAAGAAATGGAGTATCTCAAAGCCAAAGTCGACGCCGGCGCGGATTACCTCTGCACGCAACTCTTTTTTGACAACCGGGATTTTTACGATTTTTGCGAGCGGTGCGAACTGGCCGGGATTCATATTCCCATCATCGCGGGCATCATGCCCCTGACCTCCCGCGCGCGGATGGCGAGAATGGCGGAACTCGCCCAGGGAGCGCGTTTCCCCGGAACATTGTTGCGGGCGTTTCTGGGCGCGCGTGACGACGCGCATGCCGAAACCATCGGGGTCAACTGGGCGACGGAACAGGTGCTGGATTTAATTGAGCAGAACGTCCCCGGCGTGCATCTGTACACCCTGAACACATCCAAAGCCTCCCTGAAAATCTACGAGGCGCTGAACATCCGGCCGGCGAACATGCCGGCGCCGTAACACATCCGCCGTCGCGCGCGCCTCGTGCATGGCGCGCGATGCCCGAACGTCACCGCGTCTCCTGCGACCGGCCCGGCGCGATTTTCGCCCAGGAATCCCGCAACGCCACGATGCGGTTCAGCACGAGTTGCCCGCCGGTGGAGTCATCGTCGACGCAAAAATACCCCTGCCGCTCACACTGAAACCGCCGGCCGACGGCGGCGTCCCGCAACGCCTGTTCCACCCGGCACCCCCGCAAACGTTCCAGGGAATTCGGGTTGAGCAAACTTCGATACTCCCGGCCCTCCGGATCATGGTCGGGATCGGGAACGGTGAACAGATGATCGAACAACCGGACTTCCGCCTCGAGCGCATGCGCCGCCGACACCCAGTGGACGGTGCCTTTCACCTTGCGGACGGCCCCGCCCGATCCGCTTTTCGTGTCCGGGTCATAGGTGCAGTGAAGTTCGACAATCTCCCCCGTCCGCTCGTCCCTGATCACGTCCGCGCATCGAATGATATAGGCGTAGCGCAACCGCACTTCCCGCCCCGGGGCGAGCCGAAAATACCGCGGCGGCGGATCGTCGCAAAAATCGTCCCGTTCGATGTAGAGGACGCGGGAAAAGGGCACCATGCGCGCGCCCATTGAGGGATCTTCGGGATTGTTCACCGCAGGCAACTCTTCACCGTCGCCGTCCGGGTAATTGGTCAAGACGACGCGAAGCGGCCGCAGCACCGCCATGACTCGTGGGGCGCGCGCGTTCAACTCTTCCCGGACAAAATGCTCCAACAGCCGGACGTCGATCACACTGTCGCGTTTCGCCACGCCGATATGTTCGCAAAACCGACGAATGGCGTCCGGGGGATACCCGCGCCGCCGCAATCCCCTCAACGTGGGCAGGCGCGGATCATTCCATCCCGACACATGCCCCTCGTCAACGAGGGCCGTCAGTTTGCGTTTGCTCATCACCGTATAGGTCAGGTTCAATCTGGCGAATTCAATTTGCCGTGAATGACAGTCGACGGCGCATTCGTCGAGGACCCAGTCATACAACGCCCGGTGATCTTCAAACTCCAGGGTGCAGAGGGAATGCGTAATCCCTTCCAGGGCGTCCGACAACGGATGCGCAAAATCATACGTCGGATAGATGGCCCAGGCGGCGCCCGTCCGGTGATGCGGCGCCCGGCGAATGCGGTAGAGCGTGGGGTCGCGCAGATTGATATTGGACGACGCCATATCGATTTTGGCGCGGAGGACGTGCGCGCCCTCCTCAAAATCTCCCGCGCGCATGTGGGAAAACAGGCGCAGATTCTCCTCCACCGACCGCGTTCGATACGGACTGTCCCGTCCGGGTTCCGTCAGGGTGCCCCGGTGGCGGCGAATGTCGTCCGCCGACAAACTGTCCACGTAGGCCCTGCCTTTTTTAATCAGCGACACCGCATAGTCGTGGAACCGCTCAAAATAATCCGAGGCAAAAAAACAGCGGTCCTCCCAGTCGAACCCCAGCCAGCGCACGTCTTCCCGAATCGACTCGACGTATTCGGAACTCTCTTTGGCGGGATTGGTGTCGTCAAACCGCAAATTGCACCGTCCGCCCGCAAACTCCCCGGCAATGCCGAAATTCACGCACAGGGATTTGGCATGGCCGATATGGAGATGCCCGTTCGGCTCCGGAGGAAACCGCGTGCGCACGGCTCCGCCGAATTGGTGCGTGTCCAGATCACGCGAGACAATCGCCCGAATAAAATCCTGCTGACCCTGCGGCGGTTTGGCCATGCTCAACACCCTTTCTGAACGGCGAGACCCAATCGGCGGCATTATGAAAAAACGGCGCGTGCGCGCACAAGTCACAGACGCCGCACCCCGCCATGTCACGCCCCGCCATGTCACACCCCATCACGGCGCCACGGCGCATGGCCGGTCACGACCTCCGGTTTGTCAGGCGCGCGGCGGCACAGTATACTGGCGCGGAAATGCGGCGTCGGCCCGTGCGTCCGCGTGACGACACGCGCCGCCGCCGGCGTCACATCATGCACCCCGGCACATCCCATGTCTGACCTTCTCCTTTGGCTGATCCTGTTCGGCACGGCGCTGACCGCGGGCCTGGCGGCGGCGTTGCTGCTTCGTTCGTCCGGCACCTTTCGAAACACCGACAGGCATCTGCGGGACGAACTTCGAATGGGCAGGGAGGAAACCCTGAACGCGGCGCGGGGACTGCGCGAAGAAGTCGCGGCCGGCCTGCAATCGGCCAACAAGACGCTCGCCGGTACGCTGGAGCGCATGGGTACGCTTCAGCAGAACCAACTCGACGGCATGACCCGGCGGTTGAAAGAACTCACCGACGCCGACCAGGCCGGGCTGGACCGCATCCGCGCCACCGTCGACACCCGCGTCAGGGAACTGCAGGAGAGCAACGAAAAGAAGTTGGACGCCATGCGCAAGACCGTGGACGAGAAACTCCAGACGACCCTGGAGAAGCGGCTGGGCGAATCCTTCACCATCGTCAGCGAACGACTGGAGGCGGTTCACAAGGGCCTGGGCGAGATGCAGCATCTGGCCGCCGGCGTGGGCGACCTCAAGCGGGTGCTGACCAACGTGAGCACGCGGGGCACCTGGGCCGAAGTGCAGTTGGGCGCGATTCTGGAACAGGTGCTGGCGCCGGCGCAGTTCGAGAAGAACGTGCGGGTGAACGCCGACTCGCTCGAACGGGTGGAATACGCGGTGCGGCTGCCCGGCAAGGCCGGCGACGACCCCGGCGCGTGCGTCTGGCTGCCCATCGACGCCAAGTTCCCACGGGAAGATTTTCTTCGCCTGCAAGACGCCGCGGAACACGCCGACCCCGACGCGGTGCAGGCCGCCGCCGCCGCGCTGGCGCGAACGGTGCGGGACGCGGCCAGGACCATCCATGACAAATACCTTCACCCGCCAGACACCACCGACTTCGCCATCATGTTTCTCGGCACGGAAGGGCTGTACGCGGAGGCGCTTCGGCACCCACATCTGGTCGAGCAACTTCAGCAGGAGTACCGGGTGGTGGTGGCCGGCCCGACGACGCTGGCGGCCATCCTGAACAGTTTGCGCATGGGATTCCAGACGCTCGCCATCGAGCGGCGGGCCGCGGAGGTCTGGCAGGTGCTGGGGGCGGTCAAGACGGAGTTCGGAAAATTCGGCGCGGTGCTCGACAGGGTCAGGAAACAACTGGACACCGCGACGCGCACCATCGACGAGACCGGCGTGCGCAGCCGGGCCATGGAACGCCGCCTGCGCGGCGTGGAGCAGTTGCCCGACGCCGACGCCGCCGCGATTCTCGCGTTGTCCGAAACGGACACGGGCGCCGACGACACGGTCGAACCCGCCGGCGACACGTCCGCCGAGGAATGATCGCCGGCGCCGGCGCCACGGCCGGGCAACGCATCATCGCCGGCGCCGGCGCCACGATCAGAAGTGGTACTTCAACCCGACGCTCACCGCCCAGTATTCGATATTTTCAAACGACTGTCTGGTGGCGAATGGGGTGGTCCCGTCCGCCTGAACGGGTTCGTGACTTCGGATGAGGTCCCACACGTCGTTGCCGTTGAGGTCCTGAAACCTGGCCCATCGACCTTTCAGCCCGACGGAGACGTGCTCCGCAAGCGCGAAATCCGCCCCGCCGAGAAACTGAAACCCGAAGAGCGTTTTGGCAATCTCGGTATCGAGGAAACTGACTGTGCCGGCGGCGTTCGGTGGTCGATCCTGATTCGGAGGGTCCTGATAGCCCTGGGCCAGCGTCTTGCGCACAAAGCGGTTTTGGTAACGCAGACTGGTGCGCGCCCACCCCGCCCCCGCGCCCAGGTAGGGCGTCCATCTCGACCGGTTCACAAAATCGTAGTAGGCGTTCAGAAAAAACTGATGGGCACGAAACTCCGACACCCGCTCCGACGGCGGATCAATTTCGCTCCACTCATCCGCCTTGCTCCCCAGCGCCGCGTTCCCGGACGCGGTCATAAAGGGCCTGGTATCACTGCCGTGGGAGCGGTTCAGATACTCGAATTCAAGGCGCAGATTCTCGAACGCATACCCCGCGCTGACGGCGCCCAGAAACCCCGCCCCCAGATCGAACGAGTTTCTTGAAAACGGCTGCACGCCGGCGTCGGTGACGGTCTGACAGTTGTCGGTGTATCCCTGGGAGGGCCGGACAAAGACGTTGTCGGTCGCCGGCGCCGGCGGAGTACTGATCAACCGTTGGTCGCACCGCGTCGGGTGATTGATCCCGGACTCGGTTGAATTCAGGTCTGCCGCATTGGCGAACCCCAGTTCGACACCGGCGTAGAACCCTCGCCGGGATTCCACGGCACCGGCCGTCCCCGCCAGACCCAGCGTCCCAAGCACCAGCGCCACGGCGAGCAGTTTTGCGAGAACAAAATCGTCACGCTTCTTCATCCATCAACCTCCTCTGGTCAAGCATTCACACGGCAACAATGCGAACAACACCGCGGGATCGCCGCCGGCACGTTCCCCGCCGCACCCGTTCGTCTGCCCGGTTTGCGAATCAACACGGCATGGCTGGGGGAGAAGGATTCGAACCCTCACTCTCAGAGCCAGAATCTGATGTCCTACCCTTAGACGATCCCCCAACCCCGCGGCGCAGTGTAATGGATACGCCCCCCGCCGTCAAAGCGCCGAGTGAGATGTTCTCCCGCGTCCCTTCGATGACCAACGGCGGGAGAACCGTCCGCACGCGGAATCCATCTTTCTGTTTCTTTGTCCTTTCTGTTTCTTCGTCCCTTCCGTACGACCCCGCACCCCTCACCCCGGCGTGACCGGACGTCGCAGCGCGTGGGCGATGCGGCCAAGCGTCCGCTCCCTGCCCAGGAGAGCCATGACATCATAAATGCCCGGACTGAAAGTTTTCCCGGTCAGGGCCAGTCGAAGCGGCTGGGCGAAGGCGCCCATCGTCAACCCGTCTTCTTCGAGCAGGGCGCGCAGAACCGGAGCAATGGTCTCCTGGGAAAACGGGTCCGCGGTCTTCACGCGGTCGGCAAATTTCTTGAGACTGGAGGCCATCGCCGGCGTGAGCAGTGTGGCCGCCGCGGCGTCGTCCATCGCCACGGGTTCCGTCAGGTAGGGCATGGCCCAGTCCGCCATTTCGACCAGCGTTTTTGCGCGCGCGCGCAGGTGAGGGATCACCGCTTCCAGACCGCCCTGCGGTTGCACGGGGCCATGGCGGTCGTACCCCCGCTGTTCGACAAAGGGGCGCAGCCGGGCCGCGAGGTGCGCCGGGTCGCCCCGCTTGAGGTATTCGGCGTTCAACCATTGCAATTTGTCCGGGTCGAACACCGCCGCCGCAGCCTGCACACGATCCAGGGAAAACTTTTCGATCATGTCCGGGATGGAAAACATCTCCTGATCGCCATGCGACCATCCGAGCCGCACCAGATAATTCACCAGCGCGTCGGGCATGTAGCCCATGTCCCGGTACGCCAGCACCGACGCGGCGCCGTGCCGTTTGGACAACCGGGTTTTGTCCGCGCCCAGAATCATCGGCAGATGCGCAAACCGTGGCGCCGGATAGCCCAGAGCGTCAAACAGGGGCAACTGGCGTGGCGTATTGTTGACGTGATCGTCCCCGCGAATGACGTGCGTGATCCCCATCAGCGCGTCGTCAATCACCACGGACAAATGATACGTGGGATCGCCGTTCGACCGCAGCAGAATGAGGTCGTCCAACACGGCATTGTCAAACTCGATGGTGCCTTTGATCAGATCCTCGACCACGGTGCGCCCCGTGTGCGGCGCGCGAAACCGCAGCGCCGCCGGTTCGGCGGGAGCGGTCAGGCCCCGCGTCCGGCAACGGCCGTCGTATTTGACGGATTCGCCTTTGGCCAGAGCCGCCTTCCGGCGGGCCTCCAGTTCGTCCGGCGCGCACACGCACCAGTAGGCGCGGCCCTGGTCGAGCAGTTCCCCGGCTTTGCGCCGGTACAATTCCAGCCGTTCGGTTTGACGATACGGCCCCTCGTCCCATTCCAACCCCGCCCAGCGCAGCCCCTCCACGATGGCGTCCAGGGCCTCATCCGTCGAGCGCGCGCGGTCGGTGTCTTCGATCCTCACAATGAACGTCCCGCCATGGCGGCGGGCAAACAACCAGTTGAACAGCGCCGTGCGCAGGCCCCCAAGATGCAACGCCCCCGTGGGACTCGGCGCAAACCGCACCCTGACGTCACGCATGACCGGGCCTCATCCGCGACCGGCGTGGCGGTTGGTTGTTTCCCGTCTTCACGCGCGCATTGTGAACCAGCCCGGTCCGGCGCGCAAACAGGACAGATGCCCCCATTCCGTCCACCGATTACAAATGCCCAGTCACGCCGCCCCCCCTTCCGTCATTCCGCGTCGACGACGTCCAGTGGCCGGAGACCCGTCTGCACGCGGAATCCATCTGAAAGAGGTTAAGGGCATCTCTCTCCGTCATTCCCGACATTAGTAATCGGGAATCCATCTTTCTGTTGCCTTGTCTTGCCTTGTCTTGCTGTGATGCGGAAGAGACAAACAACAGAAAAGATGGATTCCCGACTAAAGATGTCGGGAATGACGGAAAGAGGGGAATGACGGAGGGGAAGGGAGGGGGAATGACGGCGGGGGCCGGGACAGGATTTGATTTCACCGCGCGGAATTGCTATAACGTCACACATCACGGAACGTTCCGTGAAACTTTCGCGCTTCGACGCAACGAAAACCAAAAGTGGGGCTGTGGCGCAGTTGGGAGCGCGCGTGAATGGCATTCACGAGGTCGCCGGTTCAATCCCGGCCAGCTCCACCATATCCCGAATGCGGCGCGTGATCGGGTCCACTCCGGCGGCGCCGCGTTTGTTCCTCCCGGTCATCCTCCGCCCGCTCGGACAATTCCATGATTCAGGTTGAATCCGTCACCAAACGGTACCCCACGACCACGCTGTTCTCCGACGCCTCGGCCCATCTCCGTCCCGACACCCGCGTCGGCCTCGTCGGCCCCAACGGCGCCGGCAAAACCACTCTCCTCCGAATGATCGTCGGCGAAGAACGCCCCGACGACGGCGCGATTCGAACACGGCCGCAACTTCGCATCGGGTATCTGCCGCAGGAACTCGACATGCCCACGGGGATGACCGTCCTGCAAGCCGCCCATCTCGACGACTATCCCGAACATGAGGCCAAACGGATTTTATCGGGGCTTGGCTTTGGAGAATCCGACTGGCATCGAACCCTGAATACGTACTCCGGAGGCTATCGAATGCGGGTGGCGCTCGGCCGTCTCCTGCTCTCCGACCCGGACGTGCTGCTGCTCGACGAGCCGACCAACCACCTGGACGCCGGCGCGCAGACCTGGTTCGAAACCTTCCTGCTGGCCTCGAGCGCCACCATGCTCGTCATCAGCCACGACACGGCGTTCCTCGACAAAATCACCACGCATATCTGGGACATTCGGCATCAGCGCATCCACACCTACCGCGGCGCCTACCGCGCCTTTCGTACCGCGCGCGCCCGGCTCGATGCCCAACATGCGGCGGCGGGGCGGCGGCAGGCCAAAGAGGTCGCGCGCGTGCAGCAGTTTGTCGACCGGTTCCGCGCCAAGGCCACCAAGGCCCGGCAAGTCCAATCGCGGATCAAGCAGTTGGAAAAACTCAAACGGCTCGACGCCAAACGGCCCGCCAAACGCCTGCGCTTCCGGTTTCCGCAACCCGCTCCGAGCGGCGTCCACATTCTGGAATTGCGCGCGATCAGGAAACAATACGGCGGCGCGGTGGTCTACGACGGCCTGGACGTTTCCGTGGAATGCGGGCAACGCGTCGCGCTGGTCGGAGAAAACGGCGCGGGCAAAAGCACCTTGCTGAAAATCCTGGCGGGCGTCCTGCCGTTTGAATCCGGGACGCGGCGGGAAGGCCATGGCGTGACGCTGCATTATTTCGCCCAGCACCAGGCGGACATCCTGAATCCCGAACATTCCATTCTGGAATCGCTGGAGGAGGCCGCCCCGCTCGCCGAACCCAACCTGTTGCGCAGCATCGCCGGCGTCTTTCTTTTTTCCGGGGAAGACCAGAAAAAACCCGTCAAAGCCTTGAGCGGCGGGGAGCGCAACCGCGTCGCCCTGGCTCGAATGCTCGCGGAGCCGGCCAATACCCTGCTGCTGGACGAGCCGACCAATCACCTGGACCCCGACGCCGTCGCCGTGCTCACCGATGCCCTCACCGCCTTTCAGGGCACGATCGTGTTCATCTCCCATGACCCGGTGTTTTTGAGCCGCATCGCGACACGGGTCGTGGAGATTGACGCGGGCCGCGCGACGGATTACTGCGGCGACTATGAATATTATCTGTGGAAACGCGCGCAGGAACTCGAGGCGTCGAAAGAACGGGACGAGGCGCCCGCCCGCGCCGCGTCTTCCGCCCGCCGCGCCAAGCCGCGCGCGACGCCGTCATCGAAGACACCGGCGCCGGGCGTCCCCACGCGCCGCGACATGACCAAAACGCTCCGGCGTCTTGACACACAGGTGGCACGGCTGGAACAGGACATCGCGGCCATGGAAGACCGGACAAAAACCCGCGCCGAAGAACTCGCCGCGCCGGCGCTCTACCGGGATTTCCCCCGATGGAACGAGTTGCATCAGGAACATGAACTCTGGAAACGCGAACTGGACACCCTGACCGCCCGCTGGGCCGCCCTGGCCGACGAACGCGAATCCCTGCAACGCCAACTGGCGCGGGCCGGCTGACGGCGCGCCCGCGTCACGGCCGGTAATATTTTTTCCGTTCCAACTCCGGCGGCACATGGGTCTGTTCCGCGCGGGCGCCCGGATCATCATGGACGTTGCGGTACCCTTTGCCGTATCCCATGTCCGCCATCAACGCGGTCACGGCGTTCCGCAAATGCAGGGGCACGGGCAGGTTGCCGAAGGCCCTGGCGTCCTTTCGAGATTCGATCAATCCCGCCCAGGCCGCGCGGCTCTTGGGACAGGACGCCAGATACGCGGTCCCATGCGCCAGATTGATTTGCGCCTCCGGCAACCCCACCAGTTCCACGGCATGAAAAATCGCGACGGCGACGACCACCGCCATGGACTCGGCCACGCCCACGTCCTCCGACGCAAAGATGACCATGCGCCGCGCGATAAACTTTGGATCCTCGCCGCCTTCCAGCATCCGCGCCAGCCAGTACAACGCGCCGTCGGCGTCGGAATCCCGCAAACTTTTAATATAGGCGGAGATGACATTGTAATGCTCTTCTCCGTCCTTGTCGTACCGCACCCGTTGCCGAAGCATCCGCTCCAGGTGGTCGCGCGTCACCGTGACCGGCCGGCCGCGGGACGCGCCCGCCTGCCGAACCGCGTATTCCAAAGCCGTCAGCATCGCCCGCGCATCGCCGTTCCCGTACCGGATTAAAAATTGCCGAGCCTCGTCGGCAAGCACCACCCCGGACGCGCCCATCCCGCGCGCGGCGTCGGTCATCGCCCGGTCCAGAATCACGCCCATCGCGTCGTCGTCCAGCGCATGGAGGGTCACCACCAGGGCGCGTGACAACAACGGCGCGATGATTTCGAAGGACGGGTTCTGCGTCGTCGCGCCGATGAGAATGATGTCGCCCCGCTCGACGTGCGGCAGAAAGGCGTCCTGCTGCGCTTTATTAAAACGGTGAATTTCATCCACAAACAGGATGGTGGCCTGATCGTTCATCCGGCGCCGTTGCGCGGCGTCTTTGATGACGGCGCGCAACTCGGGCACGCCGCTGACGACGGCGGAAAACGCCACAAACGCGGCCTGGGTGGTTTGAGCGATGATATGGGCCAGCGTGGTCTTCCCCGATCCGGGCGGCCCCCAGAGAATCAGGGACGGCACCCGGTCGGTCTCGATGGCGCGACGAAGCGCCTGCCCCTCGCCGAGCACGTGGGCCTGACCGACAAACTCCTCAAACGTCCGTGGACGGAGCCGGTCGGCCAACGGGCCGTGAGACGGAGCGTCCCGGCGCGTTCGACCGGACGACGCGACGAACAAATCAGACTGTTGGAGATCATCATCGGGCGGCATAAGCCCTCGAGTACGCCGTAGGATTTACGCGGTCGCCTATGCTATAACGCCGGTGGAAACGGGGGCAAATCCTTTCCGTCCTCCGATGACCAACGTCGGGGGCAGGTGTTAGCAGTCGGGAATCCAGTCCTCTTTCTGTCATTCCCGACGTTAGTAGTCGGGAATCCATCTTGCTGTTGTTTTTCTTTGGTTAGGACAAGGAAACAGAAGGATGGATTCCCGACTAAAGATGTCGGGAATGACGGAGGGGGACGGAGGGGGAATGACGGAGGGATGTGGGAATGACGGAGGAATGAAGGAGTGAGTGCGGAAATCCGCGCCGACCATCCATGAAAGCACGCATCAACGGCATTGACCTGGCCTGGTCGGATGACGGGCACGGCCCGCCGCTTGTGTTTCTTCACGCCTTTCCATTGAACCGGACGATGTGGGACCCGCAGGTGGCCGGGCTGGCGCACCGGCATCGCGTCATCACGGTGGACCTGCGCGGGCACGGGGAATCGGACGCGCCGTTGTGGCGGTACACGCTGGACGGATTTGCCGACGATATCAAACACCTGCTGGAGCATCTGGGTCTGGCGCGGGCCACGTTCGTGGGCCTGTCCATGGGCGGATATATTCTTTTCGAGATGTACCGGCGGTATCCCGGGATGGTGCACGCGCTGGCGCTGGCCGATACGCGGGCCGCCGCCGACACGCCCGACGCCGGCGCCGCGCGGTTCTCCATGGCCCAGGTGGCGTACCGGCGCGGGGCGGCGGCCATTGCCGACCTCATGCTGCCCAAACTGTTAAGTCCCCGCACGCTGGAACATCGCGCGGACGTGCGGGATCGCGTCCGCGCCATCATCGCCGGCGCGCCGGTCTCCGGCATTGCGGGCGACCTCATGGCCATGGCGGAACGGCCGGACTCCACGCCGCTCCTGCCGCGCATCACCGTGCCCACGCTGGCGCTGGTCGGCGAGGATGACCGCGCGTCGCCGCCCGACGAGGTGGAGGCCATGGCCCGGCACATCCCCGGCGCAACCTGTGTGCGCATCACTCACGCCGGTCATCTTTCGAATCTGGAAAATCCCGACGCCTTCAACGCCGCGCTGCTGAAGTTTTGCGACGGGAAGGCACGGTGACGTCGATGGCGGCGGTGGCAGTGACGACGGTGGCGGTGGCAGCGGTGACGGCGGCGGCGGTGACGGTAGCGGGAATGACCTCCCCCTCCGTCATTCCCGACGTTAGTAGTCGGGAATCCATCCTTCTTTTTCCTTGTCCCAACCAAGGGGCAAGAACAACAGAAGGACGGATTCCCGACGAAAGATGCCTGCCCCCGACGTTTTCATTCGGGGGTCGGGAATGACGGAGGGGGGAAAGCGGGAATCAGGACGGCTGGCCGATGAGTTTCAGAAATTCGTCGCGGGTCTGTTGTTGCGTGCGAAACGCCCCGAGCATGTGACTTGTGACGGCGATGGTGTTTTGTTTTTCGACGCCCCGCATCATCATGCACAAATGCCGCGCCTCAATGACGACGCCCACCCCCAGGGGGCGCAGCGCGGCCTTGAGTGTTTCGGCAATCTCCACCGTCAGACGTTCCTGTACCTGAAGCCGCCGGCTGAACACTTCGACAATCCTCGGCATTTTGCTCAACCCGACGACCTGTTTGTCCGGGATGTATCCGATATGGCACTTCCCAAAAAACGGCAGCAGGTGGTGTTCGCACAAACTGTAGAAATCAATATCCCGGACGATGACCATCTCATCGTACTCGATGGGAAACAACGCCCCGTTGATGATGTCCCGCACGTTTTGCGCGTACCCCTTGGTAAAAAACTCAAGCGCGCGGGCCACGCGTTCGGGTGTGCGCTCCAGTCCACGGCGCGCCGGACTTTCTCCGAGCAGGGTCAACATGCGGGCGATCAGCGGCTCCAGGGCCGCGGGCGTCGCGTGACCGGCTCCCCGCCGTCCGGGGCGGGCCGGGTTCCCGGCGGTCTTCGCGTTCCGGGCGTGTGTTCCGGCGGCCGGCCTGGGAGATTGACGTTTGCGCATCGGGTCAGAAGAACGAACGGACGATCGCGGCGGCACGCGGCCGTTCAGGAAGGCGGGGTGTCCCGGTATTCGAAATAGTTGTCGCGCGTTTCGCGCAACCCGACTTTGTCCAACCGGCCGGCCGGGACGGCGTTCACCAACTCGTCCCAGATGACCCTGGCCAGATTTTCTCCGGTCGTCACGAGTTGCCGAAACGCCGGGTCGTGATTCAGGTGGCGGTGATCGAACCGTTCCACGATTTTGCCGGTCACCAGCCGGTCCAGGGCTTCGATGTCCGTCACCTCCCCCGTGACCGCATCCGGTTCGCCCGTCACGGTGACAAACACGGTGTAGTTATGACCGTGCCCGTTGGGGTTGTTGCATTTGCCGAACACTTTTCGATTAACGTCATCCGGCAAGGCGTCCGTGTGCAGCCGATGCGCGGCACAGAACCGATATTGGCGGGTGACGCGGATGATTTCTTTCACCGGGCGCGCTCTGTTCCGATTCCCGTCACCATCCCGTCACGAGTCAGTTCTTGACGGCGTTGGACGCTTCCCTCGACTCCGCCGCCGGCACGTCCCGGTCTTCGGGCACCTGCACCACCACGTCGCCGAGCACCATCGCCTGGCATCCGAGACGATGATACGGTTCGGTCAACGCCTCGCGGTCGAGCAGGTCCTGTTCTTCGAAATCGATGTCGGACAAATGCTCTCCCCCCATCAACACTTCGACGCGGCAGGTCGAGCACGAGGCGCTCCCCCCGCAATCATGCTTGAGGGGAAACCCCAACGCCTCGGCGGCGTCCAGCAGCGTCACCCGCTCCGGCACCTCGCCGCTTTTCCCGTCAGGATGAATAAACGTGACGCGCGGCATCAACTCACCCGACGGCCACGGCCGGCTCGGCGGCGGGACGGAACGGAAACGGACAGGCCCGTTGGGCGACGTGGGCTTCAAACTCGTGCCGGAACAGACGAAGACTGCTCTGCACCAGAACGGCCGCTCCCGTCACCAGCGTGCAATAGCCCGTGCCTTTGACAAACCCGCAAATCTGCAACAGTTTGTCCAGATCGCCCTGTGTGCCGTGGCCTTCTTCGATGTTTGCCACCAGCGTTTCCAGATGTTCCGTGCCGATGCGGCAGGAGGGACATTGCCCGCAACTTTCTTTTCGAAAAAACGTCGAGAGCGCGAGCGTGTGCGCGACCATGCAGGTCGCGTCATCCACCACCATGACCCCCGCCGACCCCAGGCCGGTGCCGGCCTGTTTCAGCGCGTCAAAATCCATGGGCAGATCAAGATCGTCCGGTCCCACCATGGCAAAGGACGGCCCGCCCGGAAAGACCGCCTTGATCGAACGGCCGTCAGGAACGCCGCCCCCGCATTCCTCGATAATGCGGCGCAGGGACGTCCCCAGGGGGCGTTCATAGACGCCGGGACGATTCACGGCCCCGCTCACCGAAAACAACATGGTGCCCGGACTGCGTTCGGTGCCCACGTCACGAAACCACGCGGCCCCGTGGCGCAGAATGAGGGGCACGTGGGACAGGGTTTCGACGTTGTTCACCAGCGTCGGTTTGCCGTGCAGGCCGAAGTCGGTCGGATAAAACGGCGGCTTTTCCTTCGGCTGCGCGGGACGGCCCTGCATGGATTCCAGCATCGCCGTTTCTTCTCCGGCCACGTAACTGCCGTGCCCGTCGAAAATTTTCAGGTCAAGGTCCGCGCCGGACCCCAGCACGTTCTTCCCCAGCAGGCCCCGCGCGCGCGCCTGCTCCATGGCCCGTGCCAGACTGTCCCGCGCGTCGAGAAATTCGGCGTTCAGGTAGATGTAGGATTCCCCGGCTCCGACGGTGAGCGCCGCGATGCAACACCCTTCGATCAGCCGATGGGGATGGTGCTGAATCAGGTAGCGATCCTTCACGGTGCCCGGTTCGTGCTCGCCGGCGTTGCAGACAAAATACCGCTCCGTCACCCGATGGCGCGCCACTTTGTCCCATTTCACTCCCGTGGGAAACCCCGCCCCGCCCCGGCCCCGCAGCCCGGCCAGTTTCAGTTCATCAATGACCCGGCCGGGATCGCGGTCCCGCACGACCCGCCGCCAGGCGTCATAGCCTCCGCCGGCGAGGTAGCCGTCGATGTCCCACGGCTCGCCGTCATGGGGAGTCAGCAATCGAAGAGGAGACTGTGTTTCCATCATCACACGCCACACGTTATGGGTAAAAAACACCGCGCGCGCCGCGCGCAGGAAGCGGGTTACTATACGAATCTCCGCCTCATTCCGTCAAGACGCGCGCCGCCGCGCGGAGACAAAAACCCGTGGCGCGTCAACTGCCTAGTCTATCGCCAACGGAATCTGCTCATTGAGTCGCGGAAAGGCACGCTGGAGATTGCGTTGAAAGACCATCCAATTAGGCGACGCCCTCATCAATGCAATGACCGCCGCTAAGTGTTCCTTGAGTTTGGGGTGTCCAATGTCTGGTGTAAACCACTGATGATGAGTATGTCGTCGTCGACCCGTGGGAAGCGTGGGATTCCTTCGCTTGAGTTCGCGGAGGACGGCCGGGGCAAGACGGGCGTAGACCATATCGTTCGTGTAATGTCCAATCACTTGTGGCTTCTTGACCCCATCCGGCCCGGGCCATGCTCTGAGACGGAAAATCTCCTGATAAAACTCATAGGGAAAGGTCTTTGTCCAAGGCTGGAGTTCTCTGGCTAGAAATTTCTCAAGAATAGTGGCGAGATTGCGCCGGGCTCGAATCTCTTGATACCCAGTGGCCTCATCTACCAAGGCAATGATGCCGACCTTGGCAATACTACGGATTAGGACATCGCAGGCGTGGGCCATTTTCTGCTGATTGGGACGCAAAGCGTTGGCGGCCCTGGCTTCAAGGATCGAGTTACAGATGTCCACTAGAATTTCCGCCCGATAACCGTAAGAGATGGCCCCGGTCCCGTCACGCTTGAACACAATGGGATTTTCCAGTCCGTGTTGCAACATCTTGGAAATAAAAGGCTTTATGGATTTTGACCCCATAAAACGTGGGATTCTGGTCCCGGTCTCTTTGCGGGGGCCTGCTCGAGAAATCCCGACTCCTGCAAAGAGATTTGTTTGGACCAACACCCGCGTTTCGTCTTCCAAGACATAGCAGGGGATTTCGATGCCGCGAATGGTAAGTGGTTTATCGGGAGCGCCAGCGATCACCTTCAAGGGGACATTCTTCGTCATGGCATCACCTCTTGGACCGTAACCGACACACCGCGTGACACCGCCCCAATGATAGGAGGCTTTGTCGAGGTGGTTCGGCTTTTCTGGGCGGTCCCCGGCGGGCACTGACTTGGGTTTCCGTGTAGCTTCCCGCCCACGTAGGTCTCGTCCATTTCGACGACCCCAGTCAGCAAGTCGCGGTGCTCTTTCTGTGCCATGGCTTTGCGGATTTGCATGGCGATCCTCCACGCCGTGTTTTTGTTCACACGAAGGTCACGGGACAGTTGCATTGCCACGACCCCCTTCTTGGCATTCAGGATGAGTGACACTGCGAAAAACCATTTTTGCAACGGCAGGTGCGTACGATGGAAGATGGTGCCGACTGTCACACTGAATGAGGTCTTGCAAGCGTAGCAATGATGCCGGTGTTGCAAGCGCGTGGTATGCGTGGACTGGCAATATGGACAACGCGATGTACCGTTGGGCCAGCGCGCGCGTTCCAAGTGTGTAATGCAGTCGCGTTGCGTCGGAAACTGCGCGAAAATCTCGACGATGTTCATAGGCTTCCTTCCTTTCGATGTGCCAGCACCTTGCCTAATCAGAAGGAAGTGTAACGTGGCGAAACTTATATGTCAATACCATAAACTAGGAAATACAGAAAAACGAGTCAAAATCAGCGATAATGCGTTGACAGAGTGGCAGGTTTTGTGTAGAGACTGTCCCTGTATCTTCCCCTCCCGTTTTACCGTTATCTGGTCTCTTCGCCTCATGAGTGAAATTCAACAAATCAAGTCTGAATTGGTAGCCATTAAAGACCTTTTTGCGAGGGTAATACAGATTATCCCAGCTTTTAATCTGACTGACCCCGCCGTTCTTCCTTACGGCTTAAAGCCCCATACACGATCCGTAAGCTGGATCGTGGAACAGGTCATTGTACAACAGGCAAAGTATCACGCAACGAACTTGGGCCTTGATGCCGTAGACATTGATTTACCTGATACGTGTTTGCATGATTGTGTCATCCACATGGACGGCAAGCCGTTTTACGTGAACGTGAAAATTACCAACGCTAGAGGGAAACGAAACAAGAATGACATTTCGGCGGTAGAAAAACTGTACATGCAGTATAAAACTAATACCACTTACCGACTCATCTATGCAGTATTTGGCTTTACATTTCAAAACACCAAGGTCTCTTTTGTCCAAGGCTACACGCATACATTCAGTCCGCAATTTCTCCCAATTTACGTCAACCCACGGAATGATAAACTTCAAGCATACTACGAAGCCGATCCAGAATATCGAACAAGATCGAAATTCTTGCGACTATTACAAGCAAATTCCACAAGCATTACCTTAACCTAATTTAACCTAATGTTCGAATTGCAGAATCAAGACTGCTTGGTAGCCCTTGACCAACTTAGGGATGCGAGTGTGGATTTAGTGATTGCCGACCCACCGTACCGATTGGGAAAAGACTACGGCAACGAATCAGACAAACTGACACCAACGGTCTTTTTAGCATGGATGGAACAATGGCTCCTCAAAACTATTCCCAAAATCAAAGCGACCGGGTCCCTGTATCTGTTCGCCACATGGCAACACTCGCCGGAAATATTTTCCTTTCTCAAGCGGCATATGCTGATGGTAAATGAGATTATTTGGGACAGGCGTGTGCCAAGTATGGGTGGCACAACGCGAAAGTTTAGTTCCGTCCACGATAACATCGGATTCTTTGCAAAACAGGCAGGCTACTACTTCGACCTTGACCCTGTACGAGTTCCGTACGACTCCATCACGAAAAAAGCACGAACTCGGTCGCTGTTTGTAGGCAAGAAATGGCTGGAGGTTGGGTACAACCCCAAAGATGTGTGGTCAATCTCACGTTTGCATCGAATCCATCGTGAGCGACAAAACCATCCTACACAGAAACCGTTGGAACTAATCGAGCGCATGATTAAATCATCGTGCCCTATGGATGGGTTAGTCCTCGATCCTTTTGCCGGAAGTGGAACAACACTGGAAGCGGCCATCAAAAACGGACGACGAGCGGTGGGATTTGAAATGAACCCTGTCTATTGCCAGTTAATTCACAACAGGCTCACCAGCACGACCAGAAAAAGTCAACAAGGGCATTTGTATTGATCAAAGACCTGCCCTCGTCCAAGCAAGGAGGAACCGCCTGTGGCTTCCGAAAAAGACAAACCGGTTGTCGGCATCATCATGGGAAGCAAAAGCGACTGGCCCGTTATGCAACTGGCCGGCGAGAAACTGACGCAACTCGGCATCGCCAACGAATGCCGCGTGCTGTCCGCCCACCGGGCGCCGGACGCTCTGGCCGATTACGTCAGCCGCGCCGAGTCGCGCGGCATCCGCGTCATCATCGCCGGCGCCGGCGGGGCGGCGCATTTACCGGGAGTCATCGCGGCCAAAACACCCCTGCCCGTGCTCGGCGTGCCCATGCAATCCAAAGCGTTGCAGGGTCTGGATTCCCTGTTGTCCATCGCGCAGATGCCCGCCGGCATTCCCGTGGCCACCCTCGCCATCGGCGAAGCCGGCTCGGTGAACGCCGCCCTGCTGGCGGCGGCGATTCTGGCGCTGTCGGATGCGGAAGTTAAACAACGGCTGGAAGAGTACCGGCGGCAGCAGACGGAAAAGGTGCTGGCGCAGAAATTGCCGTAGGGGAATGGCAGAACGCCATGCCGTCCGCTCCTTCCATCATTTCTGCGGGTTACATGCGTTTGTGAAACTGGTCCCATTCGTGCTCGGCTACACGAGCACGGTTGCCATTCCTTTCACACCACCATTCAACACCCTCGTCATCAACCTCTAATGTTCCAAAAAACTTTCCGCCTTCCCAAACATCAATCGCGACATAACCTCTTTTTCCGGGTTGCTCCACGGGTTCATGAAACTTCACAACAAACCTGCCCGACTGTTTGCCTGACTTTTTCCCAGCCATAATCCCTCCTGTCTGGTTGTGCTGAAACCCCCGCCGCCGTCAGTACTCTATTGCCCCTTCCGCAGACACCTGGTCACTTTCATCGCCGCCGCTCCGGTAGGTGACGGTCTCGATTGTGTCATCGGCATCATATAGGACCATGACTCGTACCTTGTCGCCTTTGGCAACGCCTTCTATCGGCATCCCGACGATTTCCCACAAGCCTATTGTGAACACGTCAGCAATCGCATGGAAGGCCGCGCGCCCCGCCTTCCAGCCACCATCGGAGCCTTTATGAAAATGAAAGATGTCGGTGCGCTTCCCGTCTTTGACAATGGTGCCGACCGGCTGGCCCAGTTCCGCCATGACGACCATGCGCGAGGTGCCATTGGACAGCACGCCGACGTCTTTTTTCTCCGGCTGGTTGTAGGCCATATACGCGGAACAGGCGGGAAGCAATGTCGCGCACCACGCCAGTAACAAAAACTTTTTCATGACAAACCTCCGGTCAATCGCTTCACTCAACAACAATATCGGCGGGCTTGATGTCCAACGCGGATAACACGACGAGAAACTGCTCAATGTTGTTTTTCGCCGACCCCTCGTTGGCCATTTGTGCTATCGTGAAAAAACTATCGCTTATCGTAGCCTCGTGTTCGGCCACAATGGTTTCTTTCATCACCACCGCCTGGCTTTGTGTATCCTTCAGAACATATTGCACGCTGGTTACCGTGTTCATCCTCAAGGCACCGACGGACTTATCAACGTTGATGAGTTGGACACTCAAGACGTAACGGCCCCGGCCATCGTCCGCCAGCAACCCCTGGCTCGCTAAAGTCTGCTTCAAGGCGCCCGCAAAGGCTTCATTGCTGATTTCTGAAACACTCTCGGGATCGCCCAAACCGGCCAGAGCACTGGTTTCCTGACCCCCAACAACGGCGCCGACGTCCATGTTGTCTTGCAGATGGGCGTCATAGGTTTTCCGCTCGCCGTGATAAATCATCTTCTCGGCGGTGGCGGCACATCCGGCAAGCAATGCACAAAGGCAAAGCGCAAACCCATGCCCTGCGTTTCTCGCGGCTGTCTTCACGGGACAACTCCTGTGTCGAAGATGGGCCACCGGCCCCGGCGTAAAGGCGCCGGGCCGATTGGTGGACGACACAGGTTATGTGACGTTCCTGCCTATTCACCGTACACGGGGAGCTACCCCATGCGTACTGCGGGCTGTTGTATTCGGCAGGCAACCCGACAAACGGGAAACCTGCGTCATCCACCAATGGAGCGGATGCTACGGAAACAGCCGTGATGCTGTCAAGGATGTGAGGGAAATCTGCGAGAGCGGTGTGTCCGCCGACCGAGGTTGCGGATGGATTCCCGGCGTGCGCGTCTTACGGCCGCCGGATGTCTGTGGTCGGGAACGACGGCACGGAAGGCGGCTCACGCGCCCAGCAGTTTGTCCACCTCGCGGCACAGGTCGCGTACACCCTGGGCGGACAGATTAAACGCGGCGCGTTCGTCGGGCGTCAGGTCGAACTCCAGAATTTCCTCGACGCCGTGTTTCCCCAGGCGGACGGGCACGCCCATGGAAATGTCCGTGAGTCCGTACTCGCCGTCGCACAGCGCGGCGCAGGGCAGCACGGCGCCTTCGTCCCGCAGCATGGCTTCGACCATTTGCACCACCGACGCCGCCGGCGCGTAGTAGGCGCTGCCCGTTTTGAGAAAATTGACGATCTCCGCGCCGCCGTTGCGTGTGCGCGTGATGAGAGCCTCGAGCCGTTCCGGCGACAGACATTCATTCACCGGACGACCGCCGACCGTCGTGTGGCGAATCAGCGGCACCATCGCGTCGCCGTGCCCGCCCAGCACCATGGCTTGCACCTCGCTCACCGGCACGTTCAACTCCCGCGCAATGAACAGGCGGAACCGGGCGGAGTCCAGAATGCCGGCCATGCCCACCACGCGCCGCCGGGGAAAGCCGCTCACCCGCCAGGCCACGTAGGTCATGGCGTCCAGCGGATTGGCCACGATGACGAGGATCGCCGCCGGCGACCGCGCGCTCGCGTCACGCACGACGGATTGCACAATCCCGATATTGGTCGCCAGCAACGCCGACCGGCTCATGCCGGGCTTGCGCGCCATGCCCGACGTGATGACCACCGCGTCGGAACCGGCCGTCTCGTCATAACAGCCGGCGCCGATGATCCGGGAATCCTCGCCGCGCACCGCGCCCGCCTGCGCCAGGTCCAGGGCTTTGCCCTGCGGCAGGCCGTCCACAATATCCACCAGCACAATGTCGTAACCCTGCCGCTCCGCCAGCCGCTGCGCGATGGAGCCGCCGACGTTCCCCGCGCCGACGACGGTGACTTTCCGTGGCGTCATGGCGCACCCGCCGGCGCCGCCGTGACGCATCGCGCATCCACCGACGCGCCGCCGGCCCGCTTATTCGTCATCGTCATGGCTGGTCCAGCCCCCGACTTTGAAATTAATGGTGCAGACAAAATTGTCTCCGTCGTAAAAATTGACTTTGATTTTTTTTCTGCCATATTCACGCGCCAGAAACGTTTCCGGCGTGTCCACCAATTCCCGGTAGCCGCCCGGCGGATAGGCCCCCAGTTCCGTGAAACTCACGATCATCCCCTGTTTGACTTCCTGCAAAATCCTCGCGGAACACCGAGGGTACACTTCCCTGAATTTGGCATCAATGTCCTCGCGTGACGGCTCGGCGCGCGGCTCGCCGGCGACACGGTCTTTCTTCTCAAACTTGGCGAGGCGGCGAATGTACGGATACTGATGCCCGGTGAACAACTTGTGCAGCCACGGCGGCACCGACGCGCCGCGCGCGTCATCCGTGGCGTCGCGCGCGTCATCCATCACGTCGCGCGCCCCGTCAATCGTTGATACACCCGCGGCAACCGTTCGGGCAGCGTCCGCACGTCATCCAGCACGCAGTAGTGAATGTCCCCGTACATGCGTTTGAGATAGCCGCTCGCCTCTTGATCAATGGTGACGCAAAACGGCCTGATCCCCCGTTGCCGCGCTTCCCGAAGCGCCATGCGGGTATCCTGAAGGGCGTATTCCTCCCCATAGTCGCCGTCAAGGGGGCGTCCGTCGCTCACCAGCAGGAGCAGCCGGTGCCGGGCCGGACACCGCAGCAGGGCCTGTGTCACGTGTCGAATCGCGGCCCCGTCACGATTCTGCCGCAGCGGCGTCATGGCATCGATGCGCTGACCCGCGCGCGCGCGCCGGGTGTCGCCGAACGCTTTCAGCACGATCACCTCCACGTCCCGGCGGCCCTGGCCGGAAAACCCGTACAACGCGTACTCGTCCCCAATGGCATCCAGCGCCTCCGCGAGCAACACCAGGGCTTCCTTTTCCACGTCGATCACGCGACGGCGCCCGTCGTCCAGTTGCCGGCCCGTCGAGCCGCTCATGTCCACCAGAAACGCCACGGCCACGCGGCGTTCGCGTTTGTCACGCCGCTGATACACCCGGTCGGACGGCGTGCCGCCCGCCCGCCGCTCCGCCACGCGGCGAATCGCGGCGTCCAGATCCACGTCGTCGCCGTCGTCACAGTCATGCACACGGCGCAGAGCCGTCGGGCGAATGCTTTCGAAATACCGGCGCAGAAGCCGCACCGCCGGCGCGTGTTGCTCCAACACCTGCGGCGCAAAATCCCGATGCCCCTCCGCCCCCGGATACTCCCTCACGCGACACCACTTGAGCCGGTAATCCTGAAATTCGCCGTCCCATTCAGGGTAGACCGACGACGGCGCGCGCCCGGACGGCACGGCCCACGGCCCGTCGCCGCCGCCGCTTGCCGGTGAGATGTCATCGGCGGCGGCAACGGTACCCGCGCCGGCGGGTTCCTGCGCCGACGCCTGCTCCGCGTCACGACGCGCCTCCGAGTGACGCGCCGTCGCCGTCGTCGGCGCCGTCGTCGGCGACACCGGCGTGTCAGCGGCGCCATCCGGCGCGCGTTCGTCCGACGCGCCGGCCTCGTCATCCGACGCCTCCGTTTCTCCCCGAACCAAATCGGGATTCATGACGCCGCGGAACGTCCAATCCGTCACGGCGCGATAGTCGCCGCCCGTGTCTTCCGCCGCGCGCGGGCCGGCGGCGGCGTCCTCTTCCCGCCGCTCGGCATCGTCACGCTCGTGAACGTCGAGCGCGCTGCCGATCATGGCATCCAGCGTCTGATAGATTCTGTCCGCCAGTTCCACCGACTGTTCATGCGTGGCGTGAGAATGCAAAATCGTCCGCGCATCTTCCCAGCAACGCTCCACCACCGGCCGCAACTCGCGCGGGGTCGTGTCGCCGCCGGCGGCATCGTCACCGGCATCACCGGCGCCGTCGTCATCACCGCCTGCGGCACCGTCACCGTCACCGCCGACACCACCGCTGTCACCAACATCACCGTCACCGCCGTTGCCGTCACCGGCGCCGTCATCACCATCACCACCACCGCCGGCGCCGCCGCGCGCAAACCGGAGCAGCAATTCGTCCAGCGCCATCTCTCTGGCCGTCATGCCATGCGACAGCGACCGGGTCCGCACCGACGCCAGCGTCACGTCCGCCAAATCACGGCGCAGCCCCGGATATTCCCGTTGCAGCAGATACTCCACGCGGGCGTCTTCGAGCATGGCCCACAAGTCGCGCATCACACCGCGTTGAGGATAAAGCGCAAAAAAATCCGTCAACCCCGTGACGACCGGGCCGCCCGCCCGCGCGTTCGCGTTTGCCCGCGCGTCCGCGTTCGCCCGCGCGTCCGCGTTCGCCTGCGCGTTCGCGTTTGCCTGCGCATTCGCGTTCGCGTTCGAACCGGCACGATCCCCGACCGCCCCGCCACGGGGATCAAGATAGCGTGCCGCGACCCGTTGCGCCAGCGTTCGCAGGAACGGCATGTCGATGCGATACGTGCCGAACTCCACGTGACCGACTTCATGCGCCAGCGCGACCGTATAACTTCGAAGGTTCTGTGCCTTGTCCGAAAATCGATTCATCACCGCGGGCAGCCGGACGACGGGGCCGTCCGGCGTCATCTCCATGCGCGCCGCCTGCGCGGCATCGTCCAGAGAGGCAATCCGCACCGGCCGCCCGCAGATCATGTGGGCCAGCAGATGCAGCGAACGCGCCACATGCCGCAGCGGCACGCCGTGCATCGACCGCTCGATGGCCTCCAGCGCCCTGGCGGTTTCAATCTCGAAATACGCGCGCGCGCCCTCCGCGCTGTACTCCAGTACGTCCATGCCGCCGCGGAACCATGCGTCAAAGGCGGCGCCCCCGTCTTCCGCCCGGTCCATGCGGACGACCTCCGGCGCGCGCCGAAAATAGGCCAGCGTTGCGGCGGCGTCCCGTTCGGCCAGCAGCCCGCCGTACCGGAACACGGTGTGCCGCCATGCCGCCGACGGCAACGCCTCCGCCAGCGCCGGAGATTCGGCCACAAACGTCAGCGCGAGTTCGGGCGCGCGATCCGCAAGCGCGGACCCCACGCTCACGACGGCGGGCCGCAGGGCGGCGTCGGGGACGGCGCCGAGCAGGCCGGGACTCGTGCGAAAAAACTCCAGCACCCCCACGTAGTCGGGATTGCCCAAACTGTTGCGCGTGATCAACTTCATCCCGAACGCCACCCAGGCGCGCACCTCGTCAAACGCCAGCGCCTCCGCCGCCTTCGGACATTCGCGAAAAAACTCGATGCCCAACACCGGGTTCCATTCCGTCAGGTCCCGGCCAATCGCCGCCCACCCGGCCAAAGGAGCCTGCGCGTCGACGGCCAGCAACACCGGCGCCGCGCGAAAGAACGCCAGCGCGCCGTTCGCCGCCACGGCCGAGTCGCCGTCCGCCAGTTCCAGCGTCGTCCCGATGACTTCGCGGCGAACGTCGGACGACGCCAGCGCGCCCAGCAGTCGCGGACTTTCGTTCAGGTATTGCACACTGATCGCGCCCGAACGCCCGGCGAGCGTCACCGCCAGATCCATCCATGCGGCGACCGTCTCCGGCCCGCAACGTTCCACCACGTCGGGAAGCGCGTCGACGGCATGACCGGCGATTTTTGCGGAACATGCCCGCAGTTCATCCCAGAACGCGGCCACCGGGCCGGCCACGTCCGCGTCACGCAACGCGGTCGAAACAGCGCGCGCGTCGTCGGCGGTCAGCCGCTCCGCAAGGGCGGCGTGGAGTGGTGATGACAAGGGGGCGTCGTCCATGAATCACACGAGCGACACCGGCCGTCGGTGCGGCCGGTGTCGACATTCGCCGCGTCAATTAAATGTGACAGGCCGCCCGGCCGCCGGCGGCGGCGCGCGAATCAGAAAAAGGCGTACCGAAGTTGTGCCCCGATGACACGGCCTTTGGACAACGGCGAGAAGGTGCCGCCGCCGACCGTGGCGGGCAACTGGGTGTCGCCGCCGTGCCGCACCGCCTCGAGCAGGTTGTTGCCGTAGACGGACAACGTCCAGCCGCCGGTGGTGCGGAAATCCAGCCCGGCGTTGAGCACGTTCTGGGCCAGAATAAATCCCAGGTTGTCGTCCGTGTACGACGTGCGGTCACGATAGGCGAACTGGGCGCGGGCGGTCATGGACACCCAGTCCTGCACGTCCGTGTCCCAGTTGCCCCCGACGCTCCAGGTGACGTCGGGCGCGCGGGGCAGGTTCAGGTCTTCGTCCCGCCCGTCGACCGTACCGTCACCGTTCAAATCTTGTTTGACGGCGGTGTACTCGGCGGACAGCCAGCCGAGCGAGCCGAGGAGTACAAGGCGGTCGGTCAGCGCGTACACGCCGTCCAGTTCAAGCCCGACAATGGCGGCGTCGGCGGTGTTCAGCACGCGCTGCACCACGCCGGCGCCCTCGCTGGGCGTGTTCACTTCCCGTTGCAGATCGTCAATCAGATTGTAAAACACCGCGCCGTTGAGGCGGCCACGGGCAAACTCACGTTTGAACCCGACTTCGAAATTGTCCGTCCGTTCCTGATCAAACGCTTCGGGGTCAAACCGCGCCGACGTATTGCGCAAGTTGTAACCGCCCGACCGGAACCCGCGTGACCAATGCGCATACACACGCGCGTCCGGGCGCACATGGTAGGTGGCGCCGATTTTTGGAGACCAGGTTTCCCAGTCCCGGTCGTCCACGAAATCCGGCGTGCAGGTGCCTTGCACCACGTTGCAGCGATTGTCGGGGAATCCGGTCAGCACTGAATTGGGGTCGGCATCGTCTGTCAAATAGGTTGCATTGTCGATGAGCGAGGCAATGCGGGCTTTTTTCAGTTCCTTCGTGTAACGAAGTCCGGCGGTCATGGTCAGTCGATCCGTCAGGTCGTAGTCGCCGGAGAAGAAGACGCCGGACGTTTCCACCTCGTAGTCGCCGCCGCCGTCCAGAATCACTTGATCAACGGTGGCCAGAGCGGGGTTGAGAGCGGCAAGAAAACCCACGGGAGCGTCAGCGAACAAATTGCGCCGCTCCGCGTAGTTGATTTCGTTGGTGAAATAGTAGAAGCCGGTGGTGACGTTCAGCCGGTCCCGGAAATACGAACCGTTGTACCGCAGTTCATTGCTCCACTGTTCCGACCGCAGGTTGAGCGGGGCGTGAAACAGGTTGACCGGCTGGGCGTCGATGTCGCTTAACCCGTCATGCGAAAAATCGCGCCAGCCGACAATGTTGGTGATGACGCCCTTCTCGCCGACCTTCAAGTCGATCCGCATCGACACAAGATCGCTCCGGGTGGTCTGAAAGCCGCGTTCGTCGACGGAGAAATCAAAACTGTCGCGATTGCGTTGCCTCACGCCGGGCAAGGGAAAGGCCGAACCGGTGCCGGTGCCATTCGTATGCGACTGCGCGGCGGGGCCGTCGCCGTTGATGTCGCTGTATTCATATTTCATATGGACGTCGATTCGGTCGTTCGGACGCCACCGCAGACTGGGGCGAATCATGGTCTGCTCCAGTTTGCCGAAATCCGACCCGTCAAATGTGTTTTCGAACCAGCCCTGGTCGTTGTTGTGATACACCGTCACCTTGGCGGCCAGGGTGTCGAGCAGCGGCCCGCCGGCCGTGCCCATCACGTAGGTGTTCAGACTGCCCTGATTGCCGCCGTCCGTCGCGCTCTTGAAGGAGGACTCAAAAGTGTCGGTGGGTTTTTTGGTATTGATCAAAATCGCGCCGCCGGTCACGTTGCGGCCGAACAACGTCCCCTGCGGGCCGCGCAGCACTTCGATGCTTTCCAGATCGAACATATCAAAAATAATGCCCTGGTTGACGCCCATGTACACGCCGTCCACAAAGACGCCCACGGTGGGATCGATGGAGGGAATGGAACTGTTGATGCCCAGCCCGCGAATGGAAAAGTTGGCCGTGCCTCTGGTCGTGCCGATGTCGTCCAGCACCACGTTGGGCATGGCGACCGCCAGGGATTCCAGGTTGCGGACTTTCAGGGTTTCAATCTGCTCGGCGTTGTAGGCCGTGATGGACAACGGCACGGACTGCGACGTCTCCTCCCGCTTCCGCGCTTTCACGACGACTTCCTCAAGCAGAATCACGGCCCCCCGCCGGGGAACCTCCTGCGCCGCCGCGCCGCCGGACATGACGACCATCGCCGCCACCGCCGCCATCACGGCCGGGACGGACAAGCAAAAACGTGAACCCGACATGCCGCAATGCTTCATGGTCATACCCTCCTCCCGCTCTTGCACACGTTCCCGGTAAAGACCGCACCGGCGACCCCGCACCGTTATAGGCCATGCCGAAAACACCGTCAACAATGCGCATGGGTTCAATGTCATTCCCCTCTGTTTTTGGACTTGACAACCCCCCGCCTTGTCCGTAGAATGGCCGTAGATGAGAACGTTTATCAATATCGTATTCGGTTGAACGCAAGGTTGAATGCAAGGTTGAACGTCATGTACGTGTGCGTGTGCAAAGGCATCACCGAATCGGACGTCAAGCGACTCGGCCGCAACGGGATCACCTGCCAGGCCACGCTGGCCGCCACGTTGGGCATTGACGACGAAGACCATTGTTGCGGGCGGTGCCTCAACCATATCGTCAAACTCGTGGACATGGCCTCACGAGAGCGGCGTCGCTGCTCCGCGGCCGTTCAGGCGTAGTACGAATCCCGGCGTCCGGCTCCCGTCGCGTCCGCGCGCGTCCGCCGGCGGTGTTGCATCCCGCCTCCCTCCGTGTCAGCCTTTCTCCATGCCGACTCCGCGCGTCATGCCCTACGGGTCATGGCCCTCCCCCGTCACGTCCGACCGGATTGCGGCGGCCTCCGTCACGCTCGGCCCGCTCGCGATCGACGACGGCCGGTTGTTCTGGCTGGAAAGCCGTCCGAATGACGGCGGGCGCAACGTGGTGGTGTGCCTGGACGACGACGGCATTCACCGCACGCTCACCCCCGCCCCCCTGAATGTTCGAACGCGCGTCCACGAATACGGCGGCGGGGCCTGGTGCGTGGCGGACGGGGTGCTGTATTTTTCCAATTTTTCCGATCAACGGCTGTATCGACAGCGCAGGGGCGAACCGCCGGAACCGCTCACCGCGGAGGCCCCCATGCGCTATGCCGACGGCCGCATCGACCGTCCGCGCCGTCGGCTGCTGTGCGTCCGCGAAGATCACACCGCGCCGGGCCGTGAACCCCGGAACACCATCGTCGGTCTTCCCCTTGACGGCGGCCCGCGGAACACGTCCGGCGAAATTCTGATTTCCGGAAATGACTTTTACGCGGCGCCACGGTTGCGCGCGGACGGGCGGCAACTCGCCTGGCTGACCTGGAACCATCCGAATATGCCCTGGGACGGCACGGAACTCTGGGTGGCCGGCCTGGACGCCGACGGCGCGCTCCACACGCCGCGACAAGTGGCGGGAGGCCCCGACGTCTCCGTGTGTCAACCGGAATGGGCCCCGGACGGCCGCCTGCATTTTGTGTCGGACCAAAGCGGTTGGTGGAATCTGTATGGTCTCGACAACGACAGGGCCGTGCCGCTCTGTCCGATGGAGGCGGAGTTCGGCGGCCCGTCATGGACCTTCGGCCAAACACGCTATGGGTTTGAGACCTCGCGCCGTCTCATCTGCGCCTATGCGCAAGACGGCGTCTGGCATCTGGGACGGCTGGACACCGCGCGGCGGACGTTCGAACGATTCGACTTGCCGTACACCGTGTTCGACCATGTCCACGTCCATGCCGCCGGCATTGTGTGCACGGCCGGGTCGCCGTCCGAACCCATGGCGCTGGTGCGGATCGATGCGGACTCGCGCGCCGTGACCGTCCTGCGGCGTTCCGTGGACTGCGCCGTGGACGCCGGCTGCCTCTCGCTCCCCGCCGCCGTCGCCTATCCCACCGAAGACGGAACGACCGGCCATGCGTTCTATTATCCGCCGCGCAACGCGGACTGCCGGGGGCCTTCGTCGGCGCGGCCCCCGCTCCTGGTGAAAAGTCACGGCGGCCCGACCGGGGCCTGCGCCCCCGTCCTGAATCTGATGATTCAATTCTGGACCAGCCGGGGCTGCGCGGTGCTTGACGTGAACTACGGAGGCAGCACGGGGTACGGCCGCGCCTACCGGAAACGCCTCGACGGGCAATGGGGCGTCGTGGACGTGGCCGATTGCGTCAGCGCGGTCACGGCGCTCATCGAGCGGGGCGACGCGGACCCGAGGCGCGTGGCGATCACGGGCGGCAGCGCGGGCGGGTTCACCGCGTTGTGCGCGCTGACGTTTCGCGACTGTTTTACGGCCGGGTCCAGTTACTACGGCGTCTCGGACCTCGCGGCGCTGGCGCGGGACACCCATAAATTCGAATCGCGCTACCTCGACCGCCTGGTCGGCCCGCTCCCGGACTGCGCGGATCTCTACGAGCAACGCTCGCCCGCGCATTGCGCCGACCGGCTGTCCCGTCCGCTCATTCTGTTTCAGGGATTGGAAGACGCCGTGGTCCCGCCGAGCCAGGCGGAAGCCATGTTCGATGCGGTGCGCGCCAAAGGGCTGCCCGTCGCTTACATCGCGTTCGAAGGGGAACAGCACGGGTTCCGGCGGGCCGAGCACATCAGGCAGGTACTGGACAACGAACTGTATTTTTATTCGAAAATTTTCGGCTTGACCCCCGCGGACCGGGTCGCGCCCATTCCCATCGAAAATCTATGACCGCTCATCCAGCACGGCCACGGGGGCGGTGGTGCCGTCCGCGTTGACCGACTCCGTCAGCGGAGGCGCTCAATCACCAGAGCGCGATCCGTCGGCGTTACCGTCGCCTTGATAAAATCGCCGAACTTGAAGGTTTCGGTCATCCTGGTGTCGGGCGTGCGCTCGACGCGGATTTCGCCGCGCTCACCGCGAATCACGTAGAAATCTCCGTCCACCATCAACACCTGGCCCTCGACGACTTTGGTCTCGTCATCGTGACCGGCCACGGACGCCGCGGGCATCGCGGGCACATCGTCCCGACTCGCCCCCGCCACGGGGGTATCCGCCGCCTCGGGCGCCTTCATCGCCCCGGCCGCCTCGGGCACGGCACGCGGCGCGGTACGCGACGCGCCATGCACCACCACGCCCGGCACGTCATCGGGACCGGCGCGTTCAATCGTCAACGCCTTGTTGTTCATCAGCACGGAGGCTTTGATCCGGTCGCCGAACCGAATGCCTTTCGCCATCTTCGTCTGCGGCGTGGCTTCGATTTGAATCTCGCCCAGGTCGCTCCGCACGATATAAAACTCCCGGTCAATCATCAGCAGGTCGCCGACAATCGTTTTCCCCGTCGGGCGTTTCGGGGGGACCGACGATGCCGCCGGCAACGCCGTCTTCCCGCCGCCCGCACCCGCCATCGCCTTCCCGGCGTCCGCGGCACCGGACGCACCGGGGGCCGGGGCCGCCGCAGGAGCGACGGGAGCCACGGCGGGCATCGAATCGTGGGGGGCGCGATAATCCACCACGCCCGGCACGTCATCGGGACCGGCGCGTTCAATCGTCAACGCCTTGTTGTTCGCCAGCACGGACGCCTTGATCCGGTCGCCGAACCGAATGCCTTTCGCCATCTTTGTCTGCGGCGTGGCTTCGATTTGAATCTCGCCCAGGTCGCTCCGCACGATATAAAACTCCCGGTCAATCATCAGCAGGTCGCCGACAATCGTTCTGGCGGGAGTCGCCGGGGGACTCTGCGCGACCGCCCCCGTATACGGCGCCAGCAGAACCGCGCCCACCGCACAGCACAGACTCCATCGTGCCAAAGATGTGTTCATGCCGTCACCGCCTTGCAGGAAAGGAACCGTCGGACAGGCCGAACCGTCCCGAAGTCCGCGAACGCCATCGCCTCATGTTGCGGAGATAATATCATACCCGGGCGGCACCCGCATCAGTTCGCGGACGCCAGTTTTTTGGGATGCGTCTCAAATTGAAAATCCATTAAACTCACGGGTTGCGGCCGCTTGGAGAGAGACAACACCTCAATGCCCACCACCTGCCTGGAGGCATTGTAATCAACAATAATGCCCGGGGCGATTTCTTCCGACTCCTCCACCGAAACATTGACCAGTTCCAAATGCAACGCATCGGCTTCTTCGTCAATACTCAATTTCATAACTTCCTCCTTCTCGTGTGATCAAAATAACACGTGATGATCCTGACCGGGGTTGGCCGTTTGCTGACAATAACGCGCAACACTCGCCCTTCGTATTCCCGGATTCGACCCAAGTGATGCTCCAATGCCGGATCAAGAGCATCAGGCTCCACCCGTTCAGGATTTTCAATGACCCGCTCAATCCATTCCATCTTGATCGTCGGACGTTTTCGCAAACTTTCACGCGCATGGTTGGTCAGTTCGTAGCGCGTCACATCGTCTCCGTCATCTCAATGCAGCCCTAACGCCTGTTGCCAGATGGAGGCCCATCCCCCGTCAGGAGTTTTTGACGCACCGAAACCCGGCGTGGGCATGGGGATACCCTTGCCGAAACCAGTTGCGAAACGACCGGCGCAACAGACAGGTGGCCGTGGCGGGGGCGCCGCCTTTGACGATGAAATGATCTTCATCAAAAAATCTGGCGGAATAGCCCGGATAGGTCGGATGGGATCGGAAGCCCTCAAACGGATGAAACGGGGTGGCGGTCCATTCCCAGCCGTTGCCCACCAGTTGGGACACGCCGAAAGCGCTGTCGCTGTGCGGGTTGGCCGTGACCGGCACCGGGTCCCAAAATCGAAAATCAAAATTCCCGTGCGCGCCGTTGGGCGCCTGATTTCCCCACGGATACGCGCGTTCCCCGCCGGTGGGCGCGCCGTAGGCCGCCCGGTGGAACTGCGCTTCGGTCGGCAGCGAGCCGCCGGCCCATTGCGCGTAGGCCATGGCGTCGTTCAGCGACACGTACACCGGCCAATGCGGCGGCAGCGGAATTTCCTCGAACATCGCCAGCAACCGCCAGCGGTCTCCGCGCCTGACCCAGAACGGCGGCGGCGGGCCGCCGTCGTCGACAAACTGCCGGTATTGCCGGTTGGTGACTTTGTATTTGCTGATCGCAAAAGCCGGCACAGATTCCCGGTGTTCCCCAAACTCATTATCCCAGCCGAACCCGCCTTCGCGGCCCAGCGTCACCACGCCGTCGGGAATGTCCACCATGGCGTGGCGAGGCGGCGGACAACCGGGCGGCGGCGCGACGGACGGCGGCACCTTGCCGTTGTTCGACGCGTGATGCAGCAGATAAGCCGTGGTTTCGGCGTGCATCCACCGATGCTCGATGGCCATGCGAAGCACCGCGTCCGGCGCGTCGTCCAGCGCGCGATCCACCGCGTCCCGCGCCTTCGCGCCGTAACGCTGAACGTCATCAAGCGCGGGCCATTCGTCGGGAGCGTCGTCCTGCGACGAGCCGACTTCGGGATCGATGCCGGCCTCAAACAGAGCGTCAAAGGTGGAATGAAAGGAAGGCTGCCCCAACGCCCACCGGCAAATCTGATTCCAGTCAAACGCCTCCAGATGACCCACGTAAAAAATCACCCGATGGCGCTCGGGAATGGGGCGCGCGTAGAGCGTCTCCGGGGCAAACAGCGAAAAAATGCGGTCGGTGCAGGCCCGCGCCGCGGATAATTCCTTTCGCATTTCGGTTAAACCCGGCATAATCATGCCCGCACCCACGCGCCGACGGAGGACGGCCGGACCATGCGCGCGATGTCCCGCACCGGACACACGCGCGCGCCGCCGCGCTTGCCCGGCCTTTGTAATATATCCGCAGTGAGTCTTGTCAAGAAAAAGAATCCGGCATGACGCCCGCGCCCGTCTTGAGCGTCCGCGATGCGAGCCAGGTCTTCGGCGCCGACGTGCGCGCCCTGCGGGCCGTCACCCTCGACGTCCGTCACGGGGAAACCCTGGTCCTGATCGGCGAAAGCGGCTCCGGCAAAACCACCCTGCTGCGCCTGTTGAACGGCTTGCAGACGCCGACGTCGGGCGACGTGTGCCTGCACGGCGCCTCGATTCGCGCGCAGGATCCCATCGAGATTCGCCGCCGCATCGGGTACGTGCAGCAGGACGCCGGCCTGTTGCCGCACTGGACCGTCGCGGACAACGTCGGCCTGGTGCCCTGGCTGCTCGGATGGGAACCGGCGCGGCGCGCGGGCCGCGTGGACGCGCTCCTGGACCTGATGAATCTCGACCCGCGGCGGTTTCGGACGCGGTATCCCGTGGAATTGTCCGGCGGGCAGCAGCAGCGCGTGGCCTTTGCGCGCGCCCTCGCCGCCGACCCCGACATCATCCTGCTCGACGAACCGTTCGGCGCGCTCGACGCCATGACCCGTCACGCCCTGCAACAACAGTTTCTCGGTCTCAAACAACGGCTCACGCAAACCATGGTCATGGTCACGCATGATCTCGACGAAGCGTTGCGGCTCGGCGACCGGATCGCGGTGCTGAAGGAGGGGCGCCTCCTGCAAATCGGCCGCCCGGACGAGTTGCTCCGAACACCCGCGCACGACGACGTGGCGCACTTACTCCGCTATCGCGCCGAGGGACGCCGCCCGTGACCGGACGAGTGACGCACGCGGCGCACGCGGCGCATACGGCGCACCACCGGCGCCACCGGGGACGCCGGGGTGTCGCCGCGCTGCTGGGTCTGGCGCTGCTCCTGTCGACGGCCGGCTCCAACTCCGTGGCGGCCCGTGACGGGCGCGTGGTCGTGGGATCCAAAAACTTTCTGGAGAGCAAACTCCTCGCCGAAATGTTCGCGCAACTGATCGAAGGTCGGACGGACCTGGCCGTGGAGCGGCGACTGGGACTGGCGGGCACGCAGGTCTGCTTTGAAGCGCTGCGCGCCGGCGCCATTGATCTGTACCCGGAATACACGGGCACCGGGCTGACCGCCATCCTCCGGCGTCCGCCGACGGGCGACGCGCGCGCGGCCCTCGCCACCGTGCGCGCGGAGTTTCTCCGGCAATGGGATCTGTGGTGGCTGAACCCGCTGGGTTTTGAAAACGCCTATGCCCTCGCGGTCCCCCGCGCCCGGATGGCGGACGCACCGCTCCGCACGATCTCCGATCTCGCGGCGGTGTCGTCGTCCATGCGCGCGGGCTTCGGCTATGAGTTTCTCAAACGGCAGGACGGCCTGCCCGGTCTGCAAACCCGGTACGGCCTCGAGTTTCGGCATGTGCGGGCCATGCAGCAATCCTTGAAGTACCAGGCCGCGGCGGCGGGAGAGATCGACGTGCTGGACATTTACACCACCGACGGCCGTCTGGCCGCCTACGATTTTGTGATCCTGGACGACGACCGACAATTTTTTCCGCCGTATGACGCCTCCGGCCTGGTGCGCGGCGCGGCGCTCCGCCGGCATCCCGAACTGGGAGCCGTCCTGGGCCTCTTAACCAACGCGTTCGACGCGCGCACCATGCGGCAACTGAATTACCGCCTGCAGGAAGGCGGGGAGCCGGTCGAGACCGTGGCCCGCGACGCCTTGTCCGCGTTACGCCTGATCACAACCGACGACGCCGGCCCCGCGCCGCCGCCCGGCCGGGAAGCGTTGTTCCCCTATCTGTGGTCGCACCGGACCACCCTGATCACCCGCACGGTCGAACACCTCGCCCTCGCCGGCCTCGCGCTGGGGCTGGGACTGCTCGCGGCGATCCCCCTGGGTTTGCTGCTCGAACGCCGCCGCCGCGTGGCCGAACCCGTCATCCGCATCATCGGGCTGACGCAAACCATCCCGTCCATCGCGCTGCTCGCCTTTATGATTCCGGTGTTCGGCATCGGCGAGATTCCGGCCGTCACGGCCTTGTGGCTGTATTCCCTGTTTCCCATCGTCCGCAACACCTATTCCGGGCTTCGCGACGCGGCGCCGCGGGCCGTGGAATCCGCGCGCGCGCTGGGCATGACGGAAGGACAGATCCTCCACTGGGTCCGGCTCCCGCTGGCCGCGCCGGTCATCATGGCGGGCGTCCGCACGGCCGCCGTCATCACCGTGGGCACGGCCACGCTGGCCGCGTTTATCGGCGCGGGGGGACTGGGCGTCCCGATTGTCGCGGGACTGCAAATGGCCGACGCCACCGTCATCCTGTCCGGCGCGCTGCCCGCGGCGGCGCTGGCCCTGGCGATTGACGCATTGCTCGGCAGAGTGGAAGTCTGGATCAGACCGCGCGGCCTCCAACGCGACCCGGCGTAGGCGGCCACCGGCCACCATCGGCGACACGACCCAATGCCTGACGCCCGACCCGCCGCCTGCCGGCGGCGTAGGCGGCCACAGGACACCGTCGGCGACACGACCGCACGCCGACGACACAAGCGGACGCCGGCGTTGTCCCGATGCCCCCTCCTTCCGTCATTCCCGACCCCCTTCCGTCATTCCCGTTCTCTCTTTCCGTCATTCCCGACGTTAGTAGTCGGGAATCCATCTTTCTGTTTCTTTGTCCTAATCAAGGGAAAAGCACCACTGAAAGATGGATTCCCGACTAAAGATGTCGGGAATGACGGAGGGGAGGTGCCATTCACCTCCTGCAGATGGATTCCGCGCACGACTGTTTGCCTGTCTATGGACTCGTCGACGCGGAATAGTCTGCCCGACGTTTGTAATCTGTCCATCCTTCCGTTGCATCGTTCCCTTCCATTCCCCGCGCTCACATCTTGCACCGATACGCGCAATCCGGTACAGTGTCCGCCACAGCGACGCCGCCGCGCACCCTGTCCTGATCCATTTCATTCCATTCCATTTCACGCCCTCACCACGCCCAAAGGATTTAACGGCATGTCCGAACGTTCCTCTGTCACGATTGACGTCCACCTGAACAACCAGGACCCCGCCGCCGTCAGGGAAGAAATCCGCGCGGGGCTGCTGGCGACGCCGCGCAGACTGCCGACCAAATATTTTTACGATGACCGCGGCTCCGAACTGTTTGAGCAAATCTGCGAATTGCCGACCTACTACCCGACCCGCACCGAACATGCCCTGCTGACCGGCGTGGCCGATGACGTCATGGCGCGCACGGGCGCCGACGAACTGGTGGAACTTGGCTCCGGCGCCGCCACCAAAACCCGCGTGCTGCTGGACGCCATGGCGCGGAAGCGGCAACTCAAGTTCTATGTCCCGTTTGACGTCAGCGAAGGCATTGTGCGGCGCGTGGCGCGCGAACTGGCGGAGGAATATGAGGGCTTGCAGGTGCATGGCGTGGTGGGAGATTTCCTGGCCCATCTGGAACACATCCCGCAGGGCGGACGACGGCTGGTCGTCATCCTGGGCGGCACCATCGGCAATTTGCGGCCCGAATCCGCCGAGGCGTTTCTGTCGTCCATCGAACGCGAAACGGCCCAGGGCGATTTTTTGCTCCTGGGAGTGCAACTCATCACGAACGTGGAGCGCCTGGAAGCGGCGTATAACGATTCCGCCGGCCTCACGGCCGCCTTCAACAAGAACATGCTGCTCGTGCTCAAGTCCGTGGTGGGCGCCGAATTCGATCCCGACGCCTTTGACCACGTGGCTCGATTCAATCACGAGGAACAGCGGATTGAAATGCGCCTCCGGTCGGTTCGGCCACAGGTGATTCCCATTCCCGAACTGGCGTTGACCCTTCATCTCAAAGATGGCGAGGAAATCCTGACGGAGATCAGCGCGAAATACACCCGCCCCCAGGTCGAAGCGCTGTTGACCCGTGCCGGGTTCACGCCCGTCGCATGGTATGCCGACCACGAGCATCTTCACGGTCTTGCCCTGGCCCAAAAACATTGACGCCGTTCGCGCCTTGCGGACGCGCTCCGCGAGGCGGGCCGCCCGCGCGGGCGGCCGCGCGCGGGCGGACAGCCCCGCGCAGGCAAGCGGCCCCGCGCGCACGCCGCCGCGCATGGGTGACCGGCCATGATCTACCTCAACTGCGCCGCGCTGTGCCCCACGCTGCCGGAGGCGCGGGAGGCCGTGGAGCGGACGCTGGCCGAAGGCGGGCGGTATTTGTCTTCGGAAGCCGGCCACGAGTGGTCCCGCCGCACAATCCGGGACTGCCGTCGAAAAGTCGGCGCGCTGTTGAACGCGCCCGACGCCTCAACCATCGCGTTCACCGCGAATGCGTCCACCGCCCTCCATGTCGCGCTCGCGTCGTTGCGATGGAAGCCCGGCGAGACCCTGCTCACAACCACGCACGAAAATCCCTCCATCATGCGACAACTCCGCGCGCTCGAACACGAAGGGGTTCGTCTGCGCGCCATCGATCCCGCGTCCCCTGAAACATTTCTGAACGAGGTGCGGACGTGCGTGAACCGTGGCGGCGTCAAGGCCGTTGTGATCAGCCATGTGTCGCACGTCGACGGCCGCGTCTTCCCCATCCATGACGTGGCCGCCATGGCCGGCGCGGCGGGATGCCTGGTCATCATCGACGGCGCGCAAGCGGTCGGACATATTCCCGTTGATCTGCGCGCGTCGGCGTTCGACGTCTATTTTTTCACCGGACACAAATGGTGCGAAGGCCCGCCGGGCACGGGCGCGATGGCGGTGCATGAGGCGTTTTTCCGGCATCCCGACTGCCGGACGCCGGCGGAAGACGTGCCGGCGGAGCCGGCGGCATCCCGTTTCGAAATCGGAACACACAACATCGGACTCATCGCCGGACTCGCGACGGCCTGCGAACGGCGGAGCCGGATGGACGTGGCGGCGACACCGCAAACGGCCTTTCGGGAACAGGCCAAGGCCGTGCTGGGCGAAACGCAACGGTGTCGCATTGTGGAATGGCAAGGCCCTCACGCGCCAGGCATCCTCACGTTCACGGGCGCGCCCGGCATGGATCACCGCCGGTTGGTCGAGCGGCTCGAAGCCGACTGCGGGATCATCGTGAAACTGTTTGCGGAGTATCCCGAAGGCATCGCGCCCGCGATTCGCCTGTCATGGTCTTCGAGGACGGATCAGCGTGACGTTCGGACGGGCTTGTCGAACATCGCGCAACGCCTTGCGTCATAAACCATGCACTCCGCACCCTATCCGCCAGGTTTGTCCCGCAACGCCGGCGAACAGGCGGCATAATGGCGCGCGGAAACAACACGCCGCGGCACACGCAGGAGAAGCCGGTCGGCGCGGCGGCGGCATCACCGTCGTCATCACCGGCATCGTCATCACAACTCTTCGGTCGGCGAGTCCCGGCCGCCGCTGTGCTCGCGCCGCCGTTGGCGCTCTGCGCGCTGGTGTTCATCGCGTTCTTCCCCGCCGTCAACGCCGGCTTTGTCTGGGACGACGACGCATTCACCTTGGCTGAGCCGGTGGCGGCGTGGTCGGGCATCGCGCAAATCTGGTTTGCGCCACGCAGCATCCACAGCGAGGTGCATTACTGGCCGGTGTTGTATTCCACTTTTTGGCTGGAACATAAACTTTGGGGTTTTGATCCGCTCGGTTATCACATCGTTAACTTAATTCTGCATTCGGCGGTGA
>JAHRAQ010000013.1 GCA_020027205.1 Nitrospirales bacterium | reverse complement strand
CGTCTCAAAATACGCCACCGCCGCCGCCTCATCAGGAAACCGTTGCGTGAACTCCAACACCCCAATCGTCTTCGCCCGCCGTGTTTTCGCCACCACACCCCCCTTTCGGTCTAGCCCGCCCATTCGGGTGTACGAGGCTACACCACCAAAAAGGGTTTGTCAACTATTCTTTATAATTCCCAAACAGAAAGATGGATTCCCGATTACTAACGTCGGGAATGACAGAAAGAAGGGGCGGGAATGACGGCGGGGAAGATGTCGGGGATGACGGAAAGAGGGGTCGGGAATGACGGCGGGGGCTGTGTGGAATGCGCCGTTTATCCGTCGCGGTCCAGCAACTCGTCCAATGTGTCCTGGGCTTCACGCAGGCGGTCGGCGGTGATTTTCTTGCCGTCGGTCAGGGATTGCTGGAGGCGCGTGATGCGGGCCATGAGGCCGTTGAGGAGTTCTTGAGAGGTTTCGGCGCCCCGCCTCTTTGCCGTTTTTAAATGACGCAGCGTTTCCTCCAGTTCGGCTCTGGCCTTTTCATAGTTGCCGTCCAGGATTTTCGCCCTGCCGTCCAGAAATCTTGACTTGGCGTCCAGAAACTCTTTGCGAATCTCCCGCTCGCCGTCGCGCACGTGTTCCGCCACGCCGTTCCGCCCTATCGTCGGGAGTATCTGTCGAATCTCGTCAAAATAATACCCCGTTCCAAACACGACGCCGAGCGCCACAACCGTTCTGATTTTCTTCATCGTGCGGATTTTCCTTTGTCGAACAGGCGTGCCGGCGGGAGCCATGTGCCGCGACGGTCGTCAGGCGTTCCCGGCGGGGGCGTTCGACCGGCCAAGGAGTTTGGATGAAGCGATGGCAAAACGATCGCCGACGATCTGCGCCACCCGGTTCATATGCCGGGTGAGTTCTTCGATCTGGCCGGGTGTCAGGTCCTGTCGAAATTGCGGAAGCAGACCCCACCGGGTTTCAAATTCTCCGCCCGTTCCCTGAATGGCGGCCACGACGCTGATCAGTTTAATGGCCTGCTTGTCGGGAGAGGCGGAGGGCGCGGCGACGGCGGCCGGTGTCTTTGCGCCGGCGCGCGCAGTCGCCGCGTCGGGCGCCGACGTTTTGCCTTCAAACAGCGCGGTCAACGCCGGCAGCACGGCGCCGATGCAGAGCATGGCCGTGGACATGACCGCTTCGTTCTTGTCCGCATTGGCCCGGTTGGCCACGCGCTCACTCGCGTACCGGAAAAAGGCGTCTCGCTCTTTGCTGTCTTCCGAAAACACGAACTTGTGGCGTTCATAGGTTCGGCGGCTTTCCGCCACGGCCTGGCCGACGGACAACACGATTTCCTGGTCATCGATTTGCGACGCGCTCAATGACGGCGCCAGCAGGGTTGTGAGTTGCTCGCTTGCGTGGTCTTCGAGGCGGTCCATGAATTCGGGCTGGTGCCGGATGGGAATGTAAAACGCGGAGACCCGGTCGGCCAGATTAAACATGACCTTCAGCAATTCCAGATAAACGTCCCATTCCTGCTGCCGGGTGAGCGTGAGCGCGGCGGCCTGGTCATTGCGTTTAATCAGGGTCACGGATTCACGACACACGTCCAGTATGGTGTTCGACAAATCCCGCAGCAGCGTGTCGTAGTCTTTGGTGGATGGCGGCATGGCCGGCCGCCTATCTAACCAGACGAGGCGGGGGCGCCGCAAGTGCGCCATGGAACGTGATCACTTCACGCTTCCTTTCCTTGTCCTGTCCGGGATGCGGAAGGCAAAAACAACCGAAGGATGGCTTCCCGATTAACAATGTCGGGAATGACGGAGGGGGAACGGGAATGACGGAGGGGACAAATGCCGCTAACGTCTTACGGATGGATTTCGCGTGCGAACGGTTCTCCTCTCATTGGACATTGTCGACGCGGAATGACGGAAGGGGACAATGCCGTCATGCCCTCGCCATGCCGTCATGCCCGCGTCCTTCTCCTTCCGTCATTCCCGACGTTAGTAGTCGGGAATCCATCCTTCTGTTTCCGTGTCCTAACCAAAAGAAAAGACAACAGAAAGATGGATTCCCGACTAAAGATGTCGGGAATGACGGAGAGGGAGCGACAGGGGCGGCCGGTCAGTCAGGCCACGTCGTTGCGCGGGGTTGGAGCCTGTGTTATACACGATGCCGGAGTGGGTGAGAGTCCATTCCCGCGCTCACATCGTCCCTCATGTCCGATGGACTCCGCCGACTCCGACGCCAACGCCGACACCAACACCGACGCCAACGTCTACGTCCTCAAGCCACGAAGCGCGGAGGCGCGGGTCAGGCCGCTGTCCCGCGATTACGCGCGGGAACTCAATCCCCAACAACTCGCCGCCGTGGAAGTCGTCGACGGCCCGGCGCTGGTCATTGCCGGGGCCGGGAGCGGCAAAACCCGCGTCCTGGTGTATCGCGTGGCCCGGCTGATCGACAGCGGCGTTGATCCGTCCTCCATTCTGCTGCTGACCTTCACGCGCAAAGCGGCGCAGGAAATGCTGGGGCGGGCGGGCACGCTGATCGGCCCGTCAAGCGGACGGGTGATGGGCGGGACGTTTCATTCCGTGGCCAACATGCTGCTCCGCCGCCATGGCCGCGTCATCGGTCTGGAGCCGGGCTTTACCATTCTGGACCGCGGCGACGCCGAAGACCTGGTCGGCCTCGTGCGCGCGCGGGCGGGACTCGGCGACACCGGCAAACGATTTCCGCGCAAACGCACGATTGTCGAGATGTTCAGCAAAGCGTCCAATACGCTGCAACCGCTCGAAGACGTACTGCTGAACGAGTACGGTCATTTTGCCGACTATCTCGATGAACTGACCAGGTTGCGCGAAGCATATGAATCCACCAAACGCCGGCAGCAGTCGGTCGATTACGATGACCTGCTACTCCGCCTGCGCGAACTGCTGACCGCGGACGAGGGAGTCCGGCGCGCAATCTCCGACATCTGGAAATACATTCTGGTCGATGAATATCAGGATACCAACCGGCTGCAAGCGGAGGTGGTCAGAAAGATCGCCGCCACGCATGAGAACGTGATGGTCGTCGGGGATGATTCGCAGTCTATCTATTCGTTTCGCGGCGCCACGTTTCGGAACATCATGGAGTTTCCCGACCTGTTTCCGGGGACGCGCCTGTTCAAACTGGAAGAAAACTACCGCAGCACGCAATCCGTTCTGGCGCTGGCCAACGCCATCATCGAAGGGGCGGCGGACAAATACAGCAAAACGTTGTTCACGCAGCAACTCCAGGGAGAGCGGCCGGCCCTGGTCCAAACCATGGGCGAAAACCAGCAGTCGCGGTTTGTCGCGGAAAAAATCCTGGAACTGCGCGAGGAAGGCGTGCCTCTGGAAGACATGGCGGTGCTGTTTCGTTCCAGTTTTCACGCTTTTGATCTGGAAGTGGAGTTGTCCAAACACGACATTCCGTTTCTCAAGCGTGGAGGATTCAAATTTGTTGAAACCGCGCACGTCAAGGATCTGCTCGCCCATGCGCGCGTTGTGCGCAATCCCCTGGACGCCGTCAGTTGGAATCGTTCATTGCAGTTGGTGGAGGGCGTGGGGTCGAAGCGGTCGAGCGACCTGATTGTTCAACTCAACGCCGCCGAGGTTCCGTTCGACGTGTTGCGGCAGGGGAGCGGGAAAGCGGCGCCGGGGTTGCGCCATCTGGCCGAGGCGTTGGAATCCGCGGCCGGGGTGGAAGACGCTTCGCCTCCCGATCAACTGCAACGTCTTCTGGATTATTACGCGCCGATTCTCAAGGAGCAATACGACGATCATCCCAAACGTTTCCGTGACTTGGAGCATCTCGTGGGCATGGCGGAGCGTTATGCGAATCTGAACGAGTTTCTCGATGACATGACGCTTGAACCGCCCGACGCGAGCGTGACGGGGATCGACGCGCCGAACCGTGATGATGAACGGCTGGTGTTATCGACCATCCATTCCGCCAAGGGACTTGAATGGCGGTGCGTGTTTGTGCTCTGGTTGGTGGACGGACGTTTTCCGTCTTCCTATGCGTTTCAGGATGACGACGAACTCGAAGAGGAACGGCGGCTGCTGTACGTCGCGGTGACCAGAGCGAAGCGGCATCTCTACCTGACGTTTCCCGTGCAGGTGTACGACAAACTCACGGGGGCCGTGCTGTCCAAACCGTCACGGTTTCTCGATGACGTGGACGCCGCTCTGGTCGAGCCGCTGCATGTGGTGGAAGACGGTGAGGCCCAGCGGTGGCGGCCGTGACGCGGGGCGGCTCGTTGTGGCGCGCGGGGCTGCTGTGCATCGGGTTGGCGCTGGGTATGAGCGCGGCGGCGCATGGCGCGCAAGGCGACGACAGAACCGTCAAGACCTGGGCCAATCTGATTGAACAGGCCGGGAAACTGGGATTGCCGACCGGCTTTCTCAACGACATCGATCCCAGGTTTGTCACGGTGACGTTTGAAGACCTGCGAACCTATGCCGCGGAATATCATCCCGAAGATCATCGGATGATTTTGAATCTGCGGCTGTCGTTCAACAACGCCGGCGGGGCGTTGATGGACGTCGGGCGCATGACCCACCATGACGTCAGTCTCCTGTATCACGAACTGCTCCACGCCTGGCTGGATTACTTGTTCAACGGCCCCGGCCACGCGGCCTTGAGTCCGCGGGCCAATCGGGGACTTGCGTTTGCCCGCGAGCAACTGCGCTGTCATTACCGCTTTGTGCGCATCACCCCCATTCGTCAGCGCCGGGAAAAAACCGAACTGCGGTTTCTGTCCGACGACGACGCATGGGAAGTGTTGAACGAAACCTGGGCCGTGTTTGTCGGATGGCACATCTGGGCGCGGCTGGAGCAACGCCGCGAGACCGGCGCGGTCGGCCCGTGGACGGACACCATCGTTGAGGAGTGGGCGGTGCAACTTGCGCGTGCTAACGCCGGCGGAGACTTGCTCGGCTATTACGAACCGGATGATCCGGACGAACGGCGCGTGGCGCGCAAACGCTTCATCGCGCCGTCCAACGGACTGACCCCGGCTGGCGCCGCGCTCCTGCTCGACGTCGTGTTGGAAGAACCCGATGACGTGGCGCGCACCGGCCGGCGCGTCATCACCGACACCACGGACACCTCCGAAGCGCCCCCGGCCTGCGAATAGCCGGCGGTGGTTAGTGAGTAGCGCCCCGCGGCCTTGCCACCCGACACGCGCGTTTCCCGTTCCGCCGTTATTTCCCTCTCCATTTCCGTCCCCTCTTTCCGTCATTCCCGCCTTCTCCCTCCGTCATTCCCGACATCTTCAATCGGGAATCCATCCTTCTGTTTCCTTCCATCCTACCCGCCCATTTATTAATACCATCGGTGGCAGGCATCTTTAATCGAAGGACAGAAAAAGAAGAACACGAAAAAAAGGATGGATTCCCGATTAAAAACGTCGGGAATGACAGAAAGAGGGAATGCTGTCATGCCCGTCCCCCTCTCCGTCATTCCCGTCCCCTCCATCCGTCATTCCCGCAATTAGTAGGCGGGAATCCATCCTTCTTTCTTTTCCCGCCCTCTCCGCCATCATCCCATCCATGGACAAGCCCCATGCAAACTTGCTAATATCACCCGTGTGTGAATCGTGAACCGAATCGGAACAGAAACACGCGCCTGTAGCTCAGTGGATAGAGCACTGGCCTCCGGAGCCAGGTGCCGCAGGTTCAAATCCTGCCAGGCGCGCCACGAACATAGTCTCCTGCCCTGTGTGGGTCGTTAGCTCAGCTGGTAGAGCAGCTGACTCTTAATCAGCGGGCCACAGGTTCGATCCCTGTACGACCCACCAAAAATTTGTGTTGCGTTGTTGACATAAATCGGTTAACGGCCACTACACAATGCCCCGTTGTAGCAACAGACAAGTGGTGAAAACTACCGCTATGACGGCTGGCTGTCTGTTTGCGGGCATGGGGGGATTTTGTGGTGGCCTGCAAAAGGCTGGCATTCAGACGCTATGGGCAAACGAAAAAGACGAAAGCGCTGTTCGTACCTTCTTGGCAAACTATCCAAAAGTGAGAGTGGTGGAAAAAGATGTTCGCCAATTATCCGTTGACAAGGACAAATTGCCTCCGGTGGACATTTTTACTGCTGGCTTTCCATGCCAAAGTTTTTCTCATGCCGGGCATAAACAAGGCTTTGACGATGAGCGTGGGAGTCTGTTTTTCGAGATCATCCGTTTGATCCGTGAGTTTGGTGAGCGCAAACCGAAAATTATCCTGCTAGAAAATGTTCCGCATTTGGCACATGGTGACGGTGGCAAATGGTTGCAGGTTATCATCGCGCAGATACAACTGGCAGGTTATTGGTTTAGCAAAGACAACTTGCGAATACTCAAAACCGACCAAGTCGCTGGCTTACCACAAGGTAGAGAGCGGCTGTTCATGGTTGCCGCGAGCATTGATGCTTTTTACTGCAATGACTTTGTTTTTCCTGAATCCAAATTAAAATTGCGCCCACTGACGAATTTTGTAAAACGTGGGAAAAAGGCAAGGCCAAGTGACTACCTGTCGCCTGATAATCGTTATTACAAAGCTATTGTTGCACAAATGAAAATGGGCAACCCCCAAAGCATTTACCAGCTTCGTCGCTACTATGTGCGAGAGTATCCCGTTAAATGCCCGACGTTGACCGCGAACATGGGTGGCGGTGGGCACAATGTTCCATTTATCCGTGATCGTTGGGGGATTCGTCGGCTGACTGTCGAAGAATGCGCCATGTTGCAAGGGTTTGAAGGGTTTGTTTTTCCTCAAGAAGTTTCCGACAATGAATGCTACAGACAAATTGGCAACGCTGTGTCATTGCCCGTTGCGGAACAGTTGGCAGAGGCATGTTTGCGATTTTATAAATCTGAATCGCGTTGCCTGAAAAGGGTTGTGGCATGAAACCTGACTGGTTTTTCCCTTCAAACAATGGCGGGGCGCATGATGGTTTCAATGACGCCGGAATTGAAACATATACCGGTGCTCGCTATGACGGGCTGGCACGGGAGATCATTCAAAATTCCTTGGATGCCACTGTTGATGACGAAAGCATGGTTACGGTGGAGTTTGACCTTGTTAAGATTTCGCGTGAAGAGTTTCCAGGGAAAGATGCACTGTTGCGAGCGATGAAACGGTGCATGGAAGTGAGTAATGATGACAAGGCAAAGGCATTTTTTGAAAATGCCATACAGGAACTGGGAAGGAAAGAAATTCCATGCCTCAAGATTTCTGATCGCGGGACAACAGGACTACGCGGAGACTATTGTAAGCGCGAAGGAAAGTGGCATGCCATCACCAAAGGGCGTGGTATCAGTGCCGATAAAAGCGAAACTTCCGGAGGCTCTTTTGGAATCGGGAAAAATGCGCCATTCGCCGTTTCTTCGTTGCGCACGGTTTTCTACTCAACTTTCTACAAGGAAGGTGATAAGTCAGTATATCGCGCACAAGGGAAGTCGATTTTGATGTCCCATGCCACCAGTGATGGTGAATACACACAAGCGACGGGGTTTTATGGTCATCCCAATGGATGCCTGCCGATTGAAGGCAATGCTTCGGGTGACATTCCAAAAATATTAAGGCCGGAGAAGCAGGGATGTGTCGTGTTTGTCCCAGGCTTTATCATTGAGCCTCAATGGCGAAAAAAAATTATGGCTACAGTGGTGTCCAATTTTTTCTGTGCTATTTCTCAAAAAAAATTGGAGGTATTAATTCAGGATGAAAAAGGGGACATTGAGGAAATTGACCTAAAAACCTTAGGCGACTGTCTACAGGAGATTAGTGATTCAGAAATTGATTCTGAAATAGTACAACATAATGCCAATCATTATTATCGGGCGATGCAATCGACAGATGAAAACGCGTACAGAGAGGCCGAGCTCCCCATCTTGGGGCACTGCAAAATGTGGGTGTTGGTAGGGGAAGATTTACCAAAGCGAGTTGCTTTGTTGCGAAAAACCGGAATGCTCATAACCGACGACCAGAAAGGATTAAAGCGCTGGGTTGGGCGTGTGGACTTTGCCGGTGTTTTTCTATGTGACAGTGCAAAGGGAAACAGCCTGTTGCGTGATATGGAAAATCCGCAACACAATGCCTTTGAACCGGACCGTCCAACTTCTCTTGAACGGCGTAGCCAGTGCAAAAAGGCGTTACAAGAACTCCTTAAGTGGATTCGAGAAAATGTGGATATATTGGCGAAACTTGAAGAAACTGAAGTTACGCAGATCGATGAGTTGAGCGCATTCTTTCCAGACATAGATTCAAAAGAAACCGTTCCTGGAGATGAAGGCGAAAGGGATATTGAGGGACGACCGCTGTATTCTCCAAAACCAATAAAACGCGCGAAGCCCAGGGCCGACACAGAAGAAGGCGATGATAGTGAGGGTGGTGCAGGAGATGAAGGTGGCGAAAGTGACGGTGGCGATGGCGATGGGTCCGGTGAGGGTGATGGTAGCGATGGGTCCGGTTCGCGTACATCAAAGCCTGTGGCAATAAAGAACGCACGTGTTGTTTCAGCGACACCGGAAGGCACAAGACAAACGGTACATTTTACGCCCATGAAGAGCGGAGACATTAAGATTTCACTTGCTATCATGGGTGATGATGGGCGTACGGAAAAAATTGCCATTGCAGACGCCAAAGGATTACGGGATGGAATGATTTCTGTCAGTGCCAAAGAGAATGAGCGTGTCTCGTTAGATGTAACACTTGAAAATTCCGTGAATGATTCCATTGTGGTGCATGCTTTTGAGAAAAATAAAAAGAATTTCAGCGATGAAACTACTACCAAATAAGACTTTCCCGCACCCTGTTCTCTGGAAAAATGCCGACGATTATGTTCGTCGGGAGATTCAGGTGATGCGAGCTTTTTCTATGGATAAGGATGATGCTCCTGTACTGTCGTTCAATTTTATGATCAACGAGGAACACATTAATGAACTCATTAAAGGCAGGACAGCAACTTATGTTATAGAGATTTATTGCCCGACAACGTTTATGCGTCGCGTTTTTTCTACCAATGAAAAGCAAGGTGAGGTCTTATTGAAAAAGGGTGAACTTTATCGTCGGGTGGAGGTGAACGCCTTTGTTGTTTGTGCAAAAACTATCAAAAACTATTCCAGCCGCAATTTTAATAAGGAATTTGGCAATGGTGCATCTTTCAACCTAATGCCCGGTGATGTGCTGGCCGCTGCCGATACGGAAATCTACTATTGGGACACTGAATGCGTTGCACCATTGTATTCAGTATTTGATCTTGTTGCTATTGATTCCATGACCGAAGGAATGTTTGAGATAGATACTGACGGTGATAGGGTAAAAATCCAAATGCATCAACGTGACAAATCTCGTTTTGATCAAATGCGAAAATCTCGTGAATTGAAGCCTACTACCATGTTTGTTTATTTTTCTGCCGTTGCCGAAGTTTTGCGGCAAATGAAAGATGCTGAAAGCGAAGGAGGAAAAGATAAAAAATGGTATCGTGCCATTGAACACAAAGTGAATGAAATGGGAAAAGCTTTATCATCGGCAGACCCCTTCAGGCTGGCTCAAGAGCTACTTTGCCGTCCGTTGGGTCTTATACTTCCTCCGTCAGATTCGGATAAATAACATGGAGTGCATCCGTTTTCTCAGACAGGGCGCACTGGATACGCTACGGGAAAAGATAAAAGAAAATCTATCTTGGTATCGTGGTAATGATAGTGATCCGATTTGCATTCTTGATGACTATGGAGAAATGTCAAAATCGGTTGATGAGACATGTTTCGATACCCTGAATGCGAATGCGACCGAAGACGATGATCAAAAAAACGTTCTCGCCATCCATGCGGCATTTGGCAATTTGTCGTTGCAACAAGCAACAGAGGAGCGTATTTGGGTTTACGCCACGCATGTTTTGGCGAAGCAGTATGTGGCCAAGCGGTGGAGCAAAATTCCCGAAGATTCCGAAGATCCGAAAGCCGATGACAAAGCGGTCCAATATATTTTGAAGCATTATTTTGTTTTTGGTACGCGCGGGTTGGTTCGTGATAATGCCGTCGCCCGTCTCTGGTGGATGGGCCATCTTGCCTCCCGTTGCCGTGATTACGATTTGAAAGATACCCTGGGAATCTTGTTGCGGGATTCAGATGTTCGTGCTAACTTAATTGAACGTTCCTCAATAAGCATGAGTCAAGAAATGTTTAATGGTGTGATTCGTGTGCTTGGAAAGTCGCTCAAAGATAGTGATGATCCTGCTATTTATAAAAGAATTAATTTTCGTGAATTTATGAAGACACTGAACAGGAAGGGTGGAAGAATTATGTTGAACATGGTGGAGCCGAAACAATTAGACGCAATACTCGATAGCATTGTGGAGAAAATAACCTCTTCTACAACGTAACATCCCGCTTTTCTGTCTAGCCAATTCGGTCAGTGGCTGTGCTACCGGCCAGCCTTATTGCCGGGTGCGATACGACATTCCCTATCCCTGTCGCAAAATAAACTGCCCCATCAACGGCACGGCGAATGAATATTTGCCGTGCCGGTTTTTGTAGATGAGGCCGTTTTTGGAAAGCGCGGCCAGCATCTGATTGACGTGGCTTGCGCTAAAGGGGTTGGAGAGGATGTCTTTGGATTTTCCGACAACTTCCTGCACGGAAAACTCTCCGTCGTTGGAATCAATGTGGGCAACCACTGTGAGTAATTCCCGCTGGCGGTCCGTCAGTCGTGCCCACCGGCCGGCGAAGAAATCGGCGTCGAGTTTTTGGATAATGCCTTCCATGGGCACCGAAGGCATTTGCTCTATGTCTGTTCCGGCGCCGAGGGCGTTCATCCATATGTCGTACACTTCCCTGCAAATAAATTGAATGAAATAGGGATAGCCGCCCGAATGGCTGATGATGGTCTCAACGGAGTCCTCTGTGAAATAGAGACTGCCTTTGTCCACGTTGGCGACGGGCCGTGTAATGGCTTCTTTACATTCATCGTCTGACAGCACCGATAGAGAGACGACTCGAAACATTCTTTCCGTGTAGGTTCGCGCCTCGATCAGTTTCGGGAACAGGGTGGGCAGGCCGGTGAACGCGAGCATGAACGGGATGCCGGATTTCTGAATGGATTGAAACACGTCCAGGAACATGGAGAGCGGATATTGTTTCTCCTGCGGGTGGTCGTGCATCGTTTGCGCTTCATCGTAGGCGAAAATAATGCCCTTGCGGTCCGGGGTCTGGTGTGACACGGCTTCCCATATCTGGATGAGCGTGGCCTTGATTTTATCGGCGACCAAGCCCGGTGTCTGGTCATAGATGTGTTTCAGGGCGCGGTAATCAAACGGCTGTATTTCCGATGTCGCGGCGCCACCAAAGCCGATCTCTGATTTCCGCGATTGTCGGAATGTCAGGCTCGCCGAGGCAAGGGACACGTCCGCCAATATTTTTTGCGCGATGGTTTCCTCGCTGACGCTCGCCGATTCCGACAAGTTCGAACCGACCCACAGCCAGTGTTCCTGAAGCGCAATCGGTTTCAGCGATTCCAGAAGCACGGTTTTGCCGACCCCTCTCAAGCCTGTCAGCAATAAGTTTTCGAAGATCGTCCGTTGCCGGATGAGTTTGCGGAAGATCTCGATTTCCTCTTCTCGACCCGCCAGATACGGTGGCATATGTCCGGCGCCTGGCGTGAAAGGGTTATGGTGTCTGGGGTTTTTCACGATGGATGTTCCCGCCTTTTCGTCGATTCCGCCATTCAAAACGACGCTGAACTAAAAATAGCAAAATAACTAAATTTAGTCAACTGCCTAACCGATTCTAAATTTACAGGTGTAGCACTCCCAACGCCTTGATAATCAAAGCACCTTGGAAATGTTGCCGTGTGGTGTTTTTTGGCCGACTCGCCCTTACCGTCCCGGCTTCGTCGCGGTCGCCATGGCGGTGATGCCGGTGGTTCTCGCAACGGTTCCGATGGGCATTTTCAAAACATGGTATGCCGATTGCACCTTGATTTTCCCCCGTTTGACCCTGGCGAGTTCATACACCTGTTGAAGCGCTAACCAACTTCTGGCCGTCCCGCCAAAGGCTTTTTCCAGCCGGATAGCCATTTCCGGGGAAACCCCGGCTTGTCCGTTTAGAATTCTCGATAACATATGCCGCGTGATGCCCAGTATCTTTGCGCCATCCGTGATCGTTAGATTGAGGGCGTCCAGACAGTCACGTCTGATAGAACGACCGGGGTGTGGGGGATGATGTAGTCCCATAGCGTTCTCCTTTCTAATGGTAATCAACAAAATTCACATCGAAGACGTTGCCACCTTCAAACCGAAAAATAATGCGCCGGTTTCCCGTAACCTTGATACTCCAGAACCCTTTCAGATTTCCTTTTAGCGGATGCAGGTTCCACCCCGGGAGATTCAGGGCCTTCATATTTTCGGCCACGTTTAGTCGTGCCAGGATATCGTCAATGATTGGTACCAGATGCTGGGGTAGGCCCGAAGAGTCCTCCTTATAAAACCATTGCTTCAGACCCCGATGCTTAATACTTCCAATCATTTATCACAGTGTGCACTATGTATGCACAGTCGTCAACCACGCTTTCCTCGCAACTATTGCTGCCTCAAATGTGGCAACAGGCGACGCTTGGTTTTTTTGAGGTGTTAAGGGTTTGACGGGGCCTGTGCCCCTACCGCCCCGGCTTCGTCGCAATCGCCATGGCGGTGATGCCGGTGGTGCGGACGGCGTCCATGACTTCGATGACGCGGCCATGGGGGACGGCTTTGTCGGCGTTGATGATGACGGAGGGGTGTTCTTGTTCGCGCAGGAGTTGTTGAAGGCGGGGGGCAATGTCCGGGACGGCAATCGGCGCTTTGTTGAAAAAGAGTCCGCCGTTGTCCGTGAGCGTGAGGGAGACTTCGTTGGGGATGTCGCCGGTGGCGGTGCTGCTGGCCGGCAGGTTCACCGGCAGGCCCTGTTGCATGGTCATGGACAGCGTGGCGATCATGAAAAACACCAGGAGAAAAAACATGGTGTCGATCATGGGAATGATTTCCAGCCTGGCTTTTTTTCCGGCGGAGGCGGGGAGTTTCATGCGGAGGGGGCGCCGGCGGAGGCGCGCAGCGCGGATTCGGTGCGCGTGGCGTTCTGTTCGATGTGTTCGGTCAATTTTTCAATCCGTGCCAGGAACCAGTTGTAGGGGACCAGGGCGATGACGGCGATGAAAATGCCGGTGGCCGTGCAGATGAGCGCTTCCGCGACGCCGCCGGTGACGGCGTGCGGCTGCCCCATGCCCTGTTCCGCCATGATGCCGAAGGAGTCGATCATGCCGATAATGGTGCCCAGCAATCCCAGGAGCGGGGCGAGCGTGATGACGGTGTCCAGCGCGGGAAGGCCGCGTTTCATGTGGCGGATTTCTTCGATGCCCGCGGCTTCCATGGCCTTCTCCGGTTCGGCGTCGCGCGCGAGAATGCCGGCCGCCAGGACGCGCGACACGGGATGCGGACGGCGTTCGTTGAGCGCCAGCGCGTCGGAGAATTTTCCGTGCGTCACCAGTTCGATCATTCGACGGGCCTCGTCGGCCGCGGGCAACCGGAGAAAATACCAGCCGCGTTCCAGCACAATGGCCACGGTGACGACCGAGCAGGCGAGCAGGGGAATCATCATCCATCCGCCCGCGATCAGGATGTCTGTCATGGGTGCGTGTCTTTGGTGAATGGGTTGTTGAAAGTCCGGCGGCGATGCCGGGTCACGGCGCGCCACGCGCGTTACGGCTCATCAAGGGTGAATCGGATTGACTGCTCCACGGTCGCGGGCACGGCAAACTCCCCGTCCCGCGCCGGTTCGAATTCCCACGTTTGTACTGTCTGAAGGGCGCTTTCGTCAAGGATGGGGAATCCGGAACTGGTGTGCACGACGGCTTGTTCCACCGTGCCCTCGCGGGAGATGGTGATTCGCAACACGACCGTGCCTTCCCATCCCCGCTTGCGGGCGGCGGGCGGATACGGCTGGTCGCCCCCGCCGAGGCGCCGGGCCGGGGTGCGCAGGCCCTTCCGGTCGGCGGTCGTGTCTCGAAACACCTTCGGCGCGTCGGTGCGGGGGGGTGAGGGCGCGGGGGTCGGGACATTAGCAAATGACCACGCCTTCGCGGCGTTCGGTGCGGTGATGACGGTAGGCCGTATCTTTTGCGGGACGGCGGCGGTCGTCGTCGGAGTTGCGCGACGCGCCGGCGTCTTCGTGAAGTTTTTCATCTGCATGGTGTCGTCGGCGCGCCGGTCGGGAAGAGGTTTGCGCGCGACCGGCGGTGTCAGAAGCGTCACGGTCACCCGTGGTGTGCGGGTGTCCACGGAACTGGTGACGGGCAGGACGCCGAGCGTGGCGACGGCGCCGAGGTGCAGCAGCACGGACCACGCCCCGAATCGCAGATACGAGGATTCAGGATGGAAGAGGGTCAGGGTGCGCATGCCCCTTGCAACAGGGCGTGAACGCGCTCGTCCCGGCCGCCGAGTTCCTGATACTTGCGGTATTGCGGACAGGCCAGTGCCGTGTCCTTTCGATGAAACTCATAGAAGACGCCGAGGTTGTAATAGACGTCGGCCAACGTCGGGTTCAGGTCCCTGGCGGTTAGATATTCCTGTTCGGCTTGTTCGATCTTGTCGAGATTGGTGAAGAGCACGCCAAGGTTCAGGTGGGCTTCGGCGTGTTTCGGATTGAGGCGGATGACTTCCTGAAAATGCGTTGCGGCCTGCGCGGCCCGGTTTTGGGTTTGCAGGAGATAGCCCAGGGCGTAATGGGCGTTCACGGAGTCGGAGTCCGCGCGCAGGACTTTTCGATAGGCGTCGATGGCTTGCTCGGTCTGACCGTCCTTTTCCGCCAGTTGCGCCAGCAGTAACCAGCCGGCGGCGTGGTCGGGATGCAGGCGGGTCAGTTCCCGAAGATGTCGTGCCGCCTTGGCCGTGTCGCCACGCCGGTTGTGCAACGCCGCAAGATTATACAACGCCGTTGGTTCCCCGGCTTGCAGGGCGAGCGCGTTGTCGTAGGCGGCAATGGCCCGCTCCCACATCTCGGCCCGGTCACAGGCCACGGCCAAATGGAGATGCGCCTCGGGGGATTGCGGATAAATGTCCGCGGCTTTTTGGAACGCGGTGACGGCCTCCGCCGGATTGTTTTGTTGCTGATAGATTTTTCCCAGGTCCAGATACGCCTGCGCGAAATTGGGATGAAGGTCGACGGCATGTTTCAGGTGATCGATGGCTCGGCGGGGTTGCCGCAGGCCGTGAAACTCGACGCTTCCGAGGAGATGATGCGCCGCCGCAAATCTTGGAAATACCTTCAGCGCGTCTTGAAGCGACGCGGCCGCTTGTTCGAACTCCTCGCGCTGGAGGTGGGCCAGGGCCTGTTGATAGAAATCCTGCGCCTTGTCGGCTTGGACGGGCGTGGCGAGTGTCAGGCTTGCCAGGAGCGCCGCGAGGCCGCCCGCAAGGAGCCGGGGTCTGTCCCATGTGCGTGTCATGCCGGTGTTTGCAGGCTGCCGTGACCGGGCGGGCGTCGTCCCGCCGGTGCCTGCCTTGTACTGTCTGCGAGGCGTGTCCGTCAAGGACGCGAAACTGGGACCAAGACTTCTGTTGTTTTTTCCCTTGATTAGGACAAGGCAAAAGAAAGATGGACCTTCGGAGCATTTGCCGTTGGCAAATACTTCCCGACTAAAGATGCCTGCCCCCGACGTTTTCATTCGGGGGTCGGGAATGACAGAGGGGGGATGCCGTCATTCCCGCATTCCCTTCTTTCCGCCGTGCTTTTGACCCCTCCTTCCGTCATTCCCGACATTAGTAATCGGGAATCCATCCTTCTGTTTCCCCGTCCTGCCATTAACGTCTCACGGATGGATTCCGCGTGCGGACGGCTTTCCTGCCAATGGACGTCGGTGGCGCGGAATGACGGAAGTTTTCAACGACGATATGCTCCGTTTGTCCATGCGGTTGCTTCCCGAACCCACGATTCGGGTATACTGGCGGGCCGGCCCTTTGGCACATCTGTCGAGGCGAGAGACATCACATGGTTGTCCGACTGCTCAATCTCATTTTTGGAAGCAAAAACGACCGCGAGTTGAAGCAACTTCAGCCGGTCGTGGCGTCGATTAATGCCTGGGAGCCGTCCATGCGCGCCCTGTCCGACGAGGCGCTGACGGACAACACCCAGACATTCAGAAAGCGTCTGGAAGCGGGCGAGACTCTGGATGACGTGCTGCCCGAAGCCTTTGCGACGTGCCGGGAGGTCTCGCGGCGCAAAGTCGGGATGCGTCACTTCGACGTGCAGTTGGTCGGGGGGCTGGTGCTGCACGCGGGAAAAATCGCGGAAATGAAAACCGGCGAAGGCAAAACGCTGGTGGCGACGCTCCCCACGTACGTCAATGCCCTGGCGGGGAAAGGCGTGCACGTCGTGACGGTCAACGACTACCTGGCGAAACGCGACACGCAATGGATGGGCCCCGTGTATCACGCGCTGGGCTGTTCGGTCGGCGTGATTCAGCACGAAGCCTCGTTTCTTTTCGATCCGGCGTATGAGGCGGCGGACAAGCGGCTGAATTATCTGCGCCCCTGCGCGAGACCCGACGCCTACCGTGCCGACATCACCTACGGCACCAACAATGAATTCGGGTTTGATTACCTTCGGGACAATCTGGTTGTCACGGATCTTCGCCGGCGTGTGCAGGGCGAGTTGGCCTACGGGATTGTGGACGAGGTGGACAGCATCCTGATTGATGAAGCGCGAACGCCGCTCATCATTTCCGGCCCCGCCGAACAAAGCGCGGGGTTATACACCCGGATCAACCGCCTCATTCCCAAACTCAAGGCCGAACGCGATTACACGATTGAAGAAAAAACGAAGACGGTCGCGCTGACGGAGGACGGCAACACCCGCGTGGAAGCCCTGCTGGCCGACGACGGCCTGTTGACGGGCGACAATCTCTACGACCAGAAAAATCTGGACATTGTGCATCACGTCATCAAGGGCTTGCAGGCGCATGCGCTGTATAAACGCGACGTGGATTACGTGGTCAAAGACGGCGAGGTGCAAATCGTGGATGAGTTCACGGGACGCCTGATGCCGGGCCGGCGGTGGAGCGACGGCCTGCACCAGGCGGTCGAGGCCAAGGAAGGCGTGACCATCGCCAATGAAAATCAGACGCTGGCGTCGATTACCTTTCAGAATTATTTTCGGATGTATGTGAAACTGGCGGGGATGACCGGCACGGCGGACACGGAAGCGGCGGAGTTTGCCAAAATCTACAATCTGGACGTCAACGTGATTCCGGCGAATCGCCCGATGATTCGACAAGATCATTCGGACGTGGTGTACCGGACGGAAAAAGAAAAATTCGAAGCGATTGCCCAGGAAGTCATGGACTACCACGAACAGGGACAGCCCGTGCTGGTGGGCACGATTTCCATTGAAAAGTCGGAGCGGCTCTCCAAATTGCTCAAACACAAAGGCGTGAAGCACCACGTTCTGAACGCCAAGTTTCACGAAAAAGAGGCGGAGATTATTTCGCAGGCCGGGGGCCGGGGCGCGGTGACGCTGGCCACCAACATGGCGGGCCGGGGCACGGACATTGTGCTGGGCGGCAACGCGGACGCGCTCTACAAACAGCAGGTCGTCTACCGGGGCGACGACCTGAACGAGGAACAAAAACGGGAGGCCCTGACGCGGATTCAGCGGCAATGCGACGCGGACAAGGCGGCGGTGCTGGAGGCGGGCGGATTGCACATCGTCGGCACCGAGCGGCATGAAAGCCGCCGGATTGACAATCAGTTGCGGGGCCGGTCGGGCCGCCAGGGCGATCCGGGGTCGTCGCGGTTCTTCCTGTCGCTGGAAGACGATTTAATGCGCATCTTTGCGTCCGAACGGGTGTCCAACCTGATGTTGAAACTGGGCATGGAGGAAGGCGTGCCCATTGAACACCGGATGGTCACCAGGTCCATTGAAAACGCGCAGAAGAAAGTCGAGGCGCATAATTTTGAAATCCGCAAACAGATTCTTGAATATGACGACGTGATGAATAAACAGCGCGAAATTATTTACGCCCATCGCACCGGCGTGCTTGAGGGGGATGCCGTTGACGACGACGTGGAGGACTGGCTGGCCGACGTCACGGACTCCGTCATCACGCTCCATTGTCCGGAAGACGCTTATGCCGAAGCCTGGGATCTGGAGGGGTTGCGTGACACTGTCCACGCGCAATTTGGCGCGGCCGTCATGACGGTCGAAGACATGACGGACATGGGACGGGAGAGTTTGCGGGACGAGTTGCATGAACGCGCGCGGACGCTCTACGCGCAACGGCGGGGGGAGCGGGAAGAGGCCGTCGGGGACGAGGTGCGCCGGCAACTGGAGCGGGCCGTGGTGTTGCAGGTCATTGATCATCACTGGAAGGAACATCTGCTGGGGATGGATCAGTTGCGGGACGGCATCGGGTTGCGGGGGTACGGGCAGAAAGATCCGCTGGCGGAATACAAACGGGAAGGCTTTGACATGTTCGCCGCGATGATGGATCGCATCAAGTCCGACGCGCTTGAGCGGTTATTCAAAGTGCAGGTGGTCAAAGGGGAACGGCCGCCTCTGGACGACGACGCGGATGCGCCGCCCCCCATGGCGTTCAATCGCGGCGACGGCGGCACGGCCCCGCCGACGGTCAAGACCGTGCAGCGCGCGCAGGCCAAAGTCGGCCGCAACGATCCATGCCCGTGCGGCAGCGGGAAGAAATATAAGAAGTGTCATGGGGGGTGATGCCGTGACCCTTCCTGTGTGTCGCGTGCCGGCTTTTCAACTTCTTTGGTTGCCTGTCCCGATTTCCGCCGTGTGAGCGGTCCCCCTTGGCAGGTCTCATTTTGCATCTCGCGTCGTGTTGGGCCGGGAAGGATCGGCTTCAACATAAGACACGACCGCCGGCCTCCCTCCTTGACGAACATTCGGGGGAAATCTAGGATATGAACCCTTTGGCCTATGGGGCGGGGGCTGATGGGCCTTTTGCCCTGCGGTCTGGGGAATGGAGGAGCCGAGTTTTCCTTTCATGCAACGCATCGCCACACTCATCGAACACACCGGTCCCCTGACGTTTGCCCGTTTTATGGAACTGGCTCTTTATGATGAAGAGCACGGGTACTATATGACGCGCGGACATCGGCCCCGGTCTGCTCCGTCGCCGATTGGGACGGACGGCGGCGATTTTTTTACCGCGCCTTGTCTGTCGCCGCTGCTGGCCCGCTGTCTCGTTCGCCAACTTGTGGAAATTGACGAACACCTGGGGCATCCCGCCGTGTTTCATCTTGTCGAAATGGGGCCGGGAGACGGGACGCTGTTCCGGGATATGTTGCGGGAATGTGAGGCGCGGCATGGCAGTCTGTTGTCCCGGTTGTCTTGCGTCCTGGTCGAGCGCAGTCCGGTTCTGCAATGCCGCCAGCGGGACATGTTGTCGTCCTGGGCGACGCGCGCGGGCGGGATTCGCTGGGTGGATGACGTGAGTGGTCTGGCGCCCGGCAGTCTGACGGGGTTGTTGTTTTCGAACGAACTGGTGGATGCGTTTCCGGTGCACAGAATTCGGATGGAGCGGGACGGTCTGCGGGAATTGTACGTGACCCGTCGTGGCGGGGAGTTTGTGGAAATCGCCGGCGCGCCGTCCACGCCGGAACTGGCGTCGTTCCTGAACGACCTTGGCGTGGGCCTGCCCGACGGGTTCACCACGGAGATTAATCTGAACGCGGTGCGGTGGATGGAGCGGGTCGCCGGGGCGGTGGATCGCGGCGTCGTCATCACGATTGATTACGGCCACACGTCGCGGGATTATTTCGCGCCGGAACGACAGCGCGGTACGCTGATGGGCTACCATCGCCATACGGTGTCGACGAATCCCTATGCGCGCGTGGGCGAACAGGATTTGACGGCGCATGTGAATTTTTCAAGTCTTGCGCGGGCCGGGGAACGGGCGGGGCTGACGGCGATGGGGTTGACCAATCTGACGCATTTTCTGATGAGTCTGGGCATCGATGAAATGATTGAAGATGGCGGCGGGGAATCGGCCATGGCCGGGCCGGCCGCGCAGTTGTTGCGCCATCCCGGCATGGGGAGCACGTTCAAAATTCTGGTGCAGCGCAAAGGGGACGACGTGCCGGCGGTGCGCGGCTTGCGGCATCGTCCGTTTTTTGAGTCGGCGTTGACGGCGGTTCCCGAAGCGGCCGCGCTCCGGGCGCGCGCATGATGCGACATCCCGAATGCGGGGGCGGGTAAGATGGGCGGCGAAACCGTTCCGGTCAATTATATTCCCATCGCCATCTTTGCCGCCGTGGCCCTGGCGTTTGGCGCGGTGTCGCTGGTGGCGGGTTATCTCGTGCGGCCGCATCGCCCTTATCGCGCCAAACTTCTGCCGTATGAGAGCGGCAGCCCGCTGTTTATGGATGCCCGCGTGCAGTTTCCCATGAGATATTACATCATCGCGATGCTGTTCGTCGTCTTTGATCTGGAAATTGTGTTTCTGTTTCCGTGGGCCGTGACGTTTCGCAAACTGGGTCTCCTGGGACTCATTGAAATGGGCGTGTTCATCGGTATTCTGGTCGTGGGGTTCTGGTACGTGTGGAAAAAAGGCGCGCTGGAATGGGAATGATTTTTTTCTATTCCGTGAGTGCTGCGTTGTCATTCCCGCGGAAGCGGGAATCCGGTGAGGAGGGGCAGAGATGAGTCTGCTTGCACGGCAGTTTGAGCCGAACATTCTGACGACCAATCTCGATTATCTGGTGAGTTGGTGCCGGAAGTCGGCGTTGTGGCCGATGACGTTCGGGCTGGCCTGCTGCGCCATTGAAATGATGGCGTCGGTGTCGTCGAGATACGACATCGACAGGTTCGGCGCGGGGGTATTCCGGGCCTCGCCCCGGCAATCCGACGTGATGATCGTGGCCGGCACCGTGTGCCGTAAAATGGCCCCGGTGATTCGGCGCATCTACGACCAGATGGCCGAACCACGCTACGTCATCTCCATGGGCTCCTGCGCGACCTCCGGCAATCACTACAACAGTTACAGCGTGGTGCAGGGCGTGGATCAAATCGTGCCCGTGGACGTCTACGTGGCCGGCTGCCCCCCCCGCCCGGAAGCCCTGCTGGACGCGCTGATTAAATTGCAGGAGAAGATTCAACAGGAGAAGGTGTTTGTGAAGTGAACGCGCCGTCCCCGAAGTCCGTCGTTCCCGCATCCTCCCCTCCGTCATTCCCGACATTTTTAATCGGGAATCCATCTTGTAGTTTTTTGCGGGGTGGCGCGTAACGGAAACTGAAGCCTGGATTCCCGCCTTCGCGGGAATGACGGAGGGGGACAATCACGGCGTTTATCTAACCAATGTCTCTATTGTATGCACCGAGTCCTTGAAACCATACAAACCCGTTTTCCCGAAGCGGTGCTGTCCGTGCACGAGGATGCGACGCGGGGGGACCTTTCGGCGCGGGTGCGGGCGGCAGACATCGTTGATGTGGCGCGGTTTCTGCACGACGAGCCGGAGTTGGCGTTTGATCACATCACCGACATTTGCGCGGCGGATTATCCCGACGAACCGGAACGGTTTGAAGTCATTTATCACTTTCTCTCGCTGGCGTACGTCACACGGATTCGCCTGAAGGCGCGCGTGACAGAGGACCACCCCGTCATCGGCACCGTCACGTCCATTTGGAAGGGCGCGAATTTTCTCGAACGCGAAGTGTTCGACCTGATGGGGATTAAGTTTGAAGGTCATCCCGACCTGCGGCGGATTTTCCTGCCGGATGATTATGAGGAAGGACATCCCCTGCGAAAAGATTTTCCCGCCGAGGGCAAGGGCTGGCGGAGTTCGTTTGATTTTCTGCCCAGGCTGGATGAGCCGGAACGCGAGTGGAGCGAGCAGGATATTCCCGACGTGCAGCGGCATGTGTTTATGGCCGGGGATTCTCCCGATTCCGCAAAGCGCACGACGGAATTGCTACTCAACATGGGGCCGCAGCATCCCAGCACGCACGGCGTGTTGCGGGTGGTGCTGGAACTGGACGGCGAACGGGTGTCCAAAGCGGTGCCCGACCTGGGGTATCTGCATCGCGGCGTGGAAAAACTCGCCGAGGGGCTGCATTACACACAGATTCTCCCGCATACGGACCGCCTGGATTACGTGTGCGCGATGACGAACAACTACGCCTACGTGCGCGCCGTGGAAAAACTGGCGGGCGTGACCGTGCCGGAGCGCGCCGAGTACATTCGGACGATTGTGGCCGAAGTGCAGCGCATCGTCGGTCATCTGTTCTGGCTGGGCACGCAGGCGCTGGACATCGGCGCCATGACGGTGTTCTTCTGGACGTTTCGTGAACGGGAAGTTCTGCTCGACCTGTTTGAAACACTTTGCGGCGCGCGGCTGACGCTGAATTATTACCGCATCGGCGGGGTGGACGCCGACCTCACTCCGGAGATTGTCGCCCGCCTGCGGGAATTTTTAAAGACGTTTCCCGCGCGCCTGAAGGAATACGAGACGTTGTTGCAGAACAACCGGATCTGGGTGGCCCGCACCAAAGGCGTGGCGGTGATTTCCGGGGAAGACGCGATTAACTTTGGTCTCACCGGGCCGGCGTTGCGCGGGTCGGGCGTAGTCTATGACGTGCGCAAACTCGAGCCGTACGGCGTCTATGACCGCGTGGAATGGGAAGTCCCGGTCGGCAAAGACGGCGACACCTATGACCGGTACTGGATTCGCGTGGAAGAAATGCGGCAGAGCGCGCGCATTATCGAACAGGCCCTGGCCCAGTTGCCGGCGGGGCCGATCATGGCCGACCTGCCACAGGTGATTCCGCCGCCCAAACCCAACGTGATGCGGGATATGGAAAGTCTCATCCATCATTTCATTATTTTCACGCAGGGCTTCAAGCCGCCGAAAGGGGAAACGTATTGCGGTACGGAAGTGCCCAAGGGTGAACTGGGATTTTTCCTGATCAGCGACGGCAGTCCGCGTCCCTATCGGATGAAAATCCGTTCGCCGTCGTTTGTCCATATGGGGGCGTTCGATTTTATGGCCCGTGGGTATCTGATTTCTGATATTATCACCATCTTCGGCACGTATGACATTGTGATGGGGGAATGCGACCGGTGAGCGGCGGCGTGGCAGGCGGCATGGTGTTCGACAAACATCGGGACTTTATTGCGGAACTGCTGACCCGGTATCCGGTGAAGCGGTCGGCGATTCTGCCGTTGTTGAATCTGGCACAGCGGGAAGAAGGCTGCGTGAGCCAGGCGGCCATGCGTGAAATTGCCGACCTGCTGGATCTGACGCCGCCCCAGGTGTTTGAGACGGCGACGTTTTACACCATGCTCTCGCTCAAGCCGAGGGGCACGTTTCACGTGCAGGTGTGCCGGTCGCTCATGTGCGCGCTGGTCGGGGCGGATGACCTGCTGGCCTGGTTGCGCGCGCATCTGGAGCCGGGCGCGGACGGTGCCACCGCCGACGGGCGGTTCACCATAAGCACCGTGGAATGTCTGGGGTCGTGCGCCACGGGGCCGATGATGCAGATTAATGACGACTATTATGAGCAACTCACGCGGGACAAAGTCGGGCGGATTGTGAACGATCTCAAACAGACCGGCGACTGCGCGTTGAAAAGCGGCCCGTTTATGATGCCGGAACGGAAGTGACGCGGACGGCGCGGATTCCCGCTGTTGCGGGAAGTATTTGCCAACGGCAAATGCTCCGAAGGTGATGGATGGGCGGCCATGAAGACGTTTGAAAAAATTCTCCTGAAAAACATGGAACAGCCCGGCTATGCCGGGTCGCTCGCCGAGTATGAACGGGCCGGCGGGTATCAGGCGTTGAAAAAAGTTCTTGGGCGCGTGCCTCCCGCCGACGTGATCGACACGGTGAAACAGTCGGGCCTGCGCGGGCGGGGCGGCGCCGGATTTCCCACCGGCGTGAAATGGAGTTTTATTCCCAGGGATCACCCCGGTCCCAGATACCTGTGTTGCAACGCCGATGAAAGCGAGCCGGGGACGTTCAAGGATCGTCAATTAATGGAACGCGACCCCCACCAGATTCTTGAAGGCATGGCCATCGCCTGTTACGCCATCGGCGCGCAAACCGCCTACATCTATATCCGGGGGGAGTTCCGGCTTGCCGCGACCATCCTGGAGCGCGCGATTGTCGAAGCCGGACGGGCCGGCCACCTCGGCGCCGACATCCACGGCAGCGGCGTCACCGTGAACGTGTACGTTCATGCCGGCGCGGGCGCGTACATTTGCGGCGAAGAAACCGCGCTGCTGGAATCGCTGGAAGGCAAGCGGGGCAAGCCCCGGACCAAGCCGCCGTTTCCGGCCACGCATGGCCTCTACCAACAACCCACGGTCGTCAATAACGTCGAAACGCTGGCCAACATTCCGCATATCATCAACCGGGGCGGCGCGTGGTATGCCGCCATCGGCGTGCCGCCCAAAAGCCCCGGCACACGGATCTTTTGTTTGAGCGGCCACGTGAAACGTCCGGGGAATTATGAGTTGCCCGTCGACGCGACGTTCCGGGATTTGATCGATGATCTTGGGGGCGGGATGCGTTCCGACAAGCCGCTCAAGGCGTTTATTCCGGGCGGCGCGTCGGCGCCGTTTTTGACGCCGGAGCATCTTGACGTCCAACTGGATTTTGAGTCGGTGGCGCGGGCCGGGTCCATGTCGGGGTCCGGCGGCGTGACGGTGATGGAAGACGGCACGAGCATGGTCTGGGCCGCCCTGCGCTTGATGGAGTTTTTCTATCACGAATCATGCGGGAAGTGTACGCCGTGCCGGGAAGGCAGCGCGTGGATCGTGCAAATTCTGCAACGCATCCTGAACCGGCAGGGCCGGCCGGATGATGTGCGGACACTCGAGGACATTTGCGGCAACATCGGCGGCCGCACGGTGTGCGCGTTCGGGGACGCGGAGATCGCCCCCGTGCAGAGCACGTTGAAATACTGGCGGTCCGAATATGAGGCGTTGATTGCGGAAGCCGGCGCACTCAACGCGGGTCGGAAGGACATCCCGGTCTTGAGCGTGTCCTGAATGTGAGTTGTGGCCATGCTGGTGCGATTGTTCTGGAAAGAGTGCGAGCGTTGCGACCACGTTGACGCCCTGTGGGTGGAAGCGACGGCGGCCGAGGCGGGGTCGGCGATTTTTCCCCGGTTGTCATCGGAGCAGATTATTCAGTCCAGAAAAGTGGCCGGCCGAACGGGGCATCTGGCGCGCATGACGGGCAAGCCCGACCTGACGTTCTGCTTTCTGGTAGCCAATGACTTGTCGAGCATCCATCCGCATGAGGTGCATTATCCCTTTCATCAACTCTGGAACGCCTACTCGCCGTTTCGTGACATGCCGGAACGGACGATACGGAGCCTTGACGAGTTGCGCGACATTGCGTTGCCGACGGTCTCCGAGGACGAGGATGAATAAGAACAGGAATCCATGATGGCGACGGCCACTTCACAAAAAATGGTGACGGTCACGATTGACGGCATGAGCGTGCAAGTGCCGGCCGGGACGCTGGTGATTGAGGCGGCGCGGCAACTGGGCGTGATGGTGCCGCATTTTTGCTACCACCCGAAACTGGAGCCGGACGCGAATTGCCGGATGTGTCTGGTGGAAATCGAGAACATGCCCAAACTTCAGACGTCGTGCAGCACGCGCGTGGCCGACGGCATGGTCGTGCGGGCGTCGAGCGCTCCCGTCGAGGCGGCGCGTCAGTCCGTGCTGGAGTTCATCCTGGGCAACCATCCGCTGGACTGCCCGGTGTGCGACCAGGGCGGACGCTGTGATTTGCAGGATTTTTCGCATGAGTACACGCCGACGGCGGGCCGGTTTCAGGAATTGAAGCGGGTGTTTCCCAAACAGTACCTTGGCCCGGTGATCGAAACGCAGATGAACCGGTGCGTGTCGTGCATGAGATGTGTGCGCTATTGCGACGAGGTGATGGACGCGCAGGCTCTGGCGCCCGTCGGGCGGGGGACGCTCACCTGGATTACGCACTGGGCCGACAAGGAACTTGAATGCGACATGTGCGGCGGCTGTATTCAGATTTGTCCGGTCGGGGCCATTACCAGCCGGGTGTCCATGTACGACTTTCGTCCGTGGATGCTGAAACGCACGGACACCATTTGCGCGTATTGCGGGGACGGATGTCAGATGACGGTGCAGCACAAGGAGAATCGCCTGATCGAAGTGAACTCGGCGTTCGGGGCCGGCCGCAACAACGGGGACCTCTGTGTGCGCGGGTATTTCGGCTATCATGCCGGCGAGCACGACGGCCGCGTGCGGCGTCCGCTCATGCGCCGGGCCGACGGCTCCTTCGCCGAAGTCACCTGGGAAGACGCGCTGGAACACGTGGCCCGGCGGTTCACGGCGTTGCGCGCAACGTTCGGCGCGGACGCGATTGGCGGACTCATCACGGCCCGGTGCACGAACGAAGACCTGTATCTGTTCCAGAAATTCATGCGGCTCGTGATCGGGACGAATCAGATCGACAGCAGCGCGCGATACGGCGCGATCAACGGCGTGCGTGCGCTCCGGCGCGTGCAGGGGATCCATCGGTGGACGGTGCGCTACGAGGACATTGCGCGCGCCGACGGCATCATGCTGGTCGGCACCCATCTTCACGCGGCCAATCCCGTCACGGCCGTTCAGGTGAAACAGGCCGTGAAGCGCGGCGGCGCGAAGTTGATTACGCTGGAGAGCCTGTTGCCGGCCCGCTCGACGGTGAGCAACATCACGACGCTGTCCCGTCACCACCTGACCGTGGGGCACGGCCGGTTTGACGCGGCCATTCTGGGACTCCTGAAGGCGGTGTGCGAGGCCAACCTGGTCGATGAGGAAATTGCCGCACAGGCGCCGCAGTTTGTGGACGCGATACGGACGAAAACGGCCGGCGTGTCCTGGCGCGTGATACAGGATTGTTCCGGTGTGTCGCAACAGGAGTGCGACGCGGCGGCGCGGACGTTCGCGGCGGCGGCGCGCGCCGTGACGCTGGTGGGCCAGGACGTGCTGCGCGCGTCCGGAGGGGAAGCGATGGTGACCAATCTGCTGGACTTGCAACTGCTGACCGGGCACCTCCGGCGTTCGGGGTCGGGGCTTGGCTGTCTGGCGGAAGAAAACAACGAGCAGGGCGCCGTGGAAATGGGAGTCGTGGCGGACTATCTTCCCGGGCCGTTCAATCTGCACGACAAAGACGGGCGCGCGGCTCTCGAAAAAATCTGGGGGCGGAGTCTGCCGACGGGATCTTCGGCCACGCTGATGGACATGGTGAGCCGGGCGAACACCGGCAGCATCAAAGCGTTGTTTCTCGTGGGAGAAAATCCGGTGGAATCGCTGCCGCCGGACGCGCGGGTGAGCGAGGCGTTGGAGGCTCTGGAGTTTGTGGTGTGTCAGGAAATGTTTTTAACGGAAACCGCGAAACGGGCGCACGTGGTGTTGCCGGCCTGTTCGGCCATGGAAAAGGACGGCACGTTCACCAACACGGAGGGCCACGTCCAGCCCGTGCGCCGGGCGGTGGAGCCGTCGGGGGAGAGCCGGCCCGATTGGGAAATTTTTGCGGCGCTGTCCGTGTTGATGGAGCAGCCGATTGAGTACGCGGCGGCGAAAGAGATTTTCAAGGAATTGCGCGGCGTGGCGCCGGGGTATGAAATGCTCGGCCCCGCGTCCGCGCCGCCGGCCGTCGACGCGGACACGGTGACGCGGTATGTAACCGGCGGGTTCAAAGAAGATCTGGACCGGCGTTACGCGCTTCGGCCGCTCGCGGCCACGCCGCCGGGGTCGATGACGTTGCGGCTGGTCCAGTCCCTGTATCATTCGGGAAAATACAGCACGCGCGCGAAGGGGTTGATGGAAATTGAAGGCGAGGGCCAGTTGCGGATGAACACATCCGAGGCCCGGCGGTTGGGGATTGACGACGGCGACACGGTGCATCTGTCGAATGAACGGGGGCAGGCCGACGTCTCCGTGACGCTGCTGGATCGTGTGCCCGACGGCGTCGTCTGGTTTCCCGAACATTTTGATCAGGCGGTGCGCGCGTTGTTCTCGGTGACGGTGGACCCGCACACGGGCGTGCCGGTGTGGAAGGCGACGGAGGTGGTGATTGCGAAAAGTAATCCATCTCACCATAAAGGTTAATCCCGGGAGCAACACATGAATCAGAAGCAAATTGAAGACGAGGCTCTTCATCTGTCGGAAGAAGAGAGGGCGGCTTTGGCGCAGAAACTTCTCTTGAGTCTTGATGTGCCGCCGGCGGATGACATGGGAGAAGCGTGGTTGGTTGAAGCACATCGTCGAGCCAGAGAACTCGACGAGGGGCTTGTGCAGCCTGTTCCCGCGGAGGAAGTCAGAAAAAAAGCGCGGGCGTTGCTGGCTGGACAGAATCTGACCAAGGAGTTTTCTCGTGATTGACACCGGCATTAAACTGGCGTTGACGCTGACGCAGATTGCGGTGGTGATGGGCGTGGTGCTGCTGACGGTGGCGTTGCTGACGTTGCTGGAACGCAAGGTGTTGGGCTGGATGCAGGATCGGATGGGGCCGATGGAGGTGGGGCCGTATGGCATTCTGCAACCGGTGGCCGACGGGCTGAAACTGTTTTTCAAGGAAGACATCATTCCGGCCGGGGCCAACCGGATGATGTTCAGTCTGGCGCCGCTCATTGTGCTGGTGCCGGCGCTGATCGGGTTTGCCGTCATCCCGTTCGGTCCCAACCGGACGGTCGAGATCATGGGGGTCGACTTCAAGCCGTTTGTCATCAGCGACATCAACATCGGCGTCCTCTACATTCTGGCGTTTGCGTCCATCGGGGCCTACGGGGTCATCCTCGGCGGGTGGGCCTCCAACAGCAAGTATTCATTGCTGGGGGGGCTGCGCTCGGCGGCGCAGTTAATCAGTTACGAATTGAACGTGGGGCTGGCGATTGTCGGGGTGCTGTTGCTGTCCGGCAGTTTAAGTCTGGTCACGATTACGGAAGCCCAGGCCGGAGGGTTCTGGCACTGGTTTGCCTTTGCGCCGCTGCCGTTTCCGCAGTTCGTGGCCTTTGTCGTGTTTTTGATTGCCTCCGTGGCCGAAACCAACCGGCTGCCCTTTGATCTGCCGGAAGCCGAAAGCGAGTTGGTGGCGGGGTTCTTCACGGAATACAGCGGGATGCGGTTCGCGTTTTTCTTTTTGGCGGAATACGCCAACATGATCCTGGTGTCGTGCATGGCCACGGTGTTGTTCTTCGGCGGATGGCACGCGCCGCTGCCGTGGCTGCAGGCGCCGGGAGAATGGGCCTGGGTCACGGGAATGATCTGGTTCACCGTGAAGGTCTACGGTTTCCTGTTTCTCTTTTTCTGGCTGCGCGCCACGCTTCCGCGATTGCGGTATGACCAGTTGATGCGGTTTGGATGGAAGGTGCTGTTGCCCATTGCCCTGGGGAACGTGGTGGTGACGTCGATTCTCGCGTATCTCTTTCCCGATGCCTGACGCCGGACGGAGTGGCGCCATGAAGATAAAAAATTGGATCAAGTCCCTCATCTTTTTTGAAATCCTCGTGGGGATGAAAGCGACGCTCACGCATTTTCTGCGTTATCGCCCCATCACCATCGAGTATCCCCACGTGAAGAAACAACTTCCCGACAATTACCGGGGGATGCTGGGCTTGCTGAAGTACGACGACGGCACGGAAAAATGCGTGGGGTGCGACCTGTGCGAGGCGGCATGTCCGTCGCGGGTCATCAAAGTGGTGAGCGCGGAAGTGCCGGGGGAACCCGCCAAGCGGTACGCCAGGGAATACACCATGGACATGACCCGCTGTCTCTTCTGCGGGTTGTGCGTCGAAGCCTGTCCCGTGGACGCGCTGGGCATGTCGCAGGAATTTGAATGGGCCGTGTACGACAAACGCCATTTGCAGTTGAACAAAGAGCAATTGCTGGCCATCGGCGACCGGGCCTTTCCCAAACGGGAAAAACGCCTGGAGTTTCAACACCCCAACGTGGCCTGGTTCAACGTGGCCTGTCGGGAGATGCCGGAGAAGGAATTGTAGGGATTGCCGTGATGGTTAAAGCCGAACAGTTGGGACAGTTGGAAGCGGTGGCCGTACGAGATTGCTGGAACGATGAAGCGCGCGATTTTACCCCATGGCTTGCGGATCATATTGCCTTGCTGGGTGAGGCGATCGGCCTTGAATTGAAAGTCGAAGAACTGGAAAGCAAGGTTGGTGATTTCAGAGCCGATATTGTGTGCAAGAACATGGAGGATGACAATTTGGTGATTGTGGAAAACCAGTTGGAAAAAACCAATCACGATCATCTGGGGAAGTTGTTGACCTATGCCGCCGGCAAGAACGCCAAGGTGATTGTCTGGGTTGCCAGGCGGTTCAAGGATGAACATCGTGCCGCTCTTGACTGGCTGAACGAAAATACGTCCGAAGACCTGTATTGCTTTGGCATTCAAATAGAACTGTGGAAAATCGGTAATTCCGTTCCCGCCCCGAAATTTCATGTTGTCTCCACTCCCAATGACTGGAAGAAAATCGTGCGACGCACGGGTGAAATGAGCGATATGGAAAAACTTCGGTTCAAATTTTGGACGGAGTTTCGGGACGTGGTGGATGAGAACAGGGGAAAGGCCAAGCCCACGGGGCGCGCGCACCAACGCGACTGGATGGCCTTTTCGGTTGGTCAGATTGGCTTCCATCTCACTGCGAATATTCACATTCCCAATCGTCAAATCGAGGTCCGACTTATCATGGGCGGACAGAAGGCAGAGGCTCATCATCACCTTTTGTTCCAACAAAAATCAGAAGTGGAAAAGGAAGTCGGACAGCCATTGGAATGGGATGCAAGGCCAAACCATAGAAACAAATACATCATTCTGTGGCTGAAAGATTGCGATCTGGAAAATGAAAAACAATGGAGCAAGCACCATTTATGGCTCCATGAACATCTGGAAAAGTTTTACGCTGTTTTTCACCACCGTATACAAAATCTGGTTATCGATGATTTATCCGAGGACGCGCAAGAAGATGACGACTGATGGAAGTGTTGAACGCGCATCGTACCAACCGCTGTCCGTCATTCCCGACATTTTTAATCGGGAATCCATCCTTCTGTTTCTTAGATCATATACGGCAACCGCCACCGCCGTCTTATTCTGGATTCCCGCGAAGACGGGAATGACGGAGGCGGTCTAACCATGCCCACCCTCATCTTCCTCTATTTTGCCGCCATCATTGTCGTCACTGCCGCGCTGGTCGTGGCGCTTCGCAATCCTATTTATAGCGCGCTGTCTCTGCTGGTGATGTTTTTTCATGTGGCGGGGTTGTACGTCACGTTGCACGCGGAGTTTCTGGCGGCGATTCAGATTATCGTGTACGCGGGGGCCATTCTGGTGCTGTATCTGTTTGTCGTGATGTTGCTGAACGTGAAACGCGACGACCGATATAACCGGCAGGGGCCGGTGGCGTTGTTTCTCGGCGCGGTGCTGCTGACCGAAGTGGTGTTGCTGACCGCGAGTCACGGGTTGACGGTGGCCTCGCCGGGGCCTGCGGCGGACGGCGAACGGGTGGCGGGGAACACGGAAGCCATCGGGGAAGTGTTGTATTCCACCTATCTCTTCCCGTTCGAAATGGCCTCGCTCATTCTGCTGGCCGCCATGATCGGCGCGGTGATTCTGTCCAAGAAGGACATCATGGAGTCGAAATCCTCATGACCGTGCCCGTGGAGTTTTACATGGTGTTGAGCGGGCTGGTGTTTCTGATCGGTCTTGTGGGCGTGCTGATTCGCAGGAACCTGATCATCATCCTGTTGTCCGTTGAGTTGATGTTGAACGCCACGAACATTAATTTCGTGGCGTTCTCCGCACATTTCGGCAATCTGGCCGGGCAGGTGTTTGTGTTCTTTGCGCTGACGGTGGCCGCCGCCGAAGTGGCCGTGGGCCTGGCCATTATCATTGCCCTGTACCGTCATCACGCCGGCATCAACGTGGACGATTTCCGTTTGCTGAAATGGTAGCGCCCTCCCTGTACGCGCTGATTCCCCTGTTGCCCCTGCTGGCCTTTGTCGTGCTTGGTCTGGCCGGGCACGTGATCAGGGCACGCGCGCATTTCGTTGCCGTGCCCGCCGTGGGGGCGTCCTTCCTGCTTTCGGCGCTGGCCTGTGTCGACGTCGCCGACGGCCGCGTGCCGGAGGTGGCGCTGTACACGTGGGCGACGTCCGGCGATCTCACCGTTCGCATCGGGCTGTCCATCGATCAGTTGACGGCGGCCATGGCGCTGCTGGTCACCGTCGTCAGTGGCCTGGTGCATGTGTACACCATCGGGTATATGCACGGCGATCCGGGCTACGCGAGATTCTTCGGCAACATCGCGTTGTTCACGTTCTCCATGCTGATGCTGGTCATGGCCGATAACTTTCTCCAGTTGTTTGTGTTCTGGGAAGCGGTGGGCCTGTGTTCCTATTTGCTCATCGGGCACTGGTACGAACGCCATGCGGCGCGAGCCGCGGCCACCAAGGCGTTTCTCGTCAATCGAATCGGCGATGCCGGGTTTCTGATCGGCATCCTGCTGGTGTTCACGGTCTTCGGGACCTTGCAGTACCGGCCGGTGTTCGCGGCGGTCACGGCCCATGCCGGCGCCACGGTGGATCTGCTCGGTGCCGTGGGCGGAGGATGGGAGGTGTCCGCGCTGACGCTGATCGCCCTGCTGTTGTTTGTCGGCGCCGTGGGAAAGTCCGCGCAGGCGCCGCTGCATGTGTGGCTGCCGGACGCCATGGAAGGGCCGACGCCGATTTCCGCGCTCATTCACGCGGCGACCATGGTGACCGCCGGGGTGTTTATGGTCGCGCGGCTGGCCCCGTTGTTCGACGCATCGATCACGGCCATGAACGTCGTGGCCGTCGTCGGCGGGGTGACCATGGTGCTCGGCGCCACGATTGCCCTGACGCAGTTCGACATTAAGCGCGTGGTCGCCTATTCCACCTTGAGTCAACTCGGCTACATGATGATGGCCTGCGGCCTGGGCGGGTACGTGGCGGGGATGTATCACCTGCTGACGCACGGGGCCTTCAAGGCGTTGCTGTTTCTGGGATGCGGGTCCGTCATCCTGGCTCTGCATCACGAACAGGACATGCGGCGCATGGGCGGCCTGAAAACATCCATGCCCGTGACCTGCTGGACGTTTGTCGTCGGCGCGCTGGCGCTGTCCGGGTTTCCGTTCACCGCCGGATTTTTCAGCAAGGACGCCGTGCTGGTGGCCGCGTGGAACGCGGGGTCGCTGGGGCAAATGCTCGCCGTGCTGGGGGTGCTCACGGCCGGGTTGACGGCGTTCTACAGTTTCCGTTTGGTGTTTGTCACGTTTTGGGGAACGTCGCGGGTGGATTCGCGTTATGCCGGCCGGGTGCGGGAATCGCCCGTCGTCGTGACGGCGCCGTTGCTGGTGCTGGCTGTGTTGAGTGTGCTGACCGGGTATCTGGGTATTCCCGATTTTCTTCGCCATGCCTTCCCCGGCGCCGCCGCCGCCGGCGGCCATGACGGCGTTGCCGTGGGCATGATGGCGGCGGCGACGCTGGCGGGAGTGACCGGCATCGCAACGGCCTGGCTTTTTTATGTGCGGTCGCCCGACTGGCCCGACCGTCTCGCGGCGCGATGGCAGGGATTGTATCGGGGGTCATTCCACAAATGGTACGTGGATGAAGTGTATGACAGGGCGGTGGTGAAGCCCACGCTGGTTTTTGCCGACCGGCTGTGGCGGCGCGTGGACGTGGCCATCATCGATAGTGCGGTGAACGGCGTGGCCCGCGGGGTGGCGTGGTGGGGGTGGATGCTCCGATTGGCGCACACCGGCGAGACGCAGCATTATGCTCTGGGCATGACGGTGGGCGCCGTACTGATCCTGACGGCGTATCTGCTGTTTTCATAAACCTTGTTGTGATGACGACGCGGCATGACTGACGTGACGACGGCATCCGGCGGTTTCCCCTGGCTGACGCTGGTGGTCTTCCTGCCGCTGGCGGGGGCGCTGGCGCTGATTCCGGTCAGAGACGCCGTGGCCAAATGGGTGGCGCTGGTGGTGGCCGCGCTGACGTTTCTTGCCTCGCTGCCCCTGTGGGTGTTGTTCGATGCGTCGGCGTCCGCGATGCAGTTTGTCGAAACGCATCACTGGGTGGCCTCGCCCGCCATTGCCTATGCCGTGGGCGTGGACGGGATCAGCCTGCCCCTGGTGTTGTTGACGACGTTGCTGACGCCGCTCTGCATCGTGGTGTCCTGGACGTCCATTGCCACGCGCGTCAAAGAATTCATGATCAGCCTTCTGGTGATGGAAACCGCGACGGTGGGCGTGTTCGTCGCGTTGGACGGCGTGCTGTTCTACGTGTTCTGGGAAACCATGCTGATCCCCATGTATCTGCTCATCGGCATCTGGGGCGGTCCCAATCGCGTGTACGCGGCCATCAAATTTTTTCTGTATACCCTGGTGGGGAGCGTGCTGCTGCTCGCGGCGATCATCGTGCTCTATGTCTATGCCGGAGAACAGTCGTTCAATCTGCTCACGTTGAGCGAGGCGTCGTATCCTCCCTGGCTGCAGGGCTGGCTGTTCTGGGCCTTCTTCGCCGCGTTTGCCGTGAAGGTGCCGATGTTTCCCCTGCATACGTGGCTGCCGGACGCGCACGTGGAAGCGCCCACCGCGGGCAGCGTGATGCTGGCGAGCGTGCTGCTTAAACTGGGCGCCTATGGATTTTTGCGTTTCTCGCTGCCGATGCTGCCGGATGCCACGCGGCAGTTTGCCGTCTGGGTGATTGTCCTGTCGGTGGCGGCGATTGTGTATGGCGCCTGCATGGCCCTGGCCCAGTCCGATCTCAAGAAACTGATCGCCTATTCCAGCGTCAGCCACATGGGGTTTGTCACGCTGGGCATTTTTGTGTTGAACGTTCAGGGAATCGAGGGCGCCGTTTTGCAAATGGTCAATCACGGCATCACCACGGGCGCGCTCTTTTTGTGCGTGGGGATGCTCTATGAGCGGACGCACAGCCGGGCGATTGCGGACAATGCCGGGGTGGCCAGGTCCATGCCGCTGTTCGCCACGTGCCTCGTGATCTTTGCGTTGTCCTCGGTGGGGCTGCCCGGCATGAACGGGTTTGTCGGCGAATTTCTGGTGTTGCTCGGGACGTTCGCGGAGCAGAAGTTGGCCGCGACCTGTGCGGCGTTGGGAGTGATTCTGGCGGCGGCGTATATGTTGTGGATGTTGCAGCGCGTGGTGTACGGCGAGCCGGCGGCGCACATGGCGTCGAAACTGCGCGATCTGAACCGGTGCGAAATTGCCCTGCTGGCGCCGCTGGTGGCGCTGGTGTTCTGGATCGGACTCTATCCCAAACCGATGCTGGACGTGATGCACGCCAGCGTGGATCGTCTTGTCCGCCGCGACGCGAACACCATAGTCGTGGATGCGTTGCCCGTGTCGTCATTGCCGGACGGCCCGGCGGCCCGCTCGTTCATCACCGCCGGCACGGAAGGAGTTGCCGGGCCATGACGCTTCCTCTCGCGGATCTGGTGACGATGCTGCCGGAGTTGATCGTCGCGGCCACGGCCTGTCTGGTCCTGGCGCTGGACCCGGTCACCTCGCCGCGCCGGCGGGACTATCTGGCGTGGATGAGCATGGCGGCGCTCGCGGCGTGTTTCATCGTGACCGCGAGCGGCATGGGGGATCGGGTGTCCGCGTTTGGCGGTCTCGTGGTGGTGGATGCGTTCGCCGCGTTTTGGAAACTGCTGTTGTACGTGGTGACCGGCATGACGATCCTGTTGTCCATCGGGTATCTCAAGGAAGAGCGGATTGCGCTGGCGGAGTTCCACGGGTTTCTCCTGCTCTCCCTGACGGGCATGATGGTCATGGTCTCCGGCGCCGACCTGCTGGTGATTTATCTCGGCATCGAACTGATGTCCATTCCGCTTTATGTGCTGGCGGGCTTCAAACGGTTTGAGGCCAGGTCCATTGAATCTTCGGCCAAGTATTTTATTCTGGGGGCGTTTTCATCGGGCCTGTTGCTTTATGGCGTGTCGCTTGTCTTTGGCGCCGCCGGCAGCACGCGGCTGGCGGACATTGCCGCCGCGGTCGCCGCGCGCGGTCTGAACGATCCCATGATCCTGATGGCCATGACGCTGGTGATTGTCGGGTTTGGGTTCAAGGTGGCGGCGGTGCCGTTTCACATGTGGACGCCGGACGTGTACCAGGGCGCGCCCACGTCGGTCACCGCGTTTATGGCCTCGGCGTCAAAGGTTGCGAGTTTCGGCGCGTGGCTGCGGGTGATGCTGGAGGGCTTTGGCGGTGTGACGCCGCATTGGACCGGGCTGCTCCTGGGGCTGTGTCTTCTGACGCTTCTTGTGGGGAACCTCGTCGCGATTGTGCAGACCAATGTGAAACGCATGTTGGCGTATTCCGGCATCGCCCATGCCGGGTATGCGTTGATCGGGGTGGTGGTGGCCGGCTGGGCCGGCGCCGACGCCGGCATCTCGTCGCACGGTGTCTCCGGCATGATGCTGTATCTGGCCGTCTATGCCCTGATGACGCTGGGGGCCTTTGCCGTCGTGGCGGTGCTTCGGCGCGGGGGCGTGGAAGGCGAAGATCTGGAGGACTTTACCGGCCTGGCCAAACGCCACAAGGGCGCGGCGTTTCTGATGCTGCTCTTTATGGTCTCGCTCGCGGGCATTCCGCCGACGGCCGGCTTCATCGGCAAGTTGTATCTGTTGACCGGCGCCGTCCGTGCCGGTCTGACCTGGCTGGCCGTGGTCGGGCTGATCTTTGCCGCGGTCTCCGCCTTCTACTATCTGCGCGTCGTGATGGTCATGTATATGCGCGACCCGTCATCCGACCCGGCCCGGCACATGCGCCTGGCCCTGCCTCCCGCCACCGTCGTTGTTCTGCTGGTTGCCGCCGCAGGCGTGATTCTCGTCGGCGTGTACCCCGGCCCCTTCATCGAGTTCACGGCGTCCGCCGTGTTGCCGTGAGCGATAACCTTCTGAAAGTTTGACCACTTGAGGTCACAAATTGTGACCTCAAGTGGATTACTGGGGCCACATGCGCGGACTGAACGGTATTTACGCCATGACCGCGTATTGTTCCGCCCTGGTCATTTTCTTTTTGGCCGGACGTGTGATGCGTTTGACCTTGATTGTGCCGGATTTTTCCATGGCCTGCGCGAGGTCGTATGCTGCCTGCAGGTGATGCCACGCGGTGGCGCCTCCTCCGAAGGCTTTGTCGAGTCGGATTGCCATCTCCGGCGAGATTCCCGAACGACCATTGACGACATCCGAGAGTCGCTTGCGGCTTACGCCGAGATGTCTGGCGGCTTTCGTGATGCTAATCCCCAGTGGTTCCAGGCAATCATGATAGACGGAAAGGCCGGGGTGCGGTGGATGCTTCATCGGCATTGTCGGAAGGCCCCGCCCATCAGATTTCCACGTCCACGGTGACGGCGTGGATTTCCAGGGCCGTCGCCGTGGCCTTTTTCGCCATAAGGGTTTGCGCGAGTCCTTGATCGTTCGTCGCCTTGGCCATGATGGTGTATTCCCCGGCTTTGGGAATGTTCCATGTGTAACTCCATGGCGTCCATGTCTGGGGAGAGCGTGCGGGAAGGAGTGTGCCGGGGCGCCAGGTGATTCCCGCATCCGTGCTGACTTCGATGGCGCGAATCGTCCGGCGGCCGTTGAAGGCGATGCCTTTGATCATGTATTGCGGCGTCGTGATGCGTTCCCGGTCGCCCGGCACGTCGATGCGCGAGGACAATTTCACCAACGCGGTGTCCGACCAACTTTGTCGCTGCCAGTATCCCTTGTAATCGTAATCCACCAGTTCCAGTCCGGTCAGCCATTTGACGTTTTTCATGCCGTAGATACCAGGCACGATGACGCGGGCGGGGTACCCGTGGTCGGGCGGCAGGGGCACGCCGTTCATGGTCACGGCGAGCAGGACGTCGTCTTCCAGCGCGCGGGATGCCGGAACACTGTCGGAATAGCCGTCCGCTCCGCGCAGGACAAGATCAAAAGATTTGGGGTCGACTTCCGCTTCGTTGAGCAGGTGATTCAGTTTCACGCCTTTCCATTCCGCCGTCCCGATGGAGTCGCCGCCGACCGTGTTGCCGATACATTCCAGCGTCGCCGTCATGGTGGTTTGCGGTCGTTGCCGCAACTCCGCGAACGACCATGAACGCGGATGTTTGACCATCCCGTCGATGGTCAATGACCACCGCTCACGGTCGATGGCCGGCGTCAGGTCGAACGAGGTGACGTAAAAATCGTCGTTGGCGGTGATGGCCGGCGTTTCGTGTCCTTTGTTGCGAAACACGCCAAGCAGTTGCGAATGTGCGAACCTGGCGGGATACAGAAGGGCCAGTACGAACGCGGCGAGCAGATGTTTGCCGAATGTGCGTCTGGAAATGCGGAACATGGCGTGGCGTCTCTGTTGTCGAGGAGATTCCGTCAGATTTTTGCTGTGTAGGTCGACATCATCTTCGGTGTGTACTGACTCTGCGACGCAAATCTTTTATTGATTGCGGATAATTGTTTTTGTATGTGCCTTTTTCTTCTGAGAGAAGTTTGTGAATCATGCGGTGACAGTTTGCGCACAATGCCGCCAGATCTTTTAGCCCGATTCTTCCTCCGTTTTTGCTGTCCGCGAGTGGCTTGACGTGGTGGCATTCAATGTAGGATTTTCCCAAGGGGCCGTAGGTTTCGTGAAAACGAAAACAACAACACTCACAAGTGTAATCTGATTCTTCCTTTTTTCTTCTGACGATTTCCTGATTTCTGACTCTGTATTTGTATTCAGACGCACGGTGTCTTTTTAACGAGACCCCATCCGCAACTGAAAATTCGCCATCCTCTTGCTGTGAACTGAATTCAATGAAAGTGCTAGTTTTGTTTTGCTGTGACCGAAGAAATTCGTCAAATTTTCCAGACCGCCGGTATTTTTCGATTTTTTCTTTTTCTTGTGCGGTGTATTGTTCTTTTTCCGACTCGGACATTCTTGGCCAGCGGGACACAAATTCCTCGAATCCAGAACTGGCATGTCTTTGCTTGTCGTTGTGTATAAGCACTGTAATTTTCGGGGCATATTTGTCATGATTTAACAAATTGTTTCCAATATTCCCCAGTACACGTCCTAGGCGATTCGCGGGTTTGCCATTTTTATCGAACCAGCCGATCAATTCAGAAAACGTCGAATATGTCATAGGTTTTGCGCCGTTGCGCTTGATGTGATTTATCAATGCAACGATACCCCGATCGGCGAGTTCTGGGACGGTTGGCATTACCCCTCTCTTGGCAGAAAATCGGCAATTTCAGCGTTGGTCGGACTATACACTGCCTACTGGCCGTAGCCAGTTGACTTTGATTTCGGATCGTGACCAGTGTTGTTCAATTGATTGAATAAAATCAGGGTGCATCAGTTTAGCTCTTTGTTTCAGCCAGTCATCGTGATTAACTCGGAGATAAAGACCTTCCGCGGGCGCATTACCGAGTTGCGATTTCGACAATAGCCTATTTATCTCCGGGAGTGTGAAGTGGCCGCGCTTTAAAGTTGGCACTTGAGAAATGTCCATTGCCTGAAACGCTTCGTCTCTGCGAGAGCATGAAAAAAACTTTGCCGTGCTTTTATCGTAAATATCAAACCCCAGGAACCAATCAGGCAATCTGTCATAGACGACTGAATGCCGCGCATAACACCATTCTCCGAAAAGAATGTAACGGTGGGTCAATTGCTCAAAGAATATGTCTGTTCTTGAAGACAGCCATCCCGTAAGAGTTTTCCATTGTCCTGTCATCGGAGGGAACAGGTACCCTCCTCTGTTCTGGGCACGAACTTTGCCTTCTGCGTCAAAAGAAATTCCAAGGTTGGCTCCATCTACCTTCTCTTCAATGACAAGTTCATGCTGGAGAAAATCATCCCGTTCGGATTCGGGCATAACCTTGTCATCTCTGACCTCGACGCCGTCAGGAAGCGCCAAGTGCGGCGTGGAGGGAAATTTAAAAAAATCGTCCTTCATTTGGTGGTCTTTTTCGCGCATTGTTTTTTGGCGTAGTCCGGGCACAGGAAACCCACTTTAATATCAACCTTGGCCAACGCATCATTCCAACCCCACCACTTGCTGTCTGTTGCCTGCAGAATCGGCGGTTTGTCCGGGTGGGCATTTGCCACGGCAATGAACTTACGGTCGGATTTGTCGAAATTATCCAAGGCGCTATGGCAGGGGAACTCATCGTATGACGCGCCGTTTTTTGTAATTTGAATGCGGTCGACTTTCTGGGGATTCCACTGATGATTATAAACCCATTTCAGGAAAGCGTCCCCCGGACCCGGCTGGCCGCACAATGAGAGATTCTTCAGGTATTCATTGAAAATTTCTCCGTCTTCGTCAAGCACCAAACCGCCATTTTTGGATATATGCTCCACCGCATTGATACATTCTTCTATGCATGCGTCGGGTATATTTGATGATGAATCATGCCACACCAAATTTGCGGTTTTGGGCACGTTGGTGTCAATCAGGCATTTTCCCGACGCGCTCAAGTATTCTTCCAACATGCTTGTCATTCGGAAACTTTCGCTCTGTTTACATTGTGTTGTTTGCGTTTTTTCATGGCGGCTTTGGCTTGTTCGGTAATATCGCCCATTTCGTCGCCGAAAAAGTTTTCCGGCCAGTTTGAAATTGAACCATAAGCGTCAATTTGGAGAGGCTGCAGGATGGCGCCGTTTTCTGTGGCGTTGGCAAAGTATGCGGATATGTTCTCTTGCGGCACGACGCCTTCGGCAATACGTCTTTGCAACCGCCGTAAAAAATGTTCGGAATGAGTCTCTATGATTAACTGAATGTTTCTATCTGTATCGTTTTCTCTGGAGTTAATGACATCAATCATGATGTCGGCCAGCGCCGCCTGGGCGCTTGGGTGAAGATGGATTTCCGGCTGCTCCATGAGGATGATTGATTGCGGAGGCGCATAGAAACATTGAACCAGCACGGGAAACACTTGGGAAATACCAAAGCCGACATCCGGGATGTCCACCCAACTTTTGGACCCTTTGGTGCGTACTTTGATCTCGTATTCCCGTCTTCCCTCGGCGATGGATTGGACTTTGAATTCTTCAATCAACCCCATGTTTTTTAATGCACGGGCAATAATTTCCTCAAAAGGTTTCTTGGGTTTCTTAAAACCAAAACTGATTTTTCGATTGCGGGCGGCCAGGGTGGCGGCTACGGCCATTCCTCCGGCGGGCCCGACACTTTCCGGCGCGATTCCCGTCCAGGAGTACAATCGTTCGGCCTTGGTGCGAAGCGGGCCAAGGTAAAAAATTGACTGAAACAGTTGTTCGTGTTGCAGGACGATTTCCAGTACAAAGGTGGCATTTTGATAATATGCGGCCGCTTCGTCGGGGATGCCATAGAATCGGACGGTTCCTCTCAACGGCCAGGAACTTCCCTTGCGTCTCACAAGTTTGTATGGAGTCGCCGTGAATTCATATTCGGATTTACTGCTTTCAGGCATTCTTTGCATTGCAAAGGACAGGGTGGATTTTTCCCCTTCACGCAATTCATATTTGAGATGAGACACCACCGGCGCCTGTCGGTTTTTTTCTTCTGTCTCGACCGTGGCGTGGAATGACACCGTATTGCCGGAAAACCTGGATTCGGAAATGGGATCTTCGAATTCCATGGCATCCGGAAGCGACCACTGATAGTCAAACTCGATCTTCTTTGTGACGTCATGGTTAAAAACCATTTCCTCATAAGAACCAAGATGAACAGGCGAGTTTTTTCCGCCGGGATAGAAGACTGCTTTTCGGTCCGGAGATTCGACAGTCTGCTTCAACATCATCAAGAATTGCCCGATGCTTGATTTGCCGGAACTGTTCGTCCCAAAGAACAGCGAGATGGGGGCCATGCGAATCTCCCCGGTGTCTTTCCATGCCTTGAAATTCCGTATCCGCAACCGCTTTAACATTTTGATTCTCCTCTCATTTCCGTTGATGTCTGACCATGGGCGGTCATCGCGGGTTCGCAGATGTAGCGTGCGAGTATCGCATTGAGACATCCTGCGCTGAACAATCCCATATACGCCTCACAAAAATTAATACGTCTGCCGTTCCACGACCGGCTCGATGGCGTGTTCGCCGAGTAACTCCATGCCGAATCTCGTGCCTTCGCTCACTTCGTTGGCGTAGAGCCGGCCGGTGGGGGCGTTGATGGCAATCGGCAGGGTCGTGGTTTCGCCGGGGGTGATCGTGACGGTGTATTCCTTGCTCACCATGGGATGCCAGACTTGGACCCGCCAGGTGCCGGGCGGGAGGTCCGTGATGGCATAGGCGCCGTGGGCGTCGGTGAGGGCGTAGTAGGGGTTGTTGACGACGAACCCCCAACTTTCCATGTAGGCGTGAAAGCCGCATTGCATCACGAACAGATTGCGTTTTTTCCCCATGGCGACGCGCTGGGTCAGCGTCTTGCCCGCCCGCTTGTGCGGCGGGGCGCCGGTCAGAAAATCTTTTTTCCGCAGGTGCGGACGTATCGGCAGGGGCACATTGAAGAGCACGCGGGCGCCGTATTTTGATGTCTCGTATCCCTGAATGTCATGCAGGACCGGATCCATGTTCACCACTTCCACGTTGTACCCGTCACGGACGATGGTGATGTAGGGTTCGAACGTGCAGTCAACGGCTTCGATCCGTGGCGGGGCGTAGGAGAAGGCTTTGCCCTGTGCGATGTCTTCAACGTAGATGACCACGTTTTTGAAACCGCCGTCGGGGCCGATGACGAACGGTTGCAGAAGACGCCAGCCCGTTCCCGTGGAGATGCGGCCGCAATACACCGGGTCGGGCAGGGTGACGAGGTTGTAGCCTTTGGGTTTGGGGACGTCGCCGACCAGTGTGACCGTGCCCTGCAAGGCGCCTCCGTCGGCCACGGTGATTTCGTCATAGCCCCGCACCGGGCCTGCGTGCAGTCCAAGCGCCGCCGCCAGGCACAGGATGTGTCCAATGGATTTCATAATGTCTCCCCCTTCACCACCATCGTCGCGACGATCTGATTTTTGATTGTACCATTCACTGGGCGCAGAGGAAAAGTCTTGAATCGCCGGCATCCCTTGACCCGGTTGCGGGGAACCCACTACACTGAACAAACGTCAACGGTGGATGATGTCAGGTCAGGGAGGGCGCATGAAAGTCGGCATGGCAGGGATGATGGTGGGGTGGGGTCTCGTGGCGGGGGCGTGGCTTGCCTTTGCGGATGCCGGCGGGACGGGCTTTGCCGCGGGGCGCCCGGTCCCGGTACAGATTCCTTATGAAGACCCGCCCAAGCCGGAGTTCCCGGACGTGGAACCCGCCACCCCCGCGCCGGACGTCCTGTCCGAAGAAGAACTGAAGCGGGCGGAAGCGTTGTTGCCGTTGCTGGAAGGACGCCAGGAATTGTACGTGATCGGGGAGTTTGTGCATCTTGGAAAACCGGTGGTGCCCGTGCTGGTGAAAGCCCTCACGATGCCGGGCAGCCGGCTTCGCTATAACGCGATTGAAGCGATGTCGATCATCAACGATCCGCGCGCGGTGTCGCCGTTGCTGGAGACGGCGGCGGCGGTCGAGAACATGACGCGGGTGCGTGCCCATGCCCTTCGCGTGGCGGTTCGAATGGCGCCGCTGGACGCGCTGGCCACGCTCCGGGCGTTGGTGAAGGATCAACACGACACCATGCGGCGCACGGTGGCGTTTGAGGCCCGTCACGTCAGACATCCCGACGCGGTGTCGCTGCTGATTCGGTTGCTGGGGGATGAGGAGCGCTATGTGGCCGTTGCGGCGTTGGAATCGTTTCGGCATTTAACCCGGTGGGCCGGGCCGCCGCATGATTGGCAGGGATCGACACACGAGCAGCGTCTCGAGTGGGGCGAAGAATGGAAAACCTGGTGGGAGGAGACTTTGAAAAAGCGGGAGGCCGCGCCGGACGCGCCCCCGCCGGCGCCTTCGCCGATGTCCTGGCGGCCGGGGTCGGCGACGCCTCATGCCGGCACGACGTCCCGCCGCTTTTGGTGAGACCGGAAAGGAAGATCGGGATGGCCCTGTTGCCCATTGCGAAAGTCGGAAATCCCGTACTGCGTACCATTGCCGAGCCGGTGGATCCCTCGGTGATCGCCACGCGTACCTGCCAGCAGTTGATCGATGACATGCTGGAAACGATGTATGGGAACGACGGGATCGGGTTGGCGGCGCCGCAGGTGTCCCGGTCCGAACAATGTCTTGTGATGGGATGCGAAGGGCAGGAGGCGTTTCCCGAAACGGTGCTGATCAATCCCAGGATCGTGTTTTACGGCCCCGCTCAAGTTGAAATGTGGGAGGGCTGTTTAAGCGTGGACGGGTTGCGCGGCAAAGTGACGCGCCCGTCGGCGATTCGGGTGCAGGCGTTGGATCGCATGGGCGCGCCGCTGGATTTCGAAGCGACGGGGTTGTTCGCCGTGTGCATTCAGCATGAAATGGATCATCTGTGCGGCAAACTTTTTTTGGACAGAATGACGGATCTGTCAACGCTGACACAGTTAAAAGAATTCGATACGTACTGGAAGCAAGAACCCGCCACCGTCATTTAAACGTGTTGTTCCCGCCTGGTTCCCGCTTTCGTGCCGGGGCCATCTTTTTCCGGAGTTGCCGCCCGGGTATGTGATTGGCCGTGCAGCGTGTGATGTGACATGTCGTGAACGCGCTTTTTCGAATTCTGGGGTATTTGCGGCCCCACCGCCCCCTTGTCCTGGCGACGCTCTCCTTCGCCACGCTGACGACCGCGTTTGACCTGCTGCCGCCGTGGCTGATGAAGGTGATTATCGACGACGTCATCCCGGCACGCGACCTCTCCCTGTTGCCGTGGACCATGGGCGGATTGGTGCTGGCCTATGGTCTCAAAAACATCGCCAACTCGCTGCGCATTCAGTGGAACAACACATTGGAACAGCGCGTGATTTTTCAGATCCGGCAACAGGTGTTTCACGCGCTCCAGCGGCTCTCGATCGGGTTTTACGAAGATCGTTCCACCGGGGAACTGATGTCGCGCATCATGAACGACACCGAACATGTCGAGCGTATTTTTATTGACGGGCTGGAGGGAACCCTGACGGCGCTGCTGACGCTTCTCGGCATTACCATTGTCCTCTTTCTGGTCAACTGGCAGTTGGCGCTGCTGGCGTTGATTCCCATTCCCGTGCTGATGGTGTTCGCCGTACGGTTTTCCCGGCGGGTCCATGGGTACTACCACGACATTCGCCACAATACGGCCGAGTTGAGCGGGTATCTTCACGATGCGCTGTCCGGCATTCGGGAAACCGTGGCGTTTCATCGCCATGATTTTGAACGGGAGCGGTTCGACGCGAAAAATCGCGAAGTCAGCCGGAGCAATTTAAAAGCCATGCTGTTGTGGTCCCTGTATTCACCGGGGATGATTTTTATCGGGGCCATGGGGACGGTGCTCATTCTGTGGGTGGGGGCCACGGACGTTGCGCAGGGACAGTTGAAAGTGGGGGAACTGGTGATGTTTGTGTCGTATCTGGCGCTGTTCTATGTCCCGGTGAATCAAATCCATTCCGTCAATCATATGCTCCAACATGCCCTGGCGGCGAGTGAACGCATTTTCGAGATTCTGGACGCCAAACCCGACGTGGACGACCGTCCCGGCGCGGCGGCGCCGGCTGCGCGGGCGCGCGGGCGCGTGGAGTTCAGGAACGTGGACTTTTTCTATCGCCCGGACGTTCCGGTGTTGCGCGATGTCTCTCTGACCATCGAAGCCGGCGAACACGTCGCCCTCGTAGGCCCCAGCGGCGCGGGCAAGAGCACGTTGATCAAACTGCTGATGCGGTTCTACGACGTCACGGGAGGCGTGCTGGCCGTGGACGGCCTGGACGTCCGCGCCCTGCCGCTGGCGTTTTTGCGGGCGAACGTGGGTCTGGTTCAACAGGAACCGTTTCTCTTCAACGGAACGGTACGGGACAACATTGTCTACGGCAAACTTGATGCCTCTCACCGGGACATCGAACACGTCGCCCGCGCGGCCCGGGCGCATGAGTTTATCACGGCGCTCCCGGAACAGTACGACACCCGGATTGGGGAACGGGGCGTGAAGTTGTCCGTCGGCCAGAAACAGCGGGTGGCCATTGCGCGGGTGTTGCTGAAAAACCCGCCGATGGTGATCTTCGACGAAGCCACGTCGAATATCGACACGGAGACAGAGGTTAAAATCCGCGAAGCGGTGGACGTCTTCGGCCGGGGCCGCACCGCCGTGTTTATCGCGCATCGCCTGACCACGCTGGAGCGGGTGGATCGAATCATTGTGCTGGAGCATGGCCGCGTGGTCGAAGAAGGCGCCCATGCCGGGTTATTGGCCCGCAAGGGACTTTACGCCCATTTGTATAAAGCGCAATTCCATGTGTGACGGCGCCGGGACGAGCCGGCTCACGCACAAACCGGCCATGGCGACCCATGCGCCCGGCCGGGGCCTTCCCGCACCGGGGCATGCGGACGGGAGGGCGCGCGGCGCCACGGCCCGCAACGCTGTGCGGTGACCGTGAACGGAAACATTGTTAGGTAATAACCCTGTACTCCTCGAACGGGAAGGCGCCGGATGATTGACAGATGCCGCAATCTGTGATAGAGCATTCCCCGGTCTTGGGGCTGTCGGGGTAGGGCGGCGTCATACAATGTGCGTTTTTGTTTAATATCTTCCGCAGAAGGCATCGCGAGCCTGTCTGCGGTTTTTTTTGGGCGTTGTGCGGGGAACAAGATGTTTCTCCGGTTCGTGAGTAAAGGAGGTGCCCGTGAGCGATCGGAAGTCCGGAACAGTCAAATGGTTCAATGACCGAAAAGGGTTCGGGTTTATCAAGGTCGAAGGCGAGCAGGATGTTTTTGTGCATTATTCGGCGTTGCAGGGCGAAGGGTTTAAAACCCTGAAAGAGGCCGACCCCGTTGAATTTGATCTGGTCGACGGGGCGAAAGGTCCGCAGGCGGCCAATGTGGTCAAAACAACCGCGGCTCAACAATCGGCCTGATATGGCCGGTGGAAACGGCGGGCCGGTCGTGTCGAACCCGTTGAACATGGAACTCCCGAAGGAAGGCGACACCCTTCCTTTGGGAGTTTTTTATTGTATGCCCGCGCACCCGATGAAAAAGGGATTGTGAACAGGAGGGAAAAATCATGGCACTTCGGCTAGGGGACGAAGCCCCCAATTTTACCGCTGAAACGACGGCCGGGCCGGTCAATTTCCATGAATGGCTCGGGCAGGGGTGGGGCGTGTTGTTTTCCCACCCGAAAGATTTTACTCCCGTGTGCACCACGGAGTTGGGAGCCGTGGCGAAAATTTCCGACGAGTTCAAGAAACGCAACGTCAAAGTCCTTGCCATCAGCGTGGATCCGCTGGATTCACACAAGGGCTGGATCAACGACATCAATGAAACGCAGCGGTGCACGGTCGGCTATCCGATCATTGCCGATCCCGAGCGGAAAGTGGCAAATTTGTACGACATGATCCATCCCAATGCGCTGGACAATATGACGGTGCGGTCGGTGTTTGTGATCGGCCCTGATAAAAAAATTAAACTGACCCTCACCTATCCGGCCTCCACCGGGAGGAATTTTGATGAGATTCTTCGTGTCCTGGATTCGCTGCAATTGACGGCCAAGCATCAGGTGGCCACCCCCGCCAACTGGAAGGACGGGGACGATTGCATCATTGTACCCGCGGTGAAAGACGAAGACGTTCCCGCCAAATTTCCCAAGGGCCACCGGGCGGTGAAGCCGTATCTCCGGTACACGCCGCAGCCCAACCGGTAAGGCGGTTGCACGGCCGCCCTCGCCTTGTTCCGCGCGGGCCGTTCCTTCTGTGAGGAGCGGCCCGTGCGACCGGCACGGCGAAGACGCGGCCCGCGGCGTTTCGCCGGCATTGAGCGGCGTCACGGCTGGCAGGTTTCGAACTTCGAAACCGCAACGTGCACACCCGTTCTGCACTCACGGCAACGGAATTGAACGATGTCGCGCTCCACGCACACGTCTGTCACGTGCAGGGCGTCCCGATGGCCGGCGACGCAGGCCGCCAACGCCGCGGCCGCGTCTTGCGCCTCCGTGTCCGCGTTGCCCGTGAGATGCGTGACGGCGCCGATGGTCAGGCGGTGCCTGGATTTGCAATGACGGCACGCAATGCCGACGGTGTCGGGCAACGTGAGCAGTTTAACCGTCAGCGACAGGGGATGTACGGAAAAGCATTGCCGTAAAAACGCGCCGGAGCGAAACACGTTTGCCATGCCGGGGTTCCGGTGTGTGTCAGGCCCGGCCGGTCAGCCGGACAGGATCAAGACGATTATCGAAGAACGGCCCGACGGAGCGGCGGCCGGCCGGCGGGCGTCGGCGAATCCGTGCGGCGGGGTCGCGGGCCGCGACGTTGCGCATCGGCCCTCGGTCACAGGGACGTGGCGGCGCAGGCTTCCCGCCTCCAGTATTTAAGAATCCCGGCTTTGTCAAACGTGAGCACATAGTGAAAACATTTGGGCCGGTCCTGCCGGTCCGCGTTCCCGCCTCCTCCAATCAGAGATCCCAATGTGTTGGTGGCCTGGCGCATGCCCTGGCCCAGGGCGTTGACGCCCATGGGGTCGAGTTCATCCTCGGTGAGGGCATAGCGGTAGACCCAGATGGTTTGCCCGTTCAAAATCGAGGTCTTTTTTTTCCATGGCTCGCCGAACCGGTCAATGATCTTGTCTTGCGAGACGGTTCGAAGCGCGTCATCGAGATACGATTCCCGCCAATGGCTGCAGGCCGAAATCGACAAGCCCAGCGCCAGCACGGCGGCCCACACAGGCCAGGCGGGTCCGGGAAGACGGATCACGGGGCGCAGCCCTCCGGCGTTCCGATGCTTGGGTGGGTTTCGTGTCACGTGGAAACGGTTTGGCCTGACACCGCGGATCCCTCATGAAGCCCGGCGATTCCGCGAGGCAACGTTGTCGGCCGCGGCGCGGCAGAACGCGTAGACCTGCGCGCACAGGCCGGCCACAATGAAGCCGAGCGCCACGACCAGCCAGATGGAATCCGGCCGGTGCAACCCTTCGATGCCTAGCACGAATCCCGCCGCAATCGCAAGAACGCCGAAGGCTCGCGCCATCCATATTCCGGGGCGGGTCGGGATCATCGTCACGTCACTCCCTCGTGAGTTTCCGGTACCGGATCCGATGGGGCCGGTCCGCGTCTTTGCCGAGGCGTGTTTTGCGGTCGGCTTCGTAGGCGCTGTAGTTGCCTTCAAACCAGACGACCCGGCTGTTGCCCTCAAACGCGAGAATGTGCGTGGCAAGACGATCCAGGAACCATCGGTCATGGCTGCTGATCACGGCGCACCCGCCGAAGTGTTCGAGACCTTCTTCGAGCGCGCGCAGCGTGTTGACGTCCAGGTCGTTGGTCGGCTCGTCCAGCAACAACACATTCGCGCCTTCTTTGAGCATGGCGGCCAGGTGGACGCGATGGCGTTCGCCTCCGGAGAGATCCTTCACTTTCTTTTGCTGGTCGGTCCCGCCGAAATTAAACCGGCCGACGTAGGCCCGCGAGTTGATTTCTTTTTTGCCGAGTTTCACCGTGTCTTCTCCGCCGGTGATGACCTCCCAGACGGTCTTGCGGTCATCCAGCGTCCGGGTCTGGTCCACGTATCCCAGTTTCACGGTGTCGCCGATGGTGAAGGTCCCCGACGACGGCTGTTCTTCGCCGGTCATCATGCGAAACAGCGTGGTCTTGCCCGCGCCGTTCGACCCGATGACGCCGACGATGCCGCCCCGTGGCAAATGAAACGAGAGGTTTTCGAACAGGAGCGTGTCGCCGAAGGCTTTGGTGAGACGGCGGGCTTCGATGACGACGTCGCCGAGACGAGGCCCCGCCGGAATGTAGATTTCCGGCATGTCCGCGGCGGCGGCGTGTTCCTCGGCGGCCAGTTCTTCATAGCGAAGGACGCGGGCTTTGCCTTTGGCGTGCCGGCCTTTGGGCGACATGCGAATCCACTCCAGTTCGCGTTCCAGGGTTTTGCGGCGTTTGGACGCGGCTTTGTCTTCCCTGGCGAGCCGGGCGTGTTTTTGTTCGAGCCATGAGGAGTAATTGCCCTCGAACGGAATGCCGGCTCCGCGATCCAGTTCAAGAATCCAGCCGGCCACGTTGTCGAGGAAATACCGGTCATGGGTGACGGCAATGACCGTGCCTTGGTACTGTTGAAGGTACCGTTCGAGCCATTGGACGGATTCCGCATCGAGATGGTTCGTCGGCTCGTCCAGCAATAAAATATCCGGGGTTTGCAGCAGAAGGCGGCACAGCGCCACGCGCCGTTGTTCTCCGCCCGACAGGATCCCGATTTTGGCGTCGGCCGGAGGACACCGGAGCGCGTCCATGGCCACGTCCAGTTGATTGGTCAGTTCCCATCCGTCAACGGCCTCGATCTGTTCCTGGAGCGCGCCCTGTTGTTGCAACAGTTTTTCCATGGCATCCGGCGCCATGGGCCGGCCCAGTTGCTCGCTCACGGATTCGTAGGCGGCCAACAGGTTGACGGTGTCCCGGCGCCCTTCTTCCACCACCTCTTTGACGGTTTTGCCGGCGTCGAGTCGCGGTTCCTGTTCCAGGATGCCGACCGTGTAGCCTTTGGACATGGTGATCTTGCCGAGATACGCCTGGTCCATGCCCGCGATAATGCGGAGCAGAGTGCTTTTGCCCGAGCCGTTGAGACCCAGTACGCCGATCTTGGCGCCGTAATAAAACGACAGGTGAATGTCCTTCAGGACGTGTTTGTTCGGCGGATGCACCCGGCCCACGCCGATCAGCGAAAAAATAATTTGTTTGTCGTTGGCGCTCATAGCCGAAGACGGGCCGGGCGTCCCGCCGGAGGCTTGCACTGTAGCAAAGCCCGCCCGCCCGCACAATACACGGTTGACCGCCGGGCCGTCCGGCGGCATGGACATGGCCGGTGTCCCGCGTTATGGTATGATGATGACGGGCACGATCATGGCCGACCAGACGATGAGGAATGCATCGAAAACGTCGCTCCGCAGGGAGGAGGCCGGGAGAATGGCAAAGAAATCGACGGCAGGGAAATCATCGCCCGGAACAACGGCGGCGGTCAGGATGGCGGCGGACAAACGGGAGATACACAGCCTGCTGACGAAACTGCTTCAGCAGAACGACGCCGGACTCATCCGTGCCGTCAAGGTCAATCTGCAGAGTCTCCTCAAGCAAACCCGGTCCGCGGCCGTGCCGTGGCAGCGCCGTCCTCCCGGTCATTTTGAACCGCCGGACGACTGAACGCATCCGGGAAGCGCGAGCCTGTTGTCCGGCGTCGCGCCTTGCAAAAGACAGGGCGTTGTCGATACACTCCGGCGATTTGGCGCTTGTGAAACATTCGATTTGCATGGCCGCGTCGGTCATCGATGAGCGATAAGCGGTGAGGACAGGGTCGGTGTTGCCCCGCTCTCGAGGCCCGGCTGACGGGGGACGGTCATTGTTTGTTGCCTGATGAGGGAGAGACCATGCCCAGGACAAGGGTGAGAAAGACAACCAGGACGGTGAGGAACGTGTCGAAAACATCGGGCCGCAGGAAATTGGTGAAGCCGGCGGCGAGGAAATCATCGTCTCGGGCGGCGGCGGCCGGAAGAGCGGCGGCAGAAAAAGCGGCGGCGCGGAAGGCGGCGGCCAGGAAGGCGGCAAAGACGGCGGCAAGGAAATTATCGTCCGGGACAACGGCGGCGTCACGGACGGCGGCGGCCGTAAAGGCGGCGAAAGCGGCGGCAAAGAAATTGGTGTCCGGAACGGCGGCGGCCAAAAAAGCGGTGGCGCGGAAATCGGCATCAAGGACAGCGGCGGAAAAAACGGCGGCGGCACGGAAATCATCTCGTGTAAAGGCGGAACAAGCGCAACGCGTTGTGGCGGAAGCGAAGCGGCCGTTGCCGCAACGCGAGGTCTCGCTGTCCGTCGGGGATGCCGCCATGCGGAAAGACAAACGGACGGGCGTTGTCGACAGGAAACGCGCCGCGTCTCACAAGGACGCGAAACCGGCCGGAACGACGTTTGAGGACGGACAGGATGAATCGTCGGAAGACGCGGAAAAAGAAATCGATTTGACGCCGGGGGCGCTTAGCAGGATTGACGATCCGGTTCGCCTGTACCTCAATGAAATGGCCACGGTTTCTCTGCTCACGAGGGAAGGCGAGGTCGAGTTGGCGAAAAAGATCGAAGAAGGCAAGGCCGGGATGACGGTGGCGATGGTGGGGTTGCCCATGACCATGCGCACACTGGAGACGTGGCGCCGGCGTCTGAAGACGCACGACTTGAGCGTGCGCGACGTGGTGCTGGTCCACGACATTGACGCCGCCGACGACCCGGACGACGACGACAGTGAAGACGTCGCCCATGAAAGCAAAGCCCGGCAGCAGACCCTGACGGCCCTGGATCATATGCGGAGGATGGGACAGAGTCTAAGGCAGGTCTATGCCAAACGGCGTGTCGCCTCCCAGGCCCGTCAGGTGGGGCTGACCCAGAAGGCGCAGAGCCTTCGGCAGCAACTGGTGGACCGGATCGAAGGACTGCGTTTGCAGCCGGCCATGCGGGACGTCCTGCTGAATCAGATCGCCGCCGCCGGAAAGGATATTCGGTGCGCCGAACGGGCGCTGGAGGACTGTGGCCGCCAACTGGGTCATGCGCCTTCGGAGGCCGGCAAGGTGTTGGGGAAGATGCGGAATGACCGGACATTGTACGTCAGCATGAGGCGGAAATCCAGATTGGGCGAGGCCAAATTCGGCACGTTGGTGGGGCGGTGGAGGGACGCCCACACCACGCTCACGCACATCAGGAAGCACGTCACGGAGTTGCCCGCGGAAGAATTTAAACACGCGCTGGTTGGCCTGGAAAAAGCCGAAGCCAGGATGGAACAGGGCAAAGCCGATCTCATCGAAGCCAACCTGCGGCTTGTCGTGAGCATCGCCAAGAAGTACACCAACCGGGGGCTTCAGTTTCTCGACCTGATTCAGGAAGGGAACATCGGCCTGATGAAAGCCGTGGACAAATTTGAATACCAGCGCGGGTACAAGTTCAGCACGTATGCCACGTGGTGGATTCGCCAGGCCATCACCCGGGCCATCGCGGATCAGGCCCGCACCATTCGGATCCCCGTGCATATGATTGAAACGATCAACAAGTTGGTGCGCACCTCGAGGCATCTGGTGCAGCAACTGGGGCGGGAGCCGACGCCGGAAGAGATCGGCGACCGGATGGAGATGCCGTTGGAAAAAGTGCGGAAGATTCTCAAGATTGCCAAGGAACCGATTTCGCTGGAAACGCCGATCGGCGAAGACGAAGACAGTCATTTGGGCGACTTTATCGAAGACAAGAAGGCGGTGTCGCCGCTGGAAGCGGCGGTGGGGTATGATTTGCGGCGGCATATCGGGAAATCGCTGGATTCCCTGACGCAGCGGGAAGAGAAAGTTCTGCGCATGAGGTTCGGGATCAACCAGAAGACTGATCATACGCTTGAGGAAGTGGGGCAGGACTTTGAGGTGACGCGGGAGCGGATTCGGCAGATTGAAGCCAAGGCCCTGCGGAAACTCCGGCATCCGACCCGCAGCAAAAAACTGCGGAGTTTTGCGGAAGGCTTTTAATTAACCACGCACGCAGGCGCCGGATGACCCACATGGCGCGACGGTGACAGGCGGGGTGATGGCCGGGTCCTCACGATCGTCGCACACGGCGGGGATGAAACTCCTGTTCGACGAGGCCGTCGCGCATCATCGGGCGGGGCGGTTGGATCAGGCGGAACGCTGTTATCGGCACATCCTTGCGGAGCACCCCGCCCATGCCGACGTGTTGCATTTGCTTGGGGTCATCGCCTACCGTCGGTCCCACTATGATCGCGCTCTCGATTTGATCGCGCAGGCGATTCAACACCGTCCCGCCAACCCGCTCTTCTTTTACAACCGTGGCCTTGTCCATCAGGCGCTCCGTCAATGGGACGAAGCCGAACGCGCCTACCGGCACGCGCTCTCGCTCAAATCCGATGACATTGACGCCCTGGGGAATTTGGGAAATGTTCTGCGCGAACGGGGAGACCTGGACGCGGCCCGCGCCGCGTATGAGCGGGTGGTGACTCTGAATCCCGATCACGCCGAGGGGCACAACAATGTGGGCGTGGTGCTCAAAGATCAGGGGAAGCCGGAGGAGGCGCAGGCTGCCTGGCGGCGGGCGCTTGCGCTCAATTCCGACAATGCCGAGGCGCGCTATAATCTCGGCATGGCGTTGTTGGAAGGCGAACACGTTGACGAGGCCATCGAACATTTCCAAACGGCCGTGTCCGTCAAACCCCATTACGCCAAGGCCCACCATGGCTTGGGATTGGCCCGGCTGTGGAATGGGGACGCGGGCGGCGCGTTGCGGGCGTTCCGCGCGTCCGCGCATCTGACGCACAACCACGGACGACCAGTGCGGGCGGCGTCGCTTCATGCCTCCAGGATTCGGCACGATGCCGAGCAACTGCGCTATCTGGCCGACCGCGCAGTCTTTCGACACGCCGACTCGCGCTACGAAGACACGCTCCGCGCGTTGCAACGGAAGGCCGCGCCGGCGGCGGAGGCGAATCCGCGCATTCCGTTGAATCCCGAAGAGGCCCAGGCCCTCGCGCCTTCCTTGAGTCGCATTCTTCATTACGCCGACAATCCCGCGTTGCCGCAGGGGGCGTTGAATCCCGCCCTGGACAGGGAGGAATGCGAACGGCGTTATCAGGCAAGCCGGCCCGCCGTGCTGGTGGTCGACGCGTTCCTTCGCCCGGAAGCCGTGGCCGCCCTTCGGCGCTTTTGCCGGGAATCCACGATTTGGAAGAAGGATTACGACGACGGCTACATCGGCGCGTTTCTGGGCGAAGGATTTTCTTCGCCGTTGGTGTTGCAGGTGGCCGAAGAATTACGGACGACGTTTCCGGGAATCTTCCACCGGCATCGCCTGCTCCATGCCTGGGCGTTTAAACAGGACAGCACGCGCCGGCCCCTGAAAATCCACGCCGACGCCGCCGCCGTGAACGTCAATTTCTGGATTACCGATGACGCCGCGAATCTTGACCCCACGCGCGGAGGGTTAGTTGTGTGGGATCAGGAAGCCCCGGAAGATTGGGATTTTGCGGCCTATAACTCGACGGCGTTTCAGCCCAGGATCAGGGAGTTCCTGAAGCGGAGCGGCGCGGAGGCGAAGCGGATTCCCTATCGGGAAAACCGGGCCGTGATCTTCAATTCCGATCTCTTTCATGAATCGGACACCTGCGCGTTTCGAGATGACTACGAGTCCCGGCGGATCAATATCACGTTCCTGTACGGCCGGCGGCGATCCGCCGGCGGAAGCCGCTAACGTCAAGTAAAGGCAATGAACCTGTCGCAGCCGGTGATGATTTGGGAGAGGACCACTAATCCGCAGAACGTGATGTCCCGGCCATATCCTTCCGTGGACACCTTGTGTTGTTGACATCCATACGCGCAGACGTTCAGTTTCACGCCCGCCGCCGCCAGATTCACGATCTTCGGGTTTTCCAGATTTTTGACGCCCTCGTCGATGAGATACAGATACACGCTCACCTGGGACCGGAGCGCTTCCCGGCTCAAGCCTTCGACCACGTCCGCATGGTGGTGAGACGGCGGCGTGGAGAGGAGCAAGCCCAGTTTTTTGCCTGCCAGATCGTTCATCGGCCGCGGTTATTGAATTTCAATCGCCCCCCCCTGCAAGTCGACGTCGGCGTTTTTCAGTTCCAACTTGTTCCCGACGTGCCACCCGTCGGCCGTCACTTCGGACACCGTCCCGCCCGGCAGATAAAATTTGGCGTGTGAAACGCGTACATTGTCATCCGCCTGTGCGTGGACGGAGAACACCGGGGCTTTCAGGGTGTGGTCAACCAGCGTGACCGATTCGGGACTCGCCCGGATTTCGAAGCGATCATGTTCGTTGGAAGTCCATTGATTGCGCTCCAATCTGGCAATCCGGGTTCCTGCGGGGTTGTACAGATCGATGCTCAACAGGAGGCCCCCGTTGTCGGCATGTCGTTCCACTGTGATCAGGTCCTGGTCCTGGACCACAAACGTTCCGTTGGTATTGCGCAGGTGATTTGAGCCGATCTCGATATCCATGGGTCTTCCCGGTCGGTGGCGCCGCCGCATGTCCCGGACGCCCTCGTGACGATACCGACTTGCGGGGCGAGGGTCAACCGGGTTGCCAGCGCCGCGTCACGGCCCCTGCGGGCGCACGGGCACCCGTTGCCGGTTGATGAACAGATGCAGCGCGTTCGTTGACCATGAGGCGGTTACGACGTCCCCCGCGCGCCGCGCGGCATCCGGTGCCGTGCGCACCATCACGCGCTGTCCCCCGACGACAAGATGCACAAGATGGTCGCCGCCGAGGTTTTCAATCACGTCGATGACGCCCTCAAACGCCGACTGTCCCGGCCCCGGCGGCGCCAGCGCGATGTCTTCGGGGCGAAGTCCCAGCGTCGCGTGACCGGATGCCGCGGCGTCCGTGTCTTGCACAGGCGCCTGCATGGTCAGTGTCAGCGCGCCCGCCCGGAAGTCCAGTTCCCGGCCCCGGCGGCGGCAGGAGCCTTCGAACAGATTCATCGGGGGATTGCCGATGAACCCGGCGACAAACGGGTTGGCGGGTTCATGATAAATCCGCCCGGGCGCGCCGATTTGCTGAATGCCGCCGTGATTCATGACGACAATGGTCTGCCCCAGGGTCATGGCTTCGACCTGGTCGTGCGTGACGTACACCGTGGTGGTGCCCAGGCATTGATGCAATTTTTGCAATTCCACCCGCATGGACGCGCGCAGGCGGGCGTCCAGATTCGAAAGCGGTTCGTCAAACAGAAACAACCGGGGCTTGCGAACAATCGCCCGCCCCATCGCCACGCGCTGCCGCTGACCGCCGGACAACTCACGGGGTTTTCGGTCGAGGAGATCGTGAATGTCCAACAGCGTTGCCGTTTCGGCGATGCGGGATTCGATGACGGACGGGGCTTCCTTTCGCATGGTCAACCCAAACGCCAGGTTGGCTCTCACCGTCAGATGCGGGTAAAGCGCGTAGTGTTGAAAGACCATGGCGATGTCGCGCTCCTGCGGGGGCAGGCGGTCCACGGGGCGGTTCCCAATGCGCACCGAGCCGCGGGTTGGGGATTCAAGCCCGGCGATAATGCGAAGCAGCGTGGATTTGCCGCAGCCGGACGGCCCCAGCAGTACCACAAACTCGCCCTCGGCGGCCTCAAGCGACACGTCCCGCAGGATCGTCGTCCGACCGACGGTTTTTTCGATGTGCCGAAGCGTCAGTCCGGCCATGCGTTACGCCTTCACCGCGCCGGCCGAGAGTCCGCTGATAATCCCGCGCTGACACACGAGGACGACGATGACTAACGGCGCCGTGGCGACGACGGACGCCGCGGCGAGTTCGCCCCACGGCATGGTGAACTCTCCCTGAAATAACGCCAGGCCCACCGGAAGCGTGTGCCGGCCGGGGTCGGTGAGGATCAGCAGGGCAAAGAAAAACTCATTCCACGCATAGATAAACGTGAGAATGGCCGCGGTAAACATCCCCGGCGCCGCCAGCGGGAGCATGACGTGGCGCAACGCCTGCCATGCCGTGCATCCGTCCATCCGCGCGGCTTCTTCCAACTCCGCGGGCAGGTCCCTGAAAAACGTGGCGAGTACCCAGATGGCGAGGGGAAGCGTCAGCGCGATGTAGGGCAGGACCAGGCCCCAATGCGTGTTCAGTCCGCCAAGGCGTTCCATGATGCGCCAGACCGGTCCCGCAATGACCATGTGGGGAAACATGGCGACGCAGAGAAGCCCGCCGAGGATCCACGCCCGGCCCGCCAGGCGAAACCGCGCCAGCGCGTAGGCGGCCGGCGTCGCGACGACCAGCGCGGTCACGGTGGTGGCGCTCGCCACGAGAAGACTGTTCCACATGTACGTGAGCATGTGATGATCCGTGAACACCGAGATGTAAAACTCGAGGTTGCCGTCCGGCCACCAGACGGGGGGAATCGCTTCGATTTGGAGCGGTGACTTCAACGAGGTCAGGAGAAACCACAGACAGGGGAGCAGGCTGCCCAGGACGGCCAGGAGAACGCCGGCGAACAATCCGGCGCGTTGCGTGTGTGACGTGTTCATGTCGACGCTCGAGACAGGAGTGTGGAGCCGACGGCGCGGAGATACGCCAGGGAGAGCAGCAGGGTGGCGGCAAAGACCGTGACCGAGACGGCGGTGCCGTAGCCCACGCGCCCTTCGACGAAGAGGGTTTTATAGCCGTAGAATTGAATCACCTGCGTGGCGTCGCCCGGGCCGCCCTGGGTCATGACGAAGACGAGGTCAAACATCCGAAACGCGTCAATGGTTCGAAACAGAAGGGCGGCGAGGAGCGCCGGTTTCAGCAGGGGCAGGGTGATGTGCCGGAATCGCTGCCACGCGCCGGCGCCGTCGATGCGCGCGGCGTCGCAGGTCTCTTCGGGAATACTCTGCAAGCCCGCCAGAATCAGGAGGCCGGCGAAGGACGATGTTTTCCAGACGTCCGCCGCAACGAGGACGCCGAAGGCCGTCCACGGGTCGGCCAGCCACGGGACGTAGGCGTCCGTCCGGTCGCCGAAGAACATGAGATTGAGGGCGCCGTATTGATCGTTCGCCAGGAACCGCCACATCTGCGACGCCACGACGGCGGGGATGGCCCAGGGAATCAGCACGGCGGCCCGGACACCTCCCCGCCCCGTGAAACGTTCATGGATGACCAGCGCGATGCCCGTGCCCAGCAGCAGTTCGAGCGCCGTCGAGAGGACGACGAATCCCAATGTGACGATGAACGTCTGCCGCGCGGCGGGGTCACGAAACAGTTCGGCGTAATTGTCGAATCCGATAAATGATGATTCCAGGCCGGGGAGGCTCACGTACAGACGATGCAGGCTCAACACCAGAGAGTCCATCGCCGGATACAGGGCAAAGACGGCGACAAACAGCAGCGCGGGACAAACCATGATCCGGGCGGTCGCGCGGTCTGCGGGGTGCGCGGTCATCGAGAGCCGTTAAAAATTCGCGTCCGGCGCCAGGGCCAACACCTTGTTGATCCGACGGTCGGCCTCGCGGGCTTCTTCGACAATATCGGTTCCGGGAAAGGCCAGCACGCGGCTGAAATACCGTTGCAGAATATGCGACACAATCGGATACACCGGCGTGCGCGGACGGGCGCGCGCGGTGCGAAACACCGGCAGCCAGTCTGTGTACTGTGGGTTGGCCCGAAGGACTTCCGGGTCGGCGTAGAGGGCGATGCGCGACGGCGCCAGTGAGGCATGAATCGCAAAATGTTTCTGCATCTCCGGGCCGGTCATAAACGCAATGAACGTCCATGCGTCGTCGGGACGGCGTGAATAGGCGCTGATTCCGTAGAGCCACCCGCCCAACGCGGACACGCTCTTGCCGCGCGCGCCATGCGGAAGGGGCGCGACGCCCACGGCGCCGGCGATGCGTGAATGCCGCGGATTGTTCGCCACTCCCCAGGCATACGGCCAGTTGCGATGAAACACCGCGTGGCCTTGCGCGAACACGGCGAGCGATTCGGGTTCCTGATAGGTCAGCGCCGACGGCGTCGCGAGTTCCCGAATAATCTGCTCCCGCACAAAGCGCACCGCGCGCGTGGACGCCGGGGCGGCCAGATTCGATCTCGCGCCGTCCGCGGTCAGCAGCGAGCCGTTGTGGCTGCCCACAAACTCCAGCATGTCGCACACCAGTCCTTCATACTGCTTGAACTGACCGCTGTAGCCTCGCAGGAGCGGGTGCGCGGCCCGCTCTCCCGTCAGAATCGTCCTGGCCTGCCGCGCCAATTCATCCCACGTGTCCGGCGGCGCGAACCCGTATTTGTCCAACAGGTCTTTTCGATAATACAGCATCCCGCCGTCAATCCGGGACGGGACACCGTACATCCGCCGCCGATACCGGCCCGCGGCCATCGTGGCCGGCAGAAACTTCTCCCGTTCGCGCGGGAGAAAATATTCATCGAGCGGCAAGGCCCAACCCGCGGAGGCGAATTCCGCCGGCCAGATGACGTCCATCAGGAACAGGTCAACCGAGGCGTCGCGGTTCTTCAACTTTTGCGTCAGCAGATCGTGGTAGGCCGTGGAGGAATGCGGCGCAAGGTCCCGTTGGACGCGCAGGTGAGGATAGGCGCGTTCAAATTGTCGAATGGCGTCGTCCCAGACACCGGGCCGGTCGGCCTTCCATGTGACGAAGCGAAGCGTACGCGGCGCGGTGTCGATGGCGGTGTCGGTGTCGCGAGCCTGTCCCGCCGACGGGGCGAGCACGCAACACACGACGACCGGCAACAGGAGCGCGACCGTCGAATGCCGCAGGCGCAAACGGTGCCGGACGGACGAGGGGCATGGCCGGGAAAACGCGCGGCCGCCGCGTAATTCGGGACAGACCATTCGACGGATTACGTCACAGACACGTTGACGCGACCGCCGTCCGCGCCCGGCTGCCCCGGCTGCGATGGGGAGCATGACACGGCCGGTTACAGATCGACCTTCACCTCGCCCGCCTCCACCGCCACGGGAAAGGTTTTCACGCAGGCGGACGGATTGTTGACGCACACGCCGGTCGTCACGTTGAATTGCCAGCCGTGCCAGGGGCAGGTGACGACGTCGCCTTCCAGGTCGCCTTCTCCCAGCGGCCCTCCGCGATGCGCGCAGGTGTTGTCAAGCGCGTAAAACGTGCCGTCGATGTTAAACACGGCGATTTCCCGGCCGGCCACGTCGGCGACCATGCCCTGGCCGGGTTGCAGATCATCCGTTTTCGCCACGGTGGTTTTGTCGGACATGTCATCCTCCTTCATGGGCAACTGATTCGAACGTGGACGAGCGCGCCCACGCCGTCTGTTTGCCGCGCGATGACCCGGTGCCCGTCCGTTTGGCGTGAGTGACCGCCGTCACGGTCGGGGCGCGCATCGGCGCTTGGCGCTTACTTCAACCCCATCGGCTCCTTGAATTTTTTCACCATGTCGCTCAAGTCGTTTCCCTTGGCTGCGGTTGTGACCTCGCGTATGCGTTGCCGCAACGCCGCCGCCACGGCCTGAAACGCCGTGGTTTGCGGAGACTCCGGCGCGGCCAGGACCAGCGGGGTGCCCGCGTCGCCGGCTTCTCGAATCGCGGGGTCCAGGGGGATGCGCCCCAGAAACGGCATGCCGAACGTATGCGCGGCGCGTTCGCCGCCCGCCGACGAAAAAATATCCGTACGTTCTCCGCAATGGCCGCAGACAAAGAAACTCATGTTTTCAACGATGCCCAGCAGCGGCACGTTCACTTTCTGAAACATCATGATGCCCTTGCGCACGTCAAACAACGCCACGTCCTGCGGCGTGGTGACCGTGACGACGCCGGTCAGCGGCACCACCTGGGACACGCTCAACTGGGCGTCGCCCGTCCCCGGAGGCAAATCAATCAACAGATAATCAAGGTCTCCCCACAACACGTCGCGAAAAAATTGCTGAATGGCGGTATGCACCATGGGGCCGCGCCAGACGACGGCGGTGTCGTCCGGCACAAAAAATCCCATGGAGATGATTTTCACGCCGTGCGCGTCGGCGGGGATGATTTTGTCGCCCTCTTTGCCCGGCGGCGTTGACGCGCCCATCATCATCGGAATGTTGGGGCCGTAGATATCGGCGTCCATCAACCCGACTTTTTCGCCGGCCTGCGCCAGGGCCACGGCCAGGTTGGCCGCGACCGTGGATTTTCCAACGCCCCCTTTGCCGCTCGCCACCGCGATAATATGTTTGACGCCGGGCACGAGCGCCGCTTTGGCGTCGGCTTGGCCCGGGTTCGTTTGCGTCGGTCCTTCGTTGCTCATCGGTCGGTCCTTTCTGTCGCCGGTTACGGGACGGGTGACGGCTCAAACTCTACCTTGTCGTGAATCAGACAGGCAAATATCGGCGGGCATCGCCGGGCGGCGGCGGCACACGACGACATGGCGTGATCCATGGGGCGGCGGCGGCGGACGACGACATGGCGTGATCCATGGGGCGGCGCCGTCCGCCTTGAAAAATCACCGGCGTCTCACTAGGATACATCACGGCCGTCACGGTGTCGCCCGGATGGTTCGACAGGATGCCTGCTTTGAATTCGTTCTTCCCTTTGCCGCTGATGGCCCTGCCTTTTCCCGTGATCGATCCGGTCTTTGTTCGACTGGGGCCGTTGCAATTTCGCTGGTACGGGCTGATGTACGTGTTGGGGCTGGCGGCCGCGTATGCGCTCATCCGTCGGCGGGCCGCGGCGCAACGCGTCGACTTCACCGCCGTCCAGTTGTCCGACCTGATTCTGTTCGCCGCGCTGGGCGTGTTTCTCGGCGGGCGGTTGGGCTACACGGTGTTTTACAACAGCGCGTATTATTTTCAGCATCCCCTCAAAATCCTGGCCGTGTGGGAAGGCGGGATGTCCTTTCACGGCGGGCTGCTCGGCGCCGGGCTGGCGATTGGGTTGTTCTGCCGCCGGCACGGGTTTCCCGTGTACCCCATTGCGGATCTCGCGGCCCAGGCGGTGCCGATCGGGCTTGGCCTGGGACGTCTGGGGAATTTTATCAACGGTGAGTTGTTCGGCCGTCCCACCGACGTCGCGTGGTGCATGGTGTTCCCGCGCGGCGGGGACGTCTGCCGGCATCCCTCGCAACTCTACGAAGCGGCGCTGGAAGGCGCGCTCCTGTTCGCCGTGCTGTCGTGGCTGGCGCGCAAGCCCAAACCGCCCGGCACAATCTTCTGGAGTTTTGTCGCGATCTACGGCGCCGTGCGCAGCGCGGTCGAACTGTTTCGTGAACCGGACGCGCATCTGGGATTGGTGCTGGGGCCGTTCACCATGGGGCAACTGTTGAGTGTGCCCATGCTGCTGCTGGGTCTCGTGATGATCGCGGTGACCTATCGATCAGACCGCGCGGCGGCCACGCGCACGGACGCGCCGCGTTGACGGCGATGGACGAGATCCCCATCGGCCGCTGCCTTGCGTTGTGCGAGGACGGCGCCACCATGGTCGCCGCCACTCCGCGCCTTGCGCGCCACCTTCGAGAACACTACGCACGCCGCCAGCGGGACAAGGGCGCCGGCGCCTGGGCCGGCCCCGACGTGCTGACGTGGGAGGCGTGGCTGGCGCGCGTGTTTCGAGAGTCGGGCGGCGACCGGCCGGCGGTCGTGCTGAACGACGCCCAGGAACTCGCGTTGTGGGAGCAGGTCATCCGCGACGATCTGGCGCGCGCCGGGAGCGACGACGTGGCGTTGTGGCAGCACGGCCCGGCGGCCCGCGCCGCGCGTCACGCCCGCGCCGTCTTTCATCACTACCTCATGCAGGACATGTCGCGCGACGCGATCGGCGACGACGCCCGCGCCTTCCTGCGCTGGCAGCGGGACTTCGACTCGCGCCTCGACGCGCGCGGGCATCTGGACAACGCCGTGGTCGGCACGCGCCTGCTGGCGCATCTCGAGACGCTGCGCGCGCGTCCGCCGGCGTTGCCGTCGACGGTCATCCTCGCCGGGTTTGCCGCGCCCGCGCCGTTGCGGGAACGGGTGTGCGCGACGCTGACCGGCCTGGGCGTGACGATGGTGTCGATGATCCCGCCCGACGCCGGCGGCACGGCGGTGCGGTGCCGGGCCGGCGATCCCGAAGACGAACTCTGCCGCGCGGCCTCGTGGTGCCGGCAGAAATTGCTGGCCGCCGGCGCGGAGGCCGGCGACGACCCGCCGCGCCTCGGCGTCGTCATCAGCGGCCTGGGCGACGAACGCCGCGACCTGGCCGCGCGCGTGTTCGAGCAGGCGCTCGGCGGGTATGATCCCACGCTCGATTCGGTCGGCGCGGCGCGGCTGTTCCATCTGTCGCTGGGCGCGCCGCTGGCGCGGCATCCGATGGTCGCCGCCGCGTTGGAATGGCTCGAATGGTTGAGCGGCGACACGGACTACGAAACGTTCAGCCGCGCGGCGCGCTCGCCGTTCATCGCCGGCGCCGACGAGGAATGGGCCGCGCGCGGCCGGCTGGATGCCGAACTGCGCCGCGTCCTGCCGGCGCGGGTGACGCCGGCGTTGTTGCGGTCGGCGTTGCGGGCGCCGCGCCTTGCGCGCTTCGTGCCGCCGGGTCTCGGCGCGAGACTGCGCGCGGCGTTGGCCGCCGCGAAGGCGTCCCGTCGGCGGTCGCCGGCGGCATGGAGCGCGACCTTCGGCGAATGGCTGGCCGCCGCCGGCTGGCCCGGCGAACGCGCGCGCAACAGTCACGAACATCAGGCGCTGCGGGCTTGGGCCGACGTCATGGCGCAGTGCGCGTCGCTGACCCTTGTGGAACGCCCCTGCCACGCACGCCGGGCCTGGGTGATGTTGATGCGGATGGCGTCGGACCGGGTGTTCAATCCCGAAGCGGTGCCCGCGCCGGTGCAACTGCTGGGTGTCGATGAAGCCGCCGGTCTGGAGTTTGACGCGCTGTGGGTCACCGGCATGACCGACGAGGCCTGGCCGCCGCCGGTGCAACCGTTGCCGTTTCTGCCGGTGGCCGAACAGCGCCGGCTGAACATGCCGCGGGCGTCGTGGGACGCCTCCCTCCGCGACGCGCGCGACACCATTGCGCGGTTGAAGGCGGCGGCGCCGGACGTGGTGTTCAGTTATCCCGAACAGGAGGACGAGCGCACGGCGCAGGTCAGCGCGCTGATTCGAGACGTGCGCGACGTCTCGGACGACGACGCGACGTACACCGTCGTGCGGCATCCCGGCCATCTCGGCGCCGCGCGCCGCGCGTTGGAAACGGTGCGCGACGTCAACGGCCCGGCGCTGGCCGGCGCCGCGCGCGTGCGCGGCGGCGCCGGATTGTTCAGAGACCAGGCGGCCTGCCCGTTTCGCGCGTTTGCCCGGCATCGTCTCGGCAGCGAGTCCATTGAGCCGGCGCGCCACGCGATCAACGCCATGGATCACGGCGTCATGGTACACGCGGCGCTGGAACGCCTGTGGGAGGCGTGGCGGACGCAGGACGCGCTCAAGGCCGACGTCCCGGAACGCGCCGTGGAGAAGGCCGGCGCGGCGATTGACGCGACGCTGGACCGTTACCAACGGGATCATCCGGGCGTGATGAGCGCCGCCGCCCGCGCGTTGCAGCGCGACCGGATGCTGGCGTTGTTGTGCGCGCATCTTGACTACGAAGCCGCGCGTCCGCCGTTCACGGTGGCGGTGCACGAGCGGGTGCTGGAGCGGGAGTTTCACGGCCTGCGGGTGCGGGGGCGCATCGACCGCGTGGACGAACTGGCGGACGGCGCGCATCTCCTGATCGATTACAAAACCGGCCGGGCGACGCCGGCGGCCTGGTTTGGCGACGCGCCCGACGAGCCGCAGGTGCCGTTGTACCGGGCGCTGCTCGGCGACGACCGGGTGGCGGGCGTGGCGTTTGCCATGGTGCGGCGCGACGTGACGCGGGACACGTATCTGGCGGGCCTGTGCGACGGGAACGTGCCGTTGTTCAGCGGCTTGAAGCGGGTGTCCGCGTCCGAGATGGCGCGGAAACAGGCCGTGGCGGACTGGCCCGCGCTGGTGGCGAGATGGGACGAGGTGTGCGCGCGTCTCGCGCGCGCCATTGTGGCCGGGGACGCGGCGGTGGCGCCGCAAGCCGGCGCGTGCGACGTCTGCGATCAGCGAATGGTGTGCCGCATTGACGAACACCGGGCGTTGAGCGGGGATGACGGCGACGGCGCCGCCGGCGGCGCGGAGCGGCGCGATGCGTGACGCGCGCCGGCATGACGCCGCGCCGTCGGACGAGGCGGCGCGGCGGCGCGCGATCGATCCCGAACGGTCGTTCATCGTGCGCGCGCCGGCGGGGTCCGGGAAAACCACGTTGCTGATTCGGCGGTATCTGGTGCTGCTGACGCGGGTGGAACGGCCGGAGGAAATTCTGTGCATGACGTTCACGCGCAAGGCCGCGGGCGAGATGCGGAGCCGGGTGGCGCGGGCGTTGCAGGGCGCCGATGACGGCACGCCCGACGGGGATGCGACGACGCACGACCTGGCCCGCGCGGCGCTGGCCCATGCCCGGCGCCGAGGCTGGAACCTGTTGCAACATCCGTCGCGCCTCCAGTTTTACACCATCGACGGGTTGTGTGCCTGGCTGGTGCGGCAGTTGCCTCATGCGTCGGGACTGGGCGCGCCGCCGGACGTGGAGGAGTTGTCCGTCACACTGTGCCGCCGGGCGGCGGCACGGGCCATCGCCCGCATGGACGACGGCGCGGAGCCGGTGGCGGCGGCGGCGCGCGTGGTGCTGGGGTATCTGGACAACCATTACGACCGGCTGCGGGCGTTGATCGTGGAAATGCTGGAGCGGCGCGACCAGTGGCTGGAGTTGACCACGCGGCCCACCGACGACCGCGCGCGCGCGGCGTTGGAAGATGTGTGGAACCGGGTGGTGGTGGCGGACCTGGAACGGCTGCGCGGGGCCATGTCGTCGGACGCCGCCGTGGCCGCATCGATGGTGGCCTGCGCCGCCGGGGCCGGGCGGACGTTGCGCGACCAGGGGTCGGGGTCGGCGATAACGGCCTGTTGCGAATTGACCGCGCTGCCGCCGGCGTCCGCCGACGCGCTGCCGCAGTGGGGCGGGCTGGCGGCGTTGTTGCTGACGGCCTCCGGCGCGGTGCGGAAAACCGTCACCAAACATGAAGGGTTCCCGTCCGGCGACAAAACGGCCAAGCAGCGCATGACGGCGTTGCTGGAGACGTGGCGCGACGGCGGGGCGGCGTGGGCGGACGATTTGCACGCGGCGCGCGCGCTGCCGGCGCCCCGGTACGACGACCGACAGTGGGAGGCGCTGGGCGCGTTGCTGCTGGTGTTGAAACAGGCGGCGGCGCAACTGAACGTGGATATCGGCGGGTTCGGACGGTGCGATTATATTGCGGTGTCCACCTGCGCCCGCGCGGCGCTCGGCGAGCCGGACCACCCGACCGACCTCGCGCTGGCGCTGGATTACCGCATCCGCCACATTCTTGTCGACGAGTTTCAGGACACGTCGCAGGCGCAGATGCGGTTGCTGGAATTGCTGACGGCGGGCTGGGACGGTTCGGACTCGCGCACACTGTTTTTGGTGGGCGACCCGATGCAATCCATTTATGCCTTTCGCAAAGCCGACGTCGGGATTTACCTGCGCGTGGAAGCGCACGCGGCGGCGCGGGACGGTGTGCCGCCGTCGTCGTCGGACGGCGCGTGGCCGTCGGACGGTCTGGCGCATCTGGCGTTGGAGCGGCTGACGCTGAAGGCCAACTTTCGTTCGCAGCGTCCGCTGGTGGACTGGGTGAACCGCGTGTTCAGGGGCGCGATGCCCGGACGATCCGAGGCGTTGTCCGGCGCCGTGGTGTTTGAAGAGTCCGACGCGGTGCATGATGACGCCGACGACGCGAACCGGGCCGGGGTGCGGTGCCACGCGTATGCCGGGAAGAACCGGGCGGACGAGGCCGCGGGGGTGGCCGGCGTGGTGCGCGCGGAACGGGAGGCGAACGCCGACGCGACGATTGCCGTGCTGGCGCGCAGCCGCTCGCATCTGCCGGATATTTTGCGCGCGTTCACGCAGGCGGGGATTCCGTATCAGGAGATTGGGCTGGAATCGCTGGCGCGCCGTCCGATGGGGGTGGACTTGCTGGCGTTGACGCGCGCGTTGCTGCATCCCGCCGACCGCACCGCCTGGCTGGCGGTGTTGCGCGCGCCGTGGTGCGGGCTGGGCCTGCACGACCTGGACGTGGTGTGCAACGCCGGCGGCGAGGTGTGGACGGCCCTGTGCCGTCATTCGACGCTGGACGGCCTGTCGGCCACGGCGCGCGAACGGCTGGCGCGCGTGACGCCGGTGTTGGCGCGGGCGTTGGCGTCGCGCGGCCGCGTGCCGCCGGCGCGCTGGATCGAAAACACCTGGTTGGAACTCGGCGGCGCGGCGGTGGCGTCCGGGGAGGAGTGGCCGGTTGCGCGCTTGTACTTTGACGAGGTGCGCCGGCAGTGCGAAGTCTCCGGGTTGCGCGACTATGACGAGTTGGAGGCGGCCCTGCACAGGATGTACGTCACCGGCGGCGACCGCGGCGGCGACGGGAATCCGGTGCGGGTGATGACCATGCACGGCGCCAAGGGGCTGGAGTTTGACGTGGTGGTGATTCCCGGATTGGGGCGCGGGCACCGGGGCGATACGAAAACCATCATGGCGTGGAATGATCATCTGGACGCCGGCGCGCGCGGCCGGGTGTTGATGGCGCCGGTGCCCGCGCCGGATGACGATGCCGGCGGCGCGATGTATGCGTACCTGAAGACGCTGGAGAAGACGCGGGACACCCTGGAGTCCGCGCGGCTGTTGTACGTGGCCTGCACGCGCGCGAAGCGGCGGTTGCATTTGTGTGCGGACGTCGGGGTCGATGACGACGGCGGGGTGACGCCGCCGCCGGGGCGGTCGTTGCTGTCGCATGTCTGGGCGTCCTGCGCGGACGAGTTCGGCGGCGCCTTGCGTGTTGTTGAGCGGCGGGACCCGGCGCCGTCTTCGACGGAACGTGGCGCGCGCCTGCTCCGGGTGCCGGACGGGTGGCGGCCGCCGGCGCCGGCGGCGTCGATTCCGTTGCGGCCGGCGTTGGATGACGCGGCGGCGGGGGAGGCGGCGGCGCCGACGTTCGACTGGGCCGGGCAGCCGGCGCGGCTGACCGGTGTCATTGTGCACCGGATGTTGTGCCGGATTGCGACACAGGGGCTGCGCGCCTGGAATGCGGAACGGGTGCGGCGGTGTCGCGTGTCATGGGCCGCCGAATTGGAGGCGCAAGGGCTTGAGCGGAACGCGATTGAACGGGTGGTCGGCGATGTTGAGAAGGCGCTGTGTTTCAGTCTCGATGATCGAAAAGGCCGCTGGATTTTTGATGCCCGCCATTCGGACGCGCGCAACGAGTACGACATCGGCGGTGTCGTCAATGGCCGCCCGGTGCGCCGGATTCTCGACCGCACCATGATGGACGCCGAGGGGGTGCGCTGGATTATCGATTACAAGACCGGGTCGCACCGGGGGCGGGGGAGTGACCTTGATGCGTTTCTCGACAACGAGCGGGAGCGTTATCGCGCCCAACTTGAAGAATACGCGCTCCTGATGTCGCGCATGACCGACGCGCCGATTCGACTTGGCCTGTTTTTTCCGCTGGGGCGGACGGCGCAGAACTGGCGCGAGTGGGCGTGGGACGGCGGCGGCGTGCGGGCGTGAGCGTGGCGGTGAGGCGCGTGATGCGTGCGGGGGCGGGGCGGTGATGCGCGTGTGGCGCGCGGGAAGGTGACGGCGGTGCGCGGGCGGTGGTTAAAATCCCCGGCCGATGCCGCCGCTGCCGCTGCCGATGGCCGGCAGCACCGGCGCGGCGCCGCTTTTCGGCTTGACGGTGACGTCGCCGTAGCGCCGCAGTTTTCGTGAATTCCAAATCACCGAATGTCCGGGGGCGAGATTGGCGGCCCGGATATAGTGGTCGTCGGCTTCGGGTTGCCTGCCCAATCGATCCAGCGTCAGGGCCAGATTGTAATGCGCTTCCGCCAGCGTCGGTTGTGTCTTGATGGCGTGTTCGTACCGCGCCCTGGCGTCGGCCCATTGACCGGCGGCAAAGGCCCGGTTGCCTTGCTGCATGGACGCCGCCGCGTCGGGCGCGGCCCCGCCGGGGGGGCGCAACGTCGAGACGGCCGCGTTATCAAGACCGCCACAGGCGCCGATGCCGATGAGACAGACGATGATGGCGCCCGTGTTCCAACTGGTTGACGGCATGATGGTCTCCTTGTTCCGGTCGAGCCGTTTGCGCGTCTCCCGCGCGCGAAGCGCCGCGCCGCCGCCCGCGCTAGCCGGTTTCAGGCCCGATGGATTCTCCGTTGCAATCCGTGCAGCCCCATTCCGCATCGATAAAGGTCATGGGTTCGCCGCAGAACGGGCAGTCCGGCGGAGCGGTCGCCGGCGCGGGACGCAGGACCGGCAACTCAAACGCCAGGTCCTCTTCGTCCATCCCAAACGGCAACCCGGGATTCATGGGCGGGATGAGCCGGACGGATTACGCACGACGCCGCTCCAGCGCCTTTTCCGCGCTTTGCCGCGACGGGACGCCGACAAAGGTGAGCCGGCCGTTGATAATCGTGGCGGGCACGGCGCGAACAGAGTGGCGGTCGGCCAGTTCCTGACCGTCGGCGGTGGTGATGTCAATTTCCCGGTAACTGAAACTGTGCTTGACCCGCAGTTGTTTCCACAAACTTTTGGCCGAAGGACAGGCCGAACATTGCCGGGAGACTAACAGGGTGACATTGGCCATGGTCTTCTTCTCTCCGGTTCAGACGTCCATGCTACCACCAACGGGCGAGTTGCCGCAACCGGACCGGGATGACGCGCGGCCGCGCGACGCGGCGAGCGGGGATGACGGAAGGCGGCGGACGCGGGAGGGTCAGGGGTGAGGGGGGTGAGGGTCGAGGGCGATGATCCCTTTGCGGATCGCCAGAATCGCGGCTTGCGTTCGGTCGTAGACGTGGAGTTTGTGGAAAATGTTCCGAACGTGATTTTTCACGGTCTTCTCGCTGATGTCCAACACGTTGGCGATTTCCTTGTTGGTCCTGCCGTCGGCGACCAGCCGCAGCACCGTGACTTCCCGTTCCGTCAGATCGTGTTCGAGTAATGATTTCTTTTTCCCCTTGCCTTCGGCCAGCAGGGAAAATTCGGTCAGGATTTTGCTGGCCACCGACGGATGGATCAGCGATTCCCCTCTGGAAATGGCGCGGATGGCGGCGATGATTTCCGTGGAATCGGAATCTTTGATCAGGTAGCCCGTGGCGCCGGCCCGGACCAGATCAAAAATATATTGATGGTCTTCGTACATGGTGAGCGCGATGATGCCGACGTGGGGCATTTCCCGTTTAATAATCCGCGTGGCCTCCACCCCCGACATTCCCGGCATGCTCACGTCCATCATGATCACGTCGGGAAGCAGTTGGCGGGCTTTTTCGATGGCTTCCCCGCCGTCTTTGGCCTCGCCCACGATCTCGATTTCTTCCTGGGGTTCGAGAATGGCGGCCAGTCCTTCGCGCACGACGCGGTGGTCGTCGGCCAGCACGACTTTAATTTTTTTTACCGTTTCGGGCATGTGTGTTCCTCCCCAGTGGAATCCGAACCGTCACCGCCGTGCCCGCGCCGCCGGGCGACGTCCACGAAACCTCGCCGCCCAGCAATTTCACGCGTTCTTTGATGCCCCGCAATCCGAAGTGATCCCACTTGTCGGGGTTGCGGGACACCGCCTGCATGTCGAACCCGACGCCGTTGTCGCGAATGACTCCGGAGAGGGTATCATGCTGAATGGTTAATTGCACGGAGACCTTGGAGGCGCCGGCGTGTTTGGCGGCATTCTGCAGGGCTTCCTGAATGATGCGGAATAAAAAGACTTTGGTCTTGGGATGCAGGCGCGCGTCGCTCCCCGTGTGGGCAAAGTCCACCCGGACGCGGTGTTGTTTGTGATAGGCGTTCAGATAATTGGACAGCGCCGACAGCAAATCCAACTGTTCGTATTGGCCGGGGCGCAGATTGAACACCACCTGGCGGGCTTCCTGAATGCCGTGTTTGAGCAGGCCGTTCACCTCCCGCAGCAGGTCGACGCACTGGCCGGGTTCTTTCTGAAGCATGGTCCGGCACCGTTCCATTTTAAAATTCACGCCCACCAGCGTCTGCACCAGGCCGTCGTGAATTTCACAGGCGATGCGCGTGCGTTCTTCATCGACCGCGCTTTCGGATTCTTCCTTGACGTACCGCTGAAACAGGGATTGATACCGTTCGAGCGTTCGGGCCATTTCCGTCGTGGCCCGAATCCGGGCGTCGATCAGGCGCCACATGAACTTCGCACTCGCCCCGCCGATGATCGCCGCGCGCGGCTTTCGAATGTGTTGCAGCGTCTTTTCCACGTCGGGATTGCCCGTCACGTCGATGATCAGATCGGCATCCTTCAAACGCAGCAGTTCACGGTAGTTCGGCGTGACCGGGACGCCCAGTTGTCTGGCAAACCGGGTGCCGGGGGTTCGCGGCTTGATCTCCGCCAGTCCCACGATGCGGGCCAGCGGGTCCTGCGCAAAAATTTTCAACAACGCCAGGCCGCCGCGCCCGCCCCCCAGAATCGCCACGCGCGTGGCCTGCGCCGGCTGCCGGCGCGCGGGGCGGGGCGGCGTCGCGGGGCGGCGTCGCGGGGCGGAGGCGGAGACCCGCGTCGCGGCGGCTCGTTTCACGGAAGTGCCGGGGGAGGGCATGATGCGCGCGTCAGCGGGGGAGGCCGTTGCGGGCGGATGCCCGCGGGGTCGTGGAGTCCGGCGGGGACGGGCATGCGCGACGCGGGACGGGCGAAGGCATCAGCGTTGCTCCCGGTCCTGCGCGAGGGATTTAATCGTGTCCATGAATTGATCGATATCCTTGAACTCCCGGTACACGGAGGCGAATCGAACGTAGGCGACCTGGTCCAACTCGTGAAGTTCCTTCATGACGGCCTCGCCGACCACGCGCGCCGGGATCTCCGATTCGCCGAGGTCCTGAAGGCGCTTTTCAATTCGATCCACGGCGGCGTCGAGCGTGGCCCCGCTGATCGGCCGTTTTTCGCAGGCCTTTTTGAGGCCGGCCATGACCTTGCCCCGGTCAAGCGTCTCCCGCCGGTTGTCTTTTTTCACGATCATGGGAAGATGGTCTTCGATGCGTTCGTAGGTCGTGAACCGCCGTTTGCATCCCAGACATTCCCGCCGGCGGCGAATGGCTTCGCCTTCCCGTGCCGTTCGGGAATCCACCACCCGGTCGTCCAGTTGATTACAGAAGGGACATTGCATCACGCACCGGGTTGCGGCGACGTGTGACGGCGGCGCGTTATGACGCCGGGCACACCGGGAATCTGGCACACAGGGTTTTGACTTCCTTTCGAATGCGCCGGTGAATGCGCGTGGTCGAGGGATGGCGTAACACCTCGTCCATCCACGCCACAATCCGGGACATCTCGGGCGCGCCCATCGTCCGCGTGGAGACAATGGGCGTGCCGACACGAATCCCGCTCGCGACCGCCGGCGGCCGCTCGTCGTACGGCACGGCGTTTTTGTTGACGATGATCCCCGAGGCGTCGAGCGCGGCTTCGGCGTCTTTCCCCATGACCCCTCTGGCGTTGAGGTTCAGGAGGAACAGATGCGTGTCGGTGCCGCCGGACACCACATGATAGCCGAGGGCCGTGAACGCCTCCGCCATGGTTCGCGCGTTGGCCAGGACGAGTTGTTGATAGGCGCGAAACTCCGCGCCCAGGGCTTCGTTGAAGGCCACGGCCTTGGCGGCGATGACGTGCATCAGCGGCCCGCCCTGCAATCCGGGGAAGATGATTTTATCCACCGCTTTCGCATGAACGTCTTTGCACATGACGATCCCCGCGCGGGGGCCGCGCAGCGTTTTGTGGGTGGTGGTGGTCACGAAGTCGGCGTGGGGCACGGGGCTGGGGTGCAGGCCCGCCGCCACCAGCCCGGAGATGTGCGCCATGTCCACCAGAAGATAGGCGCCGACCGCGTCCGCGATTTCTCGAAACCGGGGGAAGTCAATCGTGCGGGAATAGGCGCTGGCCCCGACGACCAACATGCGCGGCCGCACCTCTTCCGCCCGGCGCCGGACCGCGTCGTAATCGATCCGTTCGGTCTCGCGATCCACGCCGTAGAAAAAGGACTGAAACAACTTGCCGGAGAAATTGACCTTGCTGCCGTGGGTGAGATGCCCGCCCTGCGCGAGGTCCATGCCCAGGATGGTGTCGCCGGGTTTCAGCACCGACAGATACGCCGCCATGTTGGCGGTGGACCCGGAATGCGGCTGGACGTTGACGTGCTCGCATCCAAACACTTGCGTGGCGCGCCGGATCGCCAGTTCTTCCACTTGGTCCACATACTGACAGCCCCCGTAGTAGCGCCGCCCCGGATACCCTTCCGCGTACTTGTTGGTCATCAGCGACCCCTGCGCGGCCTGGACGGCGGCGCTGGCGTAATTCTCCGAGGCGATCAGCACCAGGGTGTCGCGCTGTCGTTTTTCTTCGGCGCGCAACGCCGCGTAGACCTCGGGGTCGTGGCGTCGAATCGCGGCGAGGGTACCGACGGCGTGTCCCATGCCTACGTCGTCGAGGTGTCCGCGTCGGGCGGCGTGTCCGTATCGACCGGCGCGCCGGCGTCGGCGTCGTCATGCCGGGTTTCTTCCCCGCGTTTGACGAGGGAGACGGACACGGTGGCGGTAATGCCCTGATGCAGTTTGACGCCGATGGGAAATGTTCCCAACGTCTTGAGAGGCTGGGCCAGGTGGATGTTTCTCCGGTGCACGTCAAACCCGTCGGCCACCAATTTGGCTTCAATGTCCCTGGCGGTGACGGCACCGAACAGTTTGTCCTCCTTGCCGGCCTGGACGGGGAAGACGAGCGAGACGGCGGACAGGGTGTCCGCCACGGCCTGAAGTTCGCGTTCGAGTTGTTTCGCCTTCCGGGCCGTCACGCGCTTGAGATGCTCCAGGGCTTTGACGTTGCGGGGGTTGGCTTCCAGCGCTTTGTGGCGTGGGAACAGGAAATTCCGCGCGTATCCGTCGGCGACGGTGAGCACGTCCCCCACGTCCCCCAGGCTGGCGATATTTTCCTGAAGGATGACCTTCATCGTCTTGACTCCTTCCGTGAAATACAATGGGGAGGCGGAATCATACGAGGCGCCGGGGGAAATGTCAAAATGGTCATGGGTGCCGTGAGTGGCGGGTGGAATGGGAGAGGGAAAAAAGAAAGATGGACCTTCGGAGCATTTGCCGTTGGCAAATGCTTCCCGATTAAAAATGCCTGCCCCCGACGTTCTTAATCGGGGGTCGGGAATGACAGACTAGGATGGATTCCCGACTACTAATGTCGGGAATGACGGAAAGAGGGGACAGGCACAACGGCATTGGCCCCGCCGCCATTGCCGCCGCCGCCATCGCCACCCCCCTCCGTCATTCCCGACATCTTTAGTCGGGAATCCATCTTTCTGTTTCCTTCCTTTCCCTTGTGTTATGACAATACAAAAAAAGGATGGATTCCCGACTACTAACGTCGGGAATGACGGAAGGAGAACGAGGGAACGACGGAACGACGGAACGAGACAGCGGAACAGCCTTCGCCCCGTTCGCAACTGGACACGTCTGTTGACCATCCACTACAATCGGGCGGTGTGCGCCGTCACACGTCAACCATGACACTGCCTGATCTCCTGCAACACTTCGCCGCCCAACTGGCGAATCACAAAGACGCCGCCGAGATTGACGAGATGGCCGAATCCGGCCGCGTTCGAATCATCCGCGCCGCCGGGGCGTTGCGTCTGTTCGCCATGGACGTGCCTCCGCGGGCGGTGTCGCTCGAAGACGTGCCGGTCACCATTGTGCCTTCCGGGGAGGCGGAACCCGCCGCCGGCCATCTTCTCCAACACAAGGGCCGCGACGCCATGGTGCAAACCGTCGACGAAATTGATCCGTCGGATGCCGGCCACGCGCTTGTGGCCGACACGCCGGCGTTTTTCGATCTTGCGGCCGCGCGCCTGGCGGACATGGCCGCCAGGCCGGAATCCTACGAGTCCGGGCCGGCGGAACGGCTGGCGCCGTGGCTGGACCCGGAACACAGCGACGCCAATGACGCGGCGCGCGCCGGCGCGTCGGCGGCGGTGCTGACGACGGTCTGGCATGAAGACCCGGCCGTTCGGCGGACCGCGCTCGGCACGCTGACGGCGGCTCTGGTGCGGCGGAATAAACGGGTGCTCCTGCTGGCGCCCTCGCATGAGGCCGTGGATCGTCTGCTCGGATTTCTGGCCAAAACCCTTCGCAACGCGGCGTTGCCTTTTCAGAGTTTGTTGAGTCGTTATGAAATGCCGGTCATGGAGAACGCCGAAGGGTTTTCGCTTGCCGAGTTGGGGTTTGCATGGCAGTTGGAGCATTTTTTCGCCAAATCACAGTCCCGCAAGAGCGCGCTTCAACGGCAATACAGCCGGTTCCGGGAACTCACGCCGACCCTGGCGTACAAGGGGCAAAAACAGCGCGACGTGAATGAAGTGAAACTGCTGGAATGGCGGCTCCTCGCCGAGGTGAGCGCGTTGCAGGGCAAGATCGAAGAGATCGACGGCACGCGCGCTTCGTATCGGCAACTTCCCGTCTGGAAACGACTGGGCATGCAGGTCATGGGAAAAAACGAGGACACCCTGGAAGACTATCGGACCCTGCACGAAACTCGCATCCGGGGCCTGATGAACGAGGTGGAGACGGCGCAGGCGCGCCTCCGCGAGTTGGCGCCCGAAGCGGCGGTGCCGAAGGACATGCTCCTGGAATACGAATCGTTGAAAGACGAGATGACCCGGCTGGGAGGGACGAACAAAGTGCGGGAATTGCTGGCGGCGGGCGAGGCCACCAATCGGCAGGCTTTTATGCAGAATAAACGGCTGGTCGCGGTCACGCCCGGCCGGGTGACGACCGACCCGCTGTTTCAACGCCTCCGCTTCGACGTGCTCATTGCCGACGATGCCCCCCGCATTCCGGCGCCGTTGTTGCTGGGCGCGGCCGGACTTGTGCGGGAGCAGATTATCATTGCCGGCGACATGCGGGACCTCCACGGCCCCACAAAGCGTTGGCGGCAGGAGTGCATGGACACATCATCGTCGACGTTCGGCGGCGCGCCCGCCGGTTCGCCCGCCGGTTCGCCTTGACGCCTCGCGGGGGATGAGCACATAATCGACTTTCCCGTGCCGAAGTGGCGGAATGGCAGACGCGCTAGATTCAGGTTCTAGTGTCCCTTGGGACGTGCGGGTTCAAGTCCCGCCTTCGGTACCATATCTCCGAACGCGCCGTGATTCATTTTTTATCGCAAGGTCTCCGTGGGTAATCTGTCGCGCACACCATCCCCGCCGCTGTTTGCGGCCGCCGGTCTTGCCGGTCTGTTGCTCTGGGCGTCGTCGCTTCATGCGGCGCCGATTCACGGGTTCGGGGAGTTGAAATTCGGGATGCCGCCCACGGAAGTGGCGGCGCTGGCCGGTTGTTCGAGTCAGACGGAATGCCTGTTCGATCTGCTGGGGAAAAATCGATACTTCGTCTTGAACTACGGCCCGGCGCGCGGCGCGACGGACCCGCCGGCCGGGACCGCCGTGAGATTGAGCCGCATTGACATCGACATGGGCGCCTACACGCGGGAATGGTTTCAGGAACTGTTCGAACTGTTTTCCTCGCAGTACGCGTTGAGCCACCACCCCACCGAACAGGAAGACCAGTCGTTTCGTGAGGAACGTTCCCGTGAACTCGTGATGGGATTTGCCGAGGGGCTGGTCCTGCTGAAAGTGGTGCGCCGTCCGTTCGGCAATCTCATTATTCACATGGTCTATCAGGACGCCGACCACGCCCAGGCCCAGCAGGCGGTCTGGAACTCCGTGCCAACTTCGTCGCCATGACGCCGTCTCCGCAACAGAATCCGTTTGCCGTCATCACCGGCGCCTCCAAGGGCATTGGGGCCGAGTATGCCCGCGCCCTTGCCGGCCGGGGTTATGACCTGCTGCTTGTCGCGCGCGACGAGGCGCGGCTGGCGCAACTTGCCCGCGAACTGGAGACGACCGCCGACGTGCGCGCCCACGTGTGCGTCGCCGACCTGGCCCAACCGGACGCCGCACAACGCCTGTTTGCAGAAAGCCGGCGGCACCGGCACGTCCCGGACCTGCTGATCAACAACGCCGGCTTCGGGCTGTGCGGGGAGTTTGTTTCACAGCCCCTGCCGCGCCTGCGGGAGATGGTGCAGTTGAACGTTCAGACGGTTGCGGAGAGTGTGCGGTTGTTTGTGCCGGGCATGGTCGAGCGCGGCTCCGGCGCGATCATCAACGTGGCCTCGATTGCCGGCATGATGCCCATCCCGTATGTGGCCGAATATGCCGCGACCAAGGCGTTTGTGCTGTCATTGTCCGAATCGCTGGCGCGGGAAGTGCGCGCGGCCGGCGTGTGCGTCCAGGCCTGTTGTCCGGGACAGACGGATACGGATTTTCACGCCTCGGCCGGCGCCAGCGCCTCCGGCTCCGTCGGTCTTCAGACGACCGCCCAGGTGGTGCGTGAGTCGCTGGCCGCTCTTGAGACGAAGCGGCCGGTGGTCACCATTGGCTGGCAGGGGACGCTGACGGCGCTGGCGATGCGGTGGATGCCGAGAGGCGTCCTGATCAACCTGGCGGGGCGGCAGGCGCGGCAGATGGGCCGGCAGCAGCGCTGAACGTCCGTCGATCCGTCAACGCCGTTGCGTCGGCGTTATTCCCGCCGCCGCGTCATGCCCGCCGTGGTTCAAGACACCGGGCGTCATCCATCCGGGGATTGTTGACGTGGGCGCCGACCGGCGTCGCGACCATGTCGTCGGCGGGGCGGGACGTCAACAACGCGGCAAGGCGGGCGGTGTCCCGCAACGCGGGGTCAAGCCAGGCCTCGTAGTCGGCGGGATGGAGAATGACCGGCATCCGGTGGTGAATCGGGGCCAGCAACGCATTGGGCGCCGTGGTGAGGATGGCGCAGGATTCCATCGGCGTCCCGTCCCGCCGGGTCCATTGCTCCCACAAACCGGCAAAGGCGAACGGGCGTTGATTGGCCGGCCTGATGTAATAGGGCTGTGTGGCGGCGCCCTCCCGTTTCCATTCGTAATACCCGTCCGCCGGCACCAGGCAGCGGCGTTCACGAAACGGCGTTCGAAACGCCGGCGTGTCCGCCACGGTTTCCGCGCGGGCGTTGATGAGCATTCTCCCGGCCGCGGGGTCCCGCGCCCACGGGGGCACGAAGCCCCAGCGCAATCTGTCCAGTTCGCGTCTGCGCGTCGACGCCCGGTGTCTCACGCAGGCCACCCATTCGGAGGGCGCGATGTTATATCTCGGCGGCAGATCCGGAACGTCGTCGAGTTCAAATGTTTCGGACAGAATTTCCGGCGCGCATGTCAACGTGTATCGCCCGCACATGGTGTCGAGGCCGGTTATTCGAGACAGGCCGCGATGGCCGCGGCAAGTTCGCCGCCGTTGTCGAGCGTCTTCGCGCGCCAGTCCAGACCAAGTCCGGCGCCGTTGTCTTCCTTGGGAATAATGTGGAAATGGACGTGAAACACCGCCTGGTGGGCGGCGGCGCCGTTATTCTGCAGGATGTTCACATTCCCGGTTCCCGTGGCCTTGATGACCGCCCGGCACAGACGCGGCAGGACCCGGCCGATGGCCGCCGCGGAGTCATCCGACAGTTGGTCCAGCGTCGCCGCCGGCTCTTTCGGGATGACCAGAGTGTGGCCTCTGGACAAGGGATAGAGATCCAGAAAGGCCAGCACGCGGTCGTCTTCGTAGACCTTGTGGCAGGGAATCTCGCCGTCCAGGATTTTCTGAAAGATCGTGCCGGCCATGGGATGCAGAATACGCCAACCCGGTCAACGGCGGCAAGATGACGGGGCCGGATGGGCACGGTGGCCGCGGTCGGGACACGCAGTCCGGCGCGGCGCGACCGGTCCGCGGGCGGTCTTGCGCCGGGCGGGAGTGTTTCACTATGGTGAGCATCGCGTTGGCGCCGTCGCCGTTTGTCCGTCAATCAAGATGGAGACCCGCGTTATGAGCGCGTCGAATGCCCGCGACACGTTCCGCCTTGCCCTGCCCACGCCCGCCGGCGAACTTCGCGCCGAGATTGCCGTGCCGACGCGGTTGATTCCGGTGTCCGATATTGTGCCGGTCATGCGCTCCCTGGGCGGGCAGGCGCTCGAGTTGGAAGACGAGAAGAGTCGGCGGGCGGGGCGGGAGTTGTCCTGTCGAAAAGGGTGTGCGGCCTGTTGCCGGATGCTGGTGCCGGTGTCGCCTCCCGAAGCGTTCGCGCTCAAGGATGCGGTGGAGCGCCTGCCGGCGCCCCGGCGGGACCGGATGCTGCAACGGCTGGCGGCGCTTCGGCAGACGTTGAACGAGGCGGGGCTGCTTGGCCGGCTGGCGCAGTTGTCCGAAACCCGCACGCAGTGGTCGGACGCGGACATGGAACCGGTCAACCGCGAGTATTACGCCGGGCGGTGGCCCTGCCCCTTTCTCGAAGATGAGACGTGCGGTGTGTATGACGCGCGTCCCGCCGCCTGCCGGGAACTGCGGGTGACGTCCCCCGCCGAATGGTGCCGGGATATGGAGCGCAATCCGGTGAGGACGCTGCCGGTGCCGTTTCGAATCAGCACGGTGTTGAGCCTGATGTGGGCGACGGTCACCGGCGGCGCCGCGCGTCTGATTCCGCTTCCCGTGGCGCTGGATTGGGCGGAGCGTCACGCCGGGGACAATCGCGCGCGCCACCACGGGGAGACGCTTCTCCACATGGGGATGGAGCACATCCTCGGCTTTCTGCGTCGGGGAACGCAGGCCGCGTCGCCGCCTTCCGCTTGACAAGCGAGCGAGTTGATGTGATAGAAGAACGCCGTCCGGCCGGCCCGCCGGACGCAAAGGTACAATGTCATGCGCCTGTTTGTGTACGCCGACAATCTGCATCCGACGCAGTTGAAACGCCGCGCGCCCGAACATCAATTTTTATTCAGAGCACGCCTGCAGGATCACACGATTCATTTCCCGCGATTTTCTTCCCAGTGGCGGTGCGGTCTGGCCAGTTTGCTCCCGTCACCGGGAGAACGGGTGTGGGGCGTGGTGTTTGAACTCACCGACGAAGATTTGAAAATCATGGACGCCTTTGACGGCGAAGTACTCGAAGGGGCGTTCCGGCATTTGGAAGCCACGGTGACGACGGAAGATGACCGCAAAGAACTGGTGACCGCGCATGTGGCCAACCCCGTCGGCAAATTTCGCGTCAAGGATACCTACATCGATTTCGTCATGAAAGGCGTCCGGCACTGGGAACTGCCGGAAGAATGTCTGGCCATGTGGGCGCGCTTTCATCCGGGCGCGCCGGCCTGACGCCCGGCGCGTCTTCCACGGGTGGTCTCGCGCGGTTCGACAGGCAGCCATCGACGCAGTGTTCACACATTCCGTACTGAAAGGAGTCGTCATGCCCAAGCCGAAATATCATATTCTGGTATGCACCAACACCCGCCCGCCGGGGCATCCGAAACCCTCGTGCGGCGGCGCGGGGTCGCAGAATATTTTGATGAATCTCAACATGGGGCTGATGGAACGCGGGGTGCAGCCGGGGGAAGTGCTGGTCACCGGCAGTACCTGCCTTGGCCCGTGCGAACAGGGTCCCACCGTGGTGGTGTATCCCGACGGCGTCTGGTATTCCCAGGTCAAGGACGAGCACGTGCCGTTGATCCTTGATGAACACATCAAAAAAGGTACGCCGGTCGCGCAATGCAATCCCGATGCGGTCTGGCAGTGACGACGGCGGTGGCGGCGGTTGCGAGCGTGGTCGCCGCCACCGCCGCTGCCGTTGCGTCACGCATCGATAACCGCGCGCGATGACCGAATCCGGTCCTCCCGTCCACGCCGCCCACCGAGCCAGCGGACCCGCGTCCATCGGATGCGGCATTATCACTTGCAGCGATACTCGGACACCGGACACCGACACCAGCGGGCAACTCATTCGAGACTTGCTCGCCGGGGCCGGGCACCGGGTTGACGCCTATCATGTGGTGCGTGATGAACCGGCCGACGTGCGAACACTCGTTCGGCAACTGGGCGAGGAAGCGGGTCTGGACGCGATCATCATCAACGGCGGCACCGGCATTGCGCGCCGGGACACCACGTTTGAAGTTGTTGACGGCCTGCTGGAAAAAAAACTGGCGGGGTTTGGGGAACTGTTTCGCGCTCTGTCCTACAAAGACATCGGCTCGTCCGCGATGCTAAGCCGCGCCGCCGCCGGTCTGTATCGTGGCAAAGCGGTGTTCTCGATTCCCGGTTCCAGCGGCGCGGTGCGGCTGGCGATGGAGGCGTTGATTCTCCCTGAACTGCCGCACATTGTGGGGGAGATGCGGAAGTGAGGGCGGGTGTACGGTTGTTTGTGGTTCATATGCGGGGGGGTGGAACTTGAGCAGGGTTGTGGATACAGGGAAAACGGAGTGGATGATTTTTTGTTAATCGTGAGGTGAGACAATGGGCATCATATTTTCAGAAAGCGAGATAGAAGAAGATCCAACAGGGCTGGGAGGGTTTATCGTCCTGCCTGCCTTGTCCGTTGATTCGTCTCCTGACGGCAATTTGGCAGAAACGGATGTACAGGCGTTGCGGAAAGACTGGGTTGTCGTTGGCAATGACTTTCGCAGAGCCATGCGCCACCACTGACTTAAAATTCTTTATAGATGACATGGAAAAATGTTGTGATGTTTGAACTGGACCTGCCTGAAACAATCGACATGCTTGGCGCTATACCGGTATGTCCGGCGAGCACCACCAGAGGTGTCGCATCGTCACCGTCATCATCATTGCTACCTTTCGAATGACCCACAAGCCCACTGATATTTTCACATTCTAGGAGGGCATGGTGGTAAGGTCGAGTTTGTATTCTGTTGTCACGGGCTCTGCCTTGAGCGTGGTGGGATCGGGAATTGGCGGCAACATGTTCGCAGTGTCCTCGTTGAGATTGTAGACTATACATAAAATGTATCGTTCTCCTTTTTCTTTCGCACATTCCCATTGCGTGTTTGACAAACTTACTCTGCGATCCGGAGTTGAGGGGAAAGATTTGCACTCGTAATAATATTCTTGTCCGTTTTTCGTCACCAGAATATCATAGCCGGGATGATCAGGTTTTTCTTCGTTCATATCTCTTACATTTTCATTGCCGTATTCGCAACGCAACCATTTTAGCAATGTTTTCTCGCCTTTGCTGCCAGTCTTCTTTCTTTCGTCGGGGTCGCCACCATATCCGCCACCGGGTCCGCCTCCATAGTTCGATGCTGGCCAAACATATTCTTCCTCTTTCAAGTCGGGTATATGCTGTGTGGTAGCAGGTACATCGGGCTCCCTGTACGCATGTTGAGGGGTATTCGAGTCGGTATAGGTGCCCACGCTTGGCTGATGTAGCGTCTTTATCTGGTTACGTGCTTTGCCGGACGAATATGCCTTATTTTCTTTGTCAGTGTCTGTTACTGGAGGATTTTCCTCTTGCGGTTGGGAATCGGTGTCTGGCGTGGCACAGTCCGCCTCAACCTCTTTGAGAGACTCTTCTGTCAGACCATAACTGTTCCGCAGGCGGGCCAGAAATTTTTTCTTGTCTTTTTCTCGCAACAAGTTTTCAAAATCTGATTTATGTTGACTGCAATCTCCCGCTTCGCTAATTGCTGCTGCTAGGCATTGCCATTTATCAAACTCCTCGCTACCCGCATTAACGGCGATCGCGTTTTCGCCTTCGTTCCAAAATTGCACTTCGGGCCTTATTGCCAACGTAGCTGTACGCACGCTAATACATTTATATGCGGTTAATTCGAGTGCCTTCGGCAAGCTTGCCTTCGCAACTTTTGTCAGTGCAATACGTCGTTCTGTATATCGCCGCCGAAACGCCTGTGTATTTTCAAGGCACTCCTCACCGTATTCCGGGTTCATTTCCAAGTGCTCCGACAGCAGTTTCAGGCCAAATTTTTTACCATCGTCTAAAAACATGAAAAACACTGATATATTTTTTAGTTGTAGTATTTCTCTTCGCACTTCCTGTTTGGCGAAGTAGGGCTTGTCCGCCCAGTATGCGTTATCGACTGCTTCAAAATAAATTCTTTCCCCTTGATCTGTCCTCGTCAAACATGGCACTTTGATTACTCGATCGCGGAGCGGGGAGGGGGATGAATTTTTTTGGTAGGCATCAAAAACTGCCTTTGCGGCTTGCGCAATCTTGCCCTTTTTGTCTTTGCTCCATCGAAAGTCTTTTTCGTGTCGATCAGTGTATTCACTCAACTTGTTCATATAACCTATGAGCATTCCTTCGTCATCGGGCATCTTTGTATGTGTACCGAATTTTTCGAGTGTTCTTTGAACCTCTTGCCATGTCCGCTCGTCCAGATCATCGCTTTTGTCCACTTCCGGTAATAACCCACTTAGGCCGCATCCTGGCAAGTAGGCATCGGCTGGCTTGACTCGCTCTTCTGACGAAAGTAAAGAGGGCTTGCAGTGCACCCAAGGATTCTTTTTTAGTTGCACGATCGCGTAGCTGTCACATTTATGAGGATTTGTGCGGGCAACGTACTCTGCTTTCTTTTCCTCTGTGCTTTTGTACATCTTAGGTGTTACTTTCAATAGAGATGTAAAATTTGATTTGTTAAGATGCGGTAGCATTTCATCAAAATATTCAAAATGGTATTCATGGTTCCATTGACTATGTTTAGGGGTGTCCTTCCTAAAAGGATGTTTTAAATTCGTATACGTTAAATTCGTATGAACCATTTTAGGCATCCATGAACAGCCGAACCATGACAGTAGCCCCTTCATTTTACTCTTATCTTTGATCTCGATGTTCCATTTATCCATTGGTGCCAATACTTGGCGTTCTGTGTTGTTGGCAAAATACTTGTCAAATATTTTTGGGCCGTCCCACGCTGTGCCAGCATAAACTTGCCATGCCGGTTGCCATTCTTGTGCATTCCTTCCCACCGGAAGATGAATAATTTCTGGATGCCGACATTTAGGTTTTTTAGGCTTGCCAGTAATAAATGTTTCAGTCTTATCGCTTTGTCCTAAACAGAGAATAATCTCTTCGTCGTTATCATCCTGTCCCCACTGGAAGGCCATCTTGAGAATCCGCCATCCATTTTTTTTCCACCATACCGGGGGCTGGTCTTTGGCATGTGGCAATAAAACATCGTTAAAATATTCCATTTTTTTCTCCAACGGTTTGATGTGATTTTTGTCCAAGGCATTCTGCCAGTCATGATTTTTTTCTTTGTGCCGCCTTTCTTCGTCCTGAATGTCTTTCGAGAATTTCTTGTCAATTATATTCATCGCTATCCAATCCGGCCAATCTTTGGGTGTGTGTCGTAGTAGCGGAATGTTACCGTCAATCGCCCTTGCCTTGCCCTCGGTTGTCCGCCAAAACGGTGCTTTGCGAAGGGCAGCAATGCACTCGTCGTTATTTTCACTTTCGGCCGCTAGAGACTGTGCGACATGCCATGTAGCAAGGCATTCTTTGTCTGTGCGGTTAAGGCAAAATTCCAGCAATGCGGCATGTTCTACAGTGGATAAATCTTCTGCCCCAAGGCTTTTCAATATACCCTGTCCTTCTTTGCTTTGGAGGTCGGGAGTGCAAAGATTTTTGTTCCTTACTTTGTCTGGGTGCAAAGCGTTCCCCAAGCCATATTTCCACAGCCGAACTTCTTTTGGTTTTTTCTTGCCGCCGCCAATTACTGGAACAAACGCCATTTCTTGAACAGTATTGCGAATGGTGCCCCCCAATTTTTCGGCCATGCTGTTGTTTTTATCCGTGGTTTTTCCAAATGCTCCTAGTGCGGCATCAGCGGTTATTTCTTCGAGAATTTCTATGATAATGGTTTTCAATAGTTGGTGTATTTCTTCGGCATGAGGCTGCTTGTCTGATAAATGTTTGCGGCTGTCGTCTACAGCACAGGAAGCGTGAATCATGGCGTGTATGCCTTCGGTCCGTTCCTTGGTGGGGAAAAAGACACTCAGCGGGGATTCTTCATCACAAGCACTGGCCCTGCCGTTGACAACGGGTAGGCATACACCAACGCTGATTTGCTTCTCGCTACTGTCTGCGGGGGCCGTTTTCCGCCACACTCGCCAATGCTCGGTGTTGTTGTCTTCGATTAATTTGATTTCTCCGGCATCATGACCTTGTTGTAAACGGTCAACAGCAATGTGCCGGGTTTCACGTCCCGTCTGTATTGCGACCGATGCAAGGCGCTGGCAAAATAGCAGGGAAGTGCCGTGCAGTTTGGACAACTCATCCACGACCTTTTCTTTTGCTCCTTCTTTTAGCGGTAGGCGGATGACACTGGCATAGCCATTGTTTAGTAGTTCTTGTACTTCTTCATCGCGTTCTTTTGTGTGGGGAAGACGACAAATGGGAATGCCTGTTTCTTCTTGCCAGTTCGGGATTTCGTTTAGCGCCTTTCGGCTTTTTTCTCGGGAAAAATGAAAACAAAAGTCACCGGAATAAATCTCAGGTTCATTGCAAATTTCCAAGACAGACTTAAACCCAAGCCCTTTGGTGCCGATAAGTTGCGTATTGCTCCCCCTGTCGTCTGCGGCATCATCCGCGTTTTGAATTAATTCCCAAACAAAACGCCCGGTGTAATTTGTTTCGACTCCGTGCTCTCGGTTCACATCCTCAATCAAGCGATTGATATCGTTTTTGTATTCGCCCAATCGCCTTTCCCTGATATGGTCGACAAGCGTTGCGTCATCTGCATCGCTATAGATATCTTCAGGCGTACGGTTTGTATCCGCCTCTTTGGCGCTCAAGTCCATGTTGCAGATGGAAATGACGCCTTCTCGGCTGAATCTATTGCCGCCGTTGGCAACAATTAAGACGTCGTCATTAAGAATGAAAAATGCGGCACTCATTGTATTTCGATATATTGCATATGGTTAAACGACCGTTCGACTGCGTTTTAACAAATTAATGCCATTTGCTTAGCAAAAATGCCGTATCGAAGTTAGATAAATAAAGTTCGAGTCGCGATCCTTTGGCGTGATTCACGGAAAGAAAGGAATTTTAGATGGATTTTTAAGGAAACGAAGGCTATCGCTATCATGCTGTGACGAACGTCACGTTTCCACCTAAAACAGCAGTTTCCCCTCCGCGACCATCACGGCCTGGCCGCCGACTTTGATTTCCTGAATGGCGTCGTCGTCCGAGAAGACCTGGACGGTGATGCGTGACGGGCGGTCAATTTCGTAGCCCTGTTCCACGATGATTTCGGTGGTCGGCCCGACGTCCACGACGCCGTGTTTGACGAGGTAGGCGCCGAGCGCGCCGCTTGCGCTGCCCGTGGCGGGGTCCTCCGTGATGCCGATGGGGGCGGCGAACATGCGCGTGTGCACGCTTGCCCAGTCCTCGACGGTCATCGCGGTGAACACCATGAGGCCGTTGGCGCCGAGTTTCTCGCAGATGTCTTTTGTGCCCGCCGGGTCGGCGCGCATGGATGTCACGGCGGTCAGCGTGCGGACCGGCACAATGGCGACGGGCAGGCCGGTGGACACCACTTCGATGGGCAGATGGGTGTCGGCAATGGCGGCTTTGTTGACGTGCAGCGCCCGGCTGATTTCGTAGAGGGCCTGAATGTCCGCCACCGTTTCCAGAAATTGCGGACTGGGCTGGGACATCATCACGCAGTCGATCCGGCCCCCGGCCACGTGCAGTTCGACGGGGAAGAGGCCGATGTTGCATTCGAACGTGAACCGCGTCACGGGTTCCCGCAGGGGAAATTTCCGCAACGCGCCGAGGACAAAGAACGTGCCGATGACCGGATGGCCGGCGAAAGGAATTTCCTGCGTGGGCGTAAAGATGCGCAGTTTGACAATCGCGGCGGGGTCGGCGGGAGGCACGACAAAGACCGTCTCGGAGAGATTCATCTCGCGGGCAATCTGCTGAAACTCCCGGTCGGTTAACCCGCCGGCGTCGGGAATCACGGCCACGGGGTTCCCGCCGAACGGCTCATCGGTAAAGACGTCCGCCTTGTAAAATTGTAACTGTCTGGTTGGCGTTGTCATGGGGGTGTCACGACGTTACGCGCTTAACGGCAAGGCTTCGTATTCGGCGGACCAGGGGTTGCGCACGTAATCTTCCACAAAGTTTTTCAGTGTGCCGTTGCGGTAGAGCCGCGCATTGGCGAATGTTGTGTCGATTTTGTGGAGGACTTTGACCTTGACGCCGGTTTTGTTCGTGAACTCCTCCAGGGTGACGCCACGGATGTCCATATTCGGCCCGCGTCCGGATTCCATCACGCATTTGGGGATGTGAAGCCGCTTCTCGCCGGTCAGCCGCTGCCGGATGTCGTCGAACGTCAGCAGCACGGTGCAATCCGAGTCTCCGCCGAGCGTCGCATTCGGCACGGACAGAAAACGGGCGCGATTTTTTCGATGCATGTTAAGAACCTTCGCCACGCTTCGCGCCATGACCACCGTGTCTTTTTTCTCAAGTTTCAGGGCGTCGAACGCGCTGGCGATGCGCTTTCGGTTGAGAAAGGCCGTCACGTACGCTTCGGTGTGGATGGTGGACAGATTCGGCACACCGGCGTCGTAAATGCGTTCCGCTTCACCGGCGAGAAACTTTCGCCCCCGCCGCATGATGCCGGCCGTCGCTTCCGTGATGCCGCCCACGGGCGTGAGGCAGCCCATCCATAACACGCAGTGTTGATTGATCTTCGCAATCTCACGCGCGTCTCTGGACATGGTCTGTTCGCCGAACGCATAGAAGTTGGCCGATGACACCGCCGGGCCGTCCAGCACTTTCATCAGGTGCCTGACGGACGGCGCGTGCGGCATCAGTTGCTGCCGGTACGGACTCAAGGTAATGACCGACAATTCAAAATTAATCCGCCCCGGATATTGTTCCGCCAGTTGGTGAATCTTCGGCACGTGGACAAACCCCACGGTGAAAAACTGGATGTTCTTATCCGTATGTCGCAGAAAATCTTCGACCCATTCCATGGCTCTGGGGTGGAGAAACAGATCGGTCCATTCCATATATTCGTTGCCGCCCAGGCACCAGTATTGCAGGGGGTCGGTGGGTTTGGCGTTAATGTAATTGAGGATGAACTCCCAATCATCCTGCGTGGTTTTCGGCGGATCGTTGGTTTCGCGGTAGGAGTGATCGAGTTCATAACAAAAACTGCATTCGACCGGGCATTTCTTACCCAGGCTCAAAGGGATTTTGCCCGCGTCCATTTCGCGCTTCAGCACTTCCCGATACCCTTTGCCCTGAAGCACCAGCGTGGGTTCCAATGTCGGAAGTTCCCGTCCCATGTCCCGCTCCGTTCTTTGCCGGTCTCCGCGCGTCATGCTTGCCGCGCAACGCCGGGTCGCGCTATCGTTCCGGCGATGTCCGCTCCGTCGTCGTCATCCAACCGTCGAGTTCGATCATCGGAAGACGCGCTGACCGGCGCGCTTGTGCTTTTCAACCTTAAGTTGCCGCTTCACCATGCCGCTCTCGATCAACGGTATCGGGAACTCCTGGCCGCCTGGCATCCCCCTCGTTATGCCGGCCTGACCAATAATCCCGCCAAGTATATGCAAATGTACACGAAAGGGGAGGCGATGACCAGAGAAGTGGAGGCGGCGTATGCCGTGTTGAAGGCGCGACTGGAACAGCCCGGTCACGAATCTTTTCCGGTGTGACGGCCTGATGCCGCGCGTTACTGGGCCGAATGGCTGACCACCCTTGCCATCCCCGGTTCCCCGTCTTTGCCGCCTTCGGGGTCGGCCTTGGCCACCGGCCACGTGATCAGTCCGGCCACGGTGTCGGGCTGGGCGTCGGCGGGACTGTGGTCGGCGGCGTAAATCTGCGGCAGTCGGTTGGTGCCGAACTCTGAAATATAGAGAAAGATCTGCTCCCTGGCGTTGATGCGCACGGCCCAGGGTTCAAAATCATTCTGATAAAACTCTTCACACATCTGCATGGCATCCAGGCAACTCAAGCCTCCCGGTTCATTCAGCGTGTAATAATAATCGAGCGGCATGTCGTACTCGTCCTGTTTGTGAATCGTCATGCCGAATTTTTCCGGATTCCTGACCATGGGGGTATGGCGGTAGGCCACAAAGTAAAACAACTCGACGGAATGAATGTGGGTCTTGTTCTCCAGCAGGAACCGCCGGGTCTCTTCCGCTTCTTCTCTGGTTTCTCCCGGGAAGCCGTAAAACGCCATCACGTGATTCCAGATTCCCACGTTGGCCGCTTCGCGCAGGTTGTGTTCGATCACGCTCTTGCGCGCGTGTTTGTCCATGAGGGCCAGGACGCGCTCATTGGCCGATTCCATCCCGTAGTACAGGGTCTTGCACCCGGCTTTGGCGGCCAACCGCCAGACGTCCGGGTCCTGGAGCGTTTCTTCAAAACGAATCAACGTGGTCCATTTGATGTCCACGCGCTCTTCAATCAGGAGTTGCGACACCTTTTTGAAGAGGGCCGGCGGATAGGATTCGTCGGCGAATAAAAAGTGATCGGCGTGATATTTGTCTTTGAGGGCTTTGACTTCACGAATCACGTCCGCGGCGGGCTTGCCGCGATACTGATCGAAATACCCCTGTCCGTGGTCGCAGAACGTGCATCGCCCCCAGTAACATCCACGGGTCGCCAGATAGGGGAGGATGCGTCGGGGCACAAAATAGGCGTCCAGCGGCAACCCGTCAAAATCCGGTAACGGAAGCGTCGTGGTTTTTTCCGTATAAATCTCCGTGTTGACCCGCACGCGCCCGTTGTCTCTGTACATCAGATTCGGCACGGCTTGCCGTGGACGGTCGCCGACCAGGGCTTCCAGCAGCCACAACAACGCGTGTTCGCCTTCGTACAGAATGACGGAATCAAACACGGAAGTGAAGAACGGCTCCTGTTTGGCCAAATCTTCCTGAAGCCGCGTCATCACGTTGCCTCCGGCCGTGATGTGCACGTCCGGAAATGCCTCTTTGATCATTTTGCAGAAGGTGAATCCCGCGATCAGTTGCATTTGCGTCCCGATGGAGACGCCGACCACGTCGGGGCGTTCTTTCTCCACGGCGGGAAGCACGAGTTGCCGGCAGACGTCCCGGTACACGTTCACCTGCTCGTCGTCCAGACAGGCAAGAATTTCACTCGACACTCCGGGGCGATAGCCCAGGTTGCTTTCCATCGGGTAGTACACGAGCGAGGCGGGGAAATACGCGGCGGAGATATACCGCATGACGTCACGAAACACGTTCAACGCCCATTCCAGTTTCCCGGCGTCGTAGAAATCTTCGCTCCGGTTGATGCGCTTCGCTTCTTCGGCGTTCGCGATTAATGCCGTCACGTCGCCGGCCAGGGCCTCTTGCAGCCGCGTTTTTCGGTCAATGTCGCGCTCGCTCAAACCGTCGTTCCGCGCCTTTTCATCAAGGTCCCGCATCTGCTGGGCCATGCGGGCGTTCGTCAGAATCAGGAACACGTCGCTGAAAAACAACTCGTACATTTCAATGTTGACGTCCCGTTGAATGACCTCATGCCCGTGCTCCCGAAGGACGGCCGTGAGACTGGGCAACGCCAGGTACGGGGCGGTGGGCACCCATTCCGGCGGGAACAGCAACATGGTTTTTAATTTGCGCCCGCTGCCGGCCGTCGCCGCGCGATCAATATGGATGAGAGGGGACGTCATGGGTATCAGACGTTTGTCAACGCCTCCGCGTTTTCTTCCGGAGCGGTGCGAAACTGGAGGGCGGGCAGCCGGTTGGTGCCGAAGTGGGCTACGTACAGGAAGACGTATTCGCGGATGTAAATTTTCAAATCCCAGCCGGCGTAATGGTTCTGCTCAAACTCTTCAAACACACGCTCGGCGTCTTCCACGCCGAGACCGTCTTTCACGGTAAAGTAATAATCCATGGCCAGATCCCATTCGGGATTTTTGTAATACGTGATGCCCCACCGCTCCGGGTGTTTGGCCACCGGCGTGTGCTTGCTCAAGTCAAACGTGCCGAAGCCGATGGAATGCACGTGTTGTTTGTTGTCTTCCAGAAATTGCATGGAAAACTTCGCGTCTTCATACCGCTCGCCGGGGAATCCGAAAAATCCCATAACGTGGTTCCAGACCCCGTGTTGCGCGGACAATGCCAAACTGCGTTGAATCACCTCCGTGGTCGTGGCCTTGTCCATGAGCGTCAGGACCCGCTCGCTGCCGGATTCATACCCCATGTGGAGAAATTTGCACCCCGAATCCCTGGCGTCCCGCCACACGTCATCGTCAAGCAGACTCTTCTCAAAACGAATGTGCGTGGTCCATGCGATTCCCAAACGGTGTTCCTTGAGGTGACGGGTCAGTTTGCGGAACAGGGCCGGGGGATACGATTCATCGGTAAAGTGAAAATGGCGCGTGTGATATTTGTCCCGAAGGCCGCGCACTTCCTCGATGATATCCTGAATTTTCTTGGTTCGATATCCGGCCGTATAGCCTTCCCCGTGGTCGCAGAACTCGCACCGTCCCCAATAGCAGCCGCGCGTGGCGAGATAGGGCAGGACGGGTTCCGGCACGAAATATTTTTCCAGGGGGAGGCCGTCAAAATCCGGCGGAGGCACGTCCGCCATGTTCTCGGCCGAGGTGAGGGGAGACGTGTGAATGCCGGCGTCGTCCCGCCACAGGACGTTCGGAATCTCATTCAGGTCACGCCCCGTCCCGATGGCTTCCACCAATTGTAGAAACGCCGTTTCGCCTTCATACACCACGGCGCTGTGAAACAGCGCAAACAACTTTGGCGTGTTCGGCAGGACGTCGCGCAACCGCGTCACGGTGTTGCCCCCGATGGTCACGTGGACGTTCGGAAACTGTTCCCTGATCATGGCGCAGAAGGTCATGGACGAAAACAGTTGCTGTCGCAGGACGATGGAAATGCCGATGACATCCGGCCGCTCCGCGATGATGGCCGGCTTCACCAGATGGTCGAAGACGTCGCGGTAGACGTTGACCTGCGCATCCTCGACGGCGGCCAGCACGTCCGAAGACATGAAGAGTTTATAGGACAGGTCCGTCTCCATCGGCGGCATGCAAATCCGCGCGGGCGCGTATGCCAGCGAAATGGCCGCGGTGACGTCACGAAAGACCTGCATGGCCCATTCGAGTTTGTCGACGTCGTAGAAATCCGGCGAACGGACGATGGCTTTGGCGCGCTCCGCGCGTTCGATCAGGTCGGCCACGTGCGACCTGGTGCAGGCGCACAGGGCCATTTGCAGTTCGGTTTCTTCATCCGAGAGGGGCCGTTCCCCGGCCAGTTTTTTCAGCCGGTCGAGTTGGCGGGAAATGCGTTTCAGGATGCGCTTGAGAAAGTCCGCGCTGAAATACCAGTCGTACATTTCCAGATTGACGTCCTTCTGCACGACCTCATGCCCCGCGCGCCGGAGGAAGGCCGTCAGCGTCGGGAGACTCAAGTACGGCTCGGAGGGATACCAGTCCGGCGGGAAGATCAGCATGACCTTTTTCTTCGGCCCGCCGTCGCTCCGGGATTCCCGGCGACCGGCCCCGGTCGGTTGTGGACTGATCAGCCCGCCTTTATTATAATTAATTCTCATGGTAGTACGTGAAAGGGACGGCGGAACACCGCACCATGGTCAACGTCATTCTAATCGGCGGAGAAATACAGGTCAAGGTTTTCAACTGAAGAATGTCAGGAGGGTGGTGAGCATGAACGCAATGCGGCGGAAGACGATTTTCGTATGTTCGATGGGACTCTGTGCGAGTTTTGTTCTGATGGCGGGCCTGCTCCATGCGGAAACGCCGTCGGTGCTTTACGTAGGCACATTTTCCGATGCGGAGGCGGGGGGGGATTTCCCGGATTCGTGGAAGCCGCTCACGTTTAAAAAGATCGAAAAGCATACCGAGTATGCGTTGGTGGACGACAACGGCACCGTGGTCGTGAAAGCCGAGAGTAGCGGCTCGTCGTCGGGGTTGACGCGGGAGATGACCATTGATCCGAAAATGTATCCCATTGTTGAATGGCGGTGGAAGGTCGGGAACGTCCTAGAGAAGGGCGACGTTACAAAGAAGGCGGGAGACGATTATCCGGCAAGGCTGTACATCACGTTTGCATATGACGGCGGCAAGGTCGGGTTTTTTGAGAAGGCCCAATACACAGCGGCCCGATTATTTTACGGCCAGTATCCGCCCATCGGCGCCATCAATTATATTTGGGAGAGTAAAAGCCCGGTGGGTACGATGGTCGCCAATCCCTTCACGGAGCGTGTGCAAATGATCGTCGTGGAGAGCGGGCAGGCCAAAGTCGGGCAGTGGGTGACCGAATCGCGGAATATTTACGAAGATTATAAAAAAGCGTTCGGCGAAGACCCGCCCATGATTTCCGGCGTGGCCGTGATGACGGACACCGACAACACCGGGGAGTCGGCTACGGCGTGGTTCGGGGATATTGTGTTTAAGGCGCGTGCGGAATAATTTATCGTTCCATTTTTGTCTATTGGGTTATGGCCATTGAACTGGTGGGAAATTGGAAGAAGGGGTTTGCCTGTGACGTGCATACTCTCAAGAGCGTTTATACTGGAGTTAACGAGTATGGGTATCACAGTTGGGACACCATCCGTACGGAGATGGGTGAGTTAGTCCATCAGTTGAAAAATCGTGGCGACAAATCGGCTGTTGAAAAAATCGTTGATTTGCTCCTGCTGCAATATCAATGGCCGGAGAGCATGGATGCCATTATTCCGATTCCTCCAACGAACAGGGACCGGGCTATTCAGCCGGTTCGTGAAATTGCCCGGGAGTTTGGTGCAAGGATAGGCGTTCCTGTGTTGGAAGATGTCATTGAAAAGCGATCAAGATGCGCGGAATTGAAAAATGTTGATGATCCGGAAACGAGGAAGGATTTGCTTACAAAGTATATGGTTCTAACGGGCAAGCATGATCTTGCAGAGAAAAATATCCTTCTGATGGACGACGTGTATCGTTCGGGTTCGACATTGTGGGTTGCGACGGATAAACTATATTCACAGGCTGGAGCGGGAAATGTTTTTGTCTTGACCATGACCAAGACGCGGAGCAGACGATGACGACGGTATTTCTTTCCGGATCAAGGAAGATAAACCTGCTCGACGACGAAGTCCGTGGTTGGCTTCACCATCTGGTCGACCAGAATATCGAGATTATCGTTGGGGATGCAGATGGGGCGGACAAGGCGTTTCAGAAGTATTTCTCTGAATTACATTATCGCCAAGTGACGGTTTTTTGTTCTGGGTCTTCGTGTCGAAACAACCTTGGAAATTGGAACGTTGATCATGTGTCCGTTGATACCAAAACGAAAGATCGAGCATTTTATATCCAAAAAGACAAGGCCATGGCGACCCGTGCGGATTCCGGTTTTGTGCTTTGGGACGGAAAAAGCCCTGGATCCCTTAACAACATTATGCAATTGCTCAAGATGAACAAGGATGCTCTGGTTTATTTTTTTCCGGATAAAAAATTCTATTCCATGTCCAGTTCGGAAGATGCAAGGCAACTGTTGAAGAAAGGCGAGCAATTCAAGGTTTCTGTAATCGGAGACAAAACAAGTCCGGGCGCATCCACCACAAAAATTGCGGATATGGCGCAGGGCAGGCTCAACCTGTAGTCGGGATTATTTGGCAGTGGAGAGATGTCCGTTACTCGGTTCGGGGATATTTGGGTTAGGGGAGGGGCTGTGGGACAAATCCTCGCTCGATACTATATTGCTTTTCCGTCCCGCTCTTTCCAGTACTCAACCATCTGATTTGCCAGTTTTTTAACTTTTTCAACGCTATCAATCTGCAAAAGCGGCATGGCGATGAAACTGCCTCTATGCTGTTCATCTTTAGTGTAGATGAATTCAATCATTTTATTATTGCTCTCCTTGCTTCCTGGGAAATGGTTGAATTTTTTCCTTCTGTAGGAGTATTTGAATTTATTCTCAATGTTGCGATTCACGCCATCAGTGTTGCAGTACGCGCAATATAGCCAGCTATAGTGTTTGTCACTTTCCATTACGCTCACAATCACTTGCGGCTCTGTGTTCGGATGTTTCTCCATATGAAAGATAACTGTGATCGCAATATGTCGTTTGCTATGGTTGCTATTCTCGGGTACGAAACATCTCGTGCACTGCGTTATTAGCCAATTTAGAGATGAATTCAGACTCTTTGAGTGGTTAGTTTCTATGGCGTTCTCTTTCCCATGGGGGTAGATAGAAAAACCCATGTTGCTTAATTCAGCAGAGAAATCCTTTAACAACAAAGCCGTTTCGCTATAAATTTTTATGATGTTGTCAAAAGCGTTTGCCACATTGCTTGTTATCGTGTTTTTGTTGCCCGAATTCATGACGTTCCTCCGATTGTTTGTGAATAAAAATATCAGCCGTTTCGCTGATAAAAAACGTTCTCTGGCACTGGGAAAACTTTTGTTAATTCCGACCAATCGTATTCTTGAAGCCTGAGATAAAAAATTTCCCTTGGGGTGGGTGTGACTTCTTGTATGTCCATAAATCCTCTGAATGTTCTCAATCCTTTTCTGTCTAATAAACACTTAATATCTTTCAGTATCCACGTTTCGTGATGCGATACGCCCTTTTTGGCGGACAACTTTTCAATGGTATCGTGAACCTTAACCCAGGACAACCAATACGTGTTCTCTCTGTATGATAGCGCATATCCGGCATTCTCTATTTGACTGATAGCCTTATGGCTGGACTCAATATCTTCCTTTGGCAACACTCGATGTGCTGTTACGTAGAGTAACGAGCGTTTGGAAAAATTACCATCGTATTGCTCCAAGTCCTGAAACTCCCTCGCCAGTTGGTCGGAGGACGCGGCAACCTCGTTGTCGCCATTTTGTTCTTCATCTTCATCGAAATTTCCAGATTTTCCAGACATATATTTAGCCTCAATCATCAGCAAGTGATCGCCGCATTCAATAAGTACGTCAGGTTCTGATTTTTCAAGCCGCGGCCAAAAATGAAAACGGACTTCGGAACTACTATCACCGATTTCAAGGGTCTTTCCGCTATGATAATTTTGCGCCTGACTCAAAATCGGCAAAAGCCCTTCGGCAAAAGGCAGATAACGCAATGGCCCGAACACATCCGAGGTAAGCAAGTCTTCCATGCGGTCGGATATATTGCTGCCGCTACTGCTGATTTTTCCACGAATTTCCGCTACCGTCATAGCATATACCCTCACCGCAAATTCGGCGCCAGCCGTCGTTCGACGTCGGCAATGTTCATCCGTTTGCACTCGACTGTTTATGGGCTGTAACGCACCGACACGCTATAGGTCAGTGTCACGCGCTGTTTTGCCGGCACCATGATTTTCCACTCCGCGGTATGCGCATCGGGTTTTTCATGGGGGATGGAACTCTCGATCATCGTCCAATCCCCTGGGATGGGTTCCGAGACGCGTACGGTGACGTCTTCTTCTTTGGCGTTGTGGATTTCAATTTCGTAGGCCGAGTTGGTTCTGTGCTCGCCTTTCTTATATTCGGTTTGTTTTTTCTTCGCGGTGATGTCAAACGCATCGCCCATTTTCAGGCGAATCTTTTCATCTTCGGGCGTGTGATCGATGCGGTCTTCGCCGATAAACTGCGCGTTGCCGCTCGAGTCATTCTTGTAAACCCGCACGATGCCTCTCGGTAGCGCGATACCCAAACCGTGTTCTTTTGTGTTGTCAAACTCCACAAAGACGCCGACTTTCAACTTCTCGCCGTCGTATCGTTCGCGGTAATAGCGCCGCTGGCCGCGCAGCAAAAATTTCTTTGTGACCGGAATCCGGCTCGCGGTCATCAGCGACACTTGCTTGGTTTGATTTTGCAATACGTCTGTTTTGTGTCCCAAGGTGTAGAGGTGATATTCAAACAAGCCCTCTTCTTCCATGACGGAGGAGCGGTCCCTCATCGCTCGAACCATTTGTGCCCGCTCGGAAAAGTCGTCGTTTCGGGAAACAAGATTCAGATCGCCGGCCACCAGTTGCAACTTCGAGTTTTTGTAACTCACCCCGCTTTGATTGTGCAGGGTCACCCAGCCGTTCATGTCCACGTGCGCATCGTCTTTGTCCAGTTTCGCCACGTAATCCGCCCGCCAGCCCAGGCCGTCCGTCAAATAACTCAATTCCAGGGTTTGTTTGCCCCCGCGCGAACTTCGGGCCAAAATTGACAGCGTGGGACGGTCGCGCAAATTGTCGGGTACGGACTCGTACACAATGCGGCCGGGCGCGCCGGTTTCTATGCGGTCGCCGATTCGCAACACAACGCCATCGTTTGCGCTGAGCACGGTCGCGGCCACTTCTTTCTCGGCCCCGGTCGTCGGGTGCGTTTTGACAACCTTGATTTGTTTGCCCACGTATTTCTGTAGCAACTGGCCGGGCGTCAGCAAATCATAATCGAAATTTTGTTCCAGCAGGGACAGCGAATCCGGGTGGGATACATTCGTAATAATTGTGGTCTCGGGATGAATCTGCGCGCTCACTTCGCGCACCGCAATGGTATTCAGTCCTTTGGCCAGCGGCACCTTGCGCACGTCGCGGACCAATGCCAGATCACTGTTGTACACGGTCAGCGCGATTTCCTGCTGATCGTCGAGGGTGGTGATGATTTCTTCGGCGCACACCGCCCCCGCGCCGGCGCCCGACAGCGCAAGGATCAGACAGCCTTGCAGCACACGCCCGTGACAACCCGTTCCATGTCGCATGATCAATCTCCTTCTAGGCTATGACGTTCGGCGCCAGCCACCGTTCGACTTCGGCCACGTCCATCCGTTTGCGCGTGGCGTAGTCTTTGACTTGATCGTGGTCAATCGTGCCCACGGCGAAGTATTTGGCTTGCGGGTGGGCGAAGTAGAGGCCGCTGACCGATGCGGCCGGCAGCATGGCGAAGGTTTCGGTCAGGTGAATGTTGGTGGACGTTTCGGCGTTCAGCAGGTCAAACAAAATCCGTTTTTCCGTGTGGTCGGGGCAGGCGGGATAGCCCGGCGCGGGGCGGATGCCGCGGTAGCGTTCTTTGATGAGCGCGTCGTTCGAAAGTTGTTCGTCTTTGCCGTAGCCCCAGGCGTTGCGAACTTCCCGATGCAGCCACTCGGCAAACGCCTCGGCCAGCCGGTCGGCCAACGCTTTGGCCATGATGGAATTGTAATCATCATGATCTTTTTCAAATCGTTCGCACAGCGCGGGGAGACCGATGCCGGTCGTGACCGCAAACCCGCCGAGATAGTCGGCCAGTCCGGTTGATCGGGGCGCGATAAAGTCCGCCAGGGCATAGTTGAATTGTCCCGCCGGTTTGTCGAGTTGTTGGCGAAGGGTGTGAAAGATGGCGCGCGTTTTCGTGCGAGATTTGTCCTCATACACCTCAATATCGTCGCCCATGCTGTTGGCCGGGAAAAATCCGTACACCGCTTTGGCCGTGAGGAGTTGTTGATCGACAATTTCGTCGAGCAATTTCCGTGCATCGTCGAACAATTCCTTGGCTTTCGTTCCCACCCTGGGGTCGTCCAGGATTTGGGGGTATCTGCCTTTCAATTCCCACGTATGAAAAAACGGTGACCAGTCAATCACCGGCGCCAACTCTTTCAACGGTTGATTCTCAATGATCCGCGTGCCCGCAAACTCCGGTTCGGCGAGATCCGATTGTTGCCAGTCAATCGCGGTGTGCCGCCGTCTCGCCTCGTCCAACGGCAACAGTTTTTTCATCGTCTTCTTGTTTTCATAGGCGTCACGCGACTGTTGCTGTTGCCGCCGAATGGTTTCCACAAACCCCTGTTTGTCGTCTTTGCTCAACAGTTGCCGGACGACGTTCACCGCCAGCGAGGCGTCCAGAACGTGCACGACCGGCTCCGGATAGCCCGGGGCGATTTTGACGGCTGTGTGGGCTTTGCTGGTCGTGGCGCCGCCGATGAGCAGGGGAATGTCAAAGCCCTGACGCGCCATTTCCTTTGCGTTGTGGGCCATTTCCTCCAGCGAAGGTGTAATCAATCCGCTTAGGCCGATCATGTCGACGCGTTGTTCTCTGGCGGTTTGCAAAATCTTTTCGCAGGACACCATCACTCCCAGATCAATCACGTCATAGTTGTTGCACCGCAGGACGACGCCCACGATGTTTTTGCCGATGTCGTGCACGTCGCCCTTGACCGTCGCCAGCAGCACCTTCGCCCGCGTTGCGCCGCCCGATGCCTGTTGTTCCCGTTCCATGAACGGCAACAGATACGCCACGGCTTTTTTCATCACGCGCGCGCTTTTGACGACTTGCGGCAAAAACATTTTTCCGGAACCGAATAATTTTCCCACGACGTTCATGCCGTCCATCAGCGGCCCTTCGATCACCTGAATCGGCTTGTCATAACTCCGGCGGGCCTGTTCCACGTCTTTGTCGATATGATCCACGATGCCCTTGACCAAGGCATGGGCGAGCCGTTCCTCGATGGTGCCGTGCCGCCACGCCTCGTCTTTGACCGCCGGTTTCCCGCCCTGTTTCACGGTTTCCGCAAAGGCGACCAGCCGCTCGGTGGCGTCGGGTGTTCGATTCAGCAGCACGTCTTCGACAAGTTCCAGCAGGTCTTTGGGGATTTCTTCATACACGCCCAACTGGCCGGCGTTGACGATGGCCATGTCGAGACCGGCCTTGACGGCGTGATACAAAAACGCCGTGTGCATGGCTTCCCGCACGACGTTGTTGCCTCGGAAGGAAAAGGAGATATTGCTGACGCCGCCGCTGACTTTGCAATGCGGCAACTCTGCCTTGATGCGCCGGACGGCTTCGATGAAATTGACCGCATAGGCGTTGTGCGCGTCGATGCCCGTCGCCACCGTCAGGATGTTCGGATCAAAAATAATATCGTGCGGAGGAAAGCCGACGTCTTCGGTCAACATGCGGTAGGCTCTGGCGCAAATCTCCACCTTGCGTTCGATGGTGTCGGCCTGCCCGGTTTCATCAAACGCCATCACCACCACGGCCGCGCCGTATCGTTTAATCAGGCGCGCCTGCTCCTGAAATTTCTCCTCGCCTTCCTTCAGGCTGATGGAATTAACCACGCCCTTGCCCTGGAGGCATTGCAGCCCGGCCTCCAGCACCGACCACTTGGAACTGTCGATCATAACGGGCACGCGGCAAATATCGGGTTCCGAGGCGATGAGACACAGAAAATGCGCCATGGCCTGTTCCGAATCCAGCATGGCTTCGTCCATGTTGACGTCCACAATCTGCGCCCCGTCATCCACCTGTTGTCGCGCCACGGACAAGGCTTCCTCGAACCGGTCGTTGAGAATCAGGTCGGCAAACTTCGGCGATCCCGTGACGTTTGTCCGTTCGCCGATGTTGATGAAGTTTGCCTCGGGCCGGATCGTCAGCGACTCCAGTCCGCTTAACCGCGTCACATGATCGGCGGCGGTCACCGCGCGCGGGGGCAGGCCGCGCACCGCGTCGGCAAGAGCCGCAATGTGTTCTGGTGTGCTGCCGCAACATCCGCCCACGATGTTCAACCACCCGTTCCCGGCAAACTCCCGCAAATCGTTCGCCATCCGCTGCGGCGTTTCATCAAACCCGCCAAAGGCGTTCGGCAGCCCCGCATTGGGGTGGCAACTGATGTAGACGGAGGCGCATTTCGATAACTCCTCGACATAGGGGCGCATGTGCACGGCTCCCAGGGCGCAGTTGATCCCGACGCTGAAGGGCCGCGCATGGGCGATGGAATGCCAGAAGGCGTCAATCGTTTGCCCGGAGAGGGTGCGCCCGCTCCGGTCGGTAATGGTCACGGACGCCATCGCCGGCACGTCCACGCCGTGTTCAAGGCGGTATTGATCAATTGCAAACAACGCGGCCTTGGCGTTGAGCGTATCGAAAATGGTTTCCACCAGGAGCAGGTCCGCGCCGCCGTCCATCAACCCCCGCACCTGTTCGTAGTAGGCGGCGCGCAGGTGTTCAAACGTCACCGCGCGGAAGGCCGGGTTGTTCACGTCCGGCGACATGGACGCAGTGCGGTTGGTGGGGCCGACCGCGCCGGCCACCACCCGCGGCCGCGACGGATCGCGCGCGGTCGCCGCGTCCGCCGCCTTCCGCGCCACTTCCGCGCCGGCCCGGTTGAGGTCATACACCAGACCTTCCATCCGATAGTCGGCCATGGAGATGGCGTTGGCGTTGAACGTATTCGTCTCAATCAGGTCCGCACCGGCTTCCAGATAGTCATGATGGATCGAATAAATCAGGTCCGGCTGGGTGAGCACCAGCAGGTCGTTGTTCCCTTTGACGTCGCAGGGATGGTCGGCAAACCGCGTGCCACGAAAGTCGGACTCCGTCAGGCGATGCTGCTGGATCATGGTGCCCATGGCGCCGTCCATCACGACGATGCGCTGCCGCAGTTGACGGATGAAGGCGTCCATGGTGGGTGTGGGTCGTTTCATGGCTGTTTCTCTCGCGCCGCCGCGCGTGAACGCTCGGTTTCCCTGCACGGTGTCCGAGGGCGGTGGTTCGCCGGGGGCGCCGGTCTCATGTGCCCGGACGAACGCGGGCCGACTATACGACGCTCGTCGCGCATGGTCAAAACCCGGCGCGCGGGCACGACGGAGCCGGCACGGGCGTGGCTTGACGCGCTTTTGCGGCGGGGCATAGGATTCGGGACGTTCATTGCCGAAGGAACATGCATGTTCAATCTCCCGTCAGCGCGTTCTTCCGTCATGTGGCTCCTCGCGGCCGGGCTGTGGAGCGCGTCGCCGGCCGTGCTGCACGCCACCCCGTTTTTTGAAGACGGGTTTCTGGGCCTGACGCAACGGGAAGTCCATGACAAATTCGGCGTTCCTCACGCGATCCGGTCACGGAAGGCCGCCCTGCGCGTGTTCAGTTATTATTCGCCCGGGGACTGGGAAAAATATTTCAGCAAACTCGTGTCCCCCGAAAACGGCGAGGACGTGTACACCTACGCGCGCGACGGCGTTCAGGTGCGCTATGCCTTTGTCTACACACCCGACCGTCGCGAGGAGGGTGACTTTCCCACCTTGTACGTCAGGCGGGTCGAAGTCGAATTTACCCCGGACGTGCCCTTGCAGGCCATTCCGGAACTGGTCCGGGAGTTCAGCCCTTCGACCACGCCGGACGCACCGGTGTTTCGATCCAGTTTGTGGATTCTTCTGTTCAAAGGCCCGGCCTCCAAGAAGGCCGAACTCGTGGTGGAAGACTGGAACAAGGAAGATTGGGAATGGTCGCTGGCCTATCAGTTGTTTTCCCTGAAAGGGCTTCCCGACCGCCTGACCGTGGAGACTCCCATCGACCGGCTTGAGTTTAGCGTGCAGAGTTTGCCCCGGATTCACAAGATCGGCCGGTATACTCATGAACCCGTTCCGAATCCCTATTCCCCGGATTTTGCCCGGCGCGTTCCCGCGCCGCCCGTCGCACGGAAACCCGTTCCGGTTCCGGAATATGCCGAATAACGCGCCGCCGCTTCCACGGGGCCGGCGTCCGGTTATGTGACGTCCGCCATGCGCAGGTCGCGGGCATCCGTCAAGAGCAGGTAGGGTTCGCCCCACTGGCGCGGGCTGTTCAGGCTCCAGTCTTCACGGGCGCCCGCGCGTTTCAATCGCAACCCCCACGGGCCGCCAAACACCACATATGCGGTCCCGTGTCCGGATTCTTCCACCGGCCGCGCCATGGCCGGGCAGACCGGCCGGCTGTCGTCATCGGTCCACCCCACGACGTCGCACCATTCACCCCGCGCGGAATGTTCATAACTCCTGACCTGCCGAAGTTGTCGTGCCTGGCCCAGCGCCTTGAAACGGAGAAAGACCGATGCTCCGCAGTTCGGGTTCTGTTCCACTTCAAGAAACATGGCCGCGCCGTCGTTGACCCTTTTCGCGCACGGTTGTTAAACTGTCTGTTGTGATGACGACTCCGCAGGACTCCCGCCCCGTTTCCGCGTCACCGCCCCCTCCCGCCGACGAGGCGGCCATGCCCGCCGTGCCCGTGCCTTCGCTCTCGATCCCGTGCCGACGCCCGGTCCGGCTGGCCCTCTGGGTGTTGCTGGGCCTTGCGGCCGCCGGCATGGTGGCCTGGGGCGTGGTGCCGGGATGGCTGGACCCGACCTTCGAACAACACATCCTGGACAAGAACGTCATCGTGGGCATGACGCGCGAACAGGCCATGCAAGCCTGGGGGTCACCGTATCAAATGAACGTGACCTACACCAACCGGGGTGTGCGCCGGGAAGAATGGGTCTACGAAGACTGGATCGACGTCGGGACTGTCCGCCACCGCTATCTGTATTTTGAAGAAGGCGTGCTGGTGGGCGGGTGGCGGTAGCCGGACTGCGTGCCGTCGTTCGACGGGCGATCATCCGGCGGGCTAGGGGGTTTCGGTAATCTGCACCCGCCGTTCCCGGTGGTCACCGCCGCTGACCACAAGCACCCGTTTCCATTCACGAATTTGATACACGGCCCAGGCGCCCGGTGTGCCTTTGAAAAACGCCTGCGGGTCCTCGCCTTTGGCGTTGAGATAGGTGGGTTCGGTGAACCCCTCGTCCATCACATACTCCATCAGGCTGTCCGTGGTCATCCCCGGACCGCGCAGGGCCACGTCGGCCAGAAACGTCAGGATGTCGTCCGGGTTCGCCAGCGTCACCGGGTCAAGGGCCATGTTGCTTTTCCCGCCTATAATGGTATGCTTGCAAAGTCCGTCCGTGCCGAGGCGGGTCATTGTAGGATGACCGACACGAAAAACGCAAACCGTTCCGGGCGTGCCCGCTTTGCCATGTTCCGGTCGTGTCTCCGGTGTCGCGCGACGATGGTCACCGTGCTGCCCGGCGAGAGACGGCGTTCATTACCCCTTGCCTTCGTCCCCGTGTCATGATCTGGAAACTGTCGGCCACACAATTGCGCGAGCGGATGTTTGAGATCATCGGCCGCAAGCAGCATTGGTCCATGCCCTACTTCAACGGCAGTTTGGCCACCAAGGCCCAACTCAACGTATACTTTCGCCAGGACTATGCCGTGTATATTCGGGACTTCTCGGTCCTTCTGGCCAGAATTGTGGGGAAAAATCCTCCATGGCGCATCCGTCGACATTTGGCCGCGACGATTTACGAGGAGGAAACCGGCGGGCTGTCGCTTGGCAGGCCGCACCAGGAATTATTCCTGCAAATGATGATGGGGCTGGGATACGCGCGCGAGGAATTTCGAGACGTGGAACTGCTGTCAAGAAGTTACGCGTACCGGGCGTGGCTGGATGAAGTCTGTGAGCGGAAGGAATGGATCGCGGGCACGGCGGTGCTCACCGTGTTTGTGGAAGGCTCGGCGAATGACTGGGAAGACGTCCGCGGGGGAAAAAAATCCCCGGCGGAGAGCGAAGAAATTGTCAGAACGCATCCCCTGGTGGCGTACCATGGGCTGCTTCCTGAACACATGGATTTCGTGCGGGCGCGGGAGATGTTCGAACCCTGCAACCGCTCCGCCGTCTATGACCTGATTGTGGAAGAAGCCGTGAAATCCGGCGCACAGTCCCTGGTGCTGGAACAACTGGAAAAGGGATTGACCATGTGGCTTCAATATCGTGACGGCGTGGCGAAAGCCTGCGGGATCAAGCAACAGTAACGCCCGCTCCCGTCCGTCCGCCGGCGCGGCCGCCGTCCGGCCCCCGCCCTTCCCGCGTTGCGCGTTATGACGCGAGCAGATAATGCAGGGCGGTGTCGCCGAGAATCGCCGCCAGCGCCGTCGCGTTGAGCACGACAAGCGAAGTCCGGCGCGCGCGCCAATGGCGCGCAATCGCCCAGACAATGAACACCTGCGCCGCGATGGAGAACGGCCGGTGGACATTCGATGACATCCCCCCGCCCTCGCTGGCGACCGCCGTGACCGCGGCCAACCCATAACAGATGAGCGCGCCGGCCTGAATCCGGACGGCGGCGGGGTCCATCTTCCGCCGCACCACCCGCACCAGCGCCGCCGTCAAACACGCCACGACAACCAGCAGGAGCAGAGGGAACAGGGGCCAGAGGACTTTTGCGGTGAGTTCCATGGGGTTCTCCTTCGCCGGAGCGGCATGTCGGGCTGTTTGTGTAAAGTATTTCGGGAAATATTTGATACAAAATTATTTGTGTCTAATGGAATGTGCACAAAATTGGCTGTGGATAAATGCCGGCTTTATGTTGAGTGCGAACGCATCCCGCCTTTCTTCAGTTTGGCAATGAGTTCTTCCTGCGTGCCGGTGCCTTTTGTCGAATTGCAGGCCCCGCACAGCAGTTGCAGGTTGCTGATGTGGTCGGAGCCGCCTTTGGCTTTCGGCACAATATGATCAACGTGAAAATTGCGAAACTGAAAGAACATCAAGCATCCATTGCAGATGCCTTCCTGTTTGCCGAACAGGTTGTGTTTGTGTGTGCGGTACTCGGGCAACGGCCCTGCGAGATCTGTCCGCGCTGGAATATCGGTGCGGTGTGTCAGATTGAATGGGGTCAATAAATTGGCTTCATCTTCCATTCTCGACCGAATCAGGGCTGCCGCTTTCACGGACAAATCGATTCCAACCCACCGCCGCTCCCATTTTTCCGCCGCAATCAAGGTGGTGGCGCATCCGCAGAATGGGTCCAGCACCATGTCTCCTTCGTTGCTGGATGCCTGGATGATGCGTTCCAGCAACGCCAGAGGTTTTTGCGTCGGGTAGCCGGTTCGTTCTTTGGCCATTGCGTTTAACGCGGGCACGTCAACCCATACGTCCATGGCAAGTTTGGTCGGGGTTTCTGCTCTGGTTGCTCCGGCAATGCCGCTTTCAAGACGCCGTAACACTTCAGGGGTTCTCGGTATTTTCACCGCGTCAGGATAAAACGCATAGGCGCTGCTTTTCCCATAAAGCAGAATCACGTCGTGTTTTTTGGAAAAATGGCGTTTGCCGGCGCCGCCGGTTTGATAATGCCAGACAATTTCGTTGATAAAATTGTTCCTGCCGAAAATGGCGTCCAGCAATGTTTTCAGATAATGACTTGCCACATGATCGCAATGCAGATACAGGTTTCCTGTTTCTTTCAACAGTCGTTTCATTTCCAACAGCCTTACTGCCATCATAATCAAATACGACTTCAGCCCTTTGCTGTGGGCCAGCCCCGCCGCGTCTGTAATCGAGTAGAGGGCCGGGTCTTTTTCCGACAGTTCTCCGTGCCAGGCGTCGTCGGTGTCGCTTAGCGTCCACGTGTCTTTGAAGGCGGCGCCCGCCGCCCGACTTCCTATCGGAGCAGAGTATGTTTTGTTGGAATTAAAGGGCGGGTCAAGATAAATCAAGTCTATGGTTTCTGAATTGAGACCCCGCAAAATGGGCAGGTTGTCGCTCGTCCACAAGGTGCCGGTCGTAAAATTTTCCGGGGAAGATTTTTTAGGCATCACCCACCTCAATCAGTTCGGGCTCGTGGAGAATCTTATCACGCCCCAGCGGGTCCCGGAACATCATGCGTTGATAGCAGGCGTAGGTGACGTAGGTGTCTTGCAGGCAGTATTCGGCGATGGCGCGTCCCTGGCCGCGCGCCCACATGTCGGCGACTTGTTTGCCGCTTCCGGATTTGGTTTCGACGTGCAGCGCGCGCGCCAGGACGTCCAGTTTGACCCAGCCTCGGTTGTCCCAGTTGCTCCACACGGCCATCGTGTCGAACACAGGCTCCGTGCGGAATCTGGCCAGACTGATGTCCATGGACGGCTTGACGCGGTGAATGATGGAACGTTTTTTGATAAACGGCAGATCAAATCCCAACCCGTTATGGGTGATGAACAACGCGGGCCGGAGGTCCTTCAGCCGCGCCCAGAACTGCCGAAGCAGTTCCCGTTCATTCGCGCCGTACCAACCGACCGCGCCGCGGGGTTCCATGGCGTCGGAAAACAGCAGCAGCCCGATGCACACAATGCGGCTGAAAGTGCCGTCAAACGACGACTGTTCGTACCGTTTCTCCTGTTCCTCCCGTTGCGCGCGCGCGTCGGCTTGATCAAACAAATCGGACGCGGCCGTGCCTTCGCGTGAGGCCGGCGGGAGCGCGTCGATGCCGGCCAGGCGCGCCCATTCTTCGCGGGGCGCCTGGGTGGTTTCAATGTCCAGGACGACTTTCATGCGTGCGGCCTCCTCTCCGGCGCGCGCGACGGGGACGCCCTGTGCGCGGCCGGCCTCATCGCCGTTTCGGCCTTCCGGGATACGTGCGGCAGAATGTTTTCATGGGACAGGTCCGGCAGGACGGCGCGCGCGCCGTGCACACCACCGCGCCGAAATCCATGAGCGCCTGATTAAAGTCGTAGCCCCTGCCTTTGGGAATCAGCGCTTCGGCCATGGCCCACAGGGTTGATGATTGCTTTTTGGGATCGCCTTTGCCGAGAAACACGCGATGGAGCACCCGCATCACGTTGGTGTCCACAATGGGGGCGTCTTCGTTGAACGCGAACGCGCGCACCGCGCCGGCGGTGTAGCGGCCAATCCCTTTCATGGCCCGCAGGTGTTCATCCTCGCGGGGAATTTCCCCGCCGTACCGGGCCACCGTTTCGCGGGCGATGCTGTGGAGCCGGTAGGGCCGGATGTTGTATCCGAGCGGATACCAGGCGTTGCGGACGTCGTCCGGTTTGGACGCGGCCAGGTCCTTCAGCGTCGGATATTTTCCCAGAAACTCGTGGTACTTGGGAATGACGCGGTCGACCTGCGTTTGCTGAAGCATCACTTCCGAAACAAGAATTTTGTAGGGGTCCAGAGTGCGCCGCCAGGGCAGGTCGCGCCCGCATCGGTCGTACCACTTCAGCAACCGTGTACAGAAACGGCGCCTGGTTCGCGGGTCGGGATTGGCCCGTGAGGCGCGAGGCGGGCCGGCTTTTTTGTCGGTGGTGGCTGGACGTGTCATCGGCCGTGACGGGATTGTAGGCAGGGCATCGGGCCAATGCAAGAAAAGCCTGCTCCGCCGGCATTCGCGGAAGGACGCCCGCGGGATTTGGAATTGCATATCCCGTCCGCTCATGTTACAAACAGTCTCGTGCACAGTCGGGGCCGGGACGGCCTTGCTCCCCGTTGACGTCGACATTTCCAGAGAACATTCATGACCGGCGGAAAATACCCGTTGATTGCGTTGAGTGTCTGTCTGTTCGCGCCCGGCGCGTTGGCGCAGGAGCGTGGCGGTGACCCTTCCGCTCCGGCCGTGCTGGACGACGTGGTCATCGTCGGCACCAGAATCGAAGGCAGAAGCGTCACGGATTCCCCGGTGCCGGTGGACCTGATCGAGTCGAAGGCGCTGCTGCAAACCGGACAACTCGAAGTCGGCCGGGCCATCCAGCGGTTGATTCCCTCGTTCAATTTTTCGAGTTCCACGATCAGCGACGGGACGGACGCCATTCGTCCCGCGACGCTGCGGGGGCTGGGGCCGGACCAGGTGCTCGTGCTGGTGAACGGCAAGCGTCGCCACGCCAGCGCGCTGATTCACGTCAACACGTCAGTCGGGCGCGGCACCGCGGGCACGGACATGAACGCCATCCCGCTCGGCGCGATCAAACGCATCGAAGTCCTGCGCGACGGCGCCTCCGCGCAATACGGCTCGGACGCCATCGCCGGCGTCATCAACATCGTCCTCAAGGACGACGACGACGGCGGGTTCCGCACCAACTACGGTACCCTCTACGGGCAGGGCGGCAATCAGTTCAACGCGAGCCTCGACAAGGGATTCAGAATCGGGCGGGACGGGACGCTGCATTCGACCTTCGAGTATCGCAACCGCGACCGCACCAACCGCGCGGGGCTGACCGGCGCCGTGCAGTATCCCGATACCATGACGTGCGCACTCGGCAGTTGCACGACGACGCAGGTGCCGGATCAAATGAACCTGCTCGACCGCTACCCGGATGACACCACCGTCATCCTGGACGACCCGGACGACAAGGAGCGCGACTTCGACCGCCGCAACTTCCGCATCGGGGATGCTTCGTCGGAACAGTTCAGCGGCGCGCTGAACTTCACAAAACCCATCGACGCGCTTTGGGACGGGGCCGAGGTGTATTCGCTGGCCACCGTGTCGCGTCGGTCGAACGAAAGCGGCGGCTTCTACCGGCGGGCGAACCAATTGGACCGCAACCCCGCCGGCTCGGCCTATCCCGACGGCTTTCTTCCGTTGATCAACACCACGATCTGGGATTTTTCGTTCGGCGGCGGCGTGGTCCGCGAGTTTGACAACGGACTCAAGGTCGATCTGGGCGTGGCGCACGGCGGCAACAGGTTTAACTTCGAAGTCACCAACTCGCATAATGCGTCGTTTGCCAACTGTCTCGCCGGTGACTCAATCGGTGACGGTGACTGCACAGGATTTTCCGGTTCCGGGCCTGCGCCGTCGTCGGCGAACGCCGGCGATCTCGCGCTCTCGCTCACCACCGTCAATCTGGACTTTGCCCTGCCGTTGTCCGACGACGTGCTGAACGCCACTCCCGGCGGCATGATGAAGAAAATGAATCTGGCGTGGGGCGCGGCGTACCGGCGGGACAACTACCGGATCGACGCGGGCGAAGAGTACTCGTACCGGGACTACGACGGCTCCGGCGGCGGGAGCGGCGGCATCCAGGTGTTCCCCGGATTCAGGCCGATGAACGAGGTAGACGAGTCGCGGCACGCCGTGGCCGCCTACACGGATCTGGATATGGAGTTCACCGACTGGCTGATGGCCAGCCCCGCGGTGCGCTACGAGCATTACAGCGATTTCGGCCACACGCTCAACGGCAAACTGGCGACGAAGGTGGACGTCGCCGACTCGTTTGCGTTGCGCGGGTCGGTGAGCAGCGGGTTCCGCGCGCCGTCCATGCAGCAACTTTTTTTCAACAACGTCAGCACCCAGTTTAACAGCGCCGGCATGGCCCAGGAGATCGGCACGTTCAGGAACGACAGCGCCATCGCGAAGGCAGTGGGCGTCCCCGAACTCGAACAGGAAACCGCGATTAATTTCAGCGGCGGGTTTGTGTGGCAGCCGGGTTCCGCGTTCACGCTGACCACGGATTTTTACCAGATCGACGTGAAAGATCGGATCATCGTGAGCGGACGGGTGACACCGGGCGGTACGGGCATCTCACCGGAGGTGACCGCCGCGCTCAACGCCGCTGGCGTCGGCGGCGCGCAGTTTTTTATGAACGCGGTGGACACCGAGACGCGCGGCATGGATGTCGTCGCCTCGTTGGCCGTGCCGCTCAAGCCGGGGAGCGGCGACCTGAACATCAGTTTGCTCGGCGCCATTATCGAAACGAAGATTGCGTCGGTGAATCTCCCCGCCGGCCTCCCCGACGAGTTGTTCACCGAACAGGATCGCTCCATCATCGAGGAATGGCAGCCCAAGAGCCGCTTCGTGTTATCCGGTGACTACCGGTGGGAGAACCTGTCGGCCCAGGTGCGGGTGTCCCGCTACGGTTCGTACACGGTCACCGACGGCGGCAGGCAGACGTTCAACCCCAAGTACGTCACCGACGCGCAGGCGGCCTACGACTTCGCGCCGTTCGGGATTTTCAAGATCGGCGCGAACAACCTGTTTGACGTGACGCCGGACCGCAACCGCATCGGCCAGTCAAGGAGCGGGACGATTATTGACCGTCAGGGCAATCTGATCGTGGATTCCCCCGGCGTGTTTCAGTACTCGCGCCGGGCCGCGCCGTTCGGATTCAACGGCGGGTTCTACTACGTCGGGTACGAGTACCGGTTTTAGACACGGGCGACGGCGCCCGGCATGTGCCGTTCTGTTGCCGCGGGTGCGTTCGTCCCGTCGCCCCGGAGACACGGCGGCGACGTCATGGCCTCGGTCTTATGTCGTTGATTCCCGTGACAGCGGTGAAAACGGCCCGCCATGCCGGCGGGCACGCGCGTCCCGCGCCTCGCCTGCCTCCGTGGTTTCGAATCAGGATCGAATCGGGCGCGCATTACCAACACATTCAATCGCTGGTCCGGGAACAGCGGCTGCATACGATTTGCGAGGAAGCCCGTTGTCCCAACAAATGGGAATGCTGGAATAACCGGACGGCGACGTTGTTGATTCTGGGCGACGTCTGCACGAGGCGGTGTCGTTATTGCGCCGTGACCACGGGCCGTCCCGGCCCGGTTGACCGGCGGGAGCCGGAACGTGTCGCCGAAGTTGTGCGCGCCCTGGACTTGCGTCACGCGGTGATCACGTCCGTGAATCGTGATGAACTGGACGACGGCGGCGCGTCGATGTTTGCCGACACCATCGGGGCTGTCCGTCGACGGGCGCCGGCGTGCACGGTGGAGGTGCTGGTGCCGGATTTTCAGGGCAAGCGGACGGCGGTGGAGACCGTGCTGGCGGTGCAGCCGAATGTGTTTAATCACAATATCGAAACCGTTCCCCGGTTGTTTCCCGTGGTCAGGCCGCAGGGCAACTACGCGCGTTCGTTGCGGGTGCTTGACTGGGCCGGGGGGCGGGCGCGCACGAAGTCGGGCCTCATGGTCGGGTTGGGTGAAACGCGCGAAGAAGTTGCCGCGGTCCTGCGGGACCTTCGATCCGTCGGATGCGAAATGCTGTCTGTCGGCCAGTATCTGCGGCCCACGACCGCGCATCATCCGGTGGCCCGGTATTACGCACCGGAAGAGTTTGACGAGATCAAACGGCGGGGCCTGGAGTTGGGGTTTCGGCACGTGGAGGCGGGGCCGCTGGTTCGAAGTTCCTATCACGCCGGCGGACAAATGGCCCGCGCCTCGCGGAATCAGGAAGCCGTGTTATGATGTGGCGCGAACCGTTGGCGGGGCGTCCCGCGCCCTGTGAGTTGAGGCGATGAATCTCAAACGCTGGCTTCTTCTGACCCCCCTGCTGCTGACGGTCGTGTTGCTCCAGTCTTATTTTTGGGTCCCGACGTACGAAACCCAGACGACCGGCAATCCGCAACGGCTGGTCACCTATGTCGAAGCGTCCTCCGGCGACGCCGAAATTCTCAATCCGATTTTGAACGCGGATACGGCCAGTTCGAACATTGTCGGATTCGTGTTCGAGGGGTTGCTGGATCTGGATGAGAATTTAAATCTGCGGGGGCGGGTGGCCACGGACTGGACGATCTCCGAAACGGCCTCGTTGCTGATCGAGCCTTCCGGCCGGTTTCCCGACGGCGCGGAGATCACGGGCGCGCGAGTGGTGAAGCGAGTTCGCGCCGCGCTCATGGAGGACGCGGGGATCGAACTTGCCGCGAACATTCGGACGATGGACGTGGCGCCTCCCGCCGACACGACGCACACGATTCCCGTTCCGGCGGAGGAGGGGAGCGCCGCGTCCCAACAAAGGGAAGTGACTCTGACGTTTCATGCCCCCGAGCGCGTGGTGTTTTCCCTGCGCCGGGTTGATCAGGATTTTTTTCGGCATCTTGCCCCGATCATCGGGGACCGCTATCTCGCTCATTTTCCGTACGAGCGGTACGTGGAATTTCATGAGTCCGCCGGGCCGGCGGTGAAAGCGCGAATCTTCGCGCAATTACCGGAACGGTTTCCGGTGGCCGAGCACAATCCCGTCATTGATTTTCGCCTGCGGCGCGGCGTGCGGTTTCACGACGGCCATGCGTTGACCGCCCGCGACGTGAAATTCACCTATGACGCCATTATGAATCCCAAAAATCTTTCCCCGCGCACGGCGGATTTCGAACCCATCAAGCGCGTGGACGTCATTGACGATTATACCGTGCGCGTCGTGTACAAACGGCTGTTTTCGCCGGCGATCAACGCCTGGACCATGGGGATTCTCCCCGCGCATTTGCTCGATGCCGGCGCCATGGAAACGGAAATGCGGGCGCGGGGCGTGTCCGACGCCGTACGGGAGGCGTTTGGGATGCGCGACAGCCGGTTCAATCGCCACCCCGTCGGTAGCGGGCGGTTTCGATTTGTCGAGTGGCAGAGCGACGAGTTCATTCATCTGCGGCGGAACGACGACTATTGGGAAGGGCCGGCGGAATACCGGGAGTATTACATGCGGATTGTCCCTGATTTGCTGACGCAGGAAATGGAGTTTCGGTCGGGGGCGGTGGATTACTACGGCGCCCAGCCGCATCAGGTCGTACGGTACAAAAACGACGACGCGTACCAGTCCTTTTCGAATTTGGGGTTCGGCTACACGTATATCGGCTATAACAACCGCCGTCCGTTGTTCGCCGACCCGGACGTGCGCCGGGCGCTGGGGATGGCCCTGAACGTCGAAGATTTTGTCACCTACATTTTATACGGCGAAGGGGAACGCATCACAGGGCCTTATCCTCCCAACACCCAGTGGTACGATCCCGCCGTGGCCCCGTTGCCGTATGATCCCGACGCCGCCCGCGCTCTGCTTGAAGCCGGGGGCTGGCGGCGCAACGCCGACGGCTGGCTGGAAAAAGACGGCAAGATTTTTGAGTTTACGCTCATCACGAACAGCGGAAACCCCATTCGCAAAAACATCATGACGATTGCGCAGAACGCCTGGAGCAAAATCGGCGTCAAGTGCCATACGCAATATTTTGAATGGGCGGTGTTTCTCAAGGACTTTATCAATACGGCCGAGTTCGATGCCGTGGTGCTGGGGTGGAGCATGGGCATTGATCCCGACCTCTACCAACTGTGGCATTCGAGTCAGACCGGGCCGCGGCAATTAAATTTTGTCGGGTATCGCAATCCGCGCGCGGATGATCTGATGGTCCGTCTTCGGCGGGAATACAACTCGGACGCGCAACGGACGCTGGCCCGCCGGCTGCATCGTCTGATTGCCGACGAACAGCCGTACACGTTTCTCTATGCCCCCTTGAGCACACGGGTGCTGGATAAAAAAATTGTGTTGGTTCACAAACGCGGCGACGGTTCCGAGTCGTATGAAAAAATTTACCCCATTCCGAGCGGCGATATCACGTTTCATTTTCATCAATGGCGCAAACTTGAATTGACGCCGGACTTTTAATTTAAGACCGCGCGTTTCGACTCACGGATCAGGCCGTCATGCGGGCTTTCATTCTTCGCAACGTGCTCCAACGCCTCCTGCTGTTGTTCGTTGTCTCCATTCTGGCGCATGCCGTCATTCACCTGGCGCCCGGAGAACCCAACGCGGTGGATCCGTCGAATCCCAGGATGAAGCCCGAGGACATTGCCAAAATTCGCGCGGCGTTTCATCTTGACGAGCCTTTGTACGCGCAATACGTCTGGTGGATGCGGGATTTGCTGTCCGGCGAGTTGAAGTCGTTTAAAGACAGCCAGCCGGTTCTGGGAAAAATCTGGCGCCGGTTTCTCAACTCCCTGCCGTTGTTTGTCTGCGCCACGCTGTTGGTGTGGACGCTGGCGTTTCCGACCGGCATTCAGGCCGCGGTCCATCGCGGGGCGGTGTATGACCGCGCGACGACGCTGGCGGCCTACGCGCTCATTTCCGTGCCGGGGTTCTTTCTGTCGTATCTCGTGATTCTCTGGGTCGTCAATACGTTCGGCGTGCCGGTGATCGGATTAAAAACCTTCGGCATGGAACGGGCCGCCCCGCTCTTTCAAACGATGGACCGGATCTGGCATCTGGTGATCCCGTCGCTCATGTCCGCGCTGGGCGGGATGGCGATCCTGTCCCGGTACGTACGTTCGCAAATGCTGGAAGTCATCGGGCAGGATTACGTGCGCACGGCCCGGGCGAAGGGCGCGGCGGAGGACACCGTCATCTACCGGCACGCGTTGCGCAACGCCTTGCTGCCGTTTGTGACCATGTTCGGATTTTTGCTCCCCGGACTGATCGGAGGCTCGGTCATTTTTGAACAGATTTTCGCATGGCCCGGGTTGGGCCGTTTGGGTTATGAAGCGATTCTTGCGAGAGATTTCCCGGTCATTCTGACGCTGAATTTCATGGCCGCGGCGCTGACCCTGGCGGGCACGTTCCTGTCGGACGTTCTGTATGCCGTCGTGGATCCGAGAATTCGAACCGGATTGCAGGGAGACGCCTAGATGACGGAGCCTCACTCGATGCGCCAGCCCCCGATGCCGCGCGGTCATGCCGGCGCGCCCGGCGCCCGCCGGGGCGACGACCTTCCGCCTCCGGAAACGCTGTGGCGGGAGTCGTGGCGATTGTTTAAACGGGATCGCCTTGCGGTGCTGGGGGCCTGTGTGCTGGCGTTGCTCCTTGTGGCGGCGTTGTCGGGGAAGGCACTGACCGAATGGGTGGTCGTGTTCGATCCCGCTGTCGTTCGCCTTCCGGAAAAATTTCTGCCGCCTCTGTCCTTCTCATCGAACGCGGCGGTGCCCCCCCATGACCGGCCGTTTGGCGGGGTCTATCTGTTGGGGACCGACGAACTGGGGCGTGACGTGTTTGCGCGGATGCTTCAGGGATCATTTGTGTCCCTGTCCATCGGGTTTATCGCCGTCGGCATCGCGCTGGCGCTGGGCGTTGTGCTGGGCGGGCTGTCGGGGTTTTACGGCAACGTCAAACTCGGCGTGGTCACGGTGGATACGCTGATCATGCGGTTCACGGACGTGATGTTGTGTTTCCCGACGTTTTTTCTCATCCTGACGGTGGTCGCGCTCCTGCCGCCAAGCATCTATAACATCATGGTCGTCATCGGGCTGACCGGGTGGATGGGCACCGCCCGGTTTGTCCGCGCCGAATTTCTGGCGTTGCGCAAACAGGATTTCGTGCTGGCCGCCACCGCCATCGGCGCGCCGGACCGGCGCGTCATTTTTTCGCACATGGTGCCCAATGCGATGGCGCCCGTGCTGGTCTCGGCCACCATCGGCGTGGCGACGGCCATTTTGACGGAATCGGGTTTGAGTTTTCTGGGCTTCGGCGTGCAGCCGCCGTTCGCCACGTGGGGCAACATCCTGGCCGACGGGAAGGGATTTATCTTCGATGCCCCGTGGCTGTTTTTTATTCCCGGCTTCGCCATTGTGATGGTGGTGCTGGCGTTTAACCTGGTCGGCGAAGGGCTGCGCGAATCTTTGAATCCCAAACTGCGGAAACGATAACCCATGGCCGCCGCGAACGCGCCCCTGCTCGAAGTGTCGCACCTCTCGTCATCGTTTTTTTCGGAGCGTGGCGCACTGCGGGCGGTGGAGGACGTCGGGTTTTCGATGCGGCCGGGACACACGCTGGCGTTGGTGGGGGAATCGGGATGCGGCAAGTCCGTGACGGCGCTGTCCATCATGCGGTTGTTGGATGCGCCGGGCAGGGTGGTCGGTGGCACGGTCGAGTTTCAGGGACGGAATCTGCTGGCCCTGCCCGACGGGGACATGCGCCGCGTGCGCGGGAAACAGATCGGCATGATCTTTCAGGAGCCGATGACGTCGCTGAATCCGGTGTTCACGATCGGCGATCAAATCGGCGAGGTGCTGGCGATTCACACGACCCTCACCCGCGCGGAGATCCGGCGGGCCGTCATTCGCCTCTTGGACACCGTGCAGATTTCTTCGCCGGACAAGCGCGTCGATCAATATCCGCATGAAATGTCCGGCGGCATGAAACAGCGCGTGATGATCGCGATGGCCCTGGCCTGCCGGCCCGCCCTGCTCATCGCCGATGAGCCGACGACGGCGCTGGACGTGACGATTCAGGCGCAGATTCTGGAGTTGCTGAAGGACTTGCAGCGGGACATGGGCATGGCGATTTTGTTGATCACGCACAACCTGGGCGTCGTGGCGCAGTTTGCGCAGGACGTGCTGGTGATGTACGCCGGCCGCATTGTCGAGCGCGCAAGCGCGGCGAGACTGTTTGCGCATCCGTCCCATCCCTACACGCGCGCGTTGCTGCGTTCGCTGCCGACGCCCGGCGCGCGCGTCGCCCGGCTCGAGGCCATCCAAGGCACGGTGCCATCCCCGCTGATGTACGGCCGGGGCTGTCATTTTGCGAGCCGCTGTCCTGACGCGCTGGCGCATTGCGCCGACGAAGACCCGCCGAGCGTGGAACTGGCGCCCGGCCACGAAGCGGCGTGCTGGCTGCATCATCCGACGCGGCGGTAGGCGGGTAACATCCACCCTGTTCGCCATTGACAGTGCATAGGTTTTTCTCTACTAAGGAAAAAGAATCCGTGCGGGAATATAAATAATAAAACGTCGATATGCCGCAACTGGACAAAATCAAGGAAGAAATAGGATGGCTTAAGGTTGCCTTTGCTCTTTTGGTGGCAATAGACGTATCATTGATTGGGTGGCTTTCCCAGAATTTCTTTGCTATTCCTGTTTTGATGCTGTTGGTTTCTATGGCGATTGTACTTTCGGTTACTGTGTTAATCATTGTGCTGACTCATCGGGCATATAAGAAAATCGATGACCTGGGAGAAATGTAATGCGTGAAATCATTTTTGTCCTGACGGTCTTGGTGGTGTTTTTTGGTTTGGGGTATTCTGTTGTATATGCGTTGCGTCATGCGAAGCAATCGAGCCTGACCAGGCATTCCGACAAGCGCTGACACGCCACCCGTCGACCCGTTCACGCGGACACCGCCTTGCGGTCGCGCCGTTGCATTGTTCAATGAGCACATCTGCCCCCGTGTATTGCATGTCCCGCCTGACGGATGCCCCGTTCCATCTCACGGCTCCGCTCGTTTTGTGAAAGTTGTACGTGGAACCCATCGCTACTCACACGCGCTCGCTCCTTGACGTCCGGCATCTTAAAAAATATTTCCCCGTACGCAGCGGGCTGTTGGCCAACGTGTCCGCGTGGGTCAAGGCGGTGGACGACGTCACGTTCGACATCAAGCCAGGGGAAACCTTCGGGCTGGTGGGGGAATCCGGTTGCGGCAAAACCACGGTGGGCCGCACCATTCTTCGGCTCATGGAACCCACCGGCGGGGAGGCTCTGTTCGAAGGCGACAACGTGTTTGCCATGGATGCCGGCACCCTGCGCGCGGCCCGCCGCCGGATGCAGATGGTGTTTCAGGATCCCTACGGTTCCCTGAATCCCCGGATGACCGTCAGCGCCATCGTGGGCGAACCGCTCAAGGTGCACAAACTGGCCGGCGGGCCGGAGTTGGCGGAGCGCGTGTCGCAACTGCTCCATCGAGTCGGCCTGCGGCCGGACCAGGGGTCGAGATATCCGCACGAATTTTCCGGCGGGCAGCGGCAGCGCATCGGCATCGCGCGCGCCCTGGCCCTGAACCCGAAATTTATTGTGTGCGACGAAGCGGTCTCGGCTCTGGACGTATCCATTCAGGCGCAGATTCTCAATCTCCTGAAGGATTTGCAGGATGAGTATCGCCTGTCGTACTTGTTCATTACGCACGACCTGAACGTGGTGCGGTATCTCGCGCACCAACTCGCCGTGATGTATCTGGGAAAATTTGCGGAGATGGCGTCGTCCGATGTCATCTTTTCCAATCCCAAACATCCCTACACCCAAGCCCTGCTGTCCGCCAATCCGGTGCCGGACCCGGCTGTGAAGCGGGAACGAATTCTGTTGGCCGGTGACGTGCCGACGCCGTTGAATCCGCCCTCCGGCTGCCGGTTTCACACGAGATGCCCGCACGTGATGGATCAATGTCGCACCGTCGAACCGCCGCTCATTCATCTTGACGCGCCCGACGGCGGGCATAAGGTGTGGTGTCACCTCTACGCATGAGCCGTCGTCCGGGGGCGTGACCGCGCGCACCGGCCTTGCGGGCGGGGAACGTCGATTCGTATAATTCGACGTTGGCGTGAAGGAACGCATGAGCAATCCCAAACCCTATCCGGCGCTTCGCAATATCCAGTATTCACCCCTGAAGCAGGGCGAGGAGCATTATATTGTCCTGTGGGATCAGTCGGGATTGAGCGACGAGCGGCTCATTATTCCGCTCAACCTGTTTTATCTGTTTCAATTTCTGGACGGGGAACATTCCCCGGAGCAGATCGGCATGGAATATCTGAAAAAGTACGGCGAGTTTCTGATGCCGGCCAAACTCGAACAACTGATTGCCGACTTGGATCACAAACTGTTCCTCGAAGGTCCCCGTTGTGAAACGGCAAAAGCGGCGGCCGTCCAATCCTACCGGGACGCGCCCGCGCGCAAACCGCAATTCGCCGGCAAGAGTTACGAAGACGATCCGGAAAAGTTGCGCACGCAGATTGCCGGATTTTTTACGGCCAAAGAAGGGCCGGGGGACGCCCCCTCAGAGAACAAGGGAAAGGCGATCAAGGGGTTGGTGGCGCCGAATTACGACGTGAAAGAGGCCGGCCCGCTTTATGCGTGGGCCTACAAGGAATTGCGGGAGGCGGACTCACCGGACGTCTATGTTATTTTCGGCGTGGCCCACGCCGGGCTGGCCGGCCCGGTTTCGGTGACGGATAAAAATTTCGAAACGCCGCTGGGGGTGGTGCCGGTGAACCGTCCGATCATGGATGCGCTCAAGTCCAACGGCGAAGACGCGTGGTTCGCAGATGAGTTCCGGCACCAGAAAGAGCACAGCATCGAATTTCAGTTGCCGTTTCTGCAGGAAACCGCCGGCGTGTCACCCGCCGGTGCGTCATCCGCCGGTTCGCCTCTTTCGATGGTGCCGGTCCTGTCGTCCTTCCCGCCCGACAGCGTGCTGGATTCCGCGCACCGGGACGTTGCCGACCGCATCGAGCGGTTTGTGTCCGTGTTGCGGGAGGCCATTGCCGCATCGGGGCACCGGGTGTGTCTCATCGCCGGCGCGAACCTCGCGCACATCGGCCTGCGCTACGGCGACAACAAGGCGCCCACGGATTTTTCCTTTCACCGATGTATGCAGTCTGACCTGGAAATGCTGAAGTTGGTGGAAAACGTCGATGCCCGCGGCTTTGCCAATTTTCTTGCGAAGGAAGGCGACCGGCGTCACGTCCTCGGCTTTTCGGCGATTTATCTTCTGTTGCGATTGCTGGACGGGGCCAAAGGGGAAGTCCTGCGTTACGACCGGGAGATCGTGGATCAATTCAACTCCACCATCACCTGCGCCAGCGCGTCGTTTTTCTAAGCCGCGTACCGCCGGCACTGTCGCGCGGGTTCTTAGGCTTCTTCCACGCGCACCGTCATGGGGACGGGGTTCAGCGGGTTGTCGGCGGGGTCCCGGTCCGCGGACGCAATGGCGTCCACCACGTCCATGCCGTTGATGATTTTTCCGAAGACGGTGTAGGTTCGATCCAGGCTGCTCGTATCCTCCACGCAAATAAAAAACTGTGACCCGTTATCGTTGATGTCGCGAGTCCGATCCTCGTTCCTGGGCATTTTGGCCATGGACAGCGTGCCCCGGCGATGCGGCCGGTCGCTGGGCTCCGGCGTCAGGCTGAAGCCCGGTCCCCCGGTGCCATGCAGGGTTCGATCCGGTTCTTTGCTTAGGGGGTCGCCGCCCTGGATGATGAACCCCGGAATGACCCGGTGAAACGTGGTCCCGTTGTAGAATCCCATGGCGGCCAGGTTCAGAAAGTTGTCCACGTGGCGCGGGGCCACGTCGGTGAAAAAACGGATCGCGATTGCGCCGAATCGGGTGGTGATGACAACTTTGGGATTTTTTTTTCGCAAGACGACGGGCGCGCTCATCGGCCGAATGTAACAGGGGGGCCGGACCACCGGCAACCTGCCCCGTGGTGACGGACGGGCCGCGTTGTCGATGTCGACGCGGCCCGTCGCAACGGGCCGGTCGGTGCGACATTCCCGCTCTCAAGTTCCCTGTTGCAACTTGATCCCAGTCCGTGATAGAGGGGATTCGTTCGGCGTCGGTTGATAGGTGTATACCCTTAGCCGGAATTGTTGTGGACGGTCGTGACAACGCCGGCATTCAGGAGGGCAGGGAAATGGCAAAGACAGCCCGGAAAAAATCGAAGGCCGGAAAGAAAAAGGCTGTAAAGTCCGCATCCAGGTCTGGAGGAAAGGCCAGGGGCAAAGCCAAAGGCGCGAGGTCCAGGTCCGGCATGTCAAAAGCCAAAGCGAAGGCGGCGAAGGCAAAGAAGAAATCCGGAGTCAGGACTAAAGTTAAGGCCAGGCCCAAAGCCAAAACGTCCAGAGCCGGCACGTCCAGGGCCAAAGCAAAACGGAAAACGACGGCGAAGGGAAAGAAAAAGGCGGCGATGAAAACGCGCCGGAAACCTGTGCGACGAGTCCATGCCGTCAAGAAGAAAAAGACGGTTCGCAAAACCGGGGTCGCCAAATCTTCCCCAGGAAAGTCCGTGGCCGTACCCGCGGCGTCCGCGATGCGCCCGTCTTCCGAGGACATGGAAAAGATGCCTCAATCCGTGGACGTGGGCCCCGAAACGCTGGAATCGGGTTTGCCGGGATTTGAGGACGACATTGGCGAGGAGTTTTCCTCCGACCTTGATGACGATATGTCCAAGGACATTACGGAAGCCTTTGATGACGAGTCGGGCTTTGGCGCGATGACGGAAGACAGTGATGATGAAGTGACCGAAGACGATTTGCCTGAAGAGTTGGGAACCGAGAAATATTTCCGGGAGGATGCCGACGCCGACACGGAAGAGGATGACCGGTCCGGCCGATGGTAGGGCGCGTTAGCCGGACGCCGTCGCGGCTCGCCCGCGTTTTCGTGAAACGTGCATTGCGCCGGCGCTTGACATCGGCACGCGGGCCGTTGCTTCCCGGCAGTTCCGGTGTGATGCGCCGGCGTGCCCCGGCAAGAATACAGGGTGAAAAAGGAGGCGTGCATGTCTGAAGACACGGGGTTGCCGCGCATCGGGGAACGAGCCAGGGATTTTCGCGCGGCGACGACGTCCGCCAGGGAATTCGAATTCAGCGCGTGGCAGGAGCAGGACTGGGTTGTCTTCTTCTCTCATGTCGCCGATTTTACGCCGGTTTGCGCCACGGAATTGATGGAGTTTGCGCGGCGGAATCAGGATTTTAAAAAAAGGGGCGTGAAACTTCTCGGCATCAGCGTGGACAGCGTCCACTCCCATCTGGCCTGGATCGACGCCATGCGACAGACGACGGGGGTGACGGTCCCGTATCCCCTGGTGGCGGACGTTGATATGCGGGTGTCCCGGCTGTATGGCATGATCCATCCGGATGCGAGCACGATCGCCACGGTTCGCGCGTTGTTTGTGATTGATCCCAAGCGCGTGATTCGTGGGTTGCTCTGTTACCCGATGAACGTTGGCCGCAACGTGGATGAAGTCCTTCGGCTGGTTTCGGCGCTTCAAACGGCCGAGAAACGTTCCTGCGCCACGCCGGTCAATTGGCGTGAGGGCGACAACGTCGAGGCCCTCCCTCCCCGAACGATTCAGGACGTTGAGAAACAGCGTACCCATCAAGGGCGGGACGGCAAAGAGGATTCCCGCGCCCCGAAAGAGCCGCGGCCGTAAGTTCGCGTTCGCGCGGGCCGGAATATTTCCCCAAATTCCGTCGCCGTCCGCACACCCTGTTGTCAGGTGAGATTCCCCCTGCCTTCGCGTCGTTGTCCGGTCATGTCGCGCCCCGCGTGGTGCGCGGGCCTCCTGTGCGCGGCGCTGGGGATTGCGGCGTCGGGGATGTCCTGGGGGCCGTGCCGGATTGACGAGGGCGTTGACGCAACGGTGATGGTGCGTCATTTGAAAGGACGTTGTCTCGAGGAAGACCGGGACGCGTTTTCCGTGTCGGCGGATGACGTGCTTGAGGCGTTGCGGCGGGGCAAGGGTGTGGATTTGAAAGGCGTCGTGCTGACGGGAGATCTCTTCTTTGATCGGTTGCCCCTGACGCCGGTTGAGGCGAATCGGATTGGGGTGCCGGCGATTGTCAAACGGCTCGAAGAAGAACGCGTGTCGGCGGCGCGCGTGATCCATGGGCCGTTCATTCTTGAGGACGTCGAGGTGCGAGGGGTGCTGGCGACCCGTCTCGGAGAGACGGGGTATGTGCTGGTTCGGGGGCCGGTCGGGATGCGGGGAACGGTCGTTCGGCGCGCCGTGGATTTTTCGCGGATGGTGTTTCTGGATCACGCTGATTTTTCCGGGATGCGTATCGGGCATGAGGGGTTTTTTATTCGAGCCGTCTTTGCCGGAGACGCCGACTTTACGCGAACGAATTTCGGGACGCATTCCCGGTTTCATCAAGCCAGGTTTTTGGGGAAGGCCGCGTTTGCGGGGGCGGCGTTTCCGGGGCTGGCGGAGTTTCTGGAGGTGTCGTTTGCGGAGGACGCGGAGTTTTCACGCGCGCGTTTTGCGCAGGGGACGGGGTTTTCCGGAAGCCGGTTTCACCGCGCGTCAAATTTTTCCGCCGCGCGGTTTGAGCGGGAAGTGTATTTTCGATTCACCGATTTTCAGGAGAAGGCGAATTTTCGGCGAGCGCGGTTTCGCGCCACGGCGGACTTTACCGCCGCGCGGTTTGGCGGCGGCACGGATTTTCGAGACGCCGTGTTTGAAACACCACGGCGGATTTCCGGTGTCGAGATTCCAGAACCGGGCGGGGAAGCGGCGTCGGGTCTGCGGAACCCGGCGTACTGGCTTGCTGTTGGTCTTCTGGCGCTCCTGTGCCTGGGTCTGCTGGCGTGGAAGCGCCGGACTCGCTGACCTTTGGGATTCTTTACAATCCACAATATATGGAAGTTTTTGTTGCCAGTTACCCCTAAAAGTGGTATATCGACGCATCGTGGCGGGGTTGTGAAGGATGGGCTTCTTGTCCGGCACGGCGTGACGGTGGTGGTGCGATGGAAGAACAGGCCACACTTGCCTATGAGGTGAAACTTGAGGCCTTTACCGGGCCGATGGATCTTCTGTTGCACCTCATTCGAAAACATGAGATCGACATTTATGATATTCCCATTGCCCTGATTACCCGGCAGTATCTTGAATCGCTTCAGGCCATGAAGGCGCTCAATCTTTCTTTGGCCGGAGAGTTTCTGGTCATGGCCGCCACGCTGATTCACATTAAATCCCGGATGCTGCTCCCCGTGGAGGAGGAGCCGGAGCCGGGAGATGAGGAAGGCGAGGACCCGCGGAGTGAGTTGGTGCGCCGGCTTGTCGAATATCAGCAGTTTAAAGAAGCGGCCGGCCGATTGTCCGATCAGGAAAAACTGTGGCGGCAGATGTTCCAACGGGATCTCGAACCGGCCCAACCGATCCGGGAAGTGTTTGCCGACGAGGCCGTGACCCTGTCGGACCTGCTTGGCGCGTTGCAGGACATCCTGGCGCGGACGGACGCCGACATGATGCTCGAGATTACGCCGGATACCGTCACCGTGCAGGATCGCATCAATAGCGTCATCGAACGACTGGAAGACACTCCGGCCCTGACCTTCGCGGCGTTGTTTGACGGCATGACCAGTCGATTGATGGTGATTGTCACGTTTTTGGCGTTGCTGGAACTGGTGCGGATGAAACTGGTTCGTATGTATCAGGCGGATTTGTTCGGCCCCATTCGCATCACCCGCACGTTTCTCGCGGGACAACTTGAGCGTGATCCTGATCCGTCGCGGGACACGAATTCCGACAATCCTTTGACCAACGGAGGCTCCAGTGGGAACGGAATCCCCTGATACGAACGGAGTGACCGATGATGTGACCGCGGAGTGCCCGCGCGAGTCCGGGGAAGAGGACGTGGCCGCCGAGTGTTCCGGGGAGAGCGCCGGGTTGTCGGCGCCGTGCGGGGAGCACGAACTCAAGGGGATCATCGAGGCCCTGTTGTTCGTGTCCCGCGACCCTCTTCCTCTCGAGAAAATAGTCGAGGTGCTGGCCGGGCCGTCGAAGGAGACGGTGCAGGCCGCCCTGCAAGCGGTTCGGCAGGACTATGACCGGGAAGACCGCGGCGTCCACATTGCCGAGTTGGCCGGCGGATACCTCATGATGACGCAGCCCGACTGCGCGCCGTGGATTACGAAACTCATGACGATCAAAGCCTCCGCGAGAGTGTCGCGGTCCGCGTTGGAGACTCTGGCCATCATTGCCTACCGGCAGCCGATTGTGCGCGCCGACATTGAACACCTGCGCGGCGTGGAAACGTCGGGCGTGTTGCGGACCCTGCTTGACCATAAACTCATTCGCATCGTCGGGCGAAAAGATATTCCCGGCCGGCCCATCATGTACGGCACGTCCAGGACCTTTCTCCGAAAATTCGGACTTCGGGACCTCCGGGATTTGCCGTCCCTGCGGGAGTTCAATGCCCTGGGGCAGGAGGATGCCGCCCGTTTGTTTGACGACGCCCCGGCGTCCAACGGCCGGCCCGGCGCACAGGCGGCGGACGCCGCCGCGGACGACGGCGAGCGGGATGCGCAGGAGCCGATTGTCAGTCGCCTGGATTCTTCCATGGCTTGAGCGTGTTGTCCCGCCGCGTGCTCTTTCGCTTCGGCACACCCCTTTTCCCGTTGTCGTGCGTCCGCCGGCGCGTGAACGGTGGATGATAGGTGGAACTCCTGCGTCCCGGTAACACGTCTGCCCTTGGCGTGGATTTGCGACACCGTTTTGAATCGAATGTGGACGCTCAAGCCAGCCGTGAGTCCGACGTACCAGTGTGACAAAAAAGGAGGCCCGCACCCATGGTCACGATACGCGTGTTTGGTCAGACGTTGCTGCCGTGCGTGGACGATTCGGAAATACAGTGCGACGTTGCCGGGCCGGTGAGCGTGCGGGAATTGCTGGAGGGTAACCCCGACGCTCTGGGTGGGCTGTTGCCGTTTCTGCGCAAGGGCGAGTTGATGGTCACGGTCAATCAGAAAGTCAGCACGCTGGACTCGCCGGTGAACGACGGCGACGTGGTGAAACTGACGCACCAGTTCAATCCCGAATACGAAGGCGCCATGTGGCATAACCCGTGAGCGTTGCGCGTGGTTCCCGGCCGCCGTCCAGGTCAATGACGTGATGTCGAATCACTCGCCGAAGAACGACACGTGCCGGATTATCCACGGCGATAATTTACCCGTGCTGGAGCGGATGGCGTCGGCGTCGGTGTCTCTGGTGTATATTGACCCTCCGTTTAACACCGGCAGGACGCAGGCACGCACACGCGTCACAACGACGTCCGTCACCAATGCGGACGAGGCGGACCGCGTCGGGTTTGGCGGCAAGTCGTATCAAACCGTGGTGACGGGGACGACGGGCTACGCCGACTCGTTTGCCGATTACATGGGGTTTTTGCGTCCGCGTCTGGTTGAGGCCCGCCGGATTTTGACGCCCACCGGCAGTTTGTTTTTTCACATTGACTGGCGGGAGTCGGCGCGGTGCCGATTGTTGCTCGAAGAGATTTTCGGCGGGCCGGCGCATTGCCTGAACGAAATTATCTGGGCGTATGACTATGGCGCGCGCTCCAGAAGAAAATGGTCGGCCAAGCACGATACCATCTACTGGTTTGTGAAAGACCCCGACAGATATATTTTCAACTACGACGCCATTGACCGCATTCCGTATATGGCGCCCGGACTGGTGGGACCGGCGAAAGCGGCTCGCGGCAAAACGCCGACCGATACGTGGTGGCATACGATTGTGCCCACCAACGGCAAAGAAAAAACCGGGTATCCCACACAGAAGCCGTTGTCGATTGTCGAACGGATCGTGCGCGTGCATTCAAACGCCGGCGACGCGGTGTTGGATTTTTTCGCTGGCAGCGGCACGACCGGAGAAGCGGCGCTGCGACACGGAAGGCGGTGCGTGCTGATTGACGAAAGCCGGGAAGCCGTCAGAACCATGAAGAAACGGTTGGGTCATCTGATGAGCCAAAGACAGGAGGAAAATGATGAACAGCAAAGAATACAAGCAGTTAGTAAAGATAGCGGCCAAACTGCACTCGACTTATGTGAAGAATCACCAAGCGTGGGAGGGTAGCCCGTTTGAGTGGATTAAGGGAGGTATACCATCCCGTAGCAAGGGGAAAGTCGGCGAAGAAATAGTGGGGGAATTTCTGCTCCAAAATGGATTTTCGGTTTCCGGGAGCACTGGATCGGATTCTGACCTGACTGTGAATGGCCGTAGAATGGAAATCAAACTCTCCACTTTGTGGGAGGGCGGCTTCTATATGTTTCAACAAATCCGGCAACAGGATTATGATGTGCTGTTTTGTTTGGGCATTTCACCACATAGCGCCCATACATGGGTCACCCGAAAATCGGATATTGTGTGGAGTGATATGGGGCATCAGCATGGAGGGAGTAGAGGCAATGATACATGGTGGATTCAATGTTATCCGCCGGAGTGTTCACACGAGTGGATGCGTCCTGAAAATGGGGATTTATCCAAAATATGTGACGAATTGAGAAAAGTAACTCAATAAAAACAAAGTGAAGATTGGATAATGCCAGCGGGCATAACGAATCTGACATTGAAGCGGTTGGTTAAGCCGTCGGTTGGGTAGCATTGTTAGCGTGGAGTTTTTCATACAATGTTTCCGGGGCAATGTCCGCTCCATTTGGCCAGGCGATGGTGCCGCCTTCTACGTTGGCCTGCTTAAACAATTCGGGGTCCCTGAGCGGCTCAAACACAGGCCCCTTGTTCAGGTACTCCGCGAAATCAATATCGCCTGCAGTGCCGTCATCAAAAACGACGTGATAAATATAATCACCTTTATAACGTATCTCAATCACATCATTCATATTCCACATAATCAATACCTCACGTCAGTGGTTCGATCTTATGAAGTTCCCGACCGTTTCTGGCCAATTTCCAGTCTTCTTCAAGTTCCAATATATGGAGATCAATCCATTCTCTTACAAGTTTAGTCGCTGTTTGCGAGCCGAGTTCGCCTCTTACAACATTTCCCCTAAAGTCGAAGACGGCTTTCATGCCGGAATATTCCGCATGTAGATGCGGGGGGTCATGATCATCGAAGAACATTCTGATGATAATGCCGAAGAATCGTGATATTTCCGGCATAGCCTGCCTCCCTCTTATTCGCTAACGCATGAGCCTTACCCCTCCGCCAGGGCGGCCATGCGGCGGAATTTTTTGTCCCGGTCTTCCCGCAGGGCGTTGACGGGCATACCGGTTAATTCGGTCAGGTGGGCGTGCAGGGCGTGGGCCACGGCGTGACAGGTGCCGGTGACGTCTCGATGCGCGCCGCCAGGCGGTTCGGGAATCACGTCGTCGGCCAGGCCCGCTTTCTGAAGTTCCGCGCCGGTCATTTTGAGGGCGGCGGCGGCGTCCTGTGTTTTGGCCGCGTCGGCCCACAGGATTGCCGCGCAGCCTTCCGGGGAAATGACCGAGTAGATCGAATGTTCCAGCATCACAATCCGGTCGGCCACGCCTAACGCCAGCGCCCCGCCGCTCCCGCCTTCTCCGGTGATGACGGCGACAATGGGCACCGTCAGCCGGGACATCACAAACAGGTTGTTGGCAATGGCCCTGGCCTGCCCCCGCTCTTCGGCGCCGACGCCGGGATAGGCGCCGGGCGTGTTGATGAATGTGACAATCGGGCGTTTGAATTTTTCGGCCAACCGCATCAGCCGCAGGGCTTTGCGGTAGCCTTCGGGGTTGGGCATGCCGAAATTGCGCGCGACCCGATCCTTGACGTTGCATCCTTTTTCGTGACCGATGACGCAAATGGATCGATCCCGAAACGTCGCAAAGCCGCCGACAATGGCTTTGTCGTCGCCGAAGGTGCGGTCGCCGTGCAATTCCACAAAGTCCCGGCACAGGTGTTCCAGATAGTGCAGTACCGAGGGGCGCTGGGGATGGCGGGCGATTTGCGTGCGTTGCCAGGGGGTCAGGTTTCCGAAAATGGCCTGCTCCTGCCTGGCCAACCGCGTTTGGAGAAGACGGATCAGGCGCGGAACGGATTGTTTCTCCGAACTCGACTTCAGGAGTTTTTCGATGCGCTCCTCGAGATCCTTCAGCGGCTTTTCAAATTCCAGAAAATCACGCATGACGGAAATCTTCCTTCGCGCACGTCACTGAAACGTGACCGCCTCTTTCCCCAGAATCTGTTCCACGTCATAGACCAGATTCGAACTGGGCAGGACTGTGACATTCGGCAGGGGAGCGCTTTCGGCCCGCACCTGCGAATCGAGATGAAATTGAAACGCGATCGGAGTCGGCCCCGGGTGGCGGCGCAACACTTCCCGCAGTTTGGGCAGATGGCTCACGGTGTCCGCCGTTTCCGCGATGCGCACGGTGACCCGTTTCACCGTTTTGGTTTGCATGTCCTGCAGAGGCTCGATTTTGGCGGCCCTGATCATGTGAGCGCCCGTGTCCTTCTGATCCACGGTGCCCGTCACATGGATGACGGCGTCGGCGCCCACGAACGGCTCACAGGTTTGAAATAACGTCGGAAACACGATGACGTCCACCAGGCCCTGAAGATCTTCCAGGGTGACGTAGGCCATGCGCTGGCCTTTTTTTGTGGTGGTGACCTTGAGGTGGCCGACCACGCCGCACACTTTGACCGTTTTGCCGTCCGGAACCTCGCGCACGGCGGACGTGGTATGGGTCGCCAGCAGGCGCATGGCCTCGGCGTGCTGGGTGAGCGGATGGGCGGTGATATAGAACCCGGTCAGTTCCCGTTCCAACTGGAGCATGCGGGATTGGGGCCATTCGTCAATCTGCGGGAGCGCGCGCGCCGGCACGGGCCGGTCCTCGGACGAGGCGGGGTCCCGGCCGTCCGCCGCATCGAACAGGGAAGTCTGTCCGAGGGCGCGCTCCTGCTGTATGGCGCCGGCCGCGTCCAGCGTGCCGTCCAGCACGGCCATCAATTGCGCCCGTTTGGCGCCGGTGGAATCAAATGCGCCCACGCTGATAAATCCTTCCAACATGCGCTTGTTGAGTTTGCGCAAATCGTTGCGGCAGCAAAAATCCAAAAACGACGAGAACGGGCCGCCGTGTTCCCGGTTTTCAATAATGGATTCCACCGCGCCGCCCCCGACGTTTTTGATTGCCGCCAACCCAAAGCGAATGGCGCCTCCCGCCGTGGTAAAGTTTTTCTGGCTTTCATTCACGTCCGGCGGAAGGATGGGAATGCCGAGGTCCCGGCATTCGGTAAAATAGCCCACGATCTTGTCCGTGTTGCCCATTTCCATGGTGAGCAGGGCGGCCATGAAGGCGTGGGGATGACGCGCTTTCAGATACGCCGTCTGGAACGTGACCATGGCATAGGCCGCCGAATGGGATTTGTTGAATCCATACCCGGCAAAGTAGGCCATTTGGTCGAAGATTTTTTCCGCGAGATGTTCCGTGAAGCCGTTGGCGTTGGCGCCCTCGAGGAATCGGGCTTTTTGCCGGGCCATCTCGTCGTGGTTTTTTTTCCCCATGGCCCGCCGGAGCACATCGGCCTGGCCCAGACTGAACCCGGCCATGCGGTTGGCGATGGCCATGACCTGTTCCTGATACACGATGACGCCGTGGGTTTCTTTGAGAATGGATTCCAGTGCCGGGGGGGTGTAGACAATTTTTGAGGGATCGCGCCGGCGTTGAATAAAGTCGTCCACCATCCCGCTTTCCAGCGGGCCGGGACGGTAGAGAGCAAGGATTGCAATGAGATCTTCAAAGCACACGGGTTTAATCCGAACCAGCATGTTGCGCATGCCCGAACTTTCCAGTTGAAAGATGCCGGTGGTTTTGCCGGAGGCCAGCAGCGCGTAGGTGTTCGGGTCGTCCAGCGGAATCCGTTCGATATCGAGGCGCGCGTCGGGCGCCCGTCCCTGGTTCACGATGTTCACGGCCTGATGAATCATGGTGAGGGTTTTCAGCCCGAGAAAATCAAATTTTACCAGCCCCACTTTTTCGACGTCCGTCATCGAGTATTGCGTGACGATTTCGTCTTTGGATGTTTTATACAGCGGCACCAGGTCCGTCAGGGGTTGATTCGAAATCACCATCCCCGCCGCATGGGTGGAGGCGTGACGCGCCAGACCTTCCAGGGCCTGGGCCGTCGTCATCAGTTCCTTCATCCGCGCGTCGCCGTTCACCAGTTCCCGCAGTCGAGGCTCTTGGGCCAGGGCTTCCTTCAGGGTGATGTTCAGTTGCGAGGGCACGAGTTTGGTGACCCGGTCCACTTCGGCGTAGGGAATGTCCATCACGCGGCCCACGTCTTTGATGGCGGCCCTTGCGGCCAATGTACCGAACGTGATGATCTGGCATGTGTACTCTTTGCCGTATTTCTCGATCACGTAGTTGATCACTTCGGGGCGGCGGTCCATGCAGAAGTCCATGTCGATATCCGGCATGGACACGCGTTCCGGGTTGAGGAAGCGTTCAAAGAGCAGGGCGTAGACGAGCGGATCCACCTCGGTGATGGACAGGGCATAAGCGATGAGACTGCCGGCCGCCGACCCCCGCCCCGGACCCACCGGGATGCCGCGCGACCTGGCAAATTGAATGATGTCCCACACCACTAGGAAGTAACCGGCATAGCCCATGTGCGTCAGGACGGCCAGTTCTTCGCGCAGACGCATCTCGTACACGTCGCTCGCGATATGGGAAGGCCGGGATTGCAGGCGTGCCGCCAGGCCCTCCCGCGCCAGTTTTTCCAGGTAGGTTTCATGCGTCCAGCCGTCCGGCACCTGGTAGTGAGGGAGATATCTCGTGCCGAAATCCAGGTCCACGCGGCATTGTTCGGCGATGCGGTTGGTGTTCAGGACGGCGTCCGGCAGTTCGGCAAACTCCGCGACCATTTCTTCCGTCGATTTGACGTAGAATTGGTCGGCGTCGAACTTCATGCGCTTGGTGTCGTTGAGCGTCGTGCCCGTTTGCATGCACAACATGATTTCGTGCGGGCGCGCGTCTTCTTTTTTCAGGTAGTGGCAATCGTTCGTCCCGGCCAGGGGGATGCCGAGTTTTTTGTGAATCTCCACGAGGCCCCGGTTGGCGATAATCTGGTGCTCCAGCCCGTTGGCCTGGACTTCGAGATAGTAATGGTCTTTCCCGAAAATCTCGCGGTATTCCCCGGCCGTGCGCGTGGCCTTGTCCATGTCCCGCTTGCCGATGAGGTGGGGCACTTCGCCGCTCAAACATCCCGACAACGCGATGAGGCCCTCGTGGTGTTCCTGCAACAGTTCTTTGTCCATTCTGGGTTTGTAGTAAAACCCTTCGAGGTACGCCTTGCTGGACAGTTTGATGAGATTCCGGTAGCCGGTGAGATTGGTGGCGAGGAGAATCAGGTGATAATAGCCCTTGCGCGCGTCATCGTGCGCGTCATCGTGCGTCTGACTTTTGCGTTCGTGCCGACTGCCGGGCGCGAGGTAGGCTTCGCAGCCGATGATGGGCTTGACGCCATGGGCGTTGGCCTTTTCATAGAAGTCGACGGCGCCGAAGAGGTTGCCATGGTCGGTCATGGCGACGGCGGGCTGGCCGAATTCCCGGACCTGGGTGAGCAGCGGGTCCAGTTGATTTGCGCCGTCCAGCAGGCTGTATTGCGTGTGCAGATGCAGGTGAACGAACGGCGTAGACAAGGCGGCGCGTCCTTGGGTGAGGGGGGATGATGACCATGCCCGCCCACGTGAGGAGTTCACGTTGCGCGGAGTTTAATCCCGCGTTCGGGGGATGTCAACGAAGCGAACGTCCCGCCGTCCCCGCATGGGCCGTCGGGAATGACCCGTTCCGGTGTCGGCGCGCCCGTTCCCGATAAAGGGCGGCGGCGCGGCGCCGCCGCCCTCTATTGTCCCAAACTCAATTCGTAAAGCAGCGCCTTCCAGCCCTGCGCTTCCGTGATGAATCCTTTGGGTTGGACCACGGGCAACATGCCGGTGCCCGGGACGCGCCCGGACTGGCCCATGCTGCCGTTTTTCAGGATCCACATCAGTTCTCCCGGCGTGCGCAAGGTATGAAATTTGGGATTCGTGAAGTTGCGGGGTTGAATCGGGAGATTGCTCGCGGCGGCGCCGTCGCCCCGGCCTTCAGGGCCATGGCAACTGACGCATCCTCCCACGCCCAGGAAGATATCTTTGCCTTCGGCCAGCACGTCCGGGGTGGCGGCGAACGGGGGCTTCACTTTTTTGGCCTTGGACAGTTCACCGGACGGTACGCGGGGGATGCGGATGTCGTATTCTCCGCCCGCCTGACCATACCCGGTCGGATTCACGCTCCAGGCGATTCCCTGAACACTCCCAAACAGCGCGATGCTCATGGCGGCACAAATGACACATCTTTTCACGGTCACGCTCCTCCTTCTCTGATACATGACACCATCCGTCATGACGAATGTGACGGATGCGGCAATTGTACCCTGTCGAACTCCGGCGGGCAATCGTGGCAGTGCCCGCGCAGGATTTTTCGTTCCAGGCAAGGCGGGCGGGGAGCGGGTGAGGAAGGCGTGCTTCCTGCACGTCGACCGAGCACGCGAGTCGTCCAACGCAGCATGGGGCGAAAAATACAAGCGTTGCCGTTGTGCTACAATCCGGCCCCGGAGGAACAGGTATGCCGTTTGATGAACGGGCCAGGTCGCGGTATTGCTCGAATATGCGGCGCAGGATTATCGAACTGCGGGCCAACTGCGAACGCAGTCTGGATTGCGCCATCGACCGGATGCTGCTGGCCTCGTCCGAAAATTACATCAAGGTGGAACACGGTCTGGAGGAAATTGACCGGATGGTCACGCTGATTGAAACGGAATTGCTCGAGGTTCGGGAACGCGTTCATGCCCAACGCCTGGAAGCCCGCCTCGAATTTATCGAAGACCGCCTTGAAGAGTTCAACAGCGAAATCTACCAACGCCCCAAACGCCGCCGGCGCAGGATCAACCTGTTTGCGTTTTTTCAACGCGCCGCCGGCGGCGGGGGCGACCCCGCGTCGTCTTACGGAGAAATCGACTCCCACGAGGAAGCGTACAAGGCGCTGGGCCTGCAAGTTGGCAGTTCCATGGCCGCGGTGACACGCGCGTTTCGCCGGCGGGCCAAGACACTTCACCCCGACATTAACAACGGCGACCGGAGCGCGGAACCCGCCCTGCGCCGCGTGATTGAAGCTTACCGGTTCCTCCGGGCGGATTCCGGCATCCCGCGGACAGAAGCCCACGGCACGGACGAGCGCCGGCAGTAGGGGCGGTTTGTCCCGCTTACGAATTCAGAAGCCGGTTCACCGTTTCCGGCGGGCGGGCCAGGATGACGGTGTCGCCTTTTTCGACCAGGGGGCGTTGGAGGAGGTCGGGGTGTTGGATCATCAGGTCGATTAATTCGTCGTCGGACTTGTCGGCGGTGGCGAGGCCCAGCGTTTTATACCGGTCGTCTTTGGTGCGCAACACGTCTTTGGCGTTGAGTCCGCCTTTTTTCAACAACTCTTTGAGTCTGGTTTTGGACAACGGCTGTTCATAGTAGTTGACGGCCGTAAAGGGGTGGCCGCCGGCTTTCACGAGTTGGACGACGGCGCGGCACGTTGAACACGCGGGCTTTTGATAGATGATCATTGGTGTCATGCGGCGGTTCCTTTCCAACAAAGCGCGGCATCGCTTGACGCGCGGGTGAGTGCATGTTAGAAGCGGAACGGGGGTAGCCCTCGTCCCGGACATTCCGTTCGAGACCGCACCGCGACGACCATGTCGACTTCCGACGCTCCCGGCGCGACGCAGTTTGCCGTCGCGACGGATTCCCAACGCGCCTTAAAGGACCTTCGCGCCCGCCGTCCCGGTCAACCCGTGTGCGCGGTGGGGCACGGGGATGATCAACAGGGCAAAGAGGGCGTCTTTCAGCATTTCAACGTGCGCCTGGCGGTCGTGAAGTTTCCCGACGACAAAACCCTGGGCTATGATCCGCAGGATCTGCTGTTGCCGTGCGAGATTCATGAAGACGGGGAAGCGTTTTTTGAAATTCGCCGCTGCTCGATGTGCAATCAACTCTTTCCCCTGACCTCCGAGGAGTTTCGGGCCGCGCGGGAACGGAGCGAATGTCCCGAATGCCGGCCGTGAGGCGGCCGGGCCGCGGCCGTGTTTCGTGATCGACGGGGCGCCGCCGTCGTGCGCGGAGGCCGTCAGACGTCCCCCCATTTGAGTTTCGTACGCAAGACATCATAGTACGTCCGGTCGGGGAACCGGACAAGGCAGGTTCTGTGGGGCGAGGCGCTGATGGTGACCACCTCGTCACGCCCGGCGGGAATCCCGGTCTGGCCGTCGAGCGTCACGGTGCCCCCCTCATCGCTGGTGACCTGAATCTCAAGAGCGAGATGGCCGGGGACCAGGAGAGGCCGGTGGGTGAAGGTGTGGGGGCTGATCGGCGTCATGACGAGGGTGGTGTCCAGTCGCGGATCCAGAATCGGGCCGCCGGCGGCCATGGAGTAGCCGGTGGAGCCGGTGGGCGAGGCGATGATCAACCCGTCGCCCCGGAGGTTCGTCACGAATTTCCCGTCCACGTGAATCCTGGTGCCGATCATCCGGCCCAAGTCTCCTTTGCCGATCACCACGTCGTTCAGGGCCGTGTCCCGCCGTTGCTGTCCGTCGCGGTGGCGGATATGGGCCTGAAGGCGCAGGCGGTGATCCACGTGGAAGTTTTGCGCAAAGACTTTGTCCAGGGATTCGTACATGCCGTCCACCGTGCTTTCCGTCAAAAACCCCAAGCCTCCCAGATTGATGCCCAGAATCGGCACGGAGCGTTCTTCGACGAGTCGCGCGGCCCGCAACATGGTCCCGTCGCCGCCGAGTACGAGCACGAGGTCGGCCTCGGCGGCGATGCGCGCGTCGCCGCCTTGTCGGTCGTCGCGATTGTTGTCCACGGATGAGGATCCGAGGAGCGCGGTTTTCTGTTTCCGGCGGAGCCAGTCGAGCAACTCGCCGAGAAGGGCGTCCGTGCGGGGAAACCGGGGCTTGGTGACGATGCCGATGGTGGTCACGTTCGACTCATGCGCCGATGAAGCCGATGGGCACCGTGCGGGCGGAACTCGGCGGGGTGCCCGCGCCGTGTTGCGGTGACGATTCGGGGAAAAGTGTATCGTTCGCCGCATCGTGAGTCAACGAAGACCCCGCGCGGGATTTGGCGATGCTTGACGGCGGAGTCGGAATGTGAAAGCGTATCGACGTTGGCGCATCGTGACGCGGTTGTGTCTTGACAGTGCCCGGAGAGAATGGATAGACTGACTTTCATGTCGGCGTTGATCAAGCGGTGGGGTGGTTTCTGTTGCCTTGTCGGCGTTGCGGCCGTGTCGCTGGTTGGCGCGGGAGGCCGGACGGCGCAAGCCATCGAAGGGTTTGGTTCGGACGGGTTTTATGTCGGTGGCGGCCTTGGTCAGGAATGGGTCGGGGTGGATTATAAAAAATCGGTCGCCATTCCCGATGATTCGATTAACGGCGAGGCGGTGACAAACTCTTACCGGGAAACAAGCAATGACGCCACGCAAGCCGTCCCCGCGTTCAAAGTGTTTCTGGGACACCGCTGGCGCCTCCCCGGTCGGTTTTATGTGTCCGGCGAGGTTGAAGGGACCGTGTACTCCAACGCTCGAGTCACGGGGTCGCTGGAAGGCACCGGGCGCACGACGCTGGACGTCTGGCCCGGGACTTGGGCGTTTGAAAAACACTGGAGCGTCGGGGTCAACGTCAGGGGAGGGTACCGGCCGGAGGCGTTGGCATTTCTGGGCGAGGCCCGCTCCGTGTACCTGTTCTCCGGGGTGCAGTATCTTGACGTGGCCGTTGAAGACGGATTTGACAACAGGGATCCTGAAGGCCATGACCTAGACAGTCTCTGTGGGGCCGCCGGCGTTCCCTGCGATCTGCAACCGTTGAGAGGGACGAGAAACGGCGACCGCACGGCCGTTCCGTGGTTGATCGGCGGCGGCGTGGAAATAGGGAGCAACGAACATCGAGTGGATGTTCGGATACAATACGCCATGTATGAGGTGGACTTTAATGTGCCGGACCCCTCGCAGGGGGTGTTCCTGAATCACGAATTTGCGGCGGACGAAGTGGGGATTTCTCTGGCGTATGTTCGGTTTTTTGAATTTGGATCGTTCCTGTAATTCATCGGCATGGGCGATGACCGGTGGCGCGTCTTGCCGTTGACGCGCTGAAAAGGAGAGACAATGTTCGAGCGATTTACCGACAGAGGTCGTAAGATCATTATTCTGGCGCGCGAAGAAGCGGAACGCCATCAGAATGACTATCTTGGGACGGAGCATCTGGCGCTGGCGATTCTCCGTGAATCCGACGGCATCGCCCTCATGATCATCAAAAAGATGGGCCTGTCGCCCGAACAGATTCGTCTGGAGATTGAACGCAATTTGCCCGGCGGCGGGACCACCGTCACGTTCGGAGAAATTCCCTTCAGCCCCCGCGTGAAAAAAGTCATTGAATACGGAGTCGAAGAGGCGCGGCTGCTCGGACACAACCACATCGGCAGCGAACATCTTCTCCTGGGCTTGTTGCGGGAAGAGGAGGGGATCGGCGGGAAGGTGCTCCGAAGTCTGGGGGGGAATCTGCTCACGGCCCGTCAGTTGACCGTGACGTTTCTGCGCAAATCGGGCACACGGGAGCGTGACAAAAAAAGCGGCACCCCGGCGCTGGATGAGTTTGGAAGAGACCTGACGCAGTTGGCCCAGGAATCCCTGCTGGACCCGGTCATCGGCCGCGGCGACGAAATCGAACGGGTGCTGCAAATTTTGAGCCGCCGTTCCAAAAACAACCCCGCGTTGATCGGCGAATCGGGCGTGGGAAAAACCGCCATCGTGGAAGGGCTGGCGCAGCGCATTGTCTCCATGGACGTGCCGGACAACCTGCTCAACCGGCGCGTGATTGCGCTGGACCTGGGGTCGCTGGTGGCCGGCACGAAATACCGCGGGCAGTTTGAAGAACGGCTCAAGGTGGTCATGAAGGAAATTGCCCAGGCCGGCAACGTGATTCTGTTTATTGACGAACTGCATACTCTGGTGGGCGCCGGGGCGGCGGAAGGCTCGATTGACGCGGCCAATATGCTGAAGCCGGCGTTGTCGCGCGGCGAAATCCAGTGCATCGGGGCGACCACGCTGGACGAATACCGAAAACATATCGAGAAAGACGGCGCGCTCAAGCGGCGGTTCCAGCCCATTTACGTGAATCCGCCTTCCATGGAAGAAACCATCAAGATTATTCAGGGCCTGCGGGATCGCTATGAGGAGCATCACGGCGTGGAGATTTCGGATGCCGCGGTGACGGAAGCCGTTAAACTGGCGGATCGCTACATCACGGATCGTTTTCTTCCCGACAAGGCGATTGACCTGATCGACGAGACCGGCTCGCGCGCCAAGTTGCAATCGTATTCCCTGCCCCCGGAGTTGAAATCCCTGGAACAGGAACTCAAGCGGGTGGCGCGGGAAAAAGAAGTCGCCATCGGGCTGCAAAGTTTTGAAGAAGCCGTCAAGTTTCGGGAAGAAGAAGAACGGCTGCGCAAACTGCTGGAGGACGCGAAACACGATTGGAAAAAGAACCAGGAACAGCACAAGCCCGTGATCGGCGCGGATGAAGTCAGTTTTGTGGTGTCCAAGATTACGGGCATCCCGCTGTTTAAACTTGAAGAAGAGGAATCCGAAAAACTGCTTCACACGGAAGATTTTCTTCATAAGCGCGTGGTAGGGCAGGACGAAGCCATTTCGGCGGTCTGCCGGGCCATTCGCCGTTCGCGCGCCGGGCTGAAAGAGGCGCGCAAGCCCATCGGCTCCTTCATCTTTCTGGGCCCGACCGGCGTGGGCAAGACCGAACTGGCGCGCGCGCTGGCGGAGTTTTTGTTTAACACCGAGGATGCCCTGATTCGGATTGACATGTCGGAATACCAGGAAAAATTCACGAGTTCCCGGTTGTTCGGCGCCCCGCCGGGCTACGTGGGGTATGAAGAGGGCGGGCAGTTGACGGAGAAAGTGCGCCGCCGCCCCTACTCGGTGGTGTTGTTCGACGAAATCGAAAAAGCCCACCCGGATATTTTCAACGTCCTGTTGCAGGTGCTGGATGACGGGCTGTTGACGGATAGTTTGGGGCGCAAAGTTGATTTTAAGAACACCATTCTCGTGATGACGTCCAACCTGGGCACCAAACTCATTCAGAAAGGGGTGTCGCTGGGGTTCCACAGCGCGGACGAAGCCGACGTGACCAAACGAATCAAGAATGACATTCTGGACGAATTAAAACGGAATTTCAGTCCGGAGTTTTTGAATCGCATTGACGAGTTCGTGGTGTTCCATCCGTTGGAAAAAGCGCATCTGTTGAATATTGTCGATATCATGATCCGCGAGTTGAACGAACGGTTGGCGGAGCGCGACGTCACCCTGGAGATTGACGAAGAGGTCAAGCAATGGCTGATCAAGGAAGGCTATCAACCGCAGTATGGGGCCAGGCCCATGCGGCGCACCATCCAAAAACTGCTGGGTGATCCCCTGTCCGATGAACTCATCAAGGGACGCTTCAAGGAAGCCGGGAAAATCAGAGTCGCGCTTCGGGACAACGCCCCGGTGTTTGTTGAGGAAGAGGCCATGGCGGGCGTGTGACCATCCGTCGATGTCGTGCGGCGTTCCGGGACCGCGTTCATTCACTGCCTGTGTTTTCCGTTCAGGCCCGACTCTCGCTGCCTTGCGTGGCGGGAGTCGTGGTGTTTGTGAGAGACCTTTCGGGCGTTGATGCGTTCCAACGGCTACGATCTACGCGGCCCGTCCGCCTTGGAGCCGCCGAGTCTCCTGGGCCTTGAAACGTCCTGCGACGAAACCGCCGCCGCTGTGTTGTCCCTCGAAGGGCGCCTGTTGTCGAGCGTGGTGGCGTCGCAACATGACGTTCATGCGCGGTTTGGCGGGGTGGTGCCGGAACTGGCGTCGAGAAAACATCTTGAACATATCGCGGGGGTGACGGAGGACGCGGTGGCGGGGGCGGGCGTGGGCTGGCGGGCGGTGCGGGCTGTGGCGGTGACGCGCGGGCCGGGGTTGGCGGGGGCGCTGGTCGTGGGGGTGAGTTTCGGCAAGGCCCTGGCGTATGCGCTGGACGTTCCCTGCGTGGGCGTCCATCATCTGGAAGGCCATATCGCGTCTGCTTGGTTGGACGATCCTGACTTTGCGACGCCGGCGGTGGCGCTGGTGGTGTCCGGGGGGCATACCCATTTGTATCTGGTCCCGCAACGCGGGGAGTATGCGCTGCTGGGCAAGACGCTGGATGACGCGGCGGGGGAAGCCTTTGACAAGGGCGCCAGGATGCTCGGGCTGTCCTATCCCGGCGGCCCGGCTTTGGATCGTCTGGCGCAATCCGGGGACCCGTCCGTGGTCCGGTTCCCGCGGCCGTATCTGCATCGGGGGGCGTTGGATTTTAGTTTCAGCGGGTTGAAAACGGCCTTGTTGTATTGTGTGAGGGACCGGACGCGGGGCGCGGCGGCGGTTGATCCTGCGCATGTTGCGGCGGGGTATCAGGAAGCCATTGTGGACGTGCTGGTCGAAACATCGTTTCGGGCGGTGCGGCGTTATGGCGTGTCGGGGCTGGCCGTGGTCGGCGGGGTCGGTGCGAATTCCCGCCTGCGTGCTGTGTTGCGGGCGCGGGCGGACCGGGAGGGCGTTCGTCTGACGTTGCCCCGCGTGGAGTTGTGCACGGATAACGCCGCGATGGTGGCTGCCGCGGGATGGTGGGCGTACCGCCGCGGGCGGTGGTCGTCGCGGGACATGGATGCGCGGCCGGATCTGGCGATGGTGGCCGCCGCGGGGTCGGGCGCCGGGACATAAATCCGCCGGGAGGGGACGCCTATTCCTCGTGCCCTTGGACATCTGACCGGGTTGAAGCCAAGCCAGGTGACGCGGCTGGAGCGGTTGTCTCGACGGCGTGTGCCCGTCGAGGCGGTGATTTCTGCGGAACTGGCCCGCGCCTGCGCGGAACTGTCGCACGAACTTTGGCGGCAGATCGGCCTGGTGATTAATCGGCGGGGCGTTATCGAAGCCGTCATTGTCGGCACGGATCGCCAGGTGGTCATCCCGCCGCTGGCGCGGAGCCGGTCCGGGCCGCGGCTGTTGCGGGGCGTTCGATTCATCCATACCCGTCTCGATGACCGGCTGTTGACCAAAGACGATCTCACGGACATGGCGTTGCTGCGCCTGGATTTAATCGCGGCGCTGGGCGTGGGCGCGCGCGGGGAGCCGGCGTCGCTCGCGCTGGCGCATCTTCTTCCGCCCAATCCGCGCGGCAGGGCCTATGAGGAATGGGCGCCGCAGAGTTTTCAGGCGTTTCGCTGCCGGTGCGATCACCTGGTGTCGTCCCTCGAAGCCGAGATGACCAGAGTGACGCCCGCGTTGCGCCGAACGGACGGCGCCGTCAGCGCCTTGCTGGTCGGCTGCGCGGAAGGGCGCTGGGCCGATCAGGAAGAACGTTTGCTGGAATGCCGGGACCTGGCGGCGTCGCGGGGGATTCGGGTGATCGGCACGGTGGCGCAGCGATTGCGGCGCGTCAATCCCCGGTACGTGCTGGGGATGGGCAAGATGACCGAGGTGAGCATCCAGGCGTTGCAGGGCGGCGCCGATCTGCTGATTTTCGACCGTGACCTGACGCCGACGCAACTGCGGGCTTTGTCCGAACTGGTCGAGATCAACGTCATCGACCGCACGCAGTTGATCCTCGATATTTTCGCCGCCCGCGCACATTCCCGCGCGGGGAAAATTCAGGTGGAACTCGCACAACTTAAATATCTGCTGCCCCGGCTGTCCCAGTCCGGCACGGCGTTCTCCCGTCTGGGCGGGGGCATCGGCGCCCGCGGCCCCGGTGAAACCAAACTGGAAACCGACCTGCGGCGGGTGCGAAAGCGGATTACGCATCTCGAGGGCAAATTGCGGGACGTGGGCCGGCAGCGGGAACAGCAACGCCCCCGGCGGCGTCGTCACGGCATCCCGGTGGTCTCCATCGTCGGCTACGCCAATGCCGGGAAATCCACCCTGCTGAACGCCCTGACCGGCAGTTGCGTGTCGGCGCGGGATCAGCCGTTTGACACGCTGGACACGGTGCACCGGCGGTGCTATCTCCCGTCCGGCCGGCACGTGCTGTTGACCGACACCGTCGGGTTCATCCGGGACCTGCCCCGCAATCTGCTGGAAGCCTTTCGCACCACGCTTGAAGACCTGCGTCACGCCGACCTGCTGGTGCACGTCGTGGACGCCACCGCGTCGGACTCCGACCAGCAGATACGCACGGTGGAACATCTTCTGCATGAACTGGACCTTCACCGCGTGGCGCGGGTGATGGTGATGAATAAATGCGACCGTCTGCGGCCGGCGGAGGCGGACGCGCTTGAACGGCGTGCCCGCGCCCTGTGCGTGTCGGCCGTCCGGCTGGACACCCTGCCGCCGCTTCGGCGCGCCATTGCCGATGCCCTGGACGTGCGCCCGCCGTCCGCTCATGCGCCGGCCTGGAACGCGGTCGCGGCGTCTCCCGTCGTGACGCCGGTGTGCGCCGGTCCATGAACGCGGCGCGTCGTCGAGGGCCGCGCGACCGGTCGCCACGGGCCGTTCACGCCCGCGCCCGGCGGATTCTCGCGCGGTTGAAACGGCAGCCCCGTCACGCGCGGGTGGAACTTGACCATGCCACGCCGTTTGAATTGCTGGTGGCGACCATCCTGTCGGCGCAATGCACGGATGAACGGGTCAACCGCGTGACGCCGGGGCTGTTTGCGGCCTATCCCGACGTCGCGGCCCTGGCCCGTGCGTCGCCCGCGCGCTTGGAATCGCTCATCAGGCCGACCGGGTTTTATCGGAGCAAGGCGCAAAGGTTAATCGAATGCAGTCGGGCGCTGGTCGAACGGTGGGGCGGGGTCGTGCCCAAGACCATGGATGCCTTGACGGAGTTGCCCGGCATCGGGCGCAAAACCGCCAATGTGATTTTGGGCGCCTGCGCGGGGGTGCCGTCCATTGTGGTGGACACGCATGTGAAGCGGGTGTCCGCCCGGCTGCATCTGACGCGGCAGACCGACCCGGTCAAAATCGAGTTTGACTTGCGGGCGGCCTGGCCCGAACGGGACTGGACGGAAGGCTCGCAGCGGATGCTGCTCCATGGCCGCTACGTGTGCCTGGCGCGGACTCCCCGGTGCGAAGTCTGTGCGCTGTACGACGACTGTGAATGGGAACGAAAGCGCGTGCGCCGATGTTGAAAAGCATGACCGGGTTCGGCAAACGGGAGGGCGCCGTGCAGGGGCTTGCCCTTGTGGCGGAGGTGCGGTCGGTCAACCATCGTTTTCGGGAGGTCGTGACCCGGCTGCCCAAGGGCCGGGTTGAACGGGAAGAGGAGATCAAGGCGCTCGTCGCCAAACACTGCCGCCGGGGGCGGATCGAGGTGACCGTGACCTGCGCGAGCGCGCGGGCCGGCGGCGCGTTGCCGACGATTGATCGGCCCATGGCGCGTCACTATTATCAGATGCTCAAACGGCTGCAGAAGGATTTTAATCTGGAGGGGCGGATTGACATTGGCCTCCTGGCCTCGTTCCGGGACATTTTTCGGGTGGCGGAACCGTCTCCCGATGAGACCGCCGTGGGGCGGATGATGAAGCGTCTCGTGACCGGCGCGCTGGCGGACCTTGAGCGCATGAGGGCCACCGAGGGGAAGGCGCTGCAGGTTGATATTGCCAGGCGGTTGACGTACGTTCGGGCGTTGCATCGGGCCATCCGGCGCCGGCTGCCTCGCGCCGTCAGGGGGTTGCAGGACCGACTGCGCGCGCGCGTGCGGGAGTCGGGCGCGCCGGACGGCGAGGAGTCGAAGCGCGCGCATGACGTCGCGTTTCTGGCGGATCGATGCGACGTGAGCGAAGAACTCACCAGGCTCCACAGTCACATGACCCAGTTTGCCGGGATGGTCAAACGGCGGGAGCCGGTCGGCCGGTCGTTGGATTTTTTGTTGCAGGAAATGGGCCGGGAGGTCAACACCATCGGCTCCAAAGCCAATGACGCGGAGATCGCGCAGTCCGTCATCCAACTGAAAAGCGAACTGGAAAAAATTCGCGAGCAGGTGCAGAATGTGGAATAGGGCGCCGGTCGATGCGTGGCGCGTTGACGCGGGGCGCGCGGAAAGGACGGGCTGATGCCGGGTCAGGGGATCGTGGTGGTGGTGTCGGGGCCGTCCGGCGTGGGGAAAAGCACCTTGTGCAACACGATCGTGGCGCAGGTGCCGCAGACCATGTTGTCGGTGTCCTGCACGACGCGAAGCCCGAGGCCCGGCGAGCGGGACGGCGTCGAGTATTGTTTTGTCGACCCCGCGCGGTTTCAGGCCATGGTGAACGACGAGGCGTTTGTGGAATGGGCGGAGGTCTACGACCATCGATACGGGACTCCGAAGCGGCCCCTGGTCGAGGCCGTGAACCGGGGCGTCAACGTGTTGCTGGATATCGACACCCAGGGAGCCGGACAAATTATGGAGCGGTTTGCCGGCGCCGTGCTGGTGTTTGTGACCCCGCCGTCTCTCGACGCGCTCAAGCAGCGACTCGACCGCCGGGCGCTGGACGGGCCGGACGCCATCCGTCGGCGGCTCCGCAGAGCCGGCGAGGAAATTGCCAGATTCGAAGATTATCATTACCTGATTCGGAATGAACATCTTCCGCAGGCCGCAAAGGAACTGGAGTCCATTCTTCTGGCCGAGCGGGCGAGAATCAGCCGTGTGAACGTCGACGAACTTGTGGACAGCGGGTTGCTGGAACCCTCGACGATGAAAGAAATTGTCACGTAACCGCGTGGCGCTTCACGCAAAGGAGAGACCGATATGATTGACACGCTTCCCCTGTTGCTGGACGACAGTGTTCGCTCCTCGGCGTTTGATTCCCGGTACCGGGTGGTCCTGGTCGCGGCGCAACGCGCGAAACAACTCATGCGCGGGGCGACACGGCCGGAGACCAGCAAATTCACCAAAGAAACCTCCATGGCCCTTGAGGAAGTGCTGAAAGGCAACGTGGATTATCTGGTCGGGCGGGACGCGCGGCAGGCTCTTGGCGACGCGCAGGCCGCCCCGGAACGCGACCCCGAGCAGCCGTTGTCGCCGGAGGCCGCGGAAAATGCCATGGAAATCCAACGGTCCCTCGGCGTCCGCGTTGACGATTCACCGAAAGAGACGGCCGCCGACGCCGGGGACACGCGGTGACGCGCACCTCGCCGGAGTGGTCGGCATGAGCGAGCGCCGGTCATTGCGTGGCGCGCGGATTCTCCTGTGTGTCACGGGCAGCATTGCGGCGTACAAAGCCGTGTCGCTGTTGCGGGCGTTGACGCGGGACGGGGCGGAGGTGTCCGTGGTGATGACACCGTCCGCGACCCGGTTTGTGACGCCGCTGACGTTTGAAACATTGTCCGGGCGGCCGGTGCGTCACGGCTTGTTTGACGGGGCGGAGACCATGCCGCACCTGCGGGCCACGGACGAGGCCGACTTGGTGCTGGTGGCGCCGGCCACGGCCAACTGTCTGGCCAAATGCGCGCTGGGAGTGGCGGACGATCTGGTGAGCACGCTGTTGCTGGCGGCACGTTGTCCCATCGTGATGACCCCGGCCATGGACGGCGACATGTGGGAGCATCCCGCGCTGGTGTCGCACGTGCGCGCGATGCGCGAGCGCGGGGTCGTGGTGTTGGAACCGGAGGACGGCCCGCTGGCGTCCGGCCTGATTGGCAAAGGCCGGTTCCCCGCCGAACCCACGGTGATGGAGGCGGTGGCCGCCTGTCTCGACCGGCGTCGGGATTGGGCCGGACAACGGGTGCTCGTCTCCGCCGGCCCGACGCGGGAACCCATCGACGCGGTGCGGTTTGTGACGAATGCTTCGTCGGGAAAAATGGGATACGCCGTGGCGGACGCCGCGGCGCGGCGCGGCGCGGACGTGGTCCTCGTCAGCGGGCCGACGGCGCTGGCGCCGCCGACCGGCGTCACGACCGTGGATGTGTTGACGGCGGACGAGATGGCGCGCGAGATGGAGGCCCGGTTTGCCTGGGCCACGGTGCTGGTCATGACGGCGGCGGTGGGGGATTTTCGACCTCGGCGGCCGTCGTCGGTCAAAATAAAAAAACACGACTGGGACGGGGCGCCGCTGGCCCTGGAACGGACGCCGGATATTCTGGCGTCGTTGTCACGGAAACGGACGCATCAGATTCTGGTCGGCTTCGCCGCCGAATCTGACAACCTGCTCGACAACGGCCGGAAAAAATTGCGGCAGAAGGATCTGGATTTCATCGTCATCAACCGCGTGACCGGCGCGGATTCCGCCCTCGGCGGCGACACCAGCGACGCGATCTTCCTCCCCCGCCACGGACAGGCCATGCCGGTCGAACGCCTGCCGAAACGCCTCCTCGCCGACCGCCTGCTGGACACGGTGCGGGATCAATGCCTCACGCACCCGTCCGCCCCCGCCCTGGAATCGAACCGGGAGATTCGACGGATTCATTGAGTTGTTTGGAGATGAAGGAAGGTTTGGTCTGGCGAACGACGCCGGCGCCGTATGAGTACGCCGCCGGGTCATGTCTTCCGATGCTTCGGGGATGACGTTATGGCGGAGAGGGTGGGATTCGAACCCACGGACCGTTGCCGGTCAACGGTTTTCGAGACCGCCCGATTCGGCCACTCTCGCACCTCTCCGTATTATCCGCACAGTCGTCCCGGCTGTCAGGGCATGGTGACCAGCCGGTCGTGTCTCACTTGCTGAAAGAATTGTCGAAGTTGATCGCGGCAGTCATCTTCCAGAATGCCCCGTGTGACGGTGACGCGGTGATTCAGCCGGGGGTCGTCATGGACCGCGAAGAGCGAGCCACAGGCGCCGGCCTTCGGGTCCGGCGCGCCAAAGACCAGCCGGGGAATCCGGGCCAGGATGACGGCGCCGGCGCACATGAGACAGGGTTCCAGCGTGACGTACAGGGTGGTGTCGGGGAGCCGCCAGGTGCGCAACGCGCGGGCGGCTTCGCGAATCACCATCAGTTCCGCATGGGCGGTCGGGTCCTGCCGGTGTTCTCTGGCGTTGCCTCCACGGGCGAGGATGGTCTGGTCCCGCACGAGGATGGCACCGACGGGCACCTCGCCGCGCGCCTCGGCTTGGGCGGCGTCCGTGAGCGCCTCGCGCATGAAGGCGTCGTCGTCCTTGTGTGGTGTTGCCGTGTCCATGGTCATGCCGGCGGCCTGCCGTGCGGCCGTGGTGTCGATGAGGGTCATGCTATCACAAGATGGTCTCATACTCCATCAATCCATGAGGACGGCGCGGGCCGTGGCGGGCGTTTGCCGGTTGGCTGTGGCCGGCGGCGGCGTTGCCGGGAGGGGCCGGGGTTTGGTATGCACGCGCGGGGTCGGCGTTCAGTGACGGCGAAAGGCGTCTTTGGCCTTGAGCGCCCGGGCGAGCAGTTCATCGGCTTGTCTGGCGGTGCGTCGTTTGCGCCACCACAGGCTGCCCGCGTACCAGAGCAGCAGCCCGATTCCGCAACCAAGACTGACGGCCAGCGCAACGCTCATGGGGGCAGTCTAGCCCGGTTTCATGAGGGGAGCAAGGGGATGACACGGGGCGGTGCGGCGGCGGTCATCCGGCACAACTTGTTAAGGGACGACACATGACGACGGAAATAGGGGTGTTGATCGGGGCGTTATGCGCCATTGTCATCGGGGCAGAGGCCTTTACGAATGCGCTGGAGCATCTTGGGGAACGGCTGCGTCTGTCCGAAGGGGTCACGGGGTCGGTGTTCGCGGCCGTGGGCACGGCCCTGCCGGAGGCGATGGTCCCCGTGGTGGCCGTGCTGGCCGCCCCCGGGGCGTTGGAGACCCGGCATGAAGTCGGCGTGGGGGCCATTGTCGGCGCGCCGCTCATGCTGTCGACCGTCACCCTGTTTTTGATGGCCGCGTGCGCCGCTCGTCGTCGAGGATGGCGCGGGGCGTTTCATCCCGAACCGACCGGCGTGCGCCGTGACCTGAACTGGTTTCTCGCGGCCTGGGTGCTGGCGATTCTGGCGGTGTTTGTGCCGCGGGAATGGCGGACGGCGCGCGCGGCGCTGGCGCTGGCGCTGCTCCTGATGTATCTCGTGTATTTGCTGTTGACGATTCGCGCGTCGCGGGGGCTGGTGGGCCAGGGCCACGGCACCGTGGCGGATCACGCGCTGTTTCTCGGGCGGGCGGGGCTGCCGGAGAACGTGGTCACGATCATTGCGCAATTGGCCGTTGGGTTTGCGTTGATTGTGGGAGGGGCCAGGGGATTCGTCTATGGCGTGGAACATTTTGCGACGTGGCTTGGCATGTCCACTCTGGCGTTGTCGTTGTTGATTGTGCCGGTGGCCACCGAATTGCCGGAAAAAGTGAACAGCATTATCTGGGTGCGGCGAGGGCGGGATACTCTGGCGTTCGGCAATATCACCGGGGCGATGGCGTTTCAGGGGAGCGTGCTGCCGGCGCTCGGAGTGATGCTGACGCCCTGGGTGCCGCGCCAGGAAGTGTTGTGGGGGATGGGGTTGACGCTTCTGGCCGCGGGCTATCTCAAACTGTGTCTGCGCCTGTGGACCGTGCGGCCATGGCATCTGATGGTCAACGGCCTGTGTTATCTGGCGTTTGGCCTGCTCCTGGCGTTCTGGTAAGCGCCGAACCGGCCGGTCACGCCGGCCGTGTCGCCCATGCCGGCCGGCCGACGGCGAGAGAACGCCGGTTTGTAATTCCCCCCGGCGGTTTGCTACAACACGCGGGTTGTTGGTTGTGTTTTGTCGCCGGTGTTGAAGTCGCGTGTTGTGTTGAGGCTCTCATGCAATCCCCCGTGGTGGTCTGTTTGGACATGGAAGGGGTGCTCACGCCGGAAATCTGGCTGGAGTTGTCCGAGAAAACGGGGCTTGACGACCTGAAGGTGACTACGCGCGATATTCCCGATTATGATGAATTAATGCAACTTCGTCTGGAGGTCCTGTCCCGGCAGAAGATCGGGATTGCGGACATCAGGGCCGTTGTCGAGACCATGAAACCCCTGGACGGCGCCGTGGAGTTCCTGGCCCGGTTGCGTGAACGTTGTCAGGTCATTATCCTGTCGGACACCTATTATGAACTGGTGGGGCCTCTCATGAAGCAATTGCATTATCCGACTATCTTTTGCCACACGCTGGATGTTGACGATGCGGGGCGTATTCGAAACTACGTGCTTCGACAAAAAGATCAAAAGCGTCATGCGGTGGCCGCGGTCAAGCGCCTGGAGTTTCGCGTGCTTGCCGCCGGCGATTCCCACAACGATCTGTCCATGTTGCACGAGGCGGACGCCGGGTTTTTCTTCCGCCCTCCGGAGGCGATTGGCGCCGAATATCCGCAATTTCCCGTTACGCGATCCCATCCGGAGTTGATGCGGCACCTGGTGTCGGCCGGAGGGTTGTCATGACCGCCGCCGGTCTGTCACTGTGCTCCGTGTTCACGGCAAAGGAGAGACGTTTATGAGTCATCGGTCGTCGGCGCCCGCCCTGTTGTGCGCGGCAATCCTCGCGGCCTTGTCAACGGCGGGATGTCTTGGCTCGCGGGAATGGACGTACCCGCCCCCTCCGGGCAAGGCATATCTGGACGTGGAGGTTGCCCAGTCTCATGCGGCCGGGTTGGTGGTGTTTCCTCTTGAGGATCAACGTGACATGATGGTGCGGGAAGACGCGTGGAAAGTCGCCATTCCTCTCGTGGGGTACGCCGTGACGGCGTATGACCGGCCTGAAGAGGTTCCGCATCCCGAACGTATCAACGAAGTGATCTTTGATCCGCCGCGCGACTTTGCGCGCGCCATGGCGGACGAAATTCGCCACGCGAACATTTTTTCGTCTGTGACGTTTCAGGCCGGGGACCAGCCGGTGCCGCCCGATGATTTTGTCTTGCGGGGGCGTCTTCGTTCGACGCGGTGGTCGAGGGCGCTATCCGCGTATCTGCTTGGGCCCATCGGGACGGTGGCCTGGATGGCCGGGTTGCCCATGGGGACGGTGACGACCAGCGTGGTTCTGGATCTCCAGTTGACGTCGGCGGGGGATCCGAGTCGCGCGCTGTGGGATTTTGCGATGGAATTTGAGGGGAAAGTGTGGAACGGGGTGTATTACGGACAGGAAACATCCGTGATGCAGTACCCCAGGGCCATTCAGGAGGCGTTGCGGTCCGCGCTGTCTGATTTGGCGGATACCCTGGCGCCGCCCGCGTCGCTTTGAGAGAAACGTCTCGGCCACGGCGAAGAGGAGTCGAGCGTGGAAGAACGGGTTGTGCTGGTGACGGCCTCCACCCAGGAAGAAGCGCGGGCGATCGGGCGCCGGCTGGTTGAGAAAAAGTTGGCGGCATGTGCGACCGTGTTGCCCAACGTGACGTCCATTTTCGAATGGGAGGGCAATGTTTCCGAAGTATCTGAATGTGTCATGGTGCTGAAATCACATGCTGGCGCCTACGGTGCCTTGGAAGCCGAGGTCAAAGCCCATCATAGTTATGAAGTCCCCGAAATTCTTGCGTTGCCGGTGGTGCAGGGGTCAAGCGACTATTTGGCCTGGGTGCGTGCCATGACGATGGCCTCCGGTTAGCCCCCTGCGGCGGTCTGATTCCCCGGTGAAGGCCGTGGTGGCCGGACGATCCGGCGGCTGTGGGCGGGGGAGAGGCGGGGCGTTGATTTTGAGAGGCATTTTTCGGTAGGATTGTGCGTTGATTTCCAAACGGCGGTTGGCGGGTCCCCGGGATGCCGGGAAAGGGCGATATGAAACTTGAGGATGATGCCTATACCATTATGATTTTTCGGGGGCTTACTTCGAATCCCCGGAGGATTCGTGTGCCCAGGCGGCTCGCCAGAGGGACGCTGGTCGTCCTTGCGGTGTTGTTCGTTGTCCAGACAGTGGGCACGGCCCGGTACGTGGTGCAGACGAGCCAGGGCAAAGAACTTGTCGAGTTGAGGCAGGAGGTGAGCCAGTCGAGAGGTCGAATGCGCGTGGTCTCCGACACCATGGCCGACCTCAAGCGGCGCATGCTGGCCATGCAGGAACGGAGCCGGAAATTGCAAACGATGTTTGGGTTTGAAGTGGAGTCGCCGCGGAATGCGGAAAGCAATGGACAGGGGGGCGAAGAGGTGCCGCAGGAGGCGTCGTATGGCGCTTCGGGACAGCGCGTGGAAGAGACGGCATCACGCGCCGGGGCCGGCGGTATGACGCCCGTGCTTCCCCATGCCCCGGTGAGGGCCATCCAGAAAGACATGGCGTGGCTTGATGTGCAGGCGTCGAGACAGCAACGTATTTTTGACCGCCTGGAAGCGGCCGCGAAACAACGCGTTGAAAGATGGAGCAAGACGCCTTCCATTTGGCCCGTCAAAGGCTCGGTCACGTCAAAGTTCGGGCCGCGCATTTCACCGTTTACCGGGAAAAAGGCGTTTCATTCGGGTGTGGATATTGGAGCCAGGACCGGGAAGAAAGTCCTGGCGTCAGCCGCGGGAAGTGTGGTGGCGGCCGCGTATGACGCAAGGATGGGAAATGTTATTCGGCTTGGCCATGGCTATGGAATCGAGACGGTGTATGGACATCTTTCCAAGCGGCTGGTCAAGCGCGGTCAAAAGGTGAAACGGGGCGATGTGATTGGCTTGGTGGGTAGCACGGGGCGGTTTTCCACCGGGCCTCATCTTCATTACCAGATTGTCGTGAACAAGAAAATCGTGAATCCTCTCCAGTATATTCTGGACTGACCGTTTATCACGGCATTTCCGGCGAGGCTCACCGGGGCGGGTGGGCGTGAGGGGGGCCGCACAGCAGGAAAATGGGGCCAAAGGCCTAGCCCGACAATCCGGGATGGGCCTTCTTTTTTGTTGCCTTCTCCCATGGTTCATTTTAGGATACACGGGATGGCACATACAGGATACGGGGAATCCCAAACCCCGAAAGCCATGAATCGGGAAATGAAGATGTTGCGCGACATTCTGTTTTTGTCCATGAACGGTCTCGGAATATCCAAAACCAGGGGGGGACTGCGATGAGCCTCGATTATGTCAAGTTTACGCCGGGTTTTGAAAAATTCATGCCCAAGGAATATCGGGACATGGTGGAGCATGGCCCATTCGGGAAAAAGATATCCGTGTCTCAAGTGGGAACGTTCAAAGAGATTCTGGAAGAACATCCGATGTGCGCGGGCTGTGCCATGACCTTGTTTATCCGTCTGGCCGTGGTCGCGTTTCCCAACCCGGAAGATACCATCACGGTGGGGACGGCCGGGTGCGGGCGGCTGGCGATTTCGCAGGCGGCCGTCCCGTTTGTGTACGGCAATTATGGAGACCAGAACGGCGTGGCGAGCGGATTGACCCGCGGGCTTCGGTTGCGTTTTGGTGACCAGCCCAAGGACGTAGTCGTGATGGCCGGAGACGGCGGGATGGCCGATATCGGTTTTGCGCAAACGTTGCATTCGTGGTTCAGGAAAGAAAAGTTCACCACCATCATGCTGGACAACGAGGTCTACGGGAACACCGGTGGCCAGGAAAGCGGCATGACCAACAAGAATCAGGTTCTGAAAATGGCGCCGCTCGGGAAGAAATTCGAAAAAATGGACATGTTGGGCATGGCCAAAGTTGCCGGGTGCGCGTATGTGGCGACGGTGGTTCCCAATAATCCGAGGCGTGTCGAAAGTGTGATCAAGAAGGCCGTGTTGGTGGCAAGGGAGATTGGCCCCACCTACATCCAAGCCTACACCTCCTGCAATATCGAGTATGCGATTCCGACCGACAAGGTGATGGAAGACGCCAAAACCGTCGAGACTGACCGCTACAAGTTTTCGGAATATATCACGGATGAAGCCAAGGACTATCTGGCGCAGTTGTACGGGTACAAGGAATATCTCCCGAAACCTGTGGCGGCGGTGGAAGGCAAGTAAGTCGGTCAGTCAGGATGCCGGATGTGTCCGGCGAAGCGGGAATCGGGTTTGTGAAGCGAGAGGAGGGTCCAACGCATGGCGGTTCGTTATAACATTCGCATGGCGGGTGTGGGAGGGCAGGGTGTCGTCACGGCGTCGCACATCTTCAGTACGGGGGTGATCAATGCCGGCGGAGAAAGCACCATTGTGCCGTTCTATGGTTCCGAAAAGCGAATGGCGCCGGTGGAGAGTTACGTCAGGGTGTCCGATGAGCCTATCTACGAAATCGGCGAGATTACGTTTCCGCACATCATCATGATCTTCCATCCGCAGGTGATCACCCATGGGAAAAGTTACACCAATCCATTCTATTTTGGATTGAAAAAGGACGGTGTGGCGTTAATCAACCACGATGGTCCGATGAGACTCGAACCCGACCAGGAACGCGAACTGGCCGACCTGAATGCCAGACTTTTCTATTTGCCCGCCACCAAGTTGTCACTGGACGTGGCGGGCATTGATCTGGCCACGAATATGGCGATGGTGGGGGCCATAGGCGCCATCACCGGCCTTTCGAACATGGAAGCGTTGTCTCAAGCCGTGAAGGATCGTTTCCTCGGCAAGGGCTTCGTGGTGTCCGGTGGCACGGCGGCGTTGGACAGCGTGGTTGAACGCAAGTTCAAGAAAAAACAGGAATTGATCGAGAAGAATCTGGCCGTGGTTCAGGCGGCTTGGGGTTATTCCGAGGAGCAGAATTGGTCGCAGTCGAAACGAGAGTCCGCCGCGCCCGCCGTGGTGTGACGCCGTAACCAGCGAAAGAGGCCCGTATGTATTTAGTTGCCAATATCGATACCGGGATTTGCGCGGCCACGAGTTGCAAGTTGTGCACACAGTATTGCCCCGAGGCCAACACCATCCTGTATGACAACGAAGCCGGGCAGGAGAAGGGGTTGAAATACGGCTCGGCCTATGTGGCCGTGGACCGCTGCAAGGGGTGCGCCCAGTGTGTCTGGGTCTGTGACAACATGGCCAAGCACAACGCCATTAAAATGGAAATGATCGATCAAATCGGCGACACGGCCCTGACGGAAAACGTCACCTATGGTGAGAAGACGAGTCATGCAACCCTGGCCAATCCCGTTCGAGGGTAAGGTTGTGGCCATGTTCGGACGTGAGACCGAACACCGTGGCACGGCGTGGAACAGGCGGGACAATCCGGCGCGCGGAGGAGACGGTCAGCGGTTGAGCGGCTCCGCGTATTTTCCCCCGCAGGTCTTCTGCCCCGTGTGCGGGGGCAACATTCATGGGCGCGCGTGCGACGGCGATTTCGTCTGTGTCGGAGCCGCCAGCCTTGACAACCCTTCGGTGTTCAATCCGACCAGTGTAATCTTCCACGAGGATGCTCAATCTTGGGATGGCCTGTCGCAGGACATCCCGGCAGGCCGGGAAGTTTGCCGGGCGTGAGGACGGCGACGGAGTACGCACGTGGCTATTGCCGACGTAGAACGAATCGTTGAACCGGGGCCGGCGGGGTTTCATCCGCCGTCCGCGGCGGAGTTGGGCGTGTTGCCTCCCAAGCCGGAGCATGGGCTGACGTTCGGCCACGAAGTGCGAGAAGAGAAGGCCATGGAAGAGATGGCCGACGCCATGTTCACCAGAAAGAATGCGACGATCTTTCCCGGCCCCCTGGTGTTATGGAATTGGAATGATCACGCGGCGGACAAGGCCAGGGCCGTCCTGGAACTCGCGGCGCAGATTCCCGACGTGCTCATTATCCCCATGCCCGATTATCGTCCCAAATATCCGAAAATCGAACCCGAGGAAGTGATCAATCCGAATCATCCCAATCTCACGATCTGGGGGAACAAAATTGAAGCATGTATTTTTATCGGAGTGCATTGTCATTACGCCAATCTGACGCTCAAAATGATTCGGGCCGGAACCAATTGCTGGACGTCGGCCATTTGCGCGGAGCAGGGCCACGAAGACGCGATGTTTACGGTTCGGGACTCCGATGCGGCCAAGATTCGCAAGGTCGCGCAGGTGTTCAAGCGTGTTCGCGAGGCAAAGGGGATACGCCTCCCGGACAATGGCGAGAACGTCCGCTTTACGGGTTTGCAATCTCGCGTTCATGACGGCAAACACCATACGAATCCGTTGGACGTTGCGCTGGGCGAAGCCTCGACGGCGAGCGCCGCGGCCTTTGGCCATAAAGCCGAAGATATGCGTCGGGAAGGCTAGGATGATTGTTGTTGACCGGTATTCTCACACCACCCCGGAGAAAGGGACGTCATGAGCGAAGCCCTGGAGACCGAAGTCAAAACCAATCCGCAAGGTGACCCGATCACCAGCGTGGCGCCGCCTTCCACCAGCCAGGAAGGGCGAAAAGATCCTCACGCGGAAGCCAAAAATCAGAAGGAGGTTTCCCCGGAGTATATGTTTTCCGAAGCGCCGCGTGCGCGCGAATTCATCACGGGCAGTGAGGCGGCCAAAGAAGCCGTGCGCCGTTCCAATGTTGATCTCTCGATTGCCTATCCGATTACCCCCCAGAGCGAAACCATGCAGTTGATCGGGGTGTTGTACGGCGAAGGATATGTCAAGGAATATTACCGGGGGGAAGAAGAATATGGCGTGATGTCGGCCATTGCGGGCGGGTCCCGTGCCGGAGTGCGGTGTTTTACGGCCACCGCCGGCCCCGGAACCTTGAGGGGGCTGGAACCGATTGCGTCATGGCCGGGGCATCGCCTGCCCGCCGTGGCCATGTTTACCTGCCGGGTGGTCAATGCTCCGTTGGCCATTCAGCCCGACAACATTGAAATCGCCTATTTGTTGAATTGCGGGATGATTGTTTTTCATGCCGAGAATCAGCAGGATTTGTTTGATTTCATCATGAAAGGGTTTATGATCAGCGAGAAGAATGACGTGACGCTTCCCGTGGGAGTGTGTTGCGACGGATTCTTTGTCACCCATGCCCGGGGATACTGTTCGATGCAGGATCGGGGGTTCAAATTACCGCCGCGGGCGGCATGGAGAGGCGCGGTGCCCGTTCTTGACGCCGAAAATCCCCCGGCCCGGTTGTCGCGGGACGCCCCCGTGCAGAAATCCAATTTCATGGCGTACAACATTCACGCCGTGTGGCAGCAGGAAGTGTGGGCCGCGGTTGAACGGTCGCGAAAGTACATTGATCTCTATATGGACGGGCTGATTGAGGCGCAGGATGTCGAGGGCGCCGATGTGCTGCTGATTGCGTCGGGTAGCGCCGCCGCCCAGTCACGTGAGGCCATCCGCCTGTGCAAAGAAAAACGCATTCATGCGGGGTTGATCAAGATCAAATCGCTTCGGCCGTTTCCCACGCGGGAACTGCGGGAATTGTGCGGCAAGGCCAAACTGATTGTCGTGCCCGAATTTAATTATGTCGGATGGCTGGCCAAGGACGTGGCCACCGCCATTTACGGGTACTCAAACGCCAAAATCGTGGCGGGTCCTCATGTGTACGGCGGCATGTCCATGCCGGTGGAAATGATTTTCGATGAGGTCGAGTGCGGGCTTCATGGGAAAAAGTCGTCAACGGTGCCTTCCTCCGCAATTATGGGGGCCGTTGATCAGGGAGCCGTTACGCACTTTATGCAGAATATTTAAAACACGGTTTGTGTCACGTCGACCATTTTGAGATTTTTCAAAAAGCCCGCCTCAATGTTTTTGAGGCGGGCTTTTTGTTGCCCATGCGTCTTGCGGTGTGAACGCGTGTTCACCGGAGGGGGCGATGGGCTTCCACGGCCGTCAGGCAAACGATGAACATCCTGGTCGTCAATGATGATGGCATCGAGTCTCCCGGTCTCCACACCCTTGCAAGACAGTTGAAAAAACTGGGCGACGTGTGGGTTGTGGCGCCCGATCGACCCCAAAACGCGATGGGTCGCGCGATCACCCTGCATAAGCCGCTGCGATTGAAGCAAATCGGCAGACGGGTCTTCTCCGTGAACGGCACCCCGTCGGATTGTGTGATTCTGGGGGCGGGGCGGGTGCTCGCGGATCGTTCGATCCAGTTGCTGGTCTCCGGCATTAACAAGGGGCTGAATCTTGGTGATGATGTGACCAATTCAGGGACGGTGGCCGCAGCGCTCGAAGGCACGATTCAGGGCATGCCATCAATCGCCGTGTCGCTGGATGGTTTGAAAAAATTTCGGTTTCAATCGGCCGCCTGTGTCGCGTTTGAGGTGGCCAAACTGGTGTTGAAAAATCCGTTGCCGGCCGACACTTTTCTCAATGTCAATGTGCCGGATGTATCGTTTCGGGATCTGAACGGGGTCCAAGTCACCTCGTTAAGCCGGCGACGGTATCGTAACTCCGTCATTGAAAACATCGACCCGCGCGGCGGTCGATATTACTGGGTTGACGGGAAACAGGTGACGTGGAATCGCCGCAGACACTCCGATGTGGATGCCATTGCGGGCAACAAGGTCTCTCTGACCCCGCTCCATTTCGACATGACACAGTATCGGGCCATGGCCGGGTTGCGGTCATGGGAATCCGTGTTGTCACGGCGCATGAAGACGTTGAAGCCCTCCTGATTCTGTGACGGCGAGCCGCGATGTTTCAAAATCTCTACCAGTGGACCATGTCATGGGCTGAATCTCCCTATGCGGACGCGGCCCTGTTCTTGCTGGCGTTTGCTGAGTCGTCCTTCTTTCCGCTTCCTCCCGATGTCCTGCTCGTGGCGCTCACGCTTGGGAATCCGCCGTGGGGCATGTATTATGCGACGATTACCACCATCGGGTCGGTCCTGGGCGGCATGTTCGGCTATCTTGTCGGACGGACTGGCGGCACGCCGCTGCTGTTGCGCGTGATGGGGCAGGCCCGCGTCTCGAACGCCCATGACCTGTTTGAGCGTTATGAAGGATGGGCCATTCTGGTCGCCGGCTTGACGCCGGTTCCCTATAAAATATTCACCATCGGCGCCGGCGCGTTTTATGTGAATTTCAAGGTCTTTGTCGCGGCGTCGTTGATCGGCCGTAGCGCCCGGTTTTTTCTGGTGGCCGGGCTGTTGCAACTGTGGGGGCCGTGGGTTAAAGAGATGCTTGAGCGGTACTTCAATCTGTTCACCATTGTCGTGGTGGCAGTGCTCGGTCTGGGATTGTGGGTCGTCGGACGGTATGAGAAAAAGACCCCGCATCACGCCGCTTCCCCTTCCTCCGACGTGAAATCTCCGTGAACATTTTTAACACCCTGACAAATCAAAAAGAGCCGTTCGTTCCGCTCACGCCTCCCAAGGTGGGAATCTATGTTTGCGGCGTGACCGTGTATGACGAATGTCATGTGGGTCATGCCCGCAGCGCGGTGGTCTTTGATGTGCTTCGGCGTTATCTCACGTATCGCGGCCATGACGTCGCCTATGTCAAAAACTTCACCGACGTGGATGATAAAATTATTTCCCGGGCGGCGAAGGAGGGCATTGCCTGCGACCAGGTGGCCGGAACCTACGTGCGGGCGTACCACCGTGACATGAAACGACTGGGCGTGGGCGAGCCGAGCGTTGAGCCGCGGGCCACGGAACACATATCGGATATTGTTCTGATGATCGGGACGATTCTGAAAAAAGGATTCGCCTATCAGGTTGACGGCGACGTCTATTACCGGGTCTCAGCGTTTCCCGCGTACGGCTGTTTAAGCAAACGCGATGTCGCGGACATGCAAGCCGTGGCGAGGGTGGAAGCGGACGCGCGCAAACACGACCCCATGGATTTTGCGTTGTGGAAGACGGCCAAACCCGGAGAGCCGGCCTGGGACAGTCCGTGGGGCAGGGGAAGGCCGGGCTGGCATATCGAATGTTCGGCGATGTCCGTGCGTCATCTGGGGGCCGCCTTTGATATTCACGGGGGCGGAAAGGATTTAATTTTTCCTCACCATGAAAATGAAATAGCACAGTCGTGTGCCGCCACCGGCGAGGCGTTTGCCCGGTACTGGGTACATCATGGTTTCGTCACCATCGATGAAGAAAAAATGTCCAAGTCGCTGGGGAATTTTTTTACCGTGCGCGAGATTGTTGAACGGTCGAATTGCCCCGAACCCGTCATGGCCGAGGTGTTGCGTTACTTTCTGCTGTCAACGCATTATCGCGGGGACGTGAATTTTTCCGATGCCGCCGTGGCCGAGGCCAAAGCCGCGCTGGATAATATCTATGATCTCTTCGTTCGTTTGTCCGAGACCCCTCATGGCGCCGGCGCCGGGGCGTCGTTCCGGGACAGCGTGGCCGCGTTTCAACGGACGTTTGAAGACGCCATGGATGACGATCTCAATACGCCCAGGGCTTTGGCGGAATTTCAGCGGCTTCGCGCCGAGGCCAACCAGCATCATCGAGCGGGGCTTTCCGATGAGGGGCGGCGGGACGCGCGGGAAATTTTTCGACGCTGCGGCGCGCCGCTGGGTTTGTTTCAACTCGACGAACAGGAGTGGGTGTTTCGCGAGTTGTCGTTTGGCGCGGGCCTGTCCCAGAAGCCCGCTGACCGGGAGTGCACCGATGAGTGGATTCAGGAAAAAATTCAACAAAGGGCGCAAGCGCGAACGCGGCGGGACTTTGCCGCCGCGGACCGGATTCGGGAAACCCTGGCGGCCGGCGGGATCATTCTTGAAGACCGCCCGGACGGCAGCACCCGATGGAAGCGGTGAGAGCGCCCCGCTGTTTGGGATTCACGCGGTCACCGAGGCGCTGCGGTCCGACTCCCGCAGTTTTGTGAAAATCCTCCTGTCGCACCGCCACCGCCAATTTTCACAGATCATCCGGTTCGCCGCCATTCGGGGCATTCCCATTCAGGTGCAACCGCGTGAACAACTTCACCGCCTTGTTCCTTCCGGCAATCATCAGGGCGTGGTGGGCGTGGTGGCCGCCAAAGCCTATGCGTCGGAGGATTCGATCCTTGCCCATTCGACACAACAGGCGGAGCCGGCGTTGCTGCTTGCGCTGGACGGGGTGGAAGACCCCCAGAATTTGGGCGCGATCCTTCGAACGGCCGAGTCGGCGGGGATTCACGGGGTGTTTCTTCCCGTTCGCCGATCCGTGGGGTTGACGGCGAGCGTAGCCCGCGCCTCTGCCGGAGCCGTTGAATATGTCCGCGTGGCCCGATGTGTCAATCTTGGCCGATTGCTTGAACGATTGCGGGATCACGCCGTGAACACCGTGGCTGTTCATCCGCATGCGCATCAACTCTATACCGAACTGGATCTGCGGGGACCGACGGCGCTGGTGTTTGGGGGAGAAGGCAAAGGGCTTCGGCCCGGTGTCCTGACAAAATGTCGGACACAGGTCCGCATTCCCATGCGGGGACACATCGCGTCGCTTAACGTGTCGGCCAGTGTGGCCGTGGCGGTGTATGAGGCGGTTCGTCAGCGGACGAAGGGGGCGAAGGCAGTGAAGGCAGCAACTACCGAATTTGGATAAGTCCTTCCTGGATGGCGGCGTTCAGAAGTTGGGCGGCGTTGGACACGCGCACCTTTTTCATCATATTGGCCCGATGGGCTTCCACGGTTTTGACGCTGATTTTGAGACGGTCGGCGATTTCCTTGTTTTTCAGGCCGGACCAGATCAGTTGCAGAATTTCCTGTTCCCGTTCGGTGAGTGTTTCGGGGCGTTTCCGTTTCGTGAGAAGTCGGTCCCTCTTGGACATCGTTTTGACTGGTAACGGCATGGGGCGTCACATGGTGTTCAGGGTAAATCCTGTAGGTAATACTAGCAGTGCATTTGTTGAAAAGCAAAGCGCGCGCATTACGTAATGTCATGGAGATGACACATGTGGGCTGACACACGAAATACAGGATGATGGATACGTTGATCCTCTACATTTTGTGGTTTGTGGCGGGCGCGGTACTGGGAAGTTTCCTGAACGTGTGTATTTCAAGAATACCCCGTGGCCGGTCCGTCGTGAGTCCCGTCTCGTCGTGCCCGCATTGCCGGCAACCCGTTCGCTGGTTCGACAACGTGCCGCTCCTGAATTTTATCTGGTTGAGAGCCCGCTGCCGGAGTTGCGGACGCCGGTTGTCGTGGCGGTATCCCCTGGTGGAATGTCTGAACGGCGCGGGGTATCTGGCCGTGGCCGCCGCCTTTGGGTTCGGGGTGAACGCGCTCGTGTACGCGTCGTTTGTGTCGGCCCTTCTGGTCGCGGCGGTGATTGATTTCGAGCATCTCATCATTCCGGACATCATTGCTCTTCCGGGCATTGTGGTCGGTTTTTTCGCGTCGGCCTTCATTGTTCCGGTGGGATGGCTCGGTTCCCTGATCGGCATCGCGTTGGGCGGCGGGAGCCTCTGGCTCCTTGCGCTGATCAGTCCGTATCTGTTCGGCAAGGAAGGACTGGGCGGCGGCGATATGAAACTCCTCGCGATGATCGGCGCCTTTCTGGGCTGGCAGGCCGTGATCATGATCCTGTTTCTGGCCTCCTTCGCCGGCGCGGTGGCAGGAGTGGCGCTCATGGCGTTTCATCGCATCGAACGCGGTCACTATCTGCCGTTCGGTCCGTTTTTGGCCGGGGGCGCCGTGGCGGTGTTGTTCTTGCGCCGGGAACTGTTGGGGATCTATGAAGGTCTGTTCTGGTAGAAGACAATGCCCGTGTCGGCCAGGACGCGACGGGAGCGGAGCATGACCGGACAGGCTCAAGGCCGCGACAGGGCGGGTGTGCGGCGCGTGGCGCTGGCACGACGGAGTCTGCGGCGGCGCGTTGGCTCGACGCGCGGCTCTTCGGGATATACGCTCACGGAACTGGTCGTGGTGCTGGGGATTCTAGCCGTGGCGTTGGGGATGGGCGGGGTCTGGTTTGCCTCGCAGGTGCCGCATTACCGACTGAACGGCGCGGTTCAACAGATCCGAGCGGACCTGCTGGCGGCGCGGGCGCGGGCCGTGAAGCAGGGCAACAAAGTTCGTGTCATGTTCCTCGACGCCCACCATTACGATATTCTGGATGGTGGCAATAACGACGGTGACGTTGATCCCGGCGAAGTTGTGGAGCATCGGTCGCTACTGGAGGATTTTGAGGGCGTGACGATGCAATTCAGCAAAAAAAAGAAGGAAGTAACTTTCTATCCTCGTGGCAACGTCTCCAGTCTGACGATCATGGTCGATGGTGCGGCGGGAGCAAAAAAGATCTCTATCAACCGTATGGGGCGTGTGCGAATTATCTCTCCTGATTAAGGGCAACGCATGGCGCGATGTGGAACACTGCGGCGTTTCGTGAGAGATCGGCAAGGCGTCACCCTCTTGGAGGCGGTCATGGCCATGGCGATCATCATGATCGTCCTGTTGGCGTTGTCGGGGCTGGCGGTCACGGCGGGCAAGGGCGCGGCGGCTGGCAGACATCTCACCACGGCCGTGACTCTGGCCCAGGACAGTCTCGAAACGCTGCGCACGGACACGTCGGGTCCGCTCGAAGTCACGGACGACTATGCCGCCATCCCGGATTTCCCGTTGTATAAACGAGAACTCCGCCTTGAGTACGACGTGCCCATGCCGGGACTGCGCACGGCGACGGTCACGGTGTGGTGGGCGGATGATGACCATTCCGTGTCGGTGTCCACCGTCTTTGCGCCATAGAGGAACCGATGACCGCTGCGCGTGTGAAGTCTCAACGGGGCATGACCCTGACGGAGTTGCTGGTGGCGATGGCGGTGAGTCTGGTCACCATCGGCGCGGTCTATGGCGTGCATCTCATGCAGGTCAGACAACAAATTGTTCAGGAAGACGTGCTGGCCATGCAGCAAAACGTCCGTGCCGCCATGGACATGATGGTCAGGGAAATTCGCATGGCAGGGTATGATCCTCTGGGGAATGGTTTTCACGGGCTTGAATGTACGCCGGAGGGGTTGAAGATCAAGAGTGATTTGAACGGGAACGGCAGGTTCGTCACCATAAAAGAAAATGGAACAAGTGAGTCAAAAGAAGTCAGTGATCCGCACGAAACTCTTGTCTATCTGTATGACGACGATACGTCCACACTTCGTCGTAAATCAGGAAAAGGCGGCCGGCAATTTGTGGCAGATCATATCGAGTCCTTTGAGTTTACCTGTCTCGACGCATCGGGACAGACTGCCGTTCCGCCGGACACTCGAGCGGTCGAAGTGAAACTCACGGCCAGAACCGAACACGCCGACCGAAGTTACTCGAAAAACGACGGCTATCGAACGTTCACCCTGTGCTCCCGCGTGATCCCGAGGAATTTGCAATGAGAAGAACGGGGAGTGCAAAGTGGTGTGTGCGATACTGGCGTCTCATCCCCGGCCACGTGATGAGAAGAAAAGGAGAGCATTCATGAACGCACCCGGTCACGCCCATGCGATTGCCATTGCAACACACCCCCATCGTATCCGTGTCACGTTTCACGGCGCCGTGATTGCCGACACCCGGCAAGCCCTGGTCCTGAAGGAAGGACAACTCCCGCCGGCCTACTACATTCCGCGTGAAGACGTGCGCATGGCCCACCTGCGGCGAACGACCCATGGTACTCACTGTCCGTTCAAAGGCGACGCGTCCTATTTTTCCGTGTGTGTCGATGACCGAACGGCAGAGCACGCGGTCTGGACGTATGAAGCCCCTTTCGAGGCCGTGGCGTCCATCAAACAATACGTGAGTTTTGACAGGGACAAACTGAACGTGACGGAAGAGCCGGAAAACGGCTGATGAACACACGAGGGTTGAGAATCGGAACCGGCGACATGCCGGCTTGCCGGTGGGCCGTGCGCGGCGCAGACCGGTTTCGCACAAACGATGACCGTGAGTTGCCGACCGGGGCGTTCCCATGAGTCACGGCAAAAAGACGGTGTATCTGGCAAATCCCTATGGGTTTTCCTCTCAACAGTCCAGAGTTCTTTTGCCTGAAATTGTGCATGTGCTCGAAGAGATGGGCGCGGAAGTCTGGGAGCCGTTTTCAAAGAACAATCAGACCGGCTACCCGGCGTCCGGGCGGGCGTGGTCTCTTGGTGAATTGGACGTTCGTGATGTTCGTGAGGCCGATGGGTTCTTTGGAGTGGTCAACGGCGTTCCTCCCGATGAGGGCGTCATGGTTGAACTGGGCATCGCCATTGCGCTGAACAAACCCCGGTTTTTGTTTCGAGATGATTTCAGGCGTTGCACGGACAGTGACGATTATCCGTTGAATCTCATGCTCTTTGCGGGACTCGGCGCCGACAACTGGCGGGATCATTACTACACACATCTGGATCAACTGAAAGATTCAAACAAAGCGCTGGCCAAGTGGCTCAATGCGCCGTGAAGGCGAGATGAGACGCGAACAACTGTTTCGGCCCGTCGTCCGTTCCTTCCCGGCAAAGTTCCGGCGACCCGCGTGCAAGACGGGGCATTGAAGATCTTCCGCCCCGGCGTGCTTCGGTCTTCGCTTACCCCAGTGTGTCCAGAATGGCGTTGAAGGTGGCGCTCGGACGCATCGCGGCTTTCACCCGTTCCGGGTCGGGGTGGTAATACCCGCCGATGTCCATCGGCTTGCCTTTCGCGGTATTCAGTTCGCCGAGGATCTTATCGAGGTTGGCCTCCAGCGCTTTGGCCACCGGCGCAAAGGTTTTCTGCAACGCCGGGTCGTCGTGTTGTCCGGCCAGTTCCTGCGCCCAGTACAGCGCTTCGTACACGTGGCTTCCGGCGTTGTCCAGTTCCCCGAGTACGCGCCCCGGCGCGTTGCGTTTTTCCATGAGCGTGCCCGTGGCGCGGTCCAGAGTCTCCGCAAGAATCTTCGCCCTGACATTGTCTTTGGCGCGGCCCAAATGGGCGAACGACTCCGCCAGCGCGAGAAATTCGCCCAGAGAATCCCATCGCAAATGCCCTTCCTTGAGAAACTGTTGCACATGTTTGGGCGCCGACCCGCCGGCGCCCGTTTCGAACAACCCGCCGCCGTTGATGAGCGGCACGATGGAGAGCATTTTGGCGCTGGTGCCCAGTTCCAGGATGGGGAACAGGTCGGTGAGATAATCCCGCAGCACGTTGCCGGTGGTGGCAATGGTGTCGCGGCCGTCTTTGGCCCGTTGCAGCGAATGTTTCATTGCGTCCACCGGCGCCATAATCTGAATGTCCAGACTCTTGGTGTCGTGATCTTTCAGATACCGGTCGACTTTTTTCAGAAGTTGCGCGTCGTGGGCGCGGGTCTTGTCCAGCCAGAACACCACCGGGGTTGACGAAGCGCGCGCGCGATTGACGGCCAGTTTCACCCAGTCTTTGATCGCGACGTCCGTGGTTTGACACGCGCGCCAGATGTCGCCCTGTTCGACGCGGTGTTCGTGCAACGTCTTGCCCGCGCCGTCCATGAGGCGGATGGTACCCGCGGCCGGCGCTTCGAAGGTCTTGTCGTGCGAGCCGTATTCTTCGGCCTTCTGCGCCATCAGCCCCACGTTGGGCACGCTGCCCATGGTGGCCGGATTAAAGGCGCCGTGTTCCCGGCAGAAATCGACGACGGCCTGGTAGATGCCGGCGTAACTTCGGTCGGGAATCATGGCCTTGGTGTCGTGTTCCTTGCCGTCCGGCCCCCACATTTTTCCCGACGTACGAAGCGCCGCGGCCATGGAGGCGTCGATGATGATGTCGCTGGGCACATGGAAATTCGTGATGCCTTTGTCGGAGTCCACCATGGCGAGGCGCGGTCCGCGTTGCAGCGCGGCCTCGATGTCCGCCTTGACGGCGTCCCGCTGCGCGGCGGGCAGGCTGCCGATTTTGGCGTAGACGTCGCCCAGCCCGTTGTTGGGATTCACGCCGAGTTCCGCAAAAACTTTTTCGTGTTTCTTGAACACGTCTTCAAAGTAGACCGCGACCGCGTGACCGAAAATAATCGGGTCCGACACTTTCATCATGGTGGCTTTCATGTGCAGCGACAACAGAACACCGCCACCGGCGGCGTCCCGCATCTGCGCTTGCAGGAACCGGCGGAGCGCCTGGCGGCTCATCATGGTCGCGTCCACCACGTCGCCGTCGCGCAAGGCCACGCGGTCCTTGAGCGTTTTCGTGCTCCCGTCCGCCGCCGCAAACTCGATGCGGCCGGCACCGGCGGTGTCCTTCGTGACCGTGGCGGACGTTTCATTGGCGCGAAAATCGCCGTCGTCCATGTGGGCCACGTGCGTTTTGGAATCCCTGGTCCATGCGCCCATTTTGTGCGGGTTGTTCCTGGCGTATTGTTTGACGGAGGCGGACGCCCGGCGGTCGGAGTTGCCTTGCCGCAGCACCGGGTTGACCGCGCTGCCTTTCACTTTGTCGAACTTGGCTTTGACGGCTTTCTCGTCGTCGGTGCCGGGGGCTTCGGGGTAGTCGGGAATGGCATACCCGTGGGATTGCAACTCGGCCACGGCGGCCTTGATCTGGGGAATCGACGCGCTGATATTCGGGAGTTTGATGACGTTGGCGTTCGGCGTCTCCACCAGATCGCCCAGGAAGGCGAGGTCGTCGGGTTGCCGTTGCGCCGGTTTCAGGTTGTCGGGAAATTGTGCGATGATGCGCCCGGCCAGGGAAATATCTTTCCGGCCGACGTGGATGCCCGCCGTTTTGGCGAAGGCGTGGATAATCGGGACAAACGAGCCGCTGGCCAGTTCAGGCGCTTCGTCAACTTTGGTGTAAATGATATCCGGTTCTGCCGACATGGTCATTCCCCCTTGCGGATTGTTCGAGCGCGAATCACGCGACGTCTGTGTGATGATGGATAATGACGGCCTGCCATGAAAGCGGCCATTGTAGAGAGAACGTTTGCGTGTCGCAACCGGTCAAAAGTCCCATGGGCCGCCGAACGAAAGCACCAGCGAGGCACGGCGCCGGCGGGCCAACCGGGGCAGGGGCCTCCCGTGCGCGTTGTCCCCCGGCTCCGTCGGCGGCGGACGGACGGCATGAGCGGGCGCCCGACCGCGCGTCCCGACGGCGGCTTTGCGCTGGTGGCCGCGCTGTTGCTGGTGGCCGTGGTGGGCATCGTGACGGCGGTCGTGTTGCAAACCACCTCCACGGAAGTCCGCATCAGCGGGAATCACAAACTGGCGGTGCAGGCGTTTTACGCCGCCGAGGCCGGGTTGGCCGAGGCGCGGGTGCGGTTGCGGAAGGGGCCGGGGGACGGGGGGTCGGTCATTGACGACGTGGATGGCGGTGTGGATTCTTGGTCCGACCCGGCGTGGACGTTTGCCCTTGAGACCGCAGATGACCGGTTGCCGTACCGGGTAACGATTCGGCACAAAACCGAATGTGATGCTAAGCGGGCCGGCCATACTTCCGAGACGCCGCATTACCGCGATCTGGACGACAGCGCCGCTGACCCTTGCAGGGCCAAACAGAACAACGTTGTCTATTTCGGGTATCCCTCACCGACCGACACCGCCCCGGTTGCCTTCACCACCGACGGTCGCACGCCGTATCTGCCCGTGGAAAAAGTCATCGCCCACGGCGGCCTCACGGGCGGCGTGACGCTGGAGGAAGAACTGGTGCATCCGCCGGGGCCGCCGCAACTGGCGGCGGTCTATGCGGCCGGAAACGTGAGCCTCAAGGGGGCGTCCATTGACATCAACGGACGTGATGACTGTGAGACGGCGTACGATCTGCCGCCGGTGGTTGCCGGCGGCGCGGTCGAGTCGGCATCGCACCGCCATTTTGGCGGTAACCCTCCGTTGCCCCAATTTCCTGTCTTTGCACTGGCCATAGAAGCCGCCTTGGCAGAACTCGGTCAGGGCGTAGCGGTGTTGCCGACGGAGGGCGAGGGCATCCTTCTGGTGGATGGGGACATGACGTTGAATCGCGCGTTGACATGGAACGGGATGCTCCTCGTCACCGGCACCCTGACGCTGGGCGGGGGGAGCCGGCTGGAAGTTCACGGCGGCCTGTGGGCCGGCACAATCGACCAGCAGGCCGGCGCATTGACCGTCCGCTACGACAGTTGCCGACTTCGGGACGCGCTGCTCACCCTGCCGGTGCGGGTCCGAACGTGGAAAGAAGTGTTTTAGAAGGGAAAGAGACCGGGGCGGGGGGTGGATGGTCACGTCGTCATGGGCCTTTCGTGACCCCTCGCCCGTAGGTCTTTCGGCGAGTTGCGGTCGGCGTCTGTTCCCATTAAAATCCTCCACGCTATTCGGGTCGAGAATCGTCGCGCATCATTCAGATTCACACTTCAAACGAACAGGGATGCTCTATGGCAAAGGTGCTTGAAGGTCCCGGAATGGGCCTGCTGAAAAAATGGGGTCTGCAAACTCCGCAGTACGTCGTGGTCGGGTCGTTGGAAGAATTTGAGCAGTTATCTCGCGCCAATGACTGGTTGAACACCGGCAAGTTGGTGGTCAAGGCGCATGAAGCCCTGGGGTCCCGCTTCAAACTCGGCCTGGTCAAGGTGGGGCTGGATTTCAAGGGCGCCACAGCGGCCGTGAAAGAGATGCTCGGGCGGACGGTGGACACGCTGACCATTCGGGAAGTCATTGTGTCCGAAGTCGTCGAGCACAACGAGGAATATTACGTGGCCGTAAAATCCACGCGGGACGGTGCGGAGATCATGGCGGCCAACTGCGGCGGGATTGAAGTGGAGTCCAACTGGGACCGCGTGAAAAAACTTGCCGTCGACGTGGGAGAAATCCCGACCGACGCCGCCCTGCAGCGTCTTGCCAAAGACGCCGGCTTTTCCGGCGCGCCGGCGGCCGCCATCGCCGACTTTGCGAAAAAACTGTTTCTCTGTTTCGAGAATGAAGACGCGCAGTATCTGGAAATCAACCCCCTGGTGCAAAACGCCGCCGGCGAACTGGTCGCGCTTGACGCCGTGACGTTGCTGGACGGCGACGCCAAATTCCGTCACCCGGACTGGACGTTTCCCTTCGCCGCCGAGTTTGGCCGCGCCTACACGAAAAATGAAGAAGAGGTCATGGCGGTGGATGCGAAGGTGAAAGGCTCGGTGAAGTTGATCGAAATCCCCGGCGGCGACACGGCCATGCTGCCCGCCGGCGGCGGGGCCAGCGTGTATTATTCCGACGCGGTGGTGGCGCGGGGCGGCAAGTTGGCCAACTACGCCGAATACTCCGGCGACCCGCCCGACTGGGCCGTGGAAGCGCTGACGGAAAAAATCTGCGCCCTGCCCGGCATCAAAAATATCATCGTCGGCGGCGCCATCGCCAACTTCACCGACGTGAAAAAAACCTTCGGCGGCATCATCAACGCCTTTCGCAAGGCGCGCGCCGACGGGAAACTGAAAGGCGTGAAAATCTGGGTGCGGCGCGGCGGCCCCAACGAAAAAGAAGGGCTGGCGGCCATGACCGCGTTGAAAGACGAAGGGTTTGATATTGCCGTGTTTGACCGGCACACGCCGCTGACCGACATCGTGGACATGGCGTTGGTGAAGCCGTGACTAAAACATGGCACTGATCAACTGCTTGGAGTGCGACGGTAAAGTTTCCGACTATGCAGACGCTTGCCCTCATTGCGGGATGCCCATAGCAAAGGCAAACAAAAGAGAAAGTCGGCGGTCAGGAGCACCACTTTACACGGTTCAAGAAACCAGCAAACGACTTAAGATACACCAGATTCTTGGGGCTGTAATCATGTTCGTCGGGGTGTTACTTTCACTCTCTTCGCCTGACCAAATCGTCATTGGTCTATCTATGGTCTTTATCGGGGTTGTCTGGTTGATGATTACAGGAATTAGGATATGGTGGCATCACGGATAACGATCGGCGGTCTGGACAAATGGAAATTGAAGAAACGATCGTGAGTTGTTGTTTGGCATATTGAAATTCAGGAGCGTTCCATGAGCATTCTGGCGACAAAAGAGACGCACGTGGTCATTCAGGGCGGCGTGGCGGGGGGCAACGCGGCGCGGCGCATGGCCGAGTTCCGGCATATGATCGGGCAGCCGCTGAACGTCTCCGCGTTTGTGTATCCCCCGGACGCGGGGAAGTCCAACGAGATCGTGTGCGGCAACCAACTGGTCTCGATCCCGGTCTACAAAACCGTGGCCGAAGCGACGGCGAAGCATCCCGAAATCAACACCAGTTTAATCTATGTCGGCGCCGACCGTGCCTATGCCGGCGCGAAGGAAGCGTTGGATGATGCGCATGTGAAGGTGGTGTCGATGATCACGGAAGGCTTGCCGGAGAAGGACGCCAAACTACTCGGTCGTCACGCGCAAAAACTTGGCAAGACGTTCAACGGCCCGTCCTCCATCGGCATCCTGTCCGCGGGGGAATGTCGGCTGGGCGTCATCGGCGGGGCGTTCGACAATCTGGTGGCCTGCAAGTTGTATCGCCCCGGTTCGTTCGGCGTGATTACCAAATCCGGCGGCTTGTCGAACGAGATCATCTGGATTTGCTCGCAGTTCGCCGACGGCATCACCACCGCCATCGGCATCGGCGGCGACGCCTATCCCGGCACGGATTATGTTTCGTACCTCGAAATGTTCGAACACGATCCGCAGACCAAGGCCGTCATTATCGTCGGTGAAATGGGCGGCGATCTTGAAGAACGCGCGGCGGAATGGTACGGCGCAAAGAAACGCCGGGTGAAACTCCTGGCCGTGGTGTCCGGGTTTTGTCAGGAAAGTTTGCCCAAGGGCATGAAGTTCGGGCATGCCGGCGCCAAGGAGGGGCTGAAAGGCGAAGGCTCGGCGCGCGCGAAATCGGATGCCCTGAAGGCGGCCGGCGCCATCGTGCCCGACACCTTCGGCGCGCTGGGGCCGGCGATCAAGGCCGCCTACGGCGAGTTGCTCAAGTCCGGCGGCGTGAAACCGATTCCCGAGTTAAGCGACGCGGACACACCCCGCCTGCCCCGGACCGTCGAACAAGGCATGAAGGACGGCGACGTGCTGGTGGCCCCGCTGATTCGCTCCACCATCAGCGACGACCGTGGCGACGAACCCTTGTATGACGGGTATCCCGCGTCCGAACTCATCAAGAAAGGCTATGACATCCCCCACGTCATCGGCCTCCTGTGGGACAAACGACTGATCGGCAGGAACGAAGCCGAAATCATCCGGCGCATTCTCATCCTGTCGGCCGATCACGGCCCCTGCGTCAGCGGCGCGTTGACGACCATCATCGCGGCCTGCGCCGGCATCGGGTTGTCGCAAGCCGTGGCCGCCGGGTTGATCATGATTGGCCCACGGTTCGGCGGGGCGGTCACCGACGCGGGCCGGTATTTCAAATACGCCGTTGAGCAACGCATGTCCGTGGATGAGTTTCTCGCGCACATGAAAAAAACCGTGGGGCCGGTGCCGGGCATCGGGCACCGCGTGAAAAGTTTGCGGAATCCCGACACCCGCGTGAAGGAACTGGTGGGCTACGTCAAGAGTCTGAACATCCCCACGCCGCATCTGGATTTTGCGTTGCAAGTGGAAACGGTCACCTCGGCCAAGAAGGATAATTTAATTCTGAACGTCGACGGGGCCATGGCGGCCGTTCTGGTGGACCTTGGTTTTCCCGTGGACAGTTTGAACGGGTTTTTCGTGCTGGCCCGCACCATCGGCCTCATCGGTCATTGGACCGATCAAAAACGCCAGGGCAGCCGGCTGATCCGGTTGTTCAACTACGTCGTGAACTATGCGTCGCCCGGCCGCCGGGACGTGCCGCCGCTGCGCTGATCGTCAACCTGTCCGCACACCCGTTCCGCGGGCCGGGACGGGGAACGAAGTGGAGAACATCTTATGTCGATTGAATCGGTGAAAAAATTGTACGACGTCATGCCCGCGGCCGTGACCACGGCGCGGAAACAATTTGGCCGCGGCCTGACCCTGGCGGAAAAAATCCTGGTCTCCCATGCCGACAACCCGAAGACCCAGGCGTGGGAACGCGGCAAAGCCATGCTGGCACTGCGTCCCGACCGTGTGGCGATGCAGGATGCCACCGCGCAAATGGCGATGCTGCAATTCATCCAGGCCGGCAAAAAAACCGTGGCCGTGCCCAGCACGATTCATTGCGATCATCTGATTCGCGCGGAGATGGGGTCGGAACAAGACCTTGTGGTCGCCAACCGGGAAAACCGGGAGGTGTATAATTTTCTGGAATCCGCCGCGCGAAAATACGGCATCGGGTTCTGGAAGCCCGGCGCGGGCATTATTCACCAGGTGGTGCTGGAAAATTACGCTTTCCCCGGCGGGCTGATGATCGGCACCGATTCGCACACGCCGAACGGCGGCGGGTTGGGGATGCTGGCCATCGGCGTCGGCGGGGCCGATGCCGGCGAGGTCATGGCCGGGTTGCCGTGGGAAGTGCTGCATCCCAAACTCATCGGCGTCAAACTCACCGGCCGGTTGAACGGCTGGGCCTCGCCCAAGGACGTAATCCTGTATCTGTGCGGCAAACTGACGGTCAAGGGCGGCACCAACAAAATCGTCGAATACTTCGGCCCGGGCGCGGAGACCATCAGCGCGACGGGCAAAGGGACGATCACCAACATGGGCGCGGAACTGGGCGCCACCACGTCGGTGTTTCCCTTTGACCAAAAAATGGCGGCCTATCTCACGATCACGGAACGCGGCGACATCGCCAAACTGGCGGACGCCAACCGGGAGATGCTGGTGGCCGACCCCGACGTCTACAAGTCGCCGGAAAAACATTTCGACGAAATTGTGGAAATCGATCTGTCCGCCCTCGAACCGCACGTCGTCGGCCCGCATTCCCCGGACCTGGCGCGCCCCGTGTCCAAACTGGCGGCGGAAGCGAAGGAAAAAGGGTATCCCGTGGCGTTGAAGGCGACGTTGCTGGGCAGTTGCACCAATTCATCCTACGAAGACATCGGTCGCGCCGCCCATATCGCGCGGCAGGGGTTGAAGGCGGGCGTGAAAGCCAAAACCGCGTTTCTGGTGTCGCCGGGGTCGGAGCGGATTTTTCACACCATGAAGCGCGACGGGTTTCTGGAGACGTTTGAATCGTTGGGCGCGACCGTGCTGGCAAACGCCTGCGGGCCGTGCATCGGCCAGTGGAAACGGGCCGACGGACACAAGGGCCGCGCGGATTCCATCGTCAGCACCTTTAACAGAAATTTTCCCGGCCGCAACGACGGCATTCCCGACACGCTCTCCTTTCTGGCGAGTCCCGAACTTGTCGCGGCCTATGCCCTGTCCGGCGACCTGGGTTTCAATCCGTTGCGCGACACGCTGTCCGCGCCGAATGGAAAAACGTTTAAACTCGATCCGCCGCAGGGCGACGAACTGCCGGCGAAGGGGTTTGCCAAGTCGGCCAACGGCTTCATCGTGCCGGACGCCGATGGTGACAGTGTGGAGATCGACCTGCCCCCCGACAGCGAGCGGCTGCAATTACTTAAACCGTTTCCCAAGTGGGACGGCAAGGATTTCGACAAGTTGCCGTTGCTGATCAAAACCAAAGGCAAAACCACCACGGATCATATTTCTCCCGCCGGCCCCTGGTTGAAGTTTCGCGGGCACCTGGACAAAATCAGCGACAACATGTTTCTGGGCGCAAACAACGCCTGCTCCGGCGAAGCCGGGAAAGGCACGAACGTGCTGACCGGCGAATCCGGGCTGACCATCGCGGCCATCGCGCGCGACTATAAAAGCAACGGCGTCGGCTCGTGCGTGGTCGGCGACGAGAATTACGGCGAAGGCAGCAGCCGCGAACATGCCGCCATGTCGCCAAGGTTTCTGGGCGTGAAAGTTGTGCTGGTCAAAAGTTTCGCCCGCATTCACGAAACAAACCTGAAGAAACAGGGCATCCTGCCGCTGACGTTCGCCAACCCTGCCGATTACGACGGCATCGAGCAGGACGACCGAATCAGCGTCACCGGCCTCGGCGCGTTGGCGCCGGGCACACCCGTGTCCGTGACCATTGCCAAACACGACGGCAAGGCCGTCACCATTCAAGCCAATCACAGTTTGACTGACCAGCAGATTACGTGGTTCCGCGCAGGGTCGGCGTTGAATGCGTTGCATGAATAATCCGGCTGACACACAAAGCACCGTCTTGAACAATCAACGGAAACCATGACCACTAAATCATTCGATAAAGTCGCCGCCGTTGAGCAGGAAGACGCGCTCCATCCGCCCATGGTCACGGTGGAGATTGCCGGCAAGCCGTTTCAGGTGCCGGCGGGGGTGACGTTGATGAAGGCCCTCTGGCACACCGGCCACGAAGTCACGCGGGGGGCCGGATGCCTCGGCGGGTTTTGCGGCGCCTGCGCGACCTATTACCGCACGAAAGACGATCCGAAAGTTAAAACATGCCTGGCCTGTTCCCACGCGGTCGAAGACGGCATGTCATTTTCCTTCGCGCCGCCCTTCCCCGCGCGGAAAGCCACCTATGATGTGACGAACATCGAAGATCCCAAACAGGCGTTGTTCGACCTGTATCCCGAAGCGCCGCTGTGCCGGAACTGCAACGCCTGCACCGAGGCCTGCCCGCAGCAGATTGACGTGCGCGAGGGCGTGTGGAAAGCCGTCTTCGGCGATTTCAAGGCGGTGTCGGAGACGTTTATGGATTGCGTGATGTGCGGCCTGTGCGCACCGGTGTGCATTGCCGACATCGTGCCGAATCTCGTGGGCGTCTATGCCAGCCGTGCCCACGGGGCGCGCGAACTGGAACCGCCGTCGGGTCTCACCGACCGCATTCAGGCCATTGCGAAGGGGCGGTACGACGACGACTGGCGGCGCGTGCTGAAAATGACCGATGACGAATTGCAACAGACATCCGCGTCGATCACGTCGGCCGGGAAGTCCGGGTGAGACATGGATTTTCAACCACTGTACGACGTGGTGCACGCCTCCCGTGACGCCCGCCTGAAGTACACCCCGCCGCGACTTTCCCTCGCCGACCGCGACGCGCTGATTCAAAGATGGCATCCCGATTACCGCGAGGCCGCGTATCGTCCGATCGCGTTCGGCCCGAACGCCGGTGACCGGACGGTGCGCGAACTGGCCGCGTTGCTGGAAGGCGACAGTTCGATTGCCGGCGACCTTCCCCTTTCCCCCGCCCACGTCGTTGATGTCCTCGTCGTCGGCGGCGGCGGGGCGGGGTGCGCCGCCGCGTTGCACGCGCACGGACAGGGCGCCAACGTCCTGCTGGCGACGAAGTTGCGGTTGGCGGATTCCAACTCGGTGATGGCCCAGGGCGGGATGCAGATTGCCGTGGCCCCCGATGATTCGCCGGTGCAGCATTTCCTCGACACCCTCAAGGGCGGGCACATGAAGAACGACCATCGGTTGTTGAAGACGATGGTCGAGGAAGGCCCGTCCGTCGCGCAATGGTTGTTGGAACTGGGCGTGCTGTTTGACCGGAACGCCGACGGCGGTCTGCACGTCAAAAAAGGCGGCGGCAGCACCAGGGAGCGGTTGCTGACCTGTTCCGATTACACCGGCCTTGAAATCATGCGCGTCCTGAAAGACGAGGTGCTTAACCGGAAGATTCCGTTGCTCGAATTTTCCGCGGCGGTGGAACTGTTGAGCGACGAACAAGGCGCGTGCGCCGGCGCCGTGCTGTTGGATCTGGACAACAAACGGCACATTGTGGCGGCGGCCAAGACCGTGATTCTGGCCACCGGCGGCATCGGGCGGCTGCACATTCAGGGGTTTCCCACGAGCAATCATTACGGCGCCACCGGCGACGGTCTCGCGCTGGCCTACCGCATCGGCGTGCCGCTCGTGCAGATTGACACGTTTCAATATCACCCGTCCGGCGGCGTGTATCCCGAACAACTGGTGGGGCAACTGGTCACCGAAGGCATCCGGTCGGAGGGCGGGCATCTGGTCAACGCGAAGGGCGAACGTTTTGTGAACGAACTGGACACCCGCGACGTGGTGGCGTCGTCCATTATTCGGGAATGCGAGGAAGGCCGCGGCGTTCGAACGGCCACCGGCCGCGTCGGCGTGTGGCTGGACACTCCGCTGCTGGAAGTCGCGCAGGGCGCGGGCACGCTGGACAAACATTTCCCCGCGATGGTGCGCCAGTATGCGCGATACGGCGTGGATATCCGCACCGACCCGGTGCTGATTTATCCCACCCTGCATTATCAAAACGGCGGCGCGAAAATTGACGTCAACGGCGAGACGCCGGTGCGCAATCTGTTTGCGGCCGGCGAAACCTCCGGCGGGCTGCATGGCCGCAATCGTCTCATGGGCAATTCGCTGTTGGATTTGATGGTGTTCGGCAAACGGTCGGGGATGACGGCCGCGGCGCGCGCCGCCGCCATCCCGCAGGGCATGTTGACGCTGAACCATCTGCGCCGTTTCCGTGAGGACGCCGGCAAGCACGGCGTCACCGACCGGGTGGTCTCGCCGCTCGTGTTGCCCGCCTACGCCGGGCAGCCATAGGCGGCGTGTGAAAGGAACATCATGAACATCCACGAATTTCAGGCGAAAGAATTATTCGCGCAATTCGACATTCCGGTGCCGCGCGGCAAGGCGATGAAGACGCCGCGCGCCGCGGAAAAGTGGGCCGCCGTGCTTGACGCGCCGGTGTTCGTCGTCAAAGCGCAGATTCACGCCGGCGGGCGGGGCAAGGCCGGCGGCGTGAAAATCACCAGGAACCGCGCCGACGTGCCGGCCCTGGCGCGGGAGATTCTCGGCAAAGTTCTGGTGACGCATCAGACCGGGCCGAAGGGCAGAAAAGTCCGGCGGCTGCTGATTGAAGAGGGCGCGGAGATTGCCAAAGAGTTGTACCTGGGGCTGCTGGTGGACCGGGATACGGGGTTCCCGACGTTTATTGCGAGCACCGAAGGCGGCATGGACATCGAAGACGTGGCGGCGCAAACGCCGGAGAAAGTGCTCCGCGAAGCGATTGACCCCGCCGTCGGATTTCAGCCCCATCACGGGCGCAATCTGGCTTTTGCCCTGGAACTGCCCGCCATGGACAACGCGGTGGTGAAACCGTTTCTGTCCATGCTGGACAATCTCTACCGCCTGTTCATGGAAAAAAACGCGTCGCTGGTGGAGATCAACCCGTTGGTGATCACCACGGATCACCGACTCATCGCGCTCGACGGCAAGGTGTCGTTCGATGACAATGCGTTGTGCAAGCACCCGGACGTTCAGGCGTTCCGCGATTTGCACGAAGAAGAGCCGCTGGAAATTGAAGCCGGGCGGCACAATCTGAATTACGTGAAACTGGACGGCGACATCGGCTGCATGGTGAACGGGGCGGGGTTGGCCATGGCCACCATGGACGTGATTAAACTGGCGGGCGCGGAGCCGGCGAATTTTCTGGACGTGGGCGGTGGCGCCACCAAAGAGACCGTGGCCGCCGGGTTTCGCATCCTCCTCAAGGACAAAAAAGTCAAAGGCATTTTCGTCAACATCTTCGGCGGTATCGTGCGTTGCGAACGGATTGCCCACGGCGTCATCGAGGCGTCGAAGGAAGTGGGGATGACCCTGCCGGTGGTGGTGCGTTTGCAGGGTACCAATGCGGAGGAAGGACGAAAGTTGCTGGCCGAGTCGGGGTTGAAAATTGACGTGGCGACGGACCTGTGGGAAGCCGCGCAAAAAATCGTGGCCATGAAGGGCAAACGAAGAAAGCGTTGACTGCGCGCTCGCGTTCGTGACCGGCGGGCGTGGCGCAACAGGGGAAGGAACGGCATGAGCATTCTGGTGAATACGGCGACGCGGGTGGTGGTGCAGGGCATCACGGGGAAAGAAGGCTCGTTCCATGCGGCCCAGTGCAAAGCCTACGGCACGCACGTGGTCGCCGGCGTGACGCCCGGCAAGGCCGGTCAGGATGTCGAAGGCATTCCCGTGTTCAACACGGTGCGCGAGGCCGTGCGCAAAACGGAGGCCACCACGTCGTTGATTTTTGTGCCGCCGCTCTTTGCCGCCGACGCGATTCTGGAAGCCGCGCACGCGGGCGTCTGGCTGGTGGTGTGCATCACGGAAGGCATTCCCGTCAACGACATGGTGCGGGTGAAACGCGCGCTGGCGAGCACGCAGACCCGGCTCATCGGGCCGAATTGTCCGGGGATTATCACGGCCGGCGAGTGCAAAATCGGCATCATGCCGGGGTTCATTCATCAAAAAGGCAAGGTCGGTGTGATTTCCCGCAGCGGCACGCTCACCTATGAAGCGGTGAATCAGTTGACGAACCTGGGGCTGGGGGAAACGACGTGCGTGGGCATCGGCGGCGACCCCGTCATCGGCACGGGTTACATCGACCTGCTGCACATGTTTGAACAGGACGACGAGACCAGGGCCGTGGTCATGATCGGAGAAATCGGCGGCGACGCCGAAGAAAAAGCCGCGACGTTCATCCAACGGGAAATGACCAAGCCGGTCATCGCGTTCATCGCCGGCATGACCGCCCCTCCGGGCCGCCGCATGGGCCACGCCGGCGCCATCATCACCGGCGGCCAGGGCACCGCCCAGGACAAAATGGCCGCTCTCGAAGCCGCCGGCGTCCGCGTCGTCCGCAACCCCTCGGAGATTGGCGAGACGGCGAAAGCGGCGCTGGGCGGGTAATCGTGCCGTCTAGTCATAACGACGGTAGCAAGAACCACAACCCATCTTCTGTCTTTGTTGCCATCTCTGCTCACTCCTTCCGTCATTCCCGCGAAAGCGGGAATCCAGCGTCTTTTTTTGTCCTTCCCGCGAGTATGTTTTTCCGGTTTGAGCGACTTTGCCTGTCATTTTTTCAAGAGACGTTATCGGCAGAAAAACATAATTTTACAGCGCATTCCCGAGTGTTTTTGAGAGGGTTATTGTATGGCGAAAATCTATGGACAAACAGGTTCTCTGACGCAGTTGATTGACGAATTTGCAAGGGCGGGAATGGGTGCATTCGAATCGATGGATGATATTAGGTCATTTCGAGATAATTGCAGAAATTCCATTAATCACATCAGGAAACACTGCAGCGAAATTCTGAAAAAGGAAGTCGTTGATCTCGAGTCGCAATGCAGGCAACTGTCACTGAACATCGATCATGAAATCAAAGAAAGGGATGCCTTCTTAAGAAATGTATTGAAAGAAACAAAAGAGGCGCTTGCCGAAAACGAAAGCCGGAATATGTTGATGCGATTGTTTTTCTATTTTCGGAAAAGGAAACTAACGAGAAGAAGGAATGTTTTGGAAAACTCTTTTGAGAAAGTATTAAGGAAGCCTTTCAGGAAGGTATTTGCAAAGATTGACAGCATAAGGGCTGAAATCGATGATAGAAAAAACAATGTAAAAGACTGGGTGGAATACTATGCGGCCAGTGATATAAAAAAGCAGCAAAAAATCCTCGCGTTTTTTGAGAAACATACATACTTGTTTTACGGAGCGGAAGGAGAGGAGAGGGTGATACGGGAACTGTCAAGGCTTCCCGATGAGTACGCCGTTATCGACGATTACAAGTTGAAATTTTCTCGGCCTATGTATGACAGGAATAATGACGACAGAATATATTCAATACAGATAGACCATGTTGTTGTCGGGCCCACCGGCCTGTATTTGGTGGAAACAAAGAACTGGAGCAAGGGTTCAGTAGATAGCCCGGAGTTGTTTTCTCCGATTAGGCAATTAAGAAGAGGCAACTTTGCGGTTTTTGTGTTGCTGAATCAGGCCGTTGAGAGAGGAGATATTGACAACTTTTCCGACCACTGGGGGGACAGAAAAATATCGCCCAAAATGATCCTCTGCCTAGTGAACCACAAGCCAAATCAGGAATATCAATACGTGAAAACGCTGTCCGTGGGTCAAACCGCATCTTACATCACAAGTCAAAGGCAGGTGTTTAGTCAGAAAGAGGTAATGTCGCTCATTGAGTATCTGCGTGGCGGGTGAAGGGGGACGCAAGTTACCTGGATGCGAGTTTTTCTGACAGCCAGACCTTGATCAGTGATTGGTAGGGTACGTCCCTCTTGTTGGCCTCGGTCTTGATCTGCTCAAGCAGTGCAACGGGCAATCTTAAAGAAATCGGCTTGGTGGACGGTTTGAGATTGGAGAACCGGACGCGTTGGGCCTTGCTCCAGTCCACGTAGTCGGCCGAGTCGTGATGTTTCCAAAAAGTCCGTTCTGCCGCTTCATTCTCGAAGGCGGGAATGGATTTACGTTTCCTGTTCATAGCGGGTTCGTTCCTTGCGGCTCATGTCTCGTGAAGAAATGACGCGGATCTGTGTGTTCTTTTCTCGCAACGTAAAAGTCACATGCAGTCGGCGTCCTTCATTGGTGACGCCAAGAGCATGGAAGCGTAACTCGTTTTGCTGTGACCGACATCTTCGACGATTAGAAGCGGTTCGTTCAAAAACGCTTCCTCCGTTTCCGGTCTGCTGACGCCATGCTTATCGACGCTCTTTCAAACGTTGCCCTCGTCCCAGTGGAAGCCAACGATTCGATCAAGGTCAACGATCTTCATATATGTTCATAATATACACAACGTGTCAAGAAAGTTCACTGTGTTCCGCTTTGTTCAGTCTTCGCCGACGGCAATGAGAAGTTGGGAAACGAGTGGTTGTACGATGCTCAACAAAACCGTCCGTGTTTTGCCAGAAAAATGTTGACGTGATATTTTGGAACATCGGTCATCCTGAAATCGGCAAAAGGTTGATCCATTGATGGCAGAACGGATACAAATGTTGCGTGCGGAACTCGACCGGAGGCGTCTTTCCGCCTTCATCATTCCCCATACCGACGAATACCAGAATGAGTACCTGCCCGCCTGTGCGGAACGGCTGGCGTGGTTGACGGGGTTCACGGGGTCGGCGGGCACGGCGGTGGTGCTGGCCGGGCAGGCCGCCATTTTTGTGGATGGCCGTTATACGCTGCAAGTGCGGAATCAGGTTGACCCGCAGGTGTTTGAGCCACGGCATCTTCGTGATGGTCCCGCGCCGGCGTGGTTGTCCACCGTCCTGAAGCCCGGCGACACCCTGGGGTATGATCCCTGGCTGCATACGCCACGGGACGTCTGGGCCTTGCGGGAGGCATGCGCGAAAACCAGGGCGGTGTTGACGCCCTGCGAACCGAATCCCGTTGATGCCGTCTGGCACGACCGTCCCGCGCCCCCCGCGGCGCCGGTGGTGCCGCATGACCGCGCCCATGCCGGCACGTCGTCGGAAGAAAAACGGCGGAAGATTGCCGCGGGATTGAAACATGACGGCGCGGACGTTGTCGTCCTGACGGCTCCCGATTCCATTGCCTGGCTGCTGAACGTTCGCGGCGGGGACGTGCCGCATACCCCGTTGCCGCTCGGTTTTGTCCTGCTGGCGCATGACGGCACGGCGTCGTTGTTTCTCGATGCGCGCAAGGTGTCCGCCACGCTGGCCTCGCACCTGGGGCCGGACGTGCGGCTGTGCGGCAACGGGGAGTTTCCCTCGGCGCTGGATCGACTGGGCAATGCCGGCGCGCGCGTATTGTGCGATCCGACACGCACGGCGAGTTGGATTGCCGAACGACTGACGCGGGCCGGCGCCCGTGTGGTCGAAGAGGAAGATCCGTGCGTGTTGCCGAAAGCCTGCAAAAATGCCGTGGAGATCGACGGCGCGCGGGCCGCGCATCGACGCGACGGCGCGGCCGTGTGTCAATTTCTGGCCTGGCTGGATCGTGAGGCGCGCGACGGACATCTCTCCGAACTCGATGCGCAGTCGTTCCTTGACGACTGCCGCCGCCGGCAACCGCTCTGGCGTGACGCGAGTTTCCCGACGATCTCGGCCGCCGGCGCCAACGGCGCGATTGTGCATTACCGGGCCACGGCGCAACAGCATCAACGGATTCTGCCGGGGACGTTATATCTGGTCGATTCCGGCGGGCAGTACCTGGACGGCACGACCGACGTCACGCGCACGATCGCCATCGGCGCGCCCGTGCAGGAATATCGGGATCGATACACCCGCGTGCTGAAGGGCGTGATCGCTCTTGTCATGGCCGTCTTTCCCAAAGGCGCGACCGGCGCGCAACTGGACACGCTGGCCCGCGCGCCGCTGTGGGACGCGCGACTGGATTATGATCACGGCACCGGACACGGCGTGGGGAGTTATCTGGGCGTGCACGAAGGTCCGCAGGGGATCTCGAAAACCGCCTATGCGGTCACGTTGCGGCCCGGCATGATTCTTTCCAACGAACCCGGATATTACAAAAGCGGGGCATACGGCATTCGTCTGGAAAATCTTGTGGTGGTCGTCCCCGCAAAGACGGGCGGCGACGAAGACGGGTCATGGCTGGCGTTTGAGACACTCACGCTCGCGCCGTTTGACGCGGCGCTGATCGACGTGACGGCGTTGCAGGCGGCGGAACTCGAATGGCTCAATGCCTATCATGCCCGCGTGAGGGAGGTTATCGCCCCCCTGGTGGACGCGCCGACGGCGGCCTGGCTGCATCGGGCGACCGAACCCCTGTCCCGCGCGGAACACGCGACGTGAATCAGAACCTCACCGATGAACAGATTGCCGAACGCATTCGCGCGCAACTGGGAGCCGCGGCGGACGTGGAAGACGTGGTCGTCAAGGATGACGTGCTGCGGCTGCACGTCACCGACGATTTTTACACACGGCTGGCGGTGGATCGAGAGCGCGGACGAAAAATTGTGCTGATGCTGATGCGGCAGATGAAATCATTCACGGGCCGGCAGGACGTCACGGTGAGAGTGTACCGTCGCACGGAAAAGATGATTGAAGGGAAGGTCAAGGTCTTTGGGGGAGATAATGTGACCTACATGCTGGATTTATGAGCGCCGGCGGTTGCCGAAACCACCTGCCTGTGCGGAGCGTTTGCGCTCATCCTGAAATGGAGGTTGCGTTGTCATGAAACGAAACCTGTTCCCTGTTCTGCTCTCTGTGATGCTGTTCGGTGTCTGCCCGGAGCGGCCGGCGTCGGCGGCCGAGTTGGAGGTCGTCACGGGCGTCACGCTTGTGGAGGCTGAATGGAACGACGGTGACAGTTTCAAGGTCAATGCCGATGGGCGTGAACTGGTTCTGCGGCTGTACTTCGTCGATTGCCCGGAAACGTCCTCTGCCAGCAAGGTTGACCGGGACAGAATCCGCGAACAGCAAGACCATTTCGGCCTTAAAGACCCTGGTGCCGTGGTGCGTTTCGGTGAGCAGGCCGCCGACTACGTCAGACAGGTCTTGTCCGAGCCGTTCACCATTCACACCAGTTATGCGAAAGCGCTGGGACGTTCGGCTGGCGGCCGGGTGTATGCCTTCGTCGAAACCTATGACGGCCGTGACCTGACCCATCTGCTGGTGGAGCGCGGACTGGCCAGAATACACGGCAAAACCCGTCCGTCTCCCGGCGGCATGGACAGCGATCTGGTGCTGGAAGAACTGCAGGATCTTCGCGTTGGCGCGGTGCTGAACCGGCAGGGCATATGGGCGGAAGCCGACCCCTCCGTGCTCACCGAGAGGCGAAAGGCGCGGCGGAAGAAGAAGATGGAAGAGAAAACCTTCGCAAAGCAATTCGAGCCGTCGAAGACGCAGCCCATGTGTTTGAACGGTGCGTCCAAAAAACAATTGGAATCCATACCCGGCGTCGGCCCTGTGACAGCCAGTAAAATTATCGCCAGCCGGCCCTATAAATCCGTCGAAGACTTGTTGAAACTTCCCGGTCTCGGACCGAAGACGCTGGAAAAAATTGCCCCCTATGTGACGGTGGATTGTTCCTCAAAACGATAGTGTCTCAATTTAAACCTGTAAAGCATTACCGGTCTCTCGTCATGTCCGTTCCTCATCAGTCATTCCCGTTTGCAGGAGAACGGCGTAACGTGAGTGACAATGGCCGATCAACCGTGAAACAGCATCACCACCGCGCCGGTGTTACGGGGACGGAAACAGGGTGACCATGGAAGCCGGGAATGTTTCGGAATCCGCGTCGCCGCACGCGACCGCGCTTGCGCGGGTCATGTCCCGGCCGGGGGTGCGCGTCCTGACGGTTGAAGGCAAGACCGTGATTCTGGTGGGGACGGTGCATGTGTCGCGGGAGTCCGCGGAGTTGGTGCGCGCCGTGATCGAAGAAACGCGCCCGGACGCGGTTTGTGTGGAACTGGATGCCCGCCGTTACGAGGCCCTGTCACGACAACAGCGTTGGGAGTCGTATAATCTGAAGGAGGTAATCAGAACAAAGCAGTTGAGTACCCTGCTGGCCAACGTGCTGCTGGCCTCCTGGCAAAAACGTCTGGGAGACCGGCTTGGCGTCCTGCCTGGGGTTGAAATGCTTGAAGCCGTCAGCGCGGCCGACCGGCTCGGCATCCCCATCGTGCTGTGCGACCGCGACGTGCGCGTGACCATGCGGCGGGCCTGGCGCTCCACGCCGTTTTGGCAGAAAAGTTTGCTGGCGTCGTCGCTTCTCATGTCCGTCTTTGACACCACGCCGGTGACCGAAGCATCGTTGCGGGATTTCAATAAACAGGATGTGTTGTCGGCAATGATCCGGGAACTGGGCGAGACCGTGCCGACGTTGAAAGCCGTGCTGATCGACGAGCGCGACCGGTATCTGGCGGAAAAAACATTGCGGGCCGACGGCAACACGGTGGTTTCCGTGGTCGGCGCCGGGCACGTGGAAGGGATGCACGCCATTCTCCGGCGCGCACGGCATGGGAATCTGGATGCCCTGGACGAAATTCCTCCGGTGTCGTCCGCGTGGAAATGGGCGGGATGGGCGATCCCGGTCGTGATTCTCGGCTCCATCGCCCTGATTGGTTACCAGAAAGGGCCGGCGGCGGCGGGCGACAATGCTGTCTTCTGGATCGTGGCCAACGGCGTGCCCAGTGGGGTGGGCGCGTTGCTGGCCTGGGCGCACCCGTTGACGATTGCGGCGGCCGTGGCCGGCGCGCCGTTGACGAGTTTGACGCCGGTCATCGGCGTCGGCTACGTGACCGCCTTCGTGCAAGCCTGGATGCGGCCGCCGCTCGTGCGCGAATTTCAGACCGTGGCCGAAGACGTCGTCATCCCCCGCCGCTGGTGGCAGAACCGCCTGCTGCGCGTGTTTCTCGCCTTCGTCCTGCCCACCATCGGCAGCATCATCGGCACCTGGGTCGGCGGCATGCGGATTGTGTCGAATTTGTTTTAGGGAATGTTATAGGAGGAACATGATATGGCTAGACAGAAATCCATCTTCAAACAAATTGTCTGCCTTGCGAATTCGCGCATGATGGGGAACCGGTGTATCGCGGGCAAGGAATTTCAAGGAGGAAGTTGGATTCGTCCTGTCAACGAGTATAGAGAAGGACTCCCCCTGCAGGAGTATCAATACGAGGATGGGAGCGATCTGAAGATATTGGACATCATCGATATTCCTCTGTTGAAGTCTTTCCCGCAAGGCCACCAAACCGAGAATTGGCTGCGTGACCACACCGTTCGTTGGAAGAAGTGTGTGGAGCGAGTTTCTTGGGATGAACTTGCTGGATTGCAAGATACACCTTCTGAGTTATGGGAAGTCGGTCATCGTGTACGGAACAATAGCGTAAGCCCCGCTGTAGCCGAGGAACTTTCCTGCTCGCTCTACTTTATTGCAGTACGAGACATAGTTCTTTATGTCTGTTACGATGGCAAGCCACAAGTGCGCGGAAGGTTCACCTATCATAATGCTTCTTACGATCTTACCGTGACCGATCCAGAGTTCGAAAAAAATGTCAACGCTGTGGAGCAAGTTGGTATTAATGAGTGCTATGTCACCATAAGCCTCGCGGCGAAGCCGTATGAGAAGGATGGTCGTTATCACAAACTTATTGCGGCTATCATCACGCCGGGGCATGCCGGGGAAATACATTAGATGATGGAGTCAGCGGTTCTGACAATCGGTCACTCGACCCATTCCATTGGGAAGTTGATCGGCTTGCTTGAGACGCATGGCGTGAAGGCCGTTTCCGATGTGCGGTCCGCGCCGTACAGCCGCCGTCAGCCGCAATTTAATCGTGAGGCGTTGCGGCGGGCGTTGGAGGAGCGCGGGGTCGGGTATGATTTTCTTGGGGCGGAACTGGGGGCGCGGTCGGATGATCCGTCGTGTTATGAGAACGGGCGTATGCAGTACCGCCGCGTCGCCGGGACGGTCCTCTTTCAGTCGGGCGTTGACCGTGTCATAGGGGAATCTCGCGAGCGGCGTGTGGCGCTGTTGTGCGCGGAGAAGGAGCCGCTGGAATGTCACCGTACGTTGCTTGTGGCGCGGGAACTTGTGAGCCGGGGCGTACCGGTGGCGCACATCCACGCGGACGGCCGTCTGGAACATCACGAAGAGGCGCTGGCACGCCTTCTGAAGGAATTGAAAATGCCGGAGGATGATTTTTTTCAGACACGGGAACAAGTCATTGAAGAAGCGTATGCCCGTCAGGAAGATCGGATTGCCTATGTCGCCCGGTCCATGCACCCGGTGTCGAAGGACAACATGGCATGAAATTGTTCACCATCGGCTTCACGAAAAAAACGGCGGAGGGATTCTTCACAACGCTGCGCGATGCGGGTGTCCGGCGCGTTGTGGATGTGCGGCTGAACAATGTTTCGCAACTCGCCGGTTTTGCGAAGCGGCGCGATCTGGAGTATTTCCTGCGCGAACTCTACGAGATTGATTACACGCATCTGCCGGATTTGGCGCCGACTCAAAAAATGCTGGATCGCTACAAGAAGCAGAAGGGCGGATGGGCGCAATACGAGCGTGCATTTCTCAAACTGATGAAAGAACGCAGGATTGAGCGCACCGTATCCGAGGAAGTGCTGGCCGATGGTTGTCTGTTGTGTAGCGAAGACAAGCCCCACCATTGCCACCGCCGCCTTGTGGCGGAGTATCTCAAGAAGCATTGGCACGGAGATCTCGAGATCGTCCACCTTGTCTGACCGTAGGTTCCGTTGCCGTGAGGCGACGGAATCGGCCCATTACATTTGTCGACCATGTGACAACATTGCGCGTTGCGCGTTTACGGCTTGTGTTGTTTGCTGGTATGCTGAAACACGCATTGCGGGCAGGTGTAATGAATGAAGCGGCCTTCTCCCACGAGGCGTTTGCGCATCGGAATCCGGCACCACGCGCATTGGCGGTCGGGAAGGATGTCGTTCGGCGTGGGCGGGGATGCCGGAGGTGTTGCTGGCATGGCAGCATTGTCGTGAAGGTCGGCCACGGTTGTCAATGGAGAACGGGATGATGCGAGATTCGGCAACTCCCGCGGGTGGTGTGCCGGCGCTGGTGGTGTCGGGATTTTTGGGTGCGGGGAAGACCACGCTCGTGCGGCATCTTCTTCGGGAGGCCCAGGCGCAAGGGACGCGGCTGGCGGTGGTCTCCAATGAATTCGGCGCCTTGGGAATTGATCAGGCCCTGTTGGGCGATCGGGCCGGCGCGCAGTATGTGGAACTGGAAGGAGGATGTGTCTGTTGCAAATTGTCCGACGAATTTGTGACCACGCTGCAGCGGATCTGGGAAGACGTGCGGCCGGATCGCGTTGTCGTCGAAACGTCCGGCGTGGCCCTGCCCTTTGACACGTTGCTCAATTTCTGGCGGGAGCCGGTTTCGGCGTGGGTGGGGGAATGTGCGGCGGTGGTGGTGGTGAACGCGGAGCAGGTGGCGGAGGGGCGCGATCTGGAAGGCGCCTTTGAGCAGCAGGTGTCATCGGCGGATGTGCTCATCCTGAACAAACTTGATCTTGTTGATGCGGCGCGCCGTGACGAGGTGCAGGCGTACGTGCAACGGCTGGCCGACGGGACGCCGGTGATTCGGGCCGTCAACGCTGCCGTCGGCATGCCGGTGCTGTTTCCTCTGGAGCCGGGGAGTGGCACGCGGCGGGCGCGCCGTCCGGCGAACGAGGAGTCGCATACGCATGAAGAGTTCGAGTCGGAAGAAGTCGAGGTGGAGCATGGGATCGACTCCGACGCGCTTGTCGCGCGGATTCAATCGCATTGCGCGTTGCGGGCCAAAGGGTTTGTGCGGACCTCCGACGGTCTGCGTCTTGTGCAGGGCGTGGGCGCGAGAGTGGAACTGATTGAACCCGCCGTGCGCCCCCCCGACCATCTTGTCGGGCGCGTTGTTCTTATCAGGAAAAGTCATGCGCGCGGTGGTGCTCGTGAACGGCGCGCGTGCGACGCGCCTTCACGCGACTGACGCGGGCTGGCGTCACGGTGCGGGGCGCTCCAGCAGATGAGGGTGCTGGCGGGTGACGTCTTCCCGAATGGCGGGATCGAGTGCGGCGCGGAACAATGTCTTTGTTTTTCCCAGGTGCATGAGCGACAGATGTTTCGCGTCCCGTAAATTGACGCCGCGCAGGACGGCGCCGGTGAGCGAGGCGTCCCGCAGGTCTGCGTTGGACAGGTCGGCGTCGGAGAGGTCGGCTTCCCGCAGGTCGGCCATCGTAAGGTCGGCGTGTGCCAGCGTGCATTCCCGCAGATTGCCCCAGGGTAGCGAGGCGCGCGTGAGATTGGCCTTGGTGAGATTTGCGCCCGCGAGTGTTGCGCGAATCAGGCCCGCGCCGCTGAAATCCGTCATGACGAGCGAGGCGCGCGTGAGAACCGCCTTGAGCAGGTTGGCCTCAATGGCGTCCGCTTCCGCAAGATTGGCGCCGGTCAAGTCGGCTTCTTCAAAGTTGGCTCGGAGGAGATAGGCGTCGGACAAATCCGCGCCGGTCAAGTCGCACCGGGAAAAATCCATGTGCGTGAAATCATACCCCGACAGGTTCGCGTCCCGCAGGTCGGGCCGCGCGTCCGGGTGTGTGCGCCTGAACTTATTCCAGACTTCTCTCCCGTTCAGGACCTGTTTGAGATGTTCCGGATTGGCCATGAGTACGCGACACGGCGGTGCGTGGCATGAACGGGAGCGGGCGGGTGAACAAGTGAGTGAAGGAAGCGCGCCGAACGCCGGTCAGCGTTTTTTGAGGAAGCGCAAAAATTCGGAGTCCGGGGAGAGCACCATGGTCGTGTCGGCGGAGAACGTTTTTCGATAGGCTTCCATGGAGCGGATAAATTCAAAGAACTTTACGTCCTGGCGATACGCGTTGGCGTAGATTTTGTAGGCCTTGGCGTCACCCTCTCCGCGAATTTCCTGGGCGGCTTTGTAGGCTTCGGCCAGAAGAATCTGGCGGTCTTTTTCGGCTTCCGACCGGATTTTCTGCGCTTCTTCCGCGCCCTCGGCCTTGTACTGTTTGGCGATCCGTTCCCGTTCGGCCTGCATCCGGTCAAACACGGCTTTGGCGTTCTGCTCGGGCAGGTCCGCGCGTTTGATGCGGACGTCCAGCACTTCCAAGCCGTATTTCGAGGCTTTGGCGTTGGCGCGTTTGGCCACCTCGGACATGATGAGGAGGCGGTTGGCGGAGACGATTTCCAGGAGTTCGTGACGACCGAGTTCCACGCGAAGTTCGGAATAGATGATGTCGTCCAGCCGTTGCAACGCCCCCCGCTGGTTTTGGAACGCTTTGTACACCCTCAGCGGGTCCACGATTTTCCACTTGGCGAAATTGTCGATCAGAATGGTCTTTTTGTCCTGGGTGATGACTTCGCGGGCAAGGACGTCGTAATCCAGCAACCGTTTGTCGAAGTACCGGACCTCCTGGACAAAGGGGATTTTGAATTTGAGTCCCGGCTCCGTCACGGTCCGCTTGGGTTTGCCCAACTGGACCACAATGGCGGTCTGGGTTAAATCCAGCACGAAAAACGGCGACGCGCCCAGAATGACCAGCAGGACGACGACCGCGGCGATGCCGATGAGAAGGTTTTGTTTCATCGTGGGGCCTGTGTGTTGGCGGCGGCGGGCTTCTTTTTCATCCGGTCCAGCGGCAGGTACGGCAGCACGTTGCCCGCGACTTTGCCATCGAGAATAATCTTGTCCACTTTGGAAAGAACGTCCTCCATGGTTTCGATGTACACCCGTTTGGAGATGATGGTTTTGGCCTTTTTGTATTCCGCAAGCGTTTGCAGAAAATGATTCGCTTCGCCTTCGGCACGGGCGATGCGGGCCTGGGAATAGCCTTTCGCTTCATTGATGTCCTGGGCCGCCTGGCCTTTGGCTTTCGGAATGATGTCGTTCTGGTATCCGTGGGCCTGGTTGATCAGTTGCTCCCGTTCTTCCTTGGCGCTGGCGACGTCTTTGAAAAACTTGGCCACTTTCTGCGGAGGATTGACGTCGAGCAATTGCACGGTGGCAATCTGCACGCCGCCCTTGTACGCGTCCACGATGGTTTGCAACAGGGCCTGCGTGGACAGTTGAATGGCGGCTTTACCGACGGTCAGAGCCTCGTCGATTTTATTTTTGCCCACCACTTCCCGCATGGCGGCTTCCGCCGACTTGCGGATGGTCTCTTCAATATCGGCCACGTTGAACAGGTAGTCTTTGGCGTCGCTGATTTTGTACTGGACGATGAACTCGACGGAGAGAATGTTCATGTCGCCGGTCAGCATGAGCGCTTCCTGCGGGACGATTTGCGTTCGGCCCCGGAGGTTGGTGCGAAACCCGACTTCAATGCGGTGGAGTTTTTCGACCTTGGGCGTGACGACGGTTTCCAGAAAAGGCACTTTGAGATGGGGGCCGGGGCCGACGGTGCGCACCACGTCGCCGAACCGCTTGACCAGTCCCTCTTCGTCGGGTTCAACTCTGAACACCGATTGCGAAAGCACAAGCACGCCCACGATGAGCAGGACGACGGATTTCATGCCGCGTGTCGGTTTCATCCGTTGCCATTGCTCCCTGGCTTTTTTCAGTACGTCATCCAGCGGGTCGGCCCCGCCCTGCTGTCCCCACGGATCTCCCGGTTCCCATGCCATGGATACAATCTACCAGAAAACACGCGGGATGACAACGTGCCGGCCCCGGCTTGTCCGGCGGGCCGGAGAGCACGTATAACCGGGCGGCGGGGCGGGCTTCCCGGACGATTGCAGGAGGAGGACGGCCATGATTAAACACATTGCGTTCACCGTGTATCCGGTCGGGGATTTGGCCAGGGCGCGGCGGTTTTACGAGGACGACCTGGGGCTGACGCCGGCCAGGAACTTTTTTGACGCTTGGTATGAATACGATCTGGCGGGCGGATGTTTTGCGATTACCACAAAGATGGAAGGCGTGACGCCCGCCGCCGACGCCGGCGGCAGTTTGGCCTTTGAAGTCGATGACGTGGACGCCTGCGTGGCCGAGTTGCGCGGCAAGGGCGTGCGTGTGAAAACCGAACCGTTCACCACGCCGGTGTGCCGCATGGCTATCATTGTCGATTCGGAAGGCAACGCGGTCATTCTCCACAAGGCAAACGGGGGCGCGTGATGTTCCGGTGCGGCGTACGTCATGCCCCGGCCCCGGCGGGCACATTGCGGACGCTCCGTGCGTTGTGACAGTATCCCGCGACGCGAGGACTGACCATGTACAAATATGAAATCATTCTTTACTGGAGCAGGGAAGATGATGCCTTTGTTGCCGAAGTGCCGGAATTGCCGGGGTGCATGGCGCACGGTGCGACGCAACAGGAGGCGTTGTCGAACACTGAAGATGCGATTGGGTTATGGATCGACGCGGCCAAAGAATTTAATGACCCGATTCCCGATCCCAAAGGCCAACGCCTGATGCTGGCCTGATTTCATTTGTCTGACGAAAGGGGTTCATCCGTGAATAGCGAAACCGCCGTCATCCTGTTTGCGCTGGTGTCCGGCTTCGTGGGCATTGCCTACGGGGTGTATCTGATGTTCTGGGTGCTGCGGCAGGATGCCGGCAACGACGCGATGAAAAAGATTGCGCTGGCGATTCAGGAAGGCGCGTCTGCGTATCTGAACCGTCAATATCGCGCCGTCGGTCTGGTGGCCGGCGTCATGTTTCTAATCTTGTGGCTGGCCGGGATATGGTCGGAGCATTTTGGATTGTTGACGGCGGCGGGGTTTTTGGTGGGCGCCGCGGCCTCCGCCACCGCCGGCTACGTCGGCATGGTCATTGCCGTGCGCGCCAACGTGCGAACCGCGCAGGCCGCGTCGCGGGGATTGGCCCCGGCGCTGGACGTGGCCTTCAAGGGCGGCGCGGTCACCGGGCTGCTCCTCATCGGGCTGGGGCTGGTGGCGCTGGCCGGGTTCTATGCCGTCGGGTCCGCCGTGGCGGGTACGGACAAAGCCGTTCATGCCCTCATCAGCCTGGGGTTCGGCGGCAGTCTCATTTCGGTCTTTGCCCGTGTCGGGGGCGGGATTTACACCAAGGCCGCCGACGTGGGCGCCGACCTTGTCGGCAAAGTTGAAGCCGGGATTCCAGAAGACGACCCGCGCAACCCCGCGGTCATTGCGGATAACGTGGGCGACAACGTCGGCGATTGCGCGGGCATGGCGGCCGATCTGTTTGAAACCTACGTCGTCACCATTGTCGCCGCGATGGTGCTGGCGAAGAGTCTGTTCCCCGGCGCCGTAGCGCCCCTGCTGTATCCGCTGGCGCTGGGCGGGATGACCGTGTTTGCGACCATTGTCGGGATGATGTTTGTGAAGGTGCGCGAGGGCGGGAATATCATGTCGGCCCTGTACAAGGGGCTGTTCGTCAGCGGGGGACTCGCCGCCGCCGCCTTCTTTCCGTTGACGACCGCGATGATGGATGGCGTGGGCGGCATGGCCGGGGGCAGTTACTTCGTCGCGGCGCTGATGGGGCTGGCGGTGACGCTGGCTCTTGTGTTCATCACGGATTATTTCACGGCCACGGCCTACGCGCCGGTCAGAGAGGTGGCGAAGGCCAGCGAAACCGGCCATGCGACGAATATCATCGCGGGACTGGCCGTGGGGATGCAGTCCACCGCCTGGCCGGTGCTGGTGATCGCGGCGGCGATTCTGTCGAGTTTTGCCGTCTGCGGCGGCGCCGAAGCCGGGCTGTACGGGGTGGCGGTGGCCGCGGTGTCCATGTTGTCCATGGCGGGGATTGTGGTGGCGATTGACGCATTTGGGCCTGTGACCGACAACGCGGGCGGGATTGCGGAAATGGCCCGCCTGGGGCGGGACGTTCGAATCATCACCGACGGACTCGACGCCGTCGGCAACACGACGAAGGCCGTCACCAAGGGCTACGCCATCGGCTCCGCCGGGTTGGCGGCGCTGGTGTTGTTTGCGGAATATGCGCGCGCCGCGCGGGCCGGGAACGCCGGCTTGCGTTTCGATCTGTCCGATCCGTCGATTCTGGTGGGGTTGTTTCTCGGCGGGATGTTGCCGTTTCTGTTCAGCGCGCTCTGCATGAAGGCGGTGGGCCGGGCCGGTGGCCTGGTGGTGGAAGAAGTGCGCCGGCAGTTTCGGACGATCCCCGGCATCATGGAGGGCACGGGCAAGCCGGAATACGGCACCTGTGTCGACATCGTGACCCAGGAGGCGTTGCGGAAAATGCTGGTGCCGGGGTTGATCCCCGTACTGGCGCCCATCGTGGTCGGCGTGATGCTGGGCCCGGCGGCGCTGGGCGGCGTGCTGGTGGGCAGCATCGTGACGGGGCTGTTTTTGGCCATCACCATGACCAGCGGCGGCGGCGCCTGGGACAATGCCAAAAAATACATCGAGGAGCAGGGCCTCAAAGGCACCGAGACTCACAAGGCGGCGGTGACCGGCGACACGGTGGGCGATCCCTTCAAGGACACCGCCGGCCCGGCGATTAATCCGATGATCAAAGTCATCAACATCGTGGCGTTGCTGATTATTTCGCTGATGGTGTAAGGTAAGTGTTCGTGATCTGGGTAGTCTTTCATCAACATACCAAAGGAGACTTGCAATGCAAAAAGTCATGGCTTCGTTTACCCCCCCCCCCCCCAATTTCTGCCACTTTTCTTTATGCTCGTGCTGACAACTTCGTGTGCGAGCATCATCAGTGAATCCCAATATCCTGTCATCTTGTCCTCCCATCCAGTAGCGGCACAAATCGTGATAACCAACAAGAGTGGACGGGAAATCTACAGAGGAAAGACCCCAACAACCCTGACGCTGCCCGCAGGTGACGGATACTTTTCAGCAGAAAAGTATTCCGTAGAACTTACAAAAGACGGCTATGCCCCGCAAACCGTCATCCTGGATACCCAACTGGACGGATGGTATATCGGAAACATTCTCTTTGGAGGATTGATCGGCTTTCTCATCGTAGATCCCGCAACGGGGGCGATGTGGAAACTCCCTGAATCCAAGACCGTGACTCTTGCGGAAGAAACGGCTTCTGTGATTATTCGAGGCCGGGACAGGGAATTGAGAATCGCATTTTCCGATGACGTGAGCATTGAAGCAACGGCGTTCGACCTGCAATAACAAACGCATTGCCAGGCAACATTCTTCCCGTCCGTGCGGGAATCCAGCCTCTGGCGTCGTCGGCCTTATGGTCCGACCAAGAGGAAACACAACAGAAACTTGGATTCCTGCTTTCGCGGGAATGACGGAAAAATGCCCCTCTGTGGATGACTTGTGTCGTGATGGCATGTTCTCCGGCCTTGACCATGGCGGAATGCCGGGCTATTCTGTGTGTCGTCGAGGGAGTTGCAAGCGTAAGGAGGTTGGCCTATGGAAAAACGGGAACGAAAGTCTGACTCGGCCAGGAAGCCGCCGGCCAGGGACGTGAAACCCAATCCGAAGGTCATCGCCGCCGGCAAGAAATTGCAAGAGGACACGGACGCGCTGGTGGATGAGATCGATGAAGTGCTGGAAGAAAACGCCGCCGAGTTTGTTAAGAATTATGTGCAAAAAGGGGGAGAGTAGCCCCTCGCTCCGTTGCTTCCCCCTCCGTCATTCCCGACCCCTCCTTTTGTCATTCCCGTTTTCCCCCGCCGTCATTCCCGACGTTAGTAATCGGGAATCCATCCTTCTGTTTCTTTGTCCTAACCAAAGGAAAGGCACAACAGAAAGATGGATTCCCGACTAAGGATGTCGAGAATGACGGAGGGGGCGTTTCCGTGTGCCTCGCCGCATCCGCACCCACTTCCGTGATCTCCGCGTCTCTCTTTCCCTCGCCGCGCGGGCGGGCTTCGCGTCCTTCCGGTTTGACACCGTTCCCGTCGATTCCTATGCTCCCCTCCGGCGCGCGCCGTGGCGCGTGTTGCCGGTGAGGCGATGGTGCAATCACACAAACAATGGGTGGTGCCCGACGTGGACCAAGCGCAGGTGGAGGCGCTGACGCGGACGCTGTCCGTCTCGCCCATCACGGCGACGGTGTTGTGCCGGCGGGGCATGACCGAACCGGCGCTGGCCAGGGCGTGGCTCTCGTCGCCCGGCGGTGTGACCCATGACCCGTTTGGACTGCCGGATATGGAACCGGCCGTGGACCGTCTGCATCGGGCCGTCCGGCACGGAGAGCGGGTCTGTTTTTACGGGGACTATGACGTCGACGGCATGGCGGCCGTCAGCCTGCATCTCCTGTTCTGGCGGAGCGTCGGCGCCCGCGCTGAAAGTTATATTCCCGACCGGCAGACCGAGGGCTATGGGCTGCACGAATCCGCCATTCGAGATTTGGTCACGCGCGGCGTGTCGCTGTTGCTGACGGCGGATTGCGGCACCACCTCGCACCGCGAAATTGCCGTGGCGCGCGAACTGGGGCTGGATGTCATTGTCACCGACCATCACCGGCCGCAGGCGCCGCTGCCGGGGGCGCTGGCGTTCATCAATCCGTATCGTGACGATTCCGCCTATCCTTTTCATGGGCTGTGTTCCGGCGGGCTGGCCTACAAGGTGGCCGAGGCGTACGCGCAAAAATACGGCGCGGCCCAAATGCCGGTCGAGTCCTTTCGTGATCTGGTGGCGTTGTCGTCCATCGCCGATCTGGTGCCGCTGCGGGATGAAAACCGCGTGCTGGTGAGAGACGGGCTGGCGCAGGTGTCGCGGGAAACCCGGTGCGGTTTGCGCGCGCTGACGCAATCCCTGGGACTGGCCGGCGCGTGTTCGGCGAGCGCCGTCGGGTTTCAGATTGCCCCGCGTCTCAACGCGGCGGGACGGCTGGCGCACGCCGACCTTGGCGTGCAATTGCTCACCACGGATTCCGACGACGCGGCGCGGCGTCTGGTGCGTCGGCTTGATGAGTTGAACCGCCGCCGCCGGCATCTCGAACAGGAGACGACACGCGCGGCGATGCGGCAGGTGGAGGCCGCCGGCGACGTGCCGTCCGCCGGGGCGCTGCCGCCTGCCGGGGCGTTGCCGCCCGCGATCGTGGTCGGGGGCGATGGGTGGCACAGCGGCGTCATCGGCATCGTGGCGGCGCGGCTGGTGGATCGCTATCACCGTCCCGCGGCCGTGGTGGCGTTTGACCGGGACGGTCTCGGCAAGGGGTCGGTCAGGAGCGTGCGCGGGGTCGACATGTGTCACGCGCTGGAACACTGCCGGCGGGACCTGGTGGCCTTCGGCGGTCATGCGATGGCGGCCGGCTTCACGGTGCGGCGGGACTCGTTTGCGGCGTTCACGCGCCGCCTGTGCGCGCATGTCGACGCGGGCGGGGCGGGGACGGCGCCGCCCGTGCTGGACGTGGATGCGGCGGTGGCGCTGTCCGACGTGCACCTGTCTCTCCTTCGGGAACTGGATCAACTGCAGCCGTTCGGGATGGGCAATCCGGAGCCGATGTTTCTCGGTCGGGGGCTGTCAGTGCTGGAGCATCGCATCGTCGGGGACGATCATCTGAAACTGGTCGTGCGACAGGAGAACTCCGTGCCGTTCGCCGGCATCGGGTTTCGGATGGGGAGATTCGCGAAAACGCTTGATGAGGGCCGCGGTCGAATCGACGCGGTGTTCACCCCGGAGATGAATGCGTGGAACGGGATGCAACGCATTCAACTGCGGCTGTGCGACCTGCGCGCGGTGTGACGGCCTTATCGTGAACGGCTTTGCTTCGGCATCGAAATGGTGAGCCGGGCGCCTGTGTCGAGGTTGAGCGCCTCGGCCTGTCCCGCGCGGAGTTCCAGTACCTGCGTCGCCGCCGTGGCGGGCCGGTATCTCGGACAGAGATTGTCGGTCCTTTCGCACACGGGGACGCGGTCCGCGCGGTGCACAATGGTTCCGTTCCCGTCCAGCCACAGAATGTCCAAGGGCATTTTGGTATTTTTCATCCAGAACGTCCACCGGCCCGGTTCCGGAAACAAAAACAACATTCCCCGGTCGGGCGCCATGCGCGTTCGGTGCATGAGTCCGATGCTTCGTGAAGCCGGCGTGTCGGCGATTTCGCAGTACAGCGTGACGCCGCCGGGTGTCGACACCGTGGCCAGGCCGGACCGGTGACCGGCGGGGTCTCCGGGAGGGGCCGGGAGCGCCGGGGAGGCGATTCCAAGAATCAGCCAGGCAATCAGCGCCGTGTGACGCATCATGGCCGTGACTTGGGCGTGTTCCTTCCGTGGACGCAAGCCATTGAAAAACAAATCGTTTTCATCCACCGGTGTCTGCCCCCGTCCCTCCGCCGGACCGGTGCCCGCTCCCCGTGCCCGCTCTTGACGTAGGCCCACCATGCGTTTATAATTACCAGTTTGCAGGAGTGACGTTTCGAGTCGCCGATGCGCGTTTCCGAACGGTGATTTCGCGTCGCTCGTGCCGCGTGTTTCCGGCCCGGTGGCGTGTCGGGTGGCCGGCGTCTTCAGAGCATTCATACATGACGTGGGCATCGCAGGTGTTGTTGTGCCTGTTGCCGTCGTAGCAGTCGCAGACGAGTCCGGCACAGGATACCCTGTCGTCGGATATGTTGCCAACTGTCCTGTCTTACGACACATGACGTTGATTACGGGGCAGGTACCCGAGTGGACAAAGGGGGCAGACTGTAAATCTGCTGCCATCGGCTTCCAAGGTTCGAATCCTTGCCTGCCCACCATAGGCATCGTGGTCGCGCATCACGGGATGACCGGAAGGCACATTCATTCATTCGCGCGCGTCCGTGCTGTCGCGCGTGGCCGGGCAACAAAGGAGCGAGCAACGTTTGAGGGCAATCGGACAATCGTGGCGGGCGTAGCTCAGTGGTAGAGTTCCAGCCTTCCAAGCTGGCTGTCGCGGGTTCAAGTCCCGTCGCCCGCTCCATGCGCGCTTGAGCATGAAGGCAGGGACGTGAGCGTGACGCGGCAAACGTAATGCTAATCGGCGGGGCGTCCACAACGTTTCACGGGTTCCCTTTCGCGTCTTGAGGCCCACGTAGCTCAGATGGCAGAGCACGTCCTTGGTAAGGACGAGGTCACGCGTTCGATCCGCGTCGTGGGCTCCATGCTCTCAAGGCAGTGTCACGGACATTGGTGTTGATTGGTACTAGAGGCGGCCCGTTGACCGGGTGGCCGGCGCGGGAACGCGGGGTTCCGCCGGAGCGGAATTGTCAGGGAGGGCCAGATGGCGAAGGCGAAATTTGACCGGACGAAGCCGCATGTGAATGTCGGGACCATTGGGCACGTAGACCATGGGAAGACCACCCTGACCTCGGCCCTGACCAAAGTCATGGGCCAGCAGGGCATGGCGCAGTACGTCAGTTACGACGACGTGGCCAAAGCCAGCGCCGCGCAAG
>JAHRAQ010000006.1 GCA_020027205.1 Nitrospirales bacterium | reverse complement strand
CAATACCGGGCATAACTTTTTCATCGTGCTAATCCTCGCTGGGCAATGGTCGTGACGACCGGTTAACAGGCGTGGCGACAACCGCCACCACGACGGGAGCATACCCGGAGCCGGCGGCGGGGTCAAGTGGGGCGACGCCGCCACCGCCGTCAGTCGCGCCGGCGTTAAGCGGCGTCGGTGGGGGGTTGCTTTTTGTTGCGGCGGCGGTGGTGGCGCGTGGCGAAGAACAGCGCGATGACGCACATCGCCAAAGTGAACATTACCGCTATGAATGTGGGGTTGATTCTCCTGCCATTGAACATCATCGACGCGGCATGACGGAGGGGCAAGGAAGGATGGACCTTCGGAGCATTTGCCGTTGGCAAATACTTCCCGACAACGAACGCCTGCCCCCGACGTTTCCATTCGGGGGTCGGGAATGACGGTGCGGTCGTTGTTGGCGGTGGCGGTGGTGGTGTCGGTGACGGTGCCGCCGTCGTCGCATCCTCTTATCCAACGATCCAACGCCCTATGTCGGCGCACCCCATGTCGACGCGGCCTATGTCGACGCGGCCGATGTCGACGCGGCCAACCCGTGCCGCAGGCCGTGTTGCAGGGACGGCGCAATCCACACCCGGCAACCCGGCCGGTCGGCGAACGCCTCGGCGGCGCGCGCCGCGCCGTGCCGGTCCGGGAACACGCCGAACACGGTGGCGCCGCTGCCGGACAGGAGCGCGCCCTCGGCGCCCGCGCGCAGCAACGTCTGTTTGATGTCGGCGAGTTCGGGATAGTCGCCGAACAGCGCAGATTCAAAATCGTTCTCCAGACACTCGATCAGCCGGCGCCACGACATCGACGGCGCGCGTTCCAGTTCGCGCAGTCGATCCGGCAGCGATGACTCGACCGGCTCGCCCGCCGCCGCCGCCGTCCGCCCGCTCTCGGCCAGCCGCCCGCTCTCGGCCAGCCGCCCATAAGCCCGGCCGGTCGGGATGGGGAACCCCGGATTCACCAGCGCCACCCAGCGAACGCCGTCAAGCGTACGCGGCGTGACCTGCTCCCCCCACCCCTGAACAATCGCGGTCGGCGCGTCAAGAAAAAACGGCACGTCGCTGCCGATGGCCTGCCCCAACGCCGCCATCTCGCCGGTGGTCCAGTGCAGTTCCAACAGATGATTGAGTCCCGCAATCGTCGCCGCGGCGTCACTGCTGCCGCCCCCCAGCCCCGCCGCCACCGGAATCCTCTTGGTCAGATGCAACTCCACGCCCACGGCCAGACCGGCCCGCCGCAGCACCAGGTCGGCGGCCCGGCACACCGCGTTGTCGGCGGGCGCGGCCAGGGCCTCGTCCGAACAGGTCAGGCGAATCCCCTCGAACGCATCCGTGACGCGCACGACCAGATCGTCCGTCACGCCGACCGTCTGCATCAACGACCACAGCGCGTGATACCCGTTGGGCAGGAGATGAAAAATTTTAAGAATGAGATTGATCTTGGCCGGCGGATGCAGCCGCAGCGAACGATCCAACCCGGCGGGCGTACTCATGCGTCGACCGGACGCCGCCCGCTCCATCTCCATGACACGCCCCCGCGCCTCACCCCGCCACGGCGCCCATCATGAAAATCGGCAGATACATGGCCACGACCAGAAACCCGATGCCAAGGCCCAGCGCCACGATGATCAACGGCTCCAGCAAGGCGGTCAGCGCGGCAAGGTCGCGGTCCACTTCCCGCGCATACAGGTCCGCGATTTTGCCCAGCGCCTCGTCGAGACTGCCGGTGGTTTCGCCGACGGCCACCATGTCGGACACCAACTCGGGAAACGCGCCGGACCTCGCCAGCGGGTCCGCCAGGGGCTGCCCTTCGCGCACGCTCGCCGCCGCCTCCGCCAGCGCCCGCTCCACGGCGCGCACCCCGGCCACCCGTTGCGCCAACTCCAGACTGCGCAACATCGGCACGCCGCTCCCCAGCAGCGACCCCAGCGTGCGCGTGACGTTCACCACCGCCACGTTGCGCCACAACGTGCCCAGCGCCGGCACGCGCAACAGCGCGCGCTCCGCCAGCCGCCGCCCCGACGGCGTCGCCGCCCACCACCGCATCCCCAGCCCCAGGCCGGCCACGCCGGCCAACACGGCAACCCAGTGCTCCCGCAGCGATTGACTCGCCGCCAGCACCAGCGCCGTCGGCCAGGGCAGGCCCGTGTCCCATTCGGCAAACATGGCGCCGAACATGGGAATCACCCAGACGAGGAGCGCCCAGAACACCAGCGCGGCCACCATCGACACAAACAGGGGATAGACCAGCGCCAGCCTGACCTGCTGCCGGAGTCGCCACATCGTGTCGGTCTGTTCGGCCAGCCGGCGGAACGTGTCGCCCAGCCGCCCGCCTTCCTCGCCGGCTTCGACCATGCCGGCGTACCAGGGCGTGAACACCGCCGGATGTTCCCGCAGCGCCCCGGCCAGCGACGAGCCGTCCTCCACCCGCTGTGTCACGGCGCGCACCACCGCGCGAAAGGCCGACGACGACGTCTGCGCCGCCAGCATCTCCAGACTGCGCGACAGCGGCACGCCGGCCTTGATCATGGCTTCCAGTTGCCAGGTGAAGACCACCAGTTCTTTTGGCGACACGCGGGCCTGCGTCAGCGCGGGGAACGGCCGACGGGCGGCCCGCACGACGGATGTTTCGCGGAGGCGGGTGACAAACACCTCGCGCTGCCGCAGAGCCAGGCACGCGGCGCTCCGGTCCGCGGCCTCCACTTCGCCCCGCCGCAGACTCCCCTGACGGGTGGTGCCCTGATACGCAAAGGTCGGCATGAATCAGTCCCGCGCCTCATCCTCGACGGACACGCTCACGACTTCTTCGATCGTGGTGAGTCCCCGCATGACGGCGTCCAGCCCCCGGCGGCGAATCGTGTGCAGGCCGTCCGCCAGCGCCTGCCGTTTCAGTCGATCCGCCGTTTCCCGTTCCAGAATCAGGGCGCGAAACTCCGAGGACACCGGCAACACTTCGAACAACCCCACCCGCCCCCGGTACCCCGTGCCGTGACAGGCGGCACACCCCTGTCCCCGCACCGGGGCGACGACCGCCGCCTCGGCCTCCGTGAAGCCCGCCTCGCGCAATCGGGCGTTCGAAAACGGGCCGTCCGGCCGCCGGCATTCCGGGCAGACGCGGCGCACCAGCCGCTGCGCCACAATGACGCTCACCGACGACGCCACCATAAACGGCTCGACGCCCATCTCCAGCAGCCGCGTCACCGCCCGCACCGCGTCGTGCGTGTGCAGCGTGGACAACACCCGGTGTCCGGTGAGGGCGGCCCGGACGGCAATCTGCGCGGTGTCCAAATCCCGGATTTCCCCCACCATCAGAATATCCGGGTCCTGCCGCAGAAACGCCCGAAGGATTCGCGCAAACCCCAGGCCGATGTCTTCCTTCACCTGCACCTGCGTGATGCCGGTGAGATGATATTCCACCGGGTCTTCCACCGTGACGATGTTCACGTCCTTCGTGTTCAACACCTGCAGCGCGGCGTACAGCGTCGTGGTTTTCCCGCTGCCCGTCGGCCCCGTCACCAGCACCATGCCATGAGGCCGCTCCAGCGCCGCCAGCAACACCCCGGTGTCCGCCGCGTCCAGCCCCAGCGCCGGCAACTCCACCATTTGCCCGGCGCGATTCAACAGCCGCAGCACGACGTTTTCCCCGTGCAGGGACGGCAACACCGCCATGCGCACGTCCAGCGTCCGGCCGTCTTCCAGATCCAGGGCCAGACGCCCGTCCTGCGGCAGGCGCCGCTCGGCAATATCCAGATGCGCCAGAATTTTCAGCCGCGACACCACGGCGTTCCGCAGGCTGATCGAATACGTCATCACCGGATGCAGTTTGCCGTCCAGTCGAAACCGCACCCGCACCACGCGCTCATGCGGCTCCAGATGCACGTCGCTCACGCCCATGCGGGCGGCCCGCCGCAGCATCGTCCGCACCAACTCCGCCACCGGCGACGCATCTTCGACCAGCGCGTCGGCCACGGCGTCCGGCCGCGCGTGCCGGAGACTCGACGACACCCGCTCCACCAACGTCGTCATCTCGTCCGATTGCAGCGCCGCATCCACGCCGGGCGCCCGATGGTCCGCCGCCCCGCCGTCCCGCACCTCGTCACCGGCGGCGGACCAACCGTCCCCGTCCCCGCCGCCGCCCCCGTCCACGCCACCGCCGACGGATGACGTTGACGCCGGCGCCCCGGCGCCCGCCGACTCCGCCGCCGCATACAACGCCTGAATGCGGGAACGCACGTCGGACTCCAGCGCGATCACCGGCACCACGCGCAAGCCGGTGCGAAAACGCACCTCGTCCAGCGCCTGCACATTCGCCGGGTCCGTCAGGGCCACCGTCAGCCGCTGTCCGACTTTGCTCACGGGCACCGCCGCATGACGTTCGGCCCAGGCCCGCGGCATCCAGGTCGACAGATGCGGGTCCACGGCGGAGGGAAAGGAGGACACGGTGGCCAGGCCATACTGCTGGCCCAGCGTCTTCAGCAGCACGTCTTCGGAAATGGCGCGCTGTTCGCAGAGGATGCGGCCCAGCGGGCGCCGGGTGTCCCGCTGCCGCGCCAGGGCGGCGTCCAGTTGCGCGGCGGTAATGCACCCGGCGTCAAGCAGTAACTGGCCCATCCTGGCGCGCAGCATGACCCCTCCGGACTAGCGACGGAACCGGTTACGACCCATCGGAGGCATGCAGGTGACTCACGCCGCGCACAATGTACTGCAGGCCGGAGAACACCGTCAGCAGACTCATCACGGACAGCAGGGGCCACAGCCAGGCCGCGTCGACGCCCCGGACAACGCAGGCCAGCACCAGAATGCTGTAGCCCACCTGGCACAGCGTGGCGGCTTTGCCCGACACGGTGGGCGTGGTATCGAGAGGCGTGTCGGTCAGACGGGCCAGCAGCCCGCCGGTGAGCAGCATCGCGTCGCGGCTCACGACGATCAGCATACTCCACACCGGCACCATCTCCAGCCAGGTCAGCGTGATAAAGACCGTCATCAGCAGGAGTTTGTCCGCCAGCGGGTCCAGGTACGTCCCAAATCTCGTTTTCTGATTCGCCAGGCGGGCGATGCTCCCGTCCAGCGCGTCGGTCAACGCGGCCACGATCAACGTCGCCAGGGCATACGCCACGTGCCCGTACAGCAACAACCCCACGATCACGGGGATGAGCAGAATCCGGAGAATCGTGAGACTGTTGGGGACGTTGAGCGGAATCACCCCGCCGATGGAAAATCTCGAATCCATGACATCCGACGATGGGCCGTGTTTGGGCATGGCGTGCATGTGTCCGTATGGTGCGTTCAGCCCGCAATCGCCCGGCCTGAACCAGTCCGCCTCAATACCGGGCACCCGCGATTTAGCGCTTGGGAGGATCGTAGCCTTCGGTAATCAGCACGTTTTGCGGAGCCTCCACGCTGGGGTCCGGCTCATCCGCGTCACGAGGCGACTCCGACGCCGGCGGCTGAACGCCCTGTGGCTGTGGGACATTGGAATGATTTCGATCATGTTCCGACATAGCTACCCCCTCCCTTTCAACGCTATAAGCGGACATCGGATATCCTCTCCGCAACCCTTCTACCACAACACGATATTTGAAGCAAAATAGGTATTGAACATGGCAAGCAACACACTGACCGCCAACAGCAGCATCGTCTGCCATGAAAAAGACCACCGGATTGCCCTTGCCAATTTTTCGCTTTTTTTATCTCCGATGATAACGTTATATTCAATGGCCTCCTTGGCCCTGCGCACTAATGCATATTTAATATCGACCGATCGATGACTCAAAAAAAGTTCGATCATGGAATCGTCATAGTTAAATCGCTTCAGATTTTCCACCTTGAGGGCGCTGGTCAGGTAATAAAAACCCATAACATACACCACGAAAATACAAGCCAGGCACAAATAATTGGCGACAACTAGGATGGAGATCAACCTTGGGTCATGGAGAAGAAATCGGAGACTGACACCAACAAAACCCGTCAAAGAGATAAGGATTGAATGCGCTGACAGATACCGCGCGATCTTGGCGTCCAAACTTCGGAAGCGCGCGATTTCGTCATCGTATAACTTGACATAAAACTCAAACAGGTTGGTGTACTTGTCCGTCATAGTGTTCTCGCCCGCGACTCGTATTCCGACATTTGCGCCACCGTTCGTTCATTCTTATACGAGACACCAAATACCGTCAACGTGTCGGCGACGTTGTTGACCGTTCGGAAGGTTGCAGAAATCCGGAAAGTTCTCTATAATCGTTTTTCCTTTTCTTTGATGAACGGACACCCTGCCCCATGAGCACCCTGCCCCTGTCTTTTCGTTTTCGGAACGCGGTGGTGGAGAAGCATCAGTTGGAAGGCACCGACCCCAGCGCCCGCTACTTCAACCGCATCGTGCCGGTCCGGCACGTTAAACAAGGCTACGTGGCCGGCATGATGTACGAAGCGCTGGTCACGGAAAGCGGCGTGCACCGCACGGTGGGCGGAGCCGTCAGGGACCTCGTGGACCAATTGCGGCCCCTGGGCTTTACGCACATGCGCACACGGTTGAATTTTAAAGGCCCGGCCTATCTCGCGGAAAAAGAATCCTGGGTCGAGTATCCCGACTGACAACCGACCGACGCCTGACCGACGCCCGCCGCCCCCGTTACTCCCGACGTTCCCCTTCCGTCATTCCCGACCCTTCCCTCCGTCATTCCCGACATCTTTAATCGGGAATCCATCCTTTCCCCCTCCGTCATTCCCGCATTCCTCTCTTTCCGTCATTCCCACATTCCCCCTTCCGTCATTCCCGACGTTTTTAATCGGGAATCCATCCTTCTGTACTGTGCTCCCCATCCCCCCCCGCCGCCATCATCCCCCGACGTATTCCTCATACATCAGATCATGAATCCGCGGGCGGAACTCCGCGATGGCCGTGTTCGTCCGCGTCGGATGCACGCGGTTGGACAGAAGAATCACCTCCAACTCGCAGGCGGGATCAATCCACAGCGACGTGCCGGTATAACCCACGTGACCAAACGCCCGCGACGACAACCGCGTGCCCGACGACGACACCCCCGACGGCGTGTCCCACCCCAACCCCCAACTCGATTCGGGAACCGCGTCCCCGCGCCGCGCAAACTGCTGCGCCAGACCGGCGTCCAACCACCCGTCCCGGCCCTGCGCCGCCCGCAACCAGGCCGCCGACATCCGGCTCACCGCCTCCGCCGTGCCGAACAACCCGGCATGACCGGCCACCCCGCCCAGCGCGGCGGCGTTGTCATCATGCACCTCCCCGCACAACAACCGCCCGCGCCGGGCATCCCATTCCGTCGGCACGATTGTCGACACCGCCGACACCACCGCCGCCGCCGACCCCGCCGCCGTCACCGCCGCCTTGTCGCCGCCGGGAAACCCCAACGCCGCCGCCGCGTCATCACCGGGAAATCCCAAAGACGCCGCCGCCCCCGCCACCTCAAAAATATTCCGCCGACAAAACGCCGCCAGCGACGTCCCCGCGCACCGTTCGACAATCGCACCCAAGAGCATGAACCCCAGGTCGCTGTACAGACTTTGACTCCCCGGCGGATATTCCACCGGTTCGCGCGCGATGGCCCGCAGCAGCGCGCCCACCCGGTCACGGCGCTCGCCGTCATCCCTCGGCGGCGCGCCCGCCGGCGCCAGCCATTCATAATACGGCCGCCAGGCCGGCAGCCCCGCGCTGTGCGACAGCAACTGCCGCAGCGTGACCTCGGCAAACGCGCTCCCCCGCAGTTCCTCCGCCCAGGGCAGCGCCGCCTCGTCCACCCGCACCCTGCCGTCGCGCGCGAGACACAACACCGCCGTCGCCGTCGCCAACGGTTTCGTCAACGACGCCAGGTCATACACCGATGCGCGCTGCACGGGTTGATCATCGGGCGGCCGGCCACGGGTCCCGACGGCTTCATGGAACACCACCGCCCCGCGATGCCGCACCAGCGCCACGGCGCCGGGGAACACCCCGTCTCGAACGGCGTGCTGGAAGGCCTGGAGAACAACGCTCATCGGGGATTACGGCACGACCGGCGTCGCGCGCGGACGCGGCGGCGTCACTCGCGGGACGCGGTCGGCGTCATCGGGCGCGCGGCGCATCGCAGGCGCGCGTACCGCATCGGGCACGCCGGCCGCGGTCACTGCAACCTCATGCCCAGGTCATGAAGGGACGCCACCACGGCGTATTGCAAAAACACGATCAACAAAATCGCCAGAAAGGGGGAAATATCCAGGCCGCCCTGCAAGGTGCCCACGCGGCGTCGAATAACGATCAGCACCGGCTCCGTCGTCTTCGTGAGAAATTGCACAATCGGATTCCACGGGTCGGGATTCACCCACGACACCAGCACCCGGATCATCATCAGCCACATATACACAAACAACAGCGTATCCAGCACAAAGGCCACCCCCAGCAGAAGATTGCCCGCTATAAACATACGTCCCCCGACTCGTGAGACACCGGCGGCACAGGCGTTACCGGCGGCGGCACCGGCGGCGTTGCTGACGGCACCAGCCGTGTCACCGGCGGTATCAGCCATGTCACCGGCGTCACCAGCCGCGTCACCGGCGGCATCGTGTGTGTCTGTGTCATCGTCAACCTCGTCTCCCGTTGCCGGCCGTTGATGTCTTACCCGGCCGTTGAAACCGGCGGCCGCGCGCCGAACAACGCCGTGCCCACGCGCACCAGTGTCGCGCCTTCCTCCACCGCAATTTCGAAATCGTTCGACATGCCCATCGATAACTCATCCATGCGAACCCGCCGCAGCGGCATCGCGGCAAGGCGGTCCGCCAGCGCTTTGAGTTGCCGGAACGACGGCCGGCTGCGTTCGGGGTCGGGCTGCCCCGGCGGCAGCGTCATCAGCCCCCGCACGGCGACGTGCTCGAACGAATCCATCGCCGCCGCCGCGTCCGGCGCCTCGTCCGGTCGGAACCCGCCCTTGGACGATTCGCCGCCGACGTTCACTTCGAGCAAAATGGATTGGACCATGCCCTGTTCCCGCGCGCGACGGTGAATCTCTTCGGCCTGTTCGAGGGACTCCACGGAATGAATCAGGTCGAACCGCCCCACCAGATGCCGGAGTTTCCGCCGCTGAAGCCGCCCGAAAAAATGCCACGTCACGCCCGCGTGATCGCCCACCGCGTCCATCTTGGCCCGCGCTTCCTGCCACCGGTTTTCTCCGCAAATGGTCAGGCCCGCGCGAATGGCCTCCAGCACCCGGCCCGCGTCGACGCCCTTGGTCGCCGCCGCCAGCCGCACGCGGCGCGGGTCGCGCCCCGCGCGTTCCGCGGCCCGGCGGATGCGGTCGCGCGTCGTTCGAATTGTCGTCGGCAGATCATCCACCCCCGTCTCCCCGGCGGCAACCCCGGCAACGCCCGCGGCACCCCCCATCCGTCATTCCCACTTTCTCCTGCTGTCATTCCCGACGTTAGTAGTCGGGAATCCATCCTTCTTTTGCATTGTCCTACCGTCATGTCCCCGCCACTGGTCACCCGTGGGTCAACATAATACCGTTGACCATGGTTCCGTGCACGGCGCCCTCCCGGCGATAGGAGTAGAACACGTCCTCCCGGCACATGGTACAGAGATCGACGCGATGAATCCGGTCCCCGGCGAGGCCGAGCGACAGGGCCTGCGCCCGAATCAGGGCTTTTAAATCCAGCCGGCCGGTTCGCGACCCGGTCGGGACGAGCGCCGCCCCGGCCTCCGGCAAATCCGTCGGCAACTGTTCGATCACCGGGGCATCCACCTCGTAACAGCACGGCCCGACGGACGGCCCCATCACCAGATGCAGCAAGGCGGGGTCCGCGCCGAACCGCTCCGCCATGCCCCGGATCGCCGCCGCCACCACGCCCCGCACCGCCCCGCGCCAGCCGGCATGGACCGCACCCACCAGCCCGCGCGCGTCATCCGCCAGCAACACCGGCACGCAATCGGCGGTTCGAATGGTCAATAACAACCCGGCCTGATCGGTGATGATGGCGTCACGGCCATCCGGAAACCGCTCGCCGACGCGCAGCGGTCGATCAATAACCAGCGTCTCTGCGCCGTGCACCTGCCGGACGGAGACGACCAGCGGATACTCGGGCGCCGCGGCCTTCACCACCCCCTGCGCGCCGGGGCCGCCCCCGTAGTGCGGCCCGTGCCGCGTGCCGAAAAAATGCGCCACGTTGCGGGTCCGCCGTCCGAACGACGCGCTGGTGAGCGGCGGCCTCGTGTGCATGGCGGACGCGGCATCCATCATCGCCAACACCATTCCCGTGCCCTCCTTCCCGTCACCCCGTCAGGATTTTTTCTTCCGCAAAAACGTCGGCACGTCCCAGTCCGTGTCCATCACCACGTTCCCGTGGTCGACGGCCCCGTTCGTGTCCCCCTGCCGCAGAAAGGCCGGGCGGTCCAGGTCGGTCCCGGCCAGCACCGGCTGCGGACTCCGGGGCGCGGCGACGGCGGCACGGGCCTTCCCCTCCGTGGTGTCGAACGGCGGCGACGTCGGCGTCAGCCGCGACACCGGCTCCTGCTGATGTTCGAAGCCGGTCGCGATGACGGTCACGACCACCTCGTCTTTCAGAGCCGGGTCAATCACCTGGCCGACGATAATGTTGGCCTGGTCGTCCGCGGCTTCTTCCGCGATGGTGGAGGCTTCGTCGACTTCATGTAGCGTCAGATTCGGGCCGCCGGTGATATTCATCAACAGCCCCCGGCCCCCTTCGATGCTCCCCTCTTCCAGCAACGGGCTGGAGACCGCCTGCTGCGCCGCCTCTCTGGCGCGATGTTCCCCTTTGGCCACGCCCATGCCCATCACCGCCCGCCCCGTGTAACACATAATTGTACGCACGTCGGCAAAATCCACGTTCACCAGGCCCGACGTGGTGATGACGTCGCTGATGCCCTTGATGGCCTGCCGCAGAATATCGTCGGCCACCTTGAACGCATCCAGCAGGGACGTGGATTTCTCGACAAAGGTCAGCAGTTTCTGATTGGGGATGACCAGCAGCGAATCCGTGTGCCGCCGGAGTTCGCGCAGGCCGTCCTCGGCGTAGCCCATTCGACGGCGGCCTTCGTACTGAAACGGCTTGGTCACCACGCCCACCGTCAGGATGCCGCATTCCCTGGCAATCCCCGCCATCACGGGCGCGCCGCCCGTGCCGGTGCCCCCGCCCATGCCCGCGGTGACAAACACCATGTCCACGCCGTCCAGGGCCTCGCGGAGTTCGTGTTTGCTTTCCAGCGCGGCGTCCTTGCCGATTTCGGGCTTCGCCCCCGCGCCGAGTCCCTTGGTGCATTGCGGGCCCAACTGAATCTTGTGCGTGGCGGAGGATTTCGACAACGATTGCAGGTCGGTGTTCGCCACGACGAATTCGACGCTTTTCAAATCCGCGGCAATCATGGTGTTCACCGCGTTGCATCCGGCTCCGCCGATCCCAATCACCTTGATTCGAATCGGAGAAATCTCGTCCTGTTGAAGTGTGAACATGGGAAGTCTCCTTTCAATTGCAGCGTCCGCCGCGTCCGCTCCCTTAGAAAAAGTTGAGTACGCGGCCGGCCATCCGCCCCATCCAACTCCTCGCGCCGTTGCCGTTGCGCCGTCCCGCGCCCGCCGTTTCGCCGTCCTGATCCATGCGGTGCGCGTGCAAAATCAGCCCGACGCCGGTGGAGCACATCGGACTGCTGACAATATCCCGCAACCCGCCCACGCCCGCCGGCGTCCCGCGCCGCGCCGGCAAATCCAGTACGCGTTCGGCGCCGTCGGGCATCCCCGGCAGCATGGACGCCCCGCCGGTGAGCACCGCGCCCGCGGCCAGTTTGCCCTCATAGCCCGACCTGCGAATTTCCCGCAGGACCAGTTCAAACATCTCCTCCACCCGCGGCTGAATAATCTCGGCGATGACCCGTTTCCCGACGGGATGCGGCGGCCGGCCGCCGACGCGCGGCACCTCCACGGTGTCCGTGCCGCCCACCATCGTGGCCATCGCCATGCCGTGATCGATCTTGATTTTTTCCGCGTCCACGAGCGACGTCCGCAACCCGATTTGCACGTCGGTGGTGATATGCTGCCCGCCCACCGGCACCACGGCGGAATGCCGGATCGCGCCCTCGGAAAAAATCGCCAGGTCCGACGTCCCCCCGCCCAGGTCCACCATGGCCACGCCCAGTTCTTTTTCTTCGTCCGTGAGCACCGCCTCGCTCGACGCCAGCGGCTGCAAAATAATATCCACCACGTCCAGCCCGGCCTGCTTGACGCATTTCATCAGATTCTTCGCCGAGTTCGTCGAGCCGGTCACGATGTGCGCTTCCACCTCCAGCCGCGACCCCGAAATCCCCACCGGGTCCCGAATCCCCCCCTGGCTGTCCACGAGAAACTCCCTCGGCAGGACGTGAAACACATGCCGGTCCGACGGCACCACCGCCGCCGCCCGCGCCGTGTCCACGGCGCGCTGGACGTCCGCCGGAAACACCTCATGGCGCTTGAGGGCCACCACGCCCCTCGCGGTTTCACTGGCGATATGCCCGCCAGCGATGCCGATGTAGACCGAGTTAATCTGCACCGCCGCCATCAGTTCGGCTTCTTCCACCGCCTTTTTGATCGACTCGACCGTGCTCTCGATGTTGATGATGGCCCCCCTGCGAAGTCCCCGCGACGGACTCGATCCCACGCCGATGATGGTCACGCCGTGCTCCGGCGTCACCTCGGCCACGATGGCGCAAATTTTGGTCGTGCCGATGTCCAGCCCGACGATAATATGTTCTTTGGTCATACGCCGGTTATCCTTTCTGTCGGACAATCAGTTTCCCGACAAAACGCAGGTCAATCTCCTGCGGGTTCTGAATCGGAATCGGAAGCGGCCCGTCCAGCAACGCGGATTCCAGGTCGAGATACCGCCGCCACGCCTCCCGAAAATCATCCGTCGCCAGCACCACGCGCGCGCCGGCGCGCCCGGACAGAAACCCGGCGCCGGTGAAATCCACGGACTCGACCCGCCCAAACCGGCGGCGCAGGCCCTCGGCGAAGTCGAGACCCTTCCGCACCCGCTCCCGCGTCGCGCGGTCGCCCGCCAGCAATTTCGCCGGGGACAGCCCGACGAACGTCGGCAGCAGTCCCGTCGACGACGACGGCGGCGACGACGGCGACGGCGTCAGCGCCACGCCCTCCTCGTCCACCAACACGCCCGCGTCCCCGTCGCGCGCCCACGCGGCGGGCTTGCGCTCCGCCACGATCACCGACAGGGTATGCGGCAGGACGCGCCCCACCGACGCCGACGCCACCCAGGGATGCGTTTCCACCCGCCGTTCGAGACGGGCGCGGTCCAGCCACAGCAGCGAACTGTCCCCGGACAACGCCAGCAACTCGAGAATCTCCCGGCGCTCGAGCCGGGCGGTCCCGGCGATGGAGACGTGCCGCACCGTCATCAACCCCGCCAGCGCCGGCGGCGCCCAGTGATAGCCCGCCACCGCCGCCGCTGCCAGCAGGCCGGTCAGCCCGGCGCGCGCCGACCACCGCCATTGCCATGGCCACCGCCGCGCGGGCGGCGCCGGACGGCGCGCTTGTACCCGGTGCCCGTTGCGCCTCATCGTGACCGTCTCATCCGGCGGCCCTCCATCGCGCCTGCCGCTCAAGCGCGGATCGTAAAATGCGCTCCGTCAACGCGTCGTAATCCAGACCGGCCTGCCGCGCCGACATCGGCAACAAACTCCGCCGGGTCATGCCGGGGATGGTGTTGATTTCCAGAAACACCGGACGCCCGCGCCGCGTGAGACGAAAATCCACCCTGGCCGCGCCGGCGCAGCCCATCGCCCGGTACGACCGCACCGCCAGCGATGTGACCCGCCGTTCCTGTCCCGTCGTCAGCGGCGCCGGACAGATGTATTGCGTCCCGGCCCGTTCATATTTGGCCGCGTAGTCATACATCCCGCCCGGCGCGACGATTTCCACCGGCGGCAGCGCCTCGCCGTCCAGCACGGACACGGCAATCTCGCGGCCCTCGATAAACGATTCCACCAGCACCTCGCGGTCGTATTCCCGAACCCGCGCCAGCGCGCGCCGCCACTGCGACGGTCGCCGCACAATCACCACGCCCACCGTCGATCCCTCGTTCGCGGGTTTGACCACCAGCGGCCAGGGCAGATGCGCCGGCGGCCCCGGCCGGCCGTCTTCCCCGACCACCACGCCGGGCGCCACGGGTACGCGGTGCAGGCGCACAAAATCTCTGGTCACCGGCTTGTTCAGGCCCATCGCGCTGGCCCGCACGCCGGAGCCGGTGTAGGGAATCCGCATCACCTCCAAGAGTCCCTGCACCGCGCCGTCCTCGCCGCCCCGCCCATGCAGGGCCAGAAACGCCAGTTGGACGCGGCGCGCGCGCAACAGGCGCGGCAGCGAGGCGTCCACGTCGATGCGCGTGGCGCGATACCCCCGGCGCACCAGCGCCGCATACACCGCCTGCCCGGTACTCAACGACACCGTCCGTTCGGCGGACCGCCCGCCCATGAGAATGCCGATCTGCGCCGACGTCTGCGCCATGCGATGTCACCCCGTCCCGCGCCGGCGCGGGGCGTCGTCGTCGCCCACCACGCGCCATTCCAGTTCCAGTCTGACGCCCGTTCGGCGAAAGACGTCCCGTTGGATTTTGTCGATGAGTTCCAGCATGTCCGCCGCGCGCGCGCGTCCCAGATTCACCAGAAAATTGGCGTGCCGGGGCGACACCTGCGCGTCCCCCACCCGGCACCCCTTCAACCCGGCGTCCTCGATCAACCGCCCGGCCGCGGCCTGCGGCGGGTTTTTAAACACCGACCCGGCGTTGGGCTGCGACAACGGCTGCGTCTGTTTTCGATACTGCAAATAATCTTTGGCGCGCGTCTCGATGTGCGTTCGAGAGGCCGGAACGAGTTGCAGCCGCGCGCCCACCACGACGCCGGCGGGAAGATCGACGTGACGATACGCGAAGGACAGGTCGGCGGCGGCGCGGGTCACCAGCCCGCCGTCCGGCGTCGCCAGCCGCACGGCGTCCAGACAGTCGCGCATTTCCCCCAGTCTGGTACCGGCGTTCATCACCACGGCGCCGCCGACGGTGCCGGGAATGCCGGCCGCCCATTCAAGTCCCGACAGATTCTGACTCGCGGCAAACCCCATCAGCGCGGGCATCCGCGCGCCGGCTTCCGCACACACACACGCGCCCTCTTCCCGCGTCATGGCGTCCAGACGGGACAGGCGCATGACCACGCCGCGCACCCCGCCGTCCTTGACCAACAGATTCGTACCGCCCAGCGTCATGAGGGGTACGCGGGCGGCCGCGGCCCGGCGCACAAGATGGCACACGTCGTCGACGTCCGCCGGCGTCACCAGCGCGTCGGCGGGGCCGCCGATGCGAAGCGACGTCACCGCGTCCAACGGCGCGTCAAACTCGACGCCGCCGCGAAACCCCGCCAGGATCGTCGTGAAATCATCACGTTCGTACATCATCGCTCCATGTTCCCGCTGGCCCGCGCGTTCCCGCCGACCCGCGCATTCCCGCCGGCTCGCATTTTCCCGCCGGCCCGCGTATTCCCGCCGACCCGCGCGCTCCGTCCGCCGATCCGCGCGCGGGCGGAGTTGGACGCTCACAACGACTCCATCATCGCCACGCCCGCTTTCCAAATGTCCCCGGCGCCCAGCGTCAGCACCACGTCGCCGTCCTGCCGCTCCCGCAACAGCCGGTCGATCAGGGCGCTTGGTTTTTCCTCCCAATACACGGCCGGATGCCCCGTCGCGCGAATGCGTTCCGCCAGCGTTTCGCCGGACACGCCGTCGACCGGCGTTTCCCCGGCGGCGTAAATCGGCGTGACGTACACCACGTCCGCCAGGGCAAAGGCGGTCGCAAAGTCGTCCAGAAGATCGCCGGTGCGGCTGTACCGGTGCGGCTGAAACACCGCCACCAGCCGGCCCGGCCAGACGGCCTTCGCCGTGGCGAGCGTCACGCGAATTTCCGTCGGGTGATGCCCGTAATCGTCGACGACCGTGACGCCGCCGCGCCGCCCGCGAATCTGAAACCGCCGCTCCACGCCGGAAAACGCGGCCACGCCGCTGCGCAGCAAATCCAGCGGGACGTCGAGTTCCAGCCCGACGCCGATGGCGGCCAGGGCGTTGGAAACATTGTGCACGCCCGGCACGTTGAGCCGGAACTCCCCCAGCGACTGCCCGCGAAACCCGGCATGAAACCCGGCGCCCCAGCCTTCCACGACAATCTCCGTCGCCAGCAAATCCGGCGGCGCGCCGCCGGAGGCGTCCCGGCCGTAGGTCACGTGGCGTTTGCGCAGGTGCGGCAGCAGGGCGCGCAGATGCGGATCGTCCCCGCACAGAATCGCGACGCCGTAAAAGGGAATTTTATTCACAAACTCCAGAAAGGCCGCCCGAAGTCGGTCCATGCTCCCGTAGTAATCCAGATGTTCCCGGTCGAGATTCGTGACCACGGCAATCGCGGGAGACAACCGCAGAAACGAGCCGTCGCTCTCATCGGCCTCGGCGATGAGCAAGTCACTGCGCCCCAGCCTGGCATGAGTGCCCATGGCATCCACCCGTCCCCCCACCACAAACGTCGGGTCCAGTCCGGCGTGGGCCAGCATGGCCGCGACCATCGACGTGGTGGTGGTCTTGCCGTGCGCGCCGGCAATCGCCACGCCGAACTTCAGCCGCATCAGTTCCGCCAGCATCTCCGCGCGGGGAATCACCGGAACCACCTTCGCGCGCGCCGCCACGACTTCGGGATTGGACTCCGGCACCGCCGACGACACCACCACCACCTGCGCGCCTTCCACATGCGCGGCATCGTGGCCGATCCACACGACGCCGCCCAGCGTCTCCAGCCGCCGCGTGTTCTCCGACGCCGCCGCATCCGACCCCGTCACCCGGTAGCCCAGCGTCAACAACACCTCGGCAATCCCGCTCATCCCGCTCCCGCCGATGCCCACCAGATGAATGTGCTGAATTTTTCGAAACATCCTCACCGCGCCCCCGCCAACGCCACCCGCCCCACCAACCACTCACACAATTCCACCATCACCCCCGCCATTTCCGCACCCCTTCCCTCCCTCCGTCATTCCCGACGTTAGTAATCGGGAATCCATCCTTCTGTTGCCTTGTCCTAATCAGGGAAGACGGAAGACAAAAGAAAGATGGATTCCCGACAAAAGACGTCGGGAATGACGGAGGGGGACAAATGCCGTCGTGCCTCTGCCACCGTGTCCCTTCCTCGCCATCATCCCGCCACCCCCGCCGTCCCTCTTTCCGTCATTTTCCCCCTCCGTCATTCCCGACGTTAGTAATCGGGAATCCATCCTTCTGTTTCCGACGAACGGAACCACTGCCATCATCCCCGCGCCCCCGCTGCCAGCCGGCAACATTCCTCGGCCATCACCGCCGCCGCGTCCGTTTTTCGCAACTCCGCACTCCGTTCCGCCATCCGCCGCACCCGCGCCGGGTCATGCCATAACTCCTCGATGACCCGCGCCAGCCCCGCCCCCGTCAACGCCGCCTGCAGGAGCACCACCGCCGCCCCCGCCTGTTCCACCACGCGCGCGTTCCCGGCCTGATGATCATGCGTCGCCTGCGGGAACGGAATCAGGATCGACGGCCGCCCGCAAGCCGCAATCTCCGCCAGCGCCGACGCCCCGCACCGCGAAATCACCAGGTCCGCCCGCCGCAACGCCCCCGCCATGTCCTCGATAAACGCCGTCACCTCCGCCGCCACTCCCAGCCGGCGGTACTCGCGCGCCACATGCTCCGCCTCCGCCGCCCCCGCCTGATGCACCACCGTCACCCGCTCCCGAATCAACGCCGACGCCTCCACCGCCTCGACCACCGCCGCGTTCACCGCCTTCGCCCCCTGACTCCCGCCGCAGACCAGCATCGTCGCAATCCGCCCGGACCCCGCGTCGGGCGGCGGCCCGGCAAACGCCTCCCGCACCGGCGTCCCCGCCACCATCACCCGGCCGGCCGGAAACCACTCCGCCGCCGCCGCGCATGACACAAAAATCCTGTGCGCCAGCGGCGCCATCGCCCGATTGGCAATGCCCGGCACCGCGTTCGGTTCGATCATCACCCGCCGCACCCCCAGCAACGCCGCCGCCGCCACCACCGGCGGACTCGTGTAGCCGCCGGTGCCGATGACCAGAGTCGCCTTCGCCGCCCGCAGCACCCGCACCGACCGCCACACCGCCCCCGGCAACATCAGCAACGCCGAGACCGCGGCCTTCCATCCGCGCCCCACCACGCCCCGCACCGCCAACGTCGCCGTCTTCCACGGCCGTCCCTCCATCATCATCGATTCCAACGCCCGCCCCGTCCCCACCACCGTCACCGCCGTGGCCGGGTCCCGCCGGCACAACGCCTCCGCCACGGCCACCGCCGGAAACACATGACCGCCCGTCCCCCCCGCCGCAATCACCACGTTCATCCCGCCCCGCATTCCATCATCCCCGACATCCCTCTCCCCGTTATTCCCACCTTCCCCCTCCGTCATTCCCGACAAAAGACGTCGGGAATGACGGAGAAGGACAACCTTCAGTCCTCCTCACCCCCGCCCCGCCGCCCGCGACACACTCAACAACATCCCCAGCGCCGCCAGCGTCACCAGCAGCGACGACCCGCCGTAACTCACCAGCGGCAGCGTCAACCCTTTGGTCGGCAACACCCCGCACACCACGCCCATATTAATCAGCACCTGCACACCCACCAGCAGCGTCACCCCGCAGGCCAGATGCCGCCCAAACGCATCCGGCGCCCGCCCCGCAATCGCAAAGCCCCGGACAATCAGCACGACAAACAGCCCCATCAACAACGCCGTCCCCGCAAACCCCAGTTCCTCCCCCACCAGCGCCAGCACAAAATCCGAATGCGCTTCGGGAAGAAAAAACAACTTCTGCCGCCCCGCCCCCAGGCCCACGCCGAAGAACCCGCCGTTGCCCAACGCCACAAACGACTGCGTGAGTTGAAACCCCGCGTCGCTCGCATCCTGCCAGGGGTCCAAAAAATTCAGCAGCCGCCGGCGCCGGTAGTTGGATTGCATAATCAGCAGATACGCCAGCCCGCCCATCACCCCCGCCAGCCCCACCAGCGACGGCAGCCGCGCCCCGCCCACAAACAGCAGGCCCAACAGCAGCAGCGTCATCACCACCGCCGTCCCCATATCCGGTTCCAACAACACCAGCCCCGCCAGCAGACCCACCACCAGCACCGGCGGCGCCACCCCCCGACCGAAGCGCCCCACGTCCCCCGCCTTCCTCGCCATGAACGACGCCAGATACAACACCACGCACAGTTTCGCCAGTTCTCCCGGTTGCGCCGACACCCACCCCACACGCAGCCACCGCCGCGCCCCATTCACCTGCGTCCCCACCATCGGGACCAGGACCAGCATCAGCAGCGCCAGCGTCACCCCCAGCACCCAGGGCACCAGCGGCCGCCACCGGTCGTAGTCCCAACGGGACACCCCATGCAGCGCCGCCAGTCCCAACAGCAGCCAGAGCGCCTGCCGTTTCAGAAAAAACATCGAATCCCCGTACCGCGTCTCCGCCATCACCCCGCTCGCGCTGAACACGATAATCAACCCAATGCCCGCCAGCGCGTACGTCACCAGCAGCACCGTCCGGTCCGCCGGGGCAACCCGCCGGCGCTCCGCTTTGGCCGCCCATCCCGGCGCGCCCAGAGCCAACGGCAACGGCAATGTGTACCCGCGAAAACGTCCCATCCGTCACGCCCCTCCCGCCGTCACTCCCGCCGTCACTCCCGCCCTCCCCTTCCGTCATTCCCTTCCGTCATTCCCGCCTTCTCCTTCCGTCATTCCCGACATTTTTAATCGGGAATCCATCCTTCAGTTCTCCCCCGCCGCCGGCAGCGCCTCCACCAACTCCCGAAACTGCCGCCCCCGGTCCTGATAATCGCGGAACATGTCGAAACTCGCGCAAGATGGCGACAACAACACCGCGCCCCCCGGCGCCGCCATCTCCGCCGCCACCGACACCCCCTCGGCCAGGGACCCGACACGGCGCGCGTCCCCCGCCCCGGCCAGCGCGTCGGCAATCGCCGCCGCCGTTTCCCCCAACACGATGCACCGCGCCCCGCGCCGCGCCACCGGCTCCCGCAACCGCTCAAACTCACTCCGCCCCTTCGCCCGCCCGCCCAGAATAATCACCAACGGGCGCCCGGGCAGACTCTCAATCGCCCGCACCGTCGCCTCCACGTTCGTCCCCTTCGAATCATCGACAAACGTCACGCCCCGCCACACCCGCACCACTTCGCACGCATGAGGCAGCCCCCGAAACGCCCGCACCGCCCGCCGCATCGCCGCGCCCGAACAGCCGACCGCCGTCCCCACCGCCACCGCCGCCAGCACGTTGGACACGTTATGCGCCCCCGCCAGCGGAATCTCGCGCACCGGCATCACCGTCTCCGGCGTCCCCTTCCATTGCGCGACAATCACGTCCCCGTCCACCCACGCCCCCGCCGGCACCGTCCCGGTCAGACTCCATTCCACAATCTGCCCGCGCATCGACGCCCGCATCCCGCGCACCACCGCATCATCCGCGTTCAACACCGCCACGTCCTCCGGCGTCTGATTGCGGAACAGGCCGGCCTTCGCCTTCGCGTAATCCTCAAACGTCGCATATCGATCCAGATGATCGGGCGTGATGTTGAGCAGCGCCGCAACGCGGGGATGAAACCGGTCGATGGTTTCCAGTTGAAAACTCGACAACTCCGCCACCACCACATCAAACGGCGGCTCCGCGCCCCACTCCGCCGTCCCCTTCTTGCCGTCATTCCCGACGTTCTCAATCGGGAATCCATCCTTCAGTCTCCCTTCCGTCATTCCCGACGTTCTCAATCGGGAATCCATCCTTCCTTTCCTCTCCCCCGCCGCATACCGGCGCCACGCCAACGCCCCCTCCGACAACGGCCGCCCAATGTTGCCCCCCACAAACGGCGCGCGCCCGCACTCTTCCAGCATCCGTCCCACCAACGACACCACCGTGCTCTTGCCGTTCGTCCCCGTCACCCCGATGACCGGCACCGGCAACATCCACGACGCCAGTTCGACCTCGCCGACAATGGGCACGCCCCGCCGCCGCACGACCTCCAGCGCCTCCAGCGCCGGCGGCACACCGGGACTCACCACCACCAGATCCGCGTCGTCCAGCCCCCGCGCACACCGCTCCCCGCCGCACACCCGCACGGCCCCCCGGCACGCCGCCGGCACCGCCCCGGCCCATGCCGCTTCGGGCTGCCGGTCGACCAGCGACACACGCGCCCCCACCTCGATCAACAACGCCGCCGCCGCCAGCCCGCTTCGGCCCGCCCCGACCACGGCCACGGACTGCCCCGGCAGCCGGGCGAGCGGCGTCTCGCTCCCGGTCTCGTGATGCGTCTGTGGCGTCATGGTGTCCAACGGCATCGGCATCGGTTGACCGTCACCGCAGTTTCAACGTGCTCAAACTCAACAGCATCAGCAGAATGGCCACGATCCATAATCGAACCACGACCTTGGGTTCCTCCCAGCCTTTCATTTCGAAATGATGATGAATCGGCGACATCAAAAAAATCCGTTTGCCCCGCGATTTAAACGACAGGACCTGAAAAATCACGGAGACCGCCTCCATCACAAACACCCCGCCCACCAGCAGGAGCAGCAACTCCTGCTTGCTGACCACCGCCACCGTGCCCAGCGCCGCCCCCAGCGGCAGCGACCCCACGTCCCCCATGAACACCGACGCCGGGTACGCGTTGAACCACAGGAAACCCAGGCTGGCCCCGAACACCGCCGCCATCGGCACCGCCAGTTCGCCGGCGCCTTCGATATAGGGAATCAGCAGATAGTCGGCCACCACCCTGTTGCCGGCCGCGTAGGCCACCGCGGCATACGCCACCGACGCCACGATGACGGGGCCGATGGCCAGCCCGTCCAGCCCGTCCGTTAAATTCACGGCGTTGGAACAGCCCACGATGACCAGAATGGCAAACGGAATGTAGAGCGGCCCCAGGTCCGGCGCGAACGTTTTGAAAAACGGCACGCTCAACGCCGTCGAGTACCCGGCGGACATGTAAAACACCAGCCCGATGCCCAGGGCGATGACGAGTTGCGCCGCGAATTTCTGGAGGACGGACAGACCCGTGGACCGCTGCCGCACAATTTTCACGTAGTCATCGGCAAACCCGATCAGCCCGAACCCGGCGAGGGACAGCATCACCAGCCACACGTAGAGATTGCGCACGTCCGCCCACAACAGCGTCGACAGCGCCACGGCAAACAGAATGAGAATGCCGCCCATGGTGGGCGTGCCCTGTTTGGCCAGATGCCGGCGCGGGCCTTCTTCGCGGATGCTCTGTCCCAGCCGCAACTCCTGCAATTTTTTAATCATGGGCGGCGCCAGAAAAAACGCCAGCAGAAACGCGGTCAGCGCCGCGTAAATGACGCGAAAACTCAAATACCGAAACACGTTGAAAATCGGGAAATCCGTGTGCAACGGATACAGCCATAAAAACAACATCAGCGTGCCCTCTCTCCCTCCGTCTCCCCTTCCGACTCCGTCATTCCCAACGTTAGTAGTCGGGAATCCATCCTTCAGTTTCCTTGCCCTAACCAGGAAAGACAAAAGAAAGATGGATTCCCGACAAAAGACGTCGGGAATGACGGAGGGGAACACATGCCGTCATGTCGTTGTGTCGTCATACCCGCACCGCCCATCTCCCCGTCATTTTTCCTCTCCGTCATCCCCTCTTTCCGTCATTCTTTCTTTCCGTCATTCCCGACATTTTTAATCGGGAATCCATCCTTCAGTTATCCTTCCCTTCATCTGTCCTCAATCCTTCCCCGTCAACCCCTCCAACACCCGTTCCATCCCCATCCCGCGAGACCCCTTCACCAACACCACGTCGCCGACCCGCGCCAGTCGATTCAACGCCCGCGTCGCGCCCCGCACATCCCGCGCCTCCACAATCTGCGACCGCACCATGCCCCGCGCCGCCGCCCCGCGCGCCATCGCCCGGCCAAACCGCCCGCAGGCAATCAACCGGGCAATCCGGCAGTCCGCCGCAAACGCCCCCGCGTCCGCGTGGTACGCCCGCGCCTTCGCCCCCAGTTCCAGCATGTCCCCCAGCACGGCAATCGTCCGCCGGCCTGCGCCCACGTCCCGCAACAACGTCAGCGCCGCTTTCATTGAATCCGGATTGGCGTTGTAACAATCCTGAATCACCGTCAGCCCCCGCCGCGACACCACCTGCGACCGCATCGCCGCCGGTCGAAAGCGGCGCAAGCCGGCGGCCGCCTTGGCGACCGACAGCCCCAGCGTGTGCCCCACCGCCACCGCCGCCAGCGCGTTCAGCACGTTGTGCGCGCCGTGCACGCGGAGCGACAGGTGATGCGCGCGCGCGCGCCCGGTCACATGCAGACGAAACTCCGTGCGCGCGCCCCGCCGCCGCACGTCGCTCCCCCGAATATCCGCCCGGCGGCCAAAGCCGAACGACACCACCGGGCACCGGGCGCGGCGGCGGAAAAATCCGTAATACGGATCATCGGCGTTCAGAATCACGGCGCCGTCGCGGGGCAGATACGCCAGCAGTTCCGCCTTCGCGCGGGCGGAGCCGTCCACGTCGCCGAAGAACTCCAGATGATCCGCGCCGACGTTCGTGATGACGCCCACGGTCGGCCGGGCAATTTCCGCCAGCCGCGCCGTCTGCCCTTCCGCATCGACGCCGAACTCCAGCACCGCCAGTTGATGGGACGCCGTCAACCCCAGCACCGTGCGGGGCAGCCCGATGCGGTTGTTCGCGTTGCCGGCGGTTTTTTTGAGACGCCACCGTTGACCCAGCGCGTTCGCGACCATCTCCTTCGTGGTGGTTTTTCCGTTGCTCCCCGTCACCGCGATGACCGGAATCTCAAACCGCGCGCGATGAAAGGCCGCCAGATCCTGATACGCGCGCACCGTGTCCTTCACCCGGACGATGAACGGTTCGGCGCGCCGCACGCTCCGCCGCGCCGGCCGCGCGCCGCCGCCCGGCGTCCACCGTGGGACGGATTCCACCACCGCCCCCGCCGCGCCGCGAGTGAACACGTCGTCGACAAACCGATGGCCGTCATGCCGCTCGCCTTTCATGGCGACAAACACATCCCCCTTGCGAACCGCGCGGGAATCCGTGCACACGCCGCGCACCCGCCGCCCCGGCGCGCCCCGCACCAGCGTTCCGCCCGTGGCGTCCAGCAGGTCCTGTCCCGTCCATCCCGTCATGACAAACACCCCTTCGCCGTCATTCCCCCTCCGTCATTCCGCGCCCTCGACACCATTGGCCGCAGAGCCGTCCGCACGCGGAATCCATCCGACAGATACCATCGGCCATCCCCTCACCCCTTCCGCAACGCCGCCAGCAGTTCGCGGGCGACTTCCCGGTCGTCAAAATGATGCCGCGTCCGGCCGATGATTTGATAATCCTCATGCCCTTTCCCGGCGATCAGCACCATGTCGCCCGCGCGGGCCTCGCGCAGCGCGGCCTGTATGGCGGCGCGCCGGTCGGGAATCACAACGCACGCGCCCCGTTCCGATTCGGCCACCTCCAGCGCCCCCTGTTCCACCTCGCGCAGAATGGCGCCGGGGTCTTCGGTGCGCGGATTGTCCGAAGTCAGAAACACCGCGTCGCTGTGTTGCGCGGCCACCCGCCCCATGGGCGCCCGTTTCCCCCGGTCACGATCCCCGCCGCAGCCAACGACCGTCAGCAGCCGTCCCGTCCGCAACTCCCGCGCCGCCGCCAGCAGCCGCGCCAGCGCGTCTTCCGTATGCGCGTAATCCACGATCACCGCAAACGCCTGCCCGGCGTCCACGCGCTCAAACCGCCCCGGCACCGCGCGGAAATTCCTGATGCCTTCCCGCATGACTTCCAACGACAACCCGCGCGCCAGACCGACGCCGATCCCCGCCAGGAGATTCGACACGTTGTGCTCGCCCACCAACGCCGTTCGAATCTCCGCCTCGCCCGCCGGCGTCCGCGCCGTGAACCGCGTCCCTTCCGGCGACAACGCCACGTCCCGCGCTTCCAGGTCCGCCCGCCGGCGCAACGCGCACGTCCACACCGGCGCCGCCGTCTCCGCCGCCAGCCGCGCGCCCCATTCATCGTCGATGTTCACTATCGCCCGCGCGGGACGACGCGCGGCGGCCCGCGTGAGCCGCGCGCCGGCATCCCGCGCGCCGACCCCGAACAGCCGCGCCTTCGCCCGATAGTACGATTCCATATCGCCGTGAAAATCCAGATGGTCGCGGGTTAAATTCGTGAACACCGCCACATCAAACGCGCAGCCCTCGACTCGATCCATCTCCAGCGCGTGCGACGACACCTCCACCACCGCCGCCGCCATCCCCGCCGACACCATCCGCCGCAACAACGACTGCAACGCCACCGCCCCCGGCGTCGTGTGCGTCGCCGCCGCCGTCACGTCGCCAAACGCGTACCCCACCGTCCCGATGATGCCTGTCCGACACCCCGCCGACTCCAGCAACGCCCGACAGACGTGCGCCACCGTCGTTTTGCCGTTCGTCCCCGTCACGCCCACCATCGCCAGCGACTCCGACGGCTGTTCGAAAAACCGCGCCGCCAACCGCCCCAACGCCTTCCGGGAATCGCGCACCGTGACCCAGGCGGGGCCCCTTCCTTCCGTCATTCCCGACATTGTGAATCGGGAATCCATCCTTCCTTTGCCTTTGCCTTCCTTCTCCTCTCCCACCTGCACCACCACCCCCGCCGCCCCCCGCCGGCACGCCTCATCGACAAACCCATGGCCATCCGTCCGCTGCCCCTTCACCGCCACAAACACCCCGCCCGGCTCGACCGCCCGCGAATCATCCGTAATGCCCGACACCTCCACATCAAGATTGCCCTCCGTCTCGACAACCTCCACCGCCACCAGCAACTCCGCCAACGTCATCCCCGCTTTCTCTTTCTGTCATTCCCGACGTTTTTAATCGGGAATCCATCCTTCTTTTTCCCTGTCCCAACCGGGGAAAAGGACAACAGAAGGATGGATTCCCGACTAAAGATGTCGGGAATGACGGAAGGGGAAACATCCCGCGCCGCCAACTGCAACTTCCACCACCGGCCATTGGTGGCAATGAAGGGAATGACGGAAGGGGAAGCATCCCGCGCCGCCAACGTCATCCCCGCCCCCCTGCCGGTCGAGCCGCCCGTTCCGCGCGCACCTCCGGCCGGAGACCGCCCTCCGCCGTCTTCGGCAGCGGCGCCACACCCAAATACCGGAGCACCTGTTCCGCCACCTCACGAAACACCGGCGCCGCCACCACCCCGCCCCAGGCCGGCCCCTGCGGCTCATCAATCAGCACCAGCATCGCCAACTTCGGATCCCCCGCCGGCACAAACCCCACAAACGACGCGATGGATTTCGTCGACGAATACATCCCCGTCTCCGCATCCACCTTCTGCGCCGTCCCCGTCTTGCCCGCCACCCGATACCCCGGCACCGCCGCGCGCTTCCCCGTCCCGTGCTCCACCACGTCCACCAGCAACGCCGTCACCGTCTTCGCCGTCTCGGCGTTAATGGGACGCCGGCGAATCCGCGGCGCCTGCGTCCAGACCACGCGCCCCTGCCCGTCCGAAATCTCCCGCACCAGAAACGGCCGCATCAGCCAGCCCTGGTTGGCGACGGCCGACACCGCCGTCGTCAACTGCAACGGCGTCACGGCAATTTCCTGCCCGATGGCCAGCGACGGCAGCGTCCGCCGGCTCCAGCGCTCCGGGCTTCGCAGAATCCCGACGGACTCGCCGGGCAGATCGATGCCGGTTTTCTCCCCAAACCCGAACGCCCGCAAAAACCGGTACACCGCGTCCCCGCCCATCGCCAGCGACATTTTCACAAACGCCACGTTGCTCGACTGCCGCACCGCTTCACGAAACGTCACCCACCCGGCCCGCTCATGGTCGTGAATCACCGTCCCCTGAATCGGCACCTCGCCGTCCCCCGCGTACAGCAGCGTCCCCGGCCGCACCCGGTCCATCTCCAGCGCGGCGGCGGACAGCACCACCTTCAGCGTCGACCCCGGCTCATAGGGGTCGGTGATGGCCCGGTTGCGCCACCGCTCCGGCGACGTCCGCCGGATGTCGTTCGGATCAAACGTGGGACGAATCGTCCACGCCAGAATCTCGCCGGTGGACGGCTCCATCACCAGAATCGCCCCGCCGCGCGCCTGCGTGTCCCGCACCGCCCGCTCCAACGCCTGCTCCGCGATATACTGAATGCCTTCTTCAATCGTCAGATGCAGCGCATGGCCCGACAGACCGCGCGGCATGGGCCGGTCTTCGGGAATAATCACGCGCCCCAGCGCGTCCCGATGCAGCACCACCCGCCGGACGGGGCCGCGCAGATGCCGGTCATACCCATGCTCCACGCCCTCCAGCCCCTGGCTGTCCATGCCCGCAAATCCCAGGACGTGCGCCAGCAACGTCCCCTTGGGATAAAACCGGCGCGCTTCGACAAGGACGTCCACTCCGGGAATCTCGAGACCCCGCACCAGGTCGCCGGAGGCGTCGGGCACTTTCCGTTTCACCCACACAAACTCCCGGTCGGCGCGCAGGCGTTGTTCGAGCGGTTCCCTCGGCACACCCAACGCCTGCGCCAGTTGGCGCGCCACCGCGCGCGGGCGTTCAATGGCCGCCGGCGTGGCAAACACCGAGACGGCGTCGCGATTCAACGCCAGCGGCCGCCCTTGTCGATCCAGAATGGCGCCACGGCTGGAGCCGAGCGTGACGGTCTTCTCATGCTGACGACGGGCTTTCTCCGCCATCCTGTCCGCCTGCAGCACCTGAAGATCAAAAAACCGAAACAGCAGCGCGGCAAAGGTCACAAGAAAACACAACACCAGGCACGTCCGCCGGCCGGACTCCGCCGCGCGCGCATCGGACTTGTGGGGCAGAAACAACGGGGGCATCGTCAGTCTCCCGCGAGATGGGTGAACCGCAACGCCGGCGCGCCGGCGCGCGGCCTGTTGTCACGCGCGCGCATCGGCACCAGCACCACTTGTTGAGGGCCGGGCCGGGTCATCTTCAATTTCGCGTTTGCTTCCGCGGCAATCCGGTCGGGCGCCATTAATTGCGAGAGTCGAATCCGCAGACGGTCATGCTCCTGCTCCAGGGCCGCTTTCCGCCGTGAGAGCGCGTCCAGTTCATACCCCACGCGCACCACGTCCACCCTGCCCCACACGTAAAAGAGCAGCACGCCGCCGAGGGCCGCCAGCAGCAGCGTCCAGAGCGCCGGTTTCATGCGCGCCCCGCGCCGCCCGCGCCCGCCGCCGCCGGCGCGCGCTCCATGACGCGCAACTTCGCGCTCCGCGCGCGCGGGTTGGCCGTTCGTTCTTCCCCGGCGGGCACCACGGGTTTTTTCGTCAGGATGGTCCATTGCGCCGGCGCCTCCCGCGCGACGCGCCGAAACGCGTGTTTGACCACCCGGTCTTCCAGGGAATGAAACGCAATCACGCACAGCCGCCCGCCCGGCGCCAGCAACTCCGTCACGTCGCCGAGCGCGGCGGTCAGCGCGCCCAGTTCGTCATTGACGGCCAGGCGAAACGCCTGAAACGTCCGGGTCGCGGGATGCAGGCGCCCGCCCCGATACGACCGGGGCACGGCCTGCCGCACCACCCCGGACAAGGCCATGGTGGTGCGTAGCGGCGCGAGGCGGCGGGCACGAACGATGGCCCGGGCGATGCGCCGCGCGTAGCGTTCCTCTCCCAGCGTGTGAATGATCGAGGCGAGGTGTGTTTCGGGCAGGGTATTGACGAGGACGTCCGCCGTCGGTCCGCCGTCGGGATTCATGCGCATATCCAACGGGCCGTCCTGTTGAAAACTGAACCCGCGTTCGGGCTGCGCCAACTGCGCGGACGACAGGCCCAAATCGAACAGAATGCCGTCCACGCGCGTTCGACGGGCCGCGCGCATCGCCGATGTCACATGCCGAAAGTTTTCACACATGAGTCGGACCCTGTCCCGGTAGGGGTGCAGCCGCGCGCGCGCATGGGCAATCGCCGACGGGTCATGGTCAAGTCCAATCAGCATCCCGCCGGGGCCGCTGCATTGCAGAATGCGTTCCGCCGTGCCGCCCAGCCCGACGGTGCAATCGAGATACCACCCTTGCGTTCGCGGACACAGCCACGCCACAACCTCCTCCGCCAACACCGGAATATGAACGGCCTGCCCAGGCCCTGCCTTCCCGGTAGCCATTTACTCAAACCATTTTTTACCACTTTCTACCACTTAACGGGAGAATTATAGGAAAACAGATATTTTTGTCAAGTAAAATCAAAGAGTTAAAGATGTGGATTGGAATGATGGAAGGAGAGACTGGATACCGGCTTTCGCCGGTATGACGGAAAGAGAAAGCGGGTGTGACGGAAGAGGAGGGACGCGGGGACAACGGCATTTGTCTCCCTCCTCCGTCATTCCCGACCCCCGATTAAAAATGTCGGGAATGACGGAAAGAGGGGATGCGGGGACGGCGGAAGGAGGGTATGACGACGGAACGCGGGCATGACAGCGTTTGCCCCCCTCCGTCATTCCCGACGTCTTTTGTCGGGAATCCATCCTGATTTCCGTCATTCCGCGTCACGGACGTCCATTGGCAGGAGAACCGTGGGTGCGCGGAATCCATCCGAAAGATGTTAATAGACGGAATGAAGAAACTGAAGGATGGATTCCCGATTAAAAATGTCGGGAATGACGGAGGGGACCAAGGACGCGGGTGCGGCAGACCGACTTCAAACGGAGACACGCCCCGCAACCAGCAGCGTTGACAGCGCCTCAACGCCGTGGCTATCATGCCGTTCTCACGGGAGGGCCGCACCATGAATCACACCATCACCGTTCGGGAACTGAAAACTCGCATGGACAACGGTGACAAGATCTTCCTGCTGGACGTGCGGGAACCGCACGAGTTTTCGCTGGCCAAAATCGAAGGGGCGACGCTGATTCCCCTGGGCACCTTGCCGGATTCGCTCAAGCAGTTGAACCCCGCCGAGGAAATCGTGGCCCTCTGCCATAAAGGGATGCGCAGCGCCGATGCCACGGGGTTTCTGCTGCAACAGGGGTTTGCCGACGTCAAAAACCTGGTCGGCGGCATTGACGCCTGGTCCGTGGAAATCGACCCGTCGGTGCCGCGATACTGACCTGAATTTCCGCGCGACGCCGGCGGAGTGTCTTCACGAAGCGCGGCCGGTCGACCCCGTCCACCGCAGACCCAGAAAAATTTCGCGATTCCCTTTTTTCCCCGGCAGGGGAGAATCAAGACTGCCCAGGCAGGCCAGGCCCAGGCGTTCGCCCGCGTCGCGAATCCGCTGCGCCGCGTCCCGCCGCAACGCCTCGTCCCGCACCACGCCGCCCCGCCCCACCTGTTTCACGCCGACTTCAAATTGCGGTTTGACCAGGGCAAGCACCGTCGCCCCGGACGCCAGCAACGGCACCACGCAGGGCAGCACCAGGCGGAGCGAAATGAACGAGACGTCGATCACGGCCAGATGAACGGGGTCGGCCACGGCGGCGGGGTCAAGGCGGCGAATGTTGCATCGTTCGAGCACGACGACGCGCGCGTCGTTTCGAAGCGTCCAGGCCAGTTGTCCGTACCCGACGTCCACGGCATAGACCCGCCGGGCGCCGCGCCGCAGAAGGCAATCCGTGAATCCGCCCGTGGACGCGCCGACGTCCAGCGCCGTCACGCCCGCCACGTCCGGGGCAAAGGCGTCGAGCGCCGCCGTCAGTTTGTCGCCGCCGCGGCCGACAAACACACTCGCGGGGCCGTCGACGTCGATGACCGCGTGCGGGGCCACGAGCGCGGCCCGCTTGTCCACGCGGCGCCCGTCGACTTTGACCAGGCCCGCCAGCACCATCCGCTGCGCCTGTTCCCGGCTCGCGGCGAAGCGGCGCCGAACCAGCGCGTCGTCAAGTCGTTGTCTGTGAACGGCGGAACGCGGCGGCGTCAAGGGCGGGAGGCCGTCTCCGGCGGGGAAGCGCCGCCGGGCACGACGGGACAACGCGCCGGCAACTCACGCGGACAGATGGGGTTCACCGGCGTCTTCATCGACGGAATACGCTTCCAACCGCTTTTGCCCGTTGGTGTCCTGCACCAGAATGGCCACCTTCCGTTCCGCGTCGTCCAGCATCTTGAGGCAACTTTTGGAGAGTTTGATTCCCTCTTCGAAAATCTTCAGGGACTCATGCAGCGACAGGTCGCCTTGTTCCAACTCGGTCACGATGGTCTCGAGTCTGGACAAGGCATCTTCGAATTTTACGGTTGCCATGGAGCGCCCTCCGCCGACAGGACGGTCATTATACGCCGTGGTCCCGTGAGGTCAAGATTGACGACGTCCGGTCCATGTCTTCGATCAGACATGACAGCCGGCCTTTCGCCAGCAGGACCCGAATGCGGTCGCCGACCTCGACGGCGCGCGCATCGGTCACCGGCACGCCGCCGGGGCTGGTTTCGATGATGCCGTAGCCGCGCGAGACAATCGCCAGCGGGCTGAGCGTGTGCAGCGTGCCGGCCGCCGCGCGCACGCGATGTGTGTGGCGCGTGATCACGCCCGGCATGGCGCGAAAGAGCCGTTGACGCAGCGGCGGCACCAGCAGCCGCGCCCGTTGCCGCGACAATCCCAGGGCCGCGCCGGTCAGCCCGGCGGACACGGCGAGCAGTTTCGGCCGCGTCACGGCCACGACCGCGCGCAAACTTCGACCCAGACGAGACCGGCATTCGTCAACCCGCTGCATCCGGCGCCGGACGATGTGCGTCAGATCGGGCAGCGCCCGACAGACCCGCTCGACCCGCTGCCCGTGCGGCGCCAGCACCCGCCGCATGGCCCGCGCCAGCCGCAGGCGCCGCGCGCGCACCCCGTCCCGCATGTCCGCCAGGACGGGCGAGACGGCTTCCGCCGCCGCCGAGGGCGTGGGCGCCCGGTAATCCGCGGCCAGGTCGGACAAGGTCACGTCAATTTCATGCCCCACCGCCGACACGACCGGCAGGCGGGAGCCGGCAATGGCGCGCACCACCGCCTCGTCGTTGAAACTCCACAGATCTTCCCAGGACCCGCCGCCGCGCCCGACAATGAGCGCTTCAAGATCGGTGCGCCGATTGGCCAGCCTGACGGCCTCCACAATCCGCCGGGCGGCCCCCGGCCCCTGCACGGGCACGGGAAACAGCCGGAGGCCGATCAGGGGGCACCGTCGACGCACCACGGTCACAATATCATGCCACGCGGCGCCCGTTCGTGACGTGATCACGCCGACGTGGCGGGGAAAAAACGGCAGGGCGCGTTTGCGCGCGGGATCAAACAACCCTTCCCGGTGGAGTCTGGCCTTGAGTTGTTCAAAGGCGACCTGCAGCGCGCCGGCACCTCTGGGTTCGAGCGACTCGATGAGAAGTTGCGCGTCGCCTCGCGGATCATAGGCGCTCACGCGCCCCTTCGCGAGCACCATGAGGCCGTCTTCCGGAGCAAACGGCAGCGACGCGGCGACGCGGCGAAACGCCACCGCGCGGATTTGACTGGCCTCGTCCTTGAGCGAAAAATAGACGTGCCCCGACGCGGGCGCGCGCAGATTGGAAATCTCCCCCTCGACCCAGACCTCCGGGAACACGCCTTCGAGTGTCGCGCGAATCCCCGCCATGAGTTGAGTCACCGTGAACACCGCCGGCGTGGCGGCGGACGTGGACGAGGCGCGTGCCATGAGCCGGTGTCAGTCGATGAGTCGAACGCGTTGAATCCCGGAGGCGGCGCCGGTCGCGGGATTGAATTCAATCACGGCCGCGCCCAGCACCGCCGGCCCCGACGCCACTTCAAACCGCCGGGGCATCTGCGAGAGAAACTTTTCGATCACCAGTTCCTTTTTAAACCCGATGACGGAATTGACGGGGCCGGTCATCCCGATATCCGTCAAATAGGCCGTCCCTTTGGGCAGAATCTGTTCATCCGCGGTTTGCACGTGGGTATGCGTGCCCACGACCGCGGTCACCTGGCCGTCCAGAAAATGCCCCATGGCCATCTTCTCCGACGTGGTTTCCGCGTGCATGTCCACGATAATGCACGGCGTCTGCGACCGCAGTTTGGGAATCTCCCGCCGCGCCACCTGAAACGGGCAGTCCAGCGTCGGCATAAACGCCCGCCCCATGAGTTGGATCACGGCCACTTTCCCGCCGTCGGGCCGGTCGATGAGAAACGACCCCTGGCCGGGCGCGCCGTCCGGGTAATTGGCCGGGCGCACGATGCGAGGCTCGTTGCGAATATGCGCCACCATTTCTTTTTTGTCCCAGGCATGGTTGCCCGTCGTAATCGCCGACAACCCGAGGTCAAAGAGATCGTCGGCCAAATCCGGCGTCAGGCCGAATCCCCCGGCCGCGTTTTCGCCGTTCCCGATCACCAGATCGACATGGTGGCGTTCGATGACTTTCTGTACGGCGCCGGCGATAATCCGCCGCCCCGGCTCTCCGACAATATCACCGATAAACAACACGACCACAACCGCCCTCCCGCGTCCGTTGCCCCTACCGGGCAAACTCGGTGAACCGGCTTTCCCGAATCACCGTGATTTTAATCTGGCCCGGATACGTCATTTCCTGCTCAATTTTTTTGGACAGGTCGCGCGACAACCGCAGGGCGTCGTTGTCGGAAATGGCTTCGTGCCGCACAATCACGCGCACTTCCCGGCCCGCCTGAATGGCGTAGGCTTTTTCCACCCCGTCATAGCCCACGGCCAGACTCTCCAATTTTTCCAACCGCTTCACGTAGGCTTCCAGCGCTTCGCGCCGGGCGCCGGGCCGCGCGGCCGACAGGGCCTCGGCCGCCGCGACCAGCACGGCTTCCGGGCACAGCGGTTCCACCTGTTCGTGGTGCGCGGCAATGGCGTTCACGACTTTTTCTGACTCGCCGTATTTCTTCGCGATTTCCGCGCCCAGCATGGCATGGGTGCCTTCTTCCTGATGACTCACCACTTTGCCGATGTCATGCAGCAACGCGCCGCGCTTGGCCAACTTCAGGTCCAGGCCCAGTTCCGACGCCATCATGCCGCAGATGTACGCCGCCTCGCGGGCATGGTACAAATTGTTCTGTCCGTAACTGGTCCGGTATCTCAACCGGCCCAGGAGTTTCACAATCTCCGGATGAAAGTCCGACAGGCCCACTTCGAAAATCACTTTTTCGGCTTCTTCCCGCATCAACTTCTCCACGTCGCCCTTCACTTTTTCGACCACTTCTTCGATGCGGGTCGGGTGGATGCGTCCGTCCTGCATCAGCCGCTCGAGCGCCACCTTGGCGATCTCCCGCCGCAGGGGATCAAACCCGGACACAATCACCGCTTCCGGGGTTTCGTCCACGATCAAATCCACGCCCGTGGACGCTTCCAACGCCCGAATGTTCCGGCCCTCCCGCCCGATGATGCGGCCTTTCATGCCTTCATTCGCCAGCGGCACCACCGAGATGGTGGCTTCATTGACGTAATCACGGGTAATGCGTTGAATCGAGTTGGTCACGATTTGCCGCGCGTCCCGGTCGGCGTTTTCCTTCGCCTCATCGAGAATCCGTTTCGTCAGCCCCGTGGCTTCCAACCGCACCTCGCTTTCGATTTCGGCCAACAGGTGCCGCTTGCCTTCCTCCGTGGTCAGCCCGGCCACGCTCTCCAACGCCGCCACATGATCCCGCGTGGCCTGTTCGCAGGCATGCTCTTTCTTCTGCAACACCTCCGTGCGCTGCGACAGGGCCGCATCCCGCCTGCGGCAGTCCTCCTCGCGGCGCTCGCACTGCGACGACTTTTTCTCCAACTCGTCCGCGCGCTGTCCCAACCGCTTTTCCAGATCCTGCAAGGCGCCACGTTTTTCCTTCTCTTTCCCGTCGCGTTCCATTTTGGCCTGGAACAAGACGTCTTTCGCTTCGATCTTCGCTTCCTTCACCAGTTGCTCGGCTTCGCGCTGCGCGGACCGGACTAACTGCTGAACATGGGTTTCCGTGTCACGGCGTTGCGCGATCCCGCGCAGGCGCCGAATCGCCCGGTCCGCCGCAAAGCCCGCCCCAAGACCGAGACCGCCGACGCCCATCAATGTTATGAGATCCGTTAAAATGGCCGTCACCCCCTTTTCCGCGTTCTCGCGCCGGATGACCCGGCACGAGGCTTGTCAAGAGGAGCGCCCGCAACGAAGACACGCGGTCACGATGAACCGGCGCGCGAGGGAACGAAGAGCACGACAGGACCGACACGGCAGGCCATGAAAGGACGGGACACCACGGGCCGGGAACGGCGCCGTGGGTTACGCCGGGAGAGAACGGGGCGCGACGCCCGCCACGCAAGACCGCGCGCGACCGCCGCCGACGGTTCGACTTCCTGCCGGGAATATTCGATCCGCCACGAGACCGCCTCCGATACGGGACACGCCCTGTTGCAAACCACGGCCCCCCCTCAACAACGGCTCCACCGTGCAGCGGCTTCACCGCGGGGGCGACGGCCTCACCGTGCGCGTATCAGCCGGGCCGGCACGCCGGCCACGCCTTGCTCACCCCGCACACCGTCCCGCGTGGCATGTGACCACACCGTGACATTTCTCCCAAAACCCGACGTCATTCCTGTTCATGCACCGCGACTCTCTCATGTCTTCCTGTTGTGTACCGAATGTCTCTCGCTTCCTCTCGCGCAAGGCTACCGCGTCTTCTGAAACGAAACGCGCCCCTGCGTACCACATGGTACCCGACAACCGACCACCGCGCAAACCCGAACGACCCCCGCCGTGGCAAACGACCCTGCGCCGTGGCGCGCGGCCCTACGCCGCATCATCGGCCCCCAGGCGGGACCCGATGCACTCCAGCAGGCCCTCGGCCCGGCGTTCGATTTCCGCCTCATCCGCCTGCCGGCGGCGTTCCTGTCGAAACAACTGATCCGCGATATTCATGGCGGCCAGAATAGCCACCGTCGCGGGCGCGGACCGCGTCAGGCCCTGCGCGATGGTCTGCATCTGCCCGTCCACATACAGGGCCAACTCCTGCGCGTACCCCTCGTCGTCGGTGGGCTGCAAGGCCAGTTTATGGCCGTACACGTCAACTTCAATGGGTTTTGCCATCGGCCACTTCTTCCCGGTCGGCGGACTCCAGACTGTCCAGTTCGCCGATCACTTTTTCAATGCGCGATTTAATCTGCTCCCGCTCCAACTCCCATCCCCGGGGCGCGGGTCCGCGCTTTGACAATTCCTTCTTCGCCAAACTCAACTCCTGCCGCAGCGAGGTATTGGCCTGCTGCATGTCCTGAACCCGGTCCACCAGCCGCCGCACGCGCACCTCCAAGGCATCCATTTTGTCAAAACTCATTGAGGATGAATCCCCCTCAAAAACGGCGCCATCCGCCACTCCCCTGCGACCCCGGCCCACGGTGCCAGCGTACCGCCTTCAACAAGCCCTGTCAAGACGAAAAGCACTACATGGTGTGGCATACAGGTAGCGGTAGACACGATAACTTGTGATGACCCGTTTCGCGTAACGGCGGGTTTCCTTGTAGGAAATGAGTTCGACAAACTCATCCGGGTCCCGGTCGCCGAACTTGTCAATCCACCGTTGCGCGGCCACGGGGCCGGCGTTATACGCCGCGATGGCGAACAGCGGATTGCCCTGATAACGCTCCAGCAATTCGCCGACGTGGGAAGTCCCCAGCCGCACGTTCAACGCGCCACCGAACAGCGCCTCCCGGTCCACGGCCCCAAGCCCCAGGCGGCGCGCGACGCGGTTCGCGGTCTTCGGCATCAGTTGCATCAGCCCCACGGCGCCCACGGGCGACAACGCTTTGGGATCGTACAAACTTTCCTCGCGGATCAGCCCCGCGACGAGCATGGGGTCCACATGCGGCGCCGCCGCGTCCCGTATCGCCTTTAGATAGCCCGCCGGATACGCCGCCCGCCACAGGGGCGAATCGGACGGCGCCCGGTGACGCCGCAGGACGTCCCGAAAGTTCCGTATGGCGGTCAGGATGGCGGCGTCATGGGCGCCGCACTCCATCAGCCGTTGCGCGACGGCATAGACGCTCCGGGGCGCCCCGTCATCGCGCGTCCCGACCGCCCGTAATTCCCCGACGGCTTCCTCGCACAGGCCCATCAGCGACAGGGCGTCGGCCTTTTGGATATGCGCGTTGGCCAGGAACGCGGACGACGCGGGCAGGGCCATGGCCTCCGCCGTCCATGACGCGCGTTGATTCTCTTCCACGTTGACCGGATGCCGGAGACGCGCCTGCGATAATTGCCCGTAGTAGGTCATGGGCCACTCGGCGGCGACGCGCCGATACCCCGTTTGCGCCTCCTCCTCCCGTCCCATCCGTTCAAGCGCGCGCGCGTGCCAGTATCTCGCCCGCCGCCGCCAGTCGCGGTCCTTCGCCGTGGACGCCAACGTGTGAAAGCGGTCGCGCGCGTCGTCCCAGTCACCCTGTTGATACCGCAGCCATCCCGCGCGCCACAGGGCGCGCCGCCGCACATCGGGCAGGCCGGCCGTCTGTGCGACGCGGTCATAGGCGGCGAGCGCGTCCTGAACGTGGTCGTGATCTTCCGCCCACACGCCGCTCAACCAGCGGATCTGCTCCCGGTCTTTCACACGCAACGCCGGCGTCTCCGCGTTGCGCAACGCCAGCAGTTGCCGGCCCTGATCCCGCCGCAGGTACACTCTGGCCAGCCAGACGGTCGCTTTGCCGGTGTAGGCGGACTCCGCCCCGGCCAGTCGGCGGAACGTCTCCGCGGCCTTCGAATACTGCTTCAGCCGCACGTGGGCCATGCCCAGTTGAAACAGCCCCTTGTCACGACCGGGGCCGGGGCGCCCGTCCACAAACGTCTGCAAATCCCGAATCGCGTTCTTGAAACGCGCTTGGTCATACCATGTTTTGGCCCGACGGAAATAATCCTCCGGCGACGGCTCCCAGCGCATCGACGCCGGCCGGCCGGACCGCACGATGTCATTGACGATGTGAGATTCGGGAGAGCCGGGATGGCGCCGCCAGATTTCACGCAACGCCCACACGGCATCCTTCGCGCGCTGCTGCCGGTCGGCGCAAATCGCGCGCACATGGAGCGCGCGCGGCGCATGGCGAGACGTCGGATGACGGGACGCGGCCCGGCGCAACCGATCTTCGGCATGGCCGCATTGTTCGTCCTCAAACCAGGCAAAACCGGATTCGTACAACGTCTCGCCGCGCAAGACGGACGGCGCGGACAACGCCAACGCCTCGTCAAACATCACGGCCGCGTCATGCCAGGCCCCCAGACGCCCCAGGGCCTGCCCGAGTTTCAGCGCCGCATAATCTTCCAGAAGCGGAAAGTCCGTGCGGGCCGCGCGCAAATAATCCAGAGCCTTGGCCGGATCATGGTCGAGCAAGGCCCATCCCGTTCGCAACCCGGCACGCCCGGCCCACGGAGTGCCCGGATGCGTCTCCCGCACGCGGAGAAACCGTTCGATCTGCCCCGGCACGTCACCGGGATGCGCGTCGGCAAACGACACGGCATCCTGAAAACACACGTCCGCCGAGGCGCACACCGCGGCGGAACTCCCGGCGCCGACAATGCCGGGGGAAATGGCCCACGCCCTGGCAATCGTCAGGAGCAGAACACCGAGGAGGAACCCGATGCGGACAAGTGAGGGGGACAACATGACAACAGCGACAAATGGGGTGAGTGACGGGAATTGAACCCGCGACCTCCGGATCCACAATCCGGCGCTCTAACCAACTGAGCTACACCCACCACGCACTCGCAACAACACCCGGTTTCAAGGGGAAGATGTCATCGTATAAAAAAGAGCCGCGCGACGCAAGGCGGCGGCGCGAATCGGGTCTCGCCGTGAAATCTCTTCGTCGTTCCCGCGCAAGACCGCCGCCGCATCGATGGAGTCGAATCACCGCCGTCGCATCGCCGCCGTCGCCACCCGCGATCACCGCCGTCGCCACGCCCGCCGGCGTTTGACCTTGCCGGTAGCGGCTGATAGAGTGGCGAATCAAATTTGATTGCCACGGTGCCGCTCTTGATTCTGATGCTGGTCGCGCAATACTTTGATGCAAAACGCCGACGACAAGGGAAACCCCGACCACCGACCGGCCGACACCACCCACCCCACGAGGCAAGGTGAAACTGGAGCATGATTTCAAACTGCTGCGCCATCTGGCGGGGCAGATTGCGGTGATTTGTGTCGCCGGCGGCATCGCTCACGGCGTGCTGAACAAAGGCGCCGTGGTGGGGGCGTTGCTGTTGTCCGGCGTCGGCATTGTGTTAGTATATCTGGCCATCACCACGATCCGGAGGTAACAATGGATGCAGCCGTCGCCGCGGCACTCGTAGCCGCAATTCCACTCGCAATCGGGTTGTTGGTTGCGATGTATCACGGCAAGTAGCGCCGTGCAGATCCATCCCGCCGGCGCAATCGCCGACGCCAACGCCCCAACCCACGCGGCAAGACGATGACTTTCCGCAAAAGACTGGCGCAAATGATGGGACATCTCGGCGTCCTGCTGCTCGGCGCCGGCATTTTGCGCGGCCTGTTTGACTACCAGCCGGCTGATTTGCCGGCGCTGTATGTGGTAATATTGGTGGGCGTTTTCGGCATTTTATACTCGGCGAAGTGGGGGTAACCATGGAGTTAGCAGCGTATCTTGCAGTAATCGTGATGGGCGGGCTCTTCATCATCGCAGAGATTGCGCGATGGTGGGAGAAAAAGCACCCCGGTTCCGACACATCCGGGCGTCGGAGATGACTGATGGAGTTAGCAGCCTATCTCGCAACCATCGTGACGGTGTTTCTCGCCGCCGTGTTGTTTGTTTCAATATGGTGGGAGAAAAAGCGGACTGGCCGAGGCAGAAAAACCTCTGACTCCGCCGCACCCGCGCACCACAGCGAGTGATCTCATTGGACACCGCCGCCACCGGCTATGTTGCCGTCTTTGTGGCGGCTGTCGCGCCCATCACCACCGGAGCCCGCAATGTCATTTGACTACGAATCCTGCCGCCACTTCTTCGGGCAACTCGGCGTCGGTTGCATGCTCATCTCGTTCGCGCAGGCGATTTTTCTCGGCGGTGCGTTGCCGGCGGCGGCGGCGCTCGCCGTCTTCGGTTTTGTGTTAGCATTGCTCGGCTGTTTCAAACCCAACCGCGAGGTGAACCATGTATGACGGAGTCCTTCTTGCGATGGCGTGCGGGATACCGCTGGTGATTATTTATTATGTCGCCGTGTATCGCGCCCACCGCCGCAACAAAAAGCAACCGCCCACCGACGCCGCTTGACCCCGCCGCCGGACGCGGATACGATGCCATCGTGGCGGTCGGCGCGTTGTGTACTTGTGTACGATTGAGCGATGACACACAACCTTGAGCGGTTGCGGAACGCGCTGGTGAATATCGGCGTCGCGTGCGTGGTCGGCGGCCTCGCGCAAGCGGTTTTTGCGCGGGGCAGTCTGGTGGGCGCCATCTGGGTAACTGCCCTCGGCATCGTGCTGATCTACGCATCCATCTGCGAAAGGAGGCCAACATGAACTTGGACCCGACCCTTGTTGTCGCACTGGTCGCCGCTGTCCCTCTGCTCATTCTGTGGGCGGTGCTGATGTATCGCGGCGGCGACGGCACCGGCGCCTCCGATACGGATCGCCGATAAAAGCCCTCCCTGATCCTGCGCTCATCGCCGCCGCCGACGGCAGGCAGCGGCAGGCGGCGACAGACACCAACGCCCGCGCTCTCTCCCAGCGCGCGCTCCCGGTGCCCTCTCCCGCTGTCCTTCATTCCGTCATTCCCGACCCCCGAATGGATACGTCGGGGGCAGGCGTTCGTTATCGGGAAGTATTTGCCAACGGCAAATGCTCCGAAGGTCCATCCTTCCTTTCCCCTCCGTCATGCCGCGCCATCCCTCATGCCGCCGTCGCCCTTGACCCCACCGATGGATGCGGGTATGGTGGCGCCTCTGTGGCGGATGCCGCCACGCCCGTTAACCCGTCGTCACGACCATTGCCCCATAACTTCGCCAACAAGCCATGATCGTCAGCCCCGAAAAAATCCTCAAAGGCTTGCATCAAGTCGGCGTCGCCACCATCATCGGCGGCGTCGGTCAAATCTTTTTGACGGCTGGTCGCTTGGATGTCGCGGCGGCTATGTGTGCGATTGGCGTTGTGCTATTATTTCTCGGAAGCATTGAACCGGAGACTGAATGATGAACATACCGCCCCCGATCATCGCCACCTTGTTTGCCGCCGTGCCGCTCGTGGTGCTGGCGCTGGCTGTGTTATATTGGGGTCACAGACGCCGCAACCGCAAGCACGCCTGACCCGCCCCCCACATCGCAAGGCAACCCGATGACGTTCCGCAAAAGACTCGCGCAGATGATAGGCCACCTCGGCGTCCTGCTGCTCGGCGCCGGCATCCTGCGCGGGCTGTTTGACTACCGACCGGATGACTTGTCGGCGCTGTATGTGGTAATCTTGGCGGGTGTTGTCAACATGCTCATATCTGCAAAGTGGGGTGAATGATGGAATTAGCGGCGTATCTTGCAACGATCGTCACGGGCGGCCTGTTCATCGTCCTGATGATCGCCCTGTGGTGGGAGAAAAAGCACCCCGGTTCCGACACATCCGGGCATCAAGGCAAATGATTTTGACCCCGCCGCCGGCTGCGGGTATGCTCCCGTCGTGGTGGCGGTTGTCGCCACGTCTGTTAACCGGTCGTCACGACCATTGCCCAGCGAGGATTAGCACGATGAAAAAGTTATGCCCGGTATTGACCGCCGCCGTGCCTGCGGGCGCGCCGATGTTAACCCCCCCCCCCCCCCCCCGCAAAAATAAGTTAGTTTGCGCGCTTGTCGCCGGCGTGTTGTTGGTCGGCGCACACTTCACCGCCGCGCACGCGCAAACTTTTCGCGTTGATGTCACCGGCATGGCCGGCGCGTCGACGACGACTTGGACTTTTTCCGGCAGTGCGGTGGCGGGAGGCGTCATCGCCGCCCAAATTCGAACCAGCGCCGGAGCCTCACTTAATGTCGGGGATACCCTGCTGCTTGGTTCGCCTTCCAATGGCAACATCTTTACCGGCATGACCAGCGACGGTCCCAACGATGAGTTATTCGCACTGACCGGCAACCCGATAATCACCATCGCCGGCGCCACCCGCACCATCACCCACATCTACTTAAACAATTCGCCTAACAACGATCTATTCGGCATCCGGGTGGATACGGCGCTTCCTTATACCGGCGGTCAAGCGGTGCAATGGAGCGGTAGTGCGACCGTCAACCTCGGCATTGATCGTTTTGTGACTGACACGGATTTTGTGCAACATCCCAATTCATCTTTTGTGTCCGGCGGCACGCTGAGAATGCGCGCCGAATCGTTTGACATCTTGCCGCCGGTTGACGATGTAACTCGCACCACCAGTTCGCAAGTGAGTTTAACTTTACCCCCCGCCACCGGCGGCACCGGCGCGCTGACTTACTCGCTGCTCGGCGCCGGCGGCGACGCCGACGACCCGATGTTGCCGGCGGGGTTGGCGTTTGACGCCGACACGCGGGTGCTGTCGGGGGTGCCGACGGCGGCGGGGAGTTTTGACCTGACCTACGCGGTCACCGACTCGGCGACGACGCCGGCGAGTGATTCGCAGACTTTCACGGTGACGGTGACGGCGGATGTGACGGCGCCGGTGGTTGCGCTCGTCAATTTTACCCGCGCCAGCGACGGTGTGTTTGACACCGGCGAGACGATTCGCCTCGGCGTTACATTCAGCGAAGCGGTCAGCGTGACCGGCACGCCGAGAATTCCGTTGATGATTGGCGATGAAATTCGTTTCGCCGACTACACCGGCGTCGCCACCCCGGGTTTTGATTTTGATTTCACGCAAGTGTTTGAATACACCGTCGTCGCCGCCGACCGTGACGATGACGGCGTGGCGTATGCTGCCAATGTGTTGCAACCAAACTTAAACGGCGCAACGATTCAAGACGCCGCCGGCAATGACGCCGACTTAAATCACGGCGCGCAACTGACGGACAATCAACGCCGCGTCGCCAACGACCCGCCGACGGTGACGATTACCAGCCACGGCGACACGGTGGTGCGCACCGGCGACACGCTGACTTTGTCGCTGACCGCCACCGCCACCGACCCCGACAGCGACGACGCCGACATTAACTTTTCTTGGTCGGCGGGCGCCGGCGACTTCACCGATGCCAATGCCGCCAGCACGACTTGGTCGTATTCGTTCACCAGCAACACCGAGGTCGTGAACATGATCGTGCAGGTGTCCGACGACGGCGCCAACGTCGCCACCGACACCTTGACCATCGTGCCGCCGCCGAACGCCACCATCGCCGGCACCCTCACCGGCGCGGTCGCCGACACCGACGCCGGCGACGCCGACGACACCGCCGAGGCGACCACCACCGGCACGGCGACCGTGACCGACCCCGATGTGATGCCGCCCGACCCCGCCGACGCGCGCAATATGTTCATTGCGGTGAGCGAGGCGCGCGAGACCACTTACGGCGCCTTCACCCTCACCGCCGCCGGCGTCTGGAGTTACACGCTTGACAAAACCGACCCCGCCACCATGCGCCTCGCCGACGGCGCCACCGCCACCGACACCTTCACC
>JAHRAQ010000017.1 GCA_020027205.1 Nitrospirales bacterium | reverse complement strand
GCGGCGCATTTAGCAACGGCGTCCGGGACGGGCGCATCTGCGCGTGGAGGCAGCCGCGATAGCGGGCCGATGAAACGCGAAACGGTACAGGGCTTCGCACTTGTGCGAAGTCAAGTAAATAGGTCCCAAAAAAAAGGATGGATTCCCGATTACTAACGTCGGGAATGACGGAGAGAGAATGACGGAAGGAGACGGCGGGAATGACGGCGAAGAGAGGAATAACGGAGGGGGTAGCGGAGGGGGTAACGGCGGTGACGGCGGCGGCAACGGTGGTGGTGGCGCGAGACTGCGTTGGGCGGGTTGCCTTGATTTAATAGGATTCCGGTTTGGGAAGTTCCACTTCCGGGGTGTGCGCGTCCGGGAGAATGGTTTCCAGGCGGCGGTGAAAATCACGGACGCGCTCCTGCTCCGCGGCGGTCAGACGGACGGCGCCGTCCTTGTGCGACTCCACCACCCGTTCCAGCGCCTGAAACAACGGCGGGACGGCGTCGAAGATGCGTCCGGCTTCGAAGGCCTCCAGCGACGCCACGAAAAACTCATTGAGGCCGCGCCACGTCGTCCCCGCGCGTTCTCGAAACCGGCAGACGGTGGTTTCGTACTGGTCGACGGCTTCGTCGGTGGGACGCAGGCCGCCGGGCATGTGCATGAACGATTTGGCCGGCACTTTCGCGGCCAGCGCGGCCAGCGCCGCGAGGAGCGCGGCGAAGGTATCCAGCATCTGCGCGGCGTCCATGTCCTGTCGCGGCGTCATCGTCGCGGGCCTGCTCCCGTTTCCGGTTTCGATTCCGCCGTCCCGGCCGGCGTGCCCCGGCCATGGGCGCGCAGCCGGCGAATCACGTCCGTCATGTCGTCCGGCATGGGCGCGGCAAACTCCACGGGCCGGTGCGTGAGCGGATGGAGAAATCCCAGCACGGCGGCGTGCAGCATGACGCGGGGAATCGTCACGCCGCCGAGCGCGCCCGCCTGTTTCCCGCCATACACGGGGTCGCCCAGAATGGGGTGCCCCATCGCCGCCAGATGTACGCGCAGTTGATGGGTCCGGCCCGTCTGCGGCGATAACTCCGCGAAGGCCGCCGGGGCGGCAAACCGTTCCGTAATCCGGTATCTCGTGGATGACGGTTTGGGACGGGTCGTGCGCGCGGAAAACTTTTTGCGGTCTCTGGTGTCCCGCCCGATGGCCACTTCGATCAGCCCCTCGCGTCGCCGGGGCACGCCACGAATCACCGCCTGATAGAGTCTGGTGATGGTGTGCCGCTTGAACTGGCGCGCCAGGTCGGCGTGGACCCCGTCCTGTTTCGCCACGACCATGACGCCCGTGGTGTTTTTATCCAGCCGGTGCACCAGACCCGGCCGTTCCCTGCCGCCGACGCCGGACAGTTCGTCCGCGCGCACATGGGACAGCAGGGCGTTGACCAGCGTGCCCGACCAGTGGCCGGGGGCCGGATGCGCCACAAGGCCGGCCTGTTTGTTCAGCACCAGCAGCGCGTCGTCTTCATAGAGCACGTCGAGGGGAATCGGTTCGGGCGCGATCTCCAACGGCTCGGCGCGCGGCGCGACCAGCACGATGGTGTTGCCCGGTTTAATTTTACGGCTGGGTCTGGCCGCGCGGCCGTCGACGGTGACGCGGCCGTCAAGAATCAACCGCCGGAGCGCGGCGCGGGAAAAATCCGGGTCGCGGTTGGCCAGAAAATAATCCAGCCGTTTGGGCCGTTCCCCCGGAGACACGACGATCTCCGCCCGCGTGTCACGCGGCGGCATGGATGCCTGCGGGAAGGCCGATGATCACGCCTGTCCGCGTTGCCGGCTCCGCGCGGCGACCTTGTGCCGAAGGCGGGCTTTTTCCAGACTTACGCGGGCCGCTTCGACATCCGAAGGCAGTCCGCCGCGTTCCAACTCGTCTTCGGCTTTGGCCACGGCGGCGCGCGCCTGCTCCACGTCGATCTCTTCCGCCTTCTCGGCCACCTCCGCCAGAACGGTGACCTTGCGGGGCGTCACCTCGGCGAAGCCCCACAACACCGACAGATACCGGACGGTGTCCCCGACTCGATAATGCAGTTCGCCGATGCGCAGGGTGGTCAGATAATGACAATGGCCGGGCAGCACTCCGAAGTCGCCTTCCGTGCCGGGCGCGGTCACCTGATCGACATATTCACTCACAAGTTGGGCATCCGGCGCGACCACTTCCAGGAGGAGTTTCCCGGTGTGCGCCGTCGGCGGCGTCGTGGGCGACGGGGCGGCCATCAGACTTTGTGCCCCAGTTTTTCCGCCTTTTCGATGGCTTCTTCAATCGCGCCGACCATGTAGAACGCCTGCTCCGGCAGATGGTCATGCTTGCCGTCGACGATTTCCTTGAAACTGCGGACGGTGTCTTTGAGTTGAACGTATGTGCCCGGCGTGCCGGTGAAGGCTTCGGCCACGTGGAACGGCTGCGAGAGAAACCGTTGCAATTTGCGCGCGCGAGAGACGGTCTGTTTGTCTTCTTCGGACAACTCGTCCATGCCGAGAATGGCGATGATGTCCTGCAAATCTTTGTACCGTTGCAGGGTGCCCTGGACCCGCTGCACGACGCCGTAATGTTCCTCGCCGAGGACGGCGGGGTCGAGAATGCGCGACGTGGAATCCAGCGGGTCCACCGCCGGGTAAATGCCCAGTTCCGCCAGTGATCTCGACAACACCGTCGTGGCGTCCAGATGGGCAAAGGCCGTGGCGGGCGCCGGGTCCGTCAGGTCGTCGGCGGGCACGTAAATCGCCTGCACCGAGGTGATCGACCCTTGCCGGGTCGACGTAATCCGCTCTTGCAGCGTCCCCATCTCCGTGCCCAGCGTGGGCTGATACCCGACCGCCGACGGCATCCGGCCCAGCAACGCCGAGACTTCCGAGCCGGCCTGGGTGAAACGGAAAATGTTGTCGATGAACAGCAACACGTCCTGGTGTTCTTCGTCGCGGAAATATTCGGCGATGGTCAGGCCCGTCAGCCCCACCCGCAGACGCGCGCCCGGCGGCTCGTTCATCTGGCCGTAGACCAGCGCCGCTTTGGACTTGGTGTGGTCTGTGGGATCGATGACCTTGGAGTCCTGCATTTCGTGCCACAGGTCGTTGCCTTCCCGCGTGCGTTCGCCGACGCCCGCGAACACGGAAAAGCCGCCGTGGTGCAGCGCGATGTTGTTGATCAATTCCATGATGATGACGGTCTTGCCCACGCCGGCGCCGCCGAACAGCCCCACCTTGCCGCCTTTGGCATACGGCTCCAGCAGGTCCACCACCTTGATGCCGGTTTCCAGAATTTCCGTCCGCGTTTCCTGTTCTTCCAGCGGCGGGGCCGGCCGGTGAATGGCGTAGGTTTTCTTCGCGGGCACGGGGCCGAAGCCGTCCACGGGGTCGCCCAGCACGTTGATGACCCGCCCCAGCGTTTCGCGCCCCACCGGCACGGAGATGGGCGCGCCCGTGTCGCGCACGTCCATGCCGCGCACCAGGCCGTCGGTGGAGGACATCGCAATGGCCCGCACCCGGTTGTCCCCCAGATGCTGCGCGACCTCCAGGGTCAGCGTGGCGGCCTCCTGCCCCGTGGCGGCGTCGGCCTCGCGCGCCATCGTCAGCGCGTGAAAAATGTTGGGCAGGCGCCCCGCGGGAAACTCCACGTCCACGACCGGCCCGATGACCTGAATGATTTTTCCTGTGTCCGTGCTCACCGGGTTGGTTTCCTTTCTTGAATGGTAATCAACGGGAATATCTTGCCAGGTATTTATTGAGTGAGCTGATAAAATTCAGCATCGTGTACCACTTTGCCAATGAGATCTTGAACGGCTGGCATCAATGCTTGGGCTGTCTGCTGACAAGCGAATTCAGCAACGAAGTTTGTTGTATATGAATAATGCTCTGATACGGATAGAGTTTTTCCATTGGAAGATGTAATGGTGAGTCCTATATCCCACGTGCCAGCCACAGACGAAAAATCAATGTTGTCCAGGTTGCCCGTCAAGGTCACGGGCGATGATGCAGAATACACTTCCGCAAGTTTAAGCTCATCCACAAATCCTTTCCTGATAAAATTTTCGAATGTTTTGCCATCAGGGGCTTTAATTGGCCCTACAGCGCGACACATAATTTCTGTTTTGTCTGGCTCGGAAGAGGTAAACTCACCCACATTCAATTTTGCATCGTTTAGCGCCTTCAGTGCCATCACATTATCTACTGACACGGAATACCTTGTTGCATCATATGTGGAACAACCAGATACGATAACCGTTAAAAGCATAGCCATGCCGAATCTCGTCAACATTTTTCCTCCCGGGTGTTTGATTTTTCCACCAACTTCGCGTCTTTCCCACACACAATCGGCTATTGCAGCGCCTCCGCGCCGCCGACGATGTCCATCAGTTCTTTCGTGATCGCGGCCTGGCGAGTTTTATTGTAAAACAGCGTGACCTTCTGAATCAGTTCGCCCGCGTTGCGCGTGGCGCCGTCCATGGCGGTCATGCGCGCGGCCTGTTCGGCGGCGGCGGATTCCAGCAGCACGCGAAACGCCTGCACCTGAAAATGTTTCGGCAGGAGCGCGGCGAGCAACGCCTGTTCCTCCGGTTCGAAGAGATACGCGCCGGCGGCGGCGCGCTCGAATGACGGCGAGGGAACCGCGTCGCCGTTGCCGTTGTCCGCGGCGCCGTCGCCGCCGGCGTCATCGTCATCGCGCGCAACGTCAATCGGCAGCAGTTGCTCGACGGTCACATGCTGCCGCATCACGGATTTGAATTCGTTATACACCACGAACAGCCGGTCGAAGGCCCCGTCGTGGTACCGGCGAATGATGTCCTCGCCCATGTCCAGGGCATGTTCGAAACTCAACCGGTCGAAAATGCCCGGCCATTCCCGGTGCACCGGCCAGTCGCGCCGGTGAAAAAAATCCACGCCCTTCCGGCCGGCCACCGACACCGCCACCCGCTCGCCGCGTGCGTGATGGTCGGCCAGAAACTCCGCCGCCCGCCGGACGATGTTGGCGTTGAACGCCCCGCACAGCCCCCGGTCGCTGGTCACCACCAGCAACTCGGTGGCGCCGCCTTCCCGCGCGCGCAACAGCGGATGCGCGGTCCGGCTCGTGCGCGCCGCCAGATGACGCACCACGTCCCGAAGGGTGTGCGCGTAGGGGCGGGACGAGAGAATCCGGCCCTGGGCGCGCTTGAGTTTGGCGGCCGCGACCATTTTCATGGCCTTCGTAATCTTCTGCGTATTTTTGACGGACGCGATTTTCCGTCGAAGACTTTGCAGACTCGGCATGGAACACGCTCGGGCTGTGCGGGTCAGAACCGCGCGGTGGTTTTATACTCGGCGATGACCTGTTTCAGCCGCCCGCCGAACTCCTCGTCGATTTTCTTTTTGGCCGTGACGTCGTCCCGCAGGCCCGCGTGCTGCCTGGCGACGTGCGCCAGCAGCCCGGCTTCGAACTCGCGCACCTTGTTCACGGGCACGTCGTCCAGAAATCCGTTGACGCCGGCGAAAATGGACAGCACCTGGTCCGCCACCGGCATGGGTTTGTACTGTTCCTGTTTCAGGAGTTCGACCATGCGCGCGCCGCGCGCCAGTTGCGCCTGCGTGGCCTTGTCCAGTTCGCTGCCGAACTGCGCGAACGCGGCCATCTCCCGGTACTGCGCCAAATCCAGCCGCAGGGTCCCCGCCACCTGTTTCATGGTTTTGATTTGCGCCGACCCGCCGACGCGGGACACCGACAGGCCCACGTTGATGGCCGGACGAATGCCGGAATAAAACAGGTCGCCGGCCAGATAAATCTGTCCGTCGGTGATGGAGATGACGTTGGTCGGGATATACGCCGACACGTCGCCGGCCTGCGTTTCGATGATGGGCAGCGCCGTCAGACTGCCGGCGCCCCGCGCGTCGCTCAATTTGGCGGCGCGTTCCAGCAAACGGGAATGCAGAAAGAACACGTCGCCGGGAAAGGCCTCGCGGCCCGGCGGCCGGCGCAGCAACAAGGAGAGTTGCCGGTAGGCCACGGCATGTTTGGACAAGTCGTCGTAGATGATGAGGGCGTGTTTGCCATTGTCTCGAAAATATTCCCCCATCGAGACCCCGGCGTAGGGGGCAAAAAACTGGAGCGGCGCCGCATCGCCGGCCGTGGACGACACGACGGTGGTGTAGGCCATGGCCCCGTGGTCTTCGAGCGTCTTCACGACGCGCGCCACGGTGGAACGTTTCTGGCCGATGGCGACGTAGATGCACGTCACCCCAAGCCCCTTCTGATTGATGATGGTGTCCACGGCGATGGCCGTTTTCCCGGTCTGGCGGTCGCCGATGATCAACTCCCGCTGCCCGCGGCCAATGGGAATCATGGCGTCAATCGCCTTTAATCCCGTCTGCAGCGGCTCATGCACGGACTGGCGTTCCACCACGCCGGGGGCGCGGACTTCGATCAACCGGCGCTCCGGCGTCGTGACCGGGCCTTTCCCGTCGAGGGGCTGCCCCATCGCGTCCACCACCCGCCCGACCAGCGCCTCGCCCACGGGCACGTCGGCAATCCGCCCCGTCCGTTTGACCCGGTCCCCTTCCTTGATGCCGGTGTCGGCCCCCATCAGCACGACGCCCACGCAGTCTTCTTCCAGGTTCAGCGCCACCCCGACCGTGTCACCGGGAAACTCCAGCAACTCCCCGGCCATGGCGCCTTCGAGACCGTAGACTTTGGCGATGCCGTCGCCCACCTGCATGACCGAGCCGGTTTCGGCCACCTCGACGCGCTGATCAAAATCTTTGATCTTGTCCTGAAGGATCGAACTGATTTCTTCCGCTTTGAGTGGCATGACTTACTCCCGTATCAAGCGCGCGCGCATCCGGTTGAGTTGCCCCTTGAGCGTGCCGTCGTAGACGGCGCCCCCGACGCGCACCCGCAGGCCCGACAACAGGGACGGGTCGGAGTGAAACCGGACCTCGACGTCGCGGTTCAACGTCGAGCGCAACGTGGCGCGCAGGTCCCGTTGCCGGCCGTCATCCATCGGGTGCGCCGCAACGACGTCGACGGGTTGCGTGCCGCGCTGCCGCGCCAGCAAGGATTGAAAGGCGTCGGCAATCTCCGGCAGACAGCCGAGGCGATGGTGCGTCAACAACTGTTTGCAAAACCGCCCCAGCACCGGCGGGCCGCCCGTCCGCTCGCACAGCGCGTCGAGCACCTCGAGTTTTTCGTCACGCGCCACCGCCGGCGAGGCCACACTGTGCCGCAACGCGGCGGACCGCGTCACCGCCTGCGCCAACGCGCGCAGACCCTCCTGCACCGCGTCGCCGTCGTCACGGCGGACCAGGCCGAACAAGGCATGGGCGTACCGTCGAGCGATGGCCTGATTCATGAAAAATCCGCGGTGAAGAAAACGACAAAACTCCAGTGTCAACCGAGCGAGCGGACCCCGGCGTCAGCCCCCACGAAAAAACTGTGCGACGGCGACCAAGCCCCCAAACAGGGCCGTGGCCGTCGAGACGATGATCAACCCGACCCGTTTGGTCAGGGTCAATTCCATGGCTGTCATGCGTTCGGCAATGCGAAGTTCCAGTTCCCGAATACTGCGTTCCAGTTTGAGTTCCAGTTCCCGGATGTCGCGCTTCACTTTCTGGATGTCGAGTTTCACTTCCTGGATGTCGCGCTTCACTTCCTGGATGTCGCGCTTCACTGCCTGGATGTCGAGTTTCACTTCCTGAATGTCACGTTTGGTGGCCAAGTCGGACTCGACCACGTCTTGAAGAACCCTGATCTGGGCCTTCGCCTGTTCGTCCGTGAACCCGGCCTGTCCTAATTCTTCAACGTATTTCAGGGCGTTAAAACTCATGGGTCAGCCTGTGCGGAAAACATAGCAAAATGCCGGGAAAACATAAAGGGAAAACGGCTTGCTTTCCCCCTCGCCCGCCCTCGCCCGCCAAGGGAGCGGGTTCGACCAGACAATCAGAGAATCCGGCCCGACGATCGTTCACGTTGCCGAACAACTCATGGTTTCGCCTGGCGGCGTCGGAAGATGGCGAGGCTTGAATCGTTCGATAATCCCGCCGCCCAGCACGCGGTCGCCGTGATAGAAAACCATCGACTGACCGGGACTCAACGCGGGTTGCGCCTCCCGGAATTCGACGCGCAGGGCGCCGTCCGGCTGCCGCCGCACTCGGCCGGCGACGGCCGGCGAGGCATACCGGTATTTGATGTCCACCCGGTCTAGGGCCGACGGCACGGCGCCGGCCAGCCAGTTGAGGTCGCGCACCGCGCAGGTGTCACGGCGCAGGTCCTCCGCCCGGCCCAGCACGACGGTGTCGGTCTCGGGGTCCACGTCCCGGACGTAGAGGCGTTCGCCACGGGCCAGCCCCAGCCCCTTGCGCTGGCCGGGCGTGTAAAACGCAATGCCCCGGTGCTCGCCGATGACCCGGTGTTCCGTGTCCACGAACGGCCCCGGCCGGTGGGCCTGCGGCGCGTGCGCGGTTAAAAATTTCCGGTAATCACCCTGGGTGACAAAACAGATTTCCTGGCTTTCTTTCATTTCCTCGGCGGGCAGGTCCAGTTCGTTCGCGCGGCGCCACACCTCCGCCTTGCGCAGATGGCCGACGGGAAAGAGCATCCGGGGCAGCCAGGCGGCCGCGACCCGGTACAAAAAATAGGATTGCTCTTTGGCCGCGTCCACGCCTTTGAACAACCCCGCCCCGCCGTCCACCGGCAGCACGCGGGCATAATGGCCGGTCGCCACCCGGTCGATCCCCCGGTCGACGGCCAGTTGGTACAACATGCCGAACTTCACGCGTTCGTTGCATCGCACGCAGGGATTGGGCGTCGTCCCGCCCAGGTAGTTCGCGATAAAATCGTCCACCACCTGCGCGCGAAACGTCTCGCGGGTGTCCACCACTTCATGCGAAATGCCCAGCCGCGCCGCGACGTGCCGGGCCAGCCCCACCTTGCAACAGCCGCGTTCCTGCCATTTTTTCGTCGCCGCCGCGCGGTCGTCTTCGTGCTCCCACACCTGCAGCGTCACCCCCAGCACATGATACCCCTGCTCGCGCAACAGCAGCGCGGCCACGGAACTGTCCACGCCGCCGCTCATGCCGAGAAGGACCGTGGGGTTGGCCATGGCGGGTCGATGCGCCGGCGCGCCGGCGTCAGGCTTCGGTCGAGTGAGAGAGATTGACACGTTCCTGTTCCTGGGAGCGCGTGGCGTAGGATTCCAGGTCGCTCGTGTCCATGTGGGACCGGCCATGGAACACGACGCCTTCTTCCATGGAAAACGACGGGGAATACACGTCGCCGAGCAGGATGGCCGGCTTCAGCATCTGGACTTTCTGGGTGGCCGTCACGTTGGCTTCGACGCGGCCCTTGCCGACCAGCATCCCGCAGGTAATCGTGCCTTTCACGACCCCGTGTTCCCCGACGATGACGGCGTCGTCCGCGCTCAATTCCCCCTCAAACGAGCCGTTGATACGGACGACCGTGCCCTTGAACGTGGCTTTTCCCGCGAATTCCGCGCCACTGCCCAGGACCGTGTAGTTGTCTTCTTCGGTGAACAGTTCGTGTTTGTTATCCGTTTTGCCGCTCCACATACGCCGCTTCCTCCTTCACAATGCCGGCGACCGCGCGCCGCCCCGCCAGGCCCCGGCCACTCCTGAACGGACGGTTCACCACCGCCGGCGCGTGTTGACGATTCGTTTTGACGATTACGAGACAATCACATCCACGATGCGCGTTAAATCTTCGCGGGAATAATAGCGAAGCATCACGTCGCCCCCGCGCGCCTTCGGGCGAACCTCGACCTTTGTTCTCAAATGCCCGCGGAGCCGCTCCACCACGTCGGCGTCAAACGCGCGCGTCCCCGACGCCGGCGAGCGGGACGGGGGTTTCCTCGACCCGCGGCCCCCTTTCATGACCAGCCGCTCGGTCTGTCTGACGGAAAGTTGCTCCCGCGCGATGCGCTTCGCCAGGGCCAGTTGCGCATCCCCGCGCTTCAGCCCCACCATGACCTTTGCATGTCCCAATGTCAATTGACCGGAGACCAGCATGTCCTGAACGGCGCGGGGCAGGGAGAGGATTCGGCAGATATTGGCCACGGACGCCCGATCCCGTCCCACATACCCGGCCACCGATTCCTGCGTCAACCCGAATTCCTCCATCAGTTGGCGGTAGGCGTTGGCTTCTTCCACGGGGTTCAAATTGACTCTTTGGATATTTTCAATTAGGGCTAACAACGTAGATTCATCATCTTTTGATTGTCGGATAATCACGGGCACCTCGGCGAGGCGCGCCTGTTTCGCCGCGCGGAACCGCCGCTCTCCCGCGATGATTTCGTAGGCGCCGTCCCCCTTGCGCCGGACCAGAATGGGATGCAACATCCCGTGTTGGCGAATGGAGTCCGTCAGGTCCCGCAGGTCGTCTTCGGCAAACGTTTTTCTGGGTTGCGACTGGTTCGGCCGGATACTGGTCACGGGGAGATGGTGCGGCGCCCGGTCGGACGCCGGCCTCCCCGGCAAAATGGCCTCCAACCCTTTACCCAGCGCTTTTTTGCTCATGGGCTGAAAACTCCCGCGCAAACTCCATGTAGGCCCTGGCGCCTCTGGACATCGCGTTGTACAACACCCCAGGACGTCCATAGCCCGGCGCCTCGGCCAGCGCCACATTTCTGGGGATCACCGACTGGTACACTTTGTCGGGAAAAAACTTTTTGACTTCCTCCGACACCTGCCGGGAAAGCGTGGGCCGGGCATCCCACATTGTCAAGAGAATCCCCTCGATGGACAAAACGGGGTTGAGACCGCCCACCCGTTCAATGGTGGCGATCAGCCGCCCCAGCCCCTCCATGGCGTAGTATTCACATTGCACCGGGATCAACACCGACCCGGCCGCCGTCAGGGCATTCACCGTCAGCAGCCCCAGAGCCGGCGGACAATCCATCAGGACAACATCATACCGCCCGGCCACGGGGGACAGCACCCGCCGGACGTGCGTTTCCCGATGATCCAGATCGGCCAATTCGAGTTCCGCCCCGGCAAGGTCGGCGCCGGACGGCAACAGATCCAGCCTGGCGACGGAGGTGGGCGCAATGGCCTTGGCCGCCGGGACGTCCTTGAACAAACAGTCATAGACCGTGTGGGCGGGGTTGTCGACGCCGACGCCGCTGGTGGCATTGGCCTGCGGGTCGAGATCCGCCAGCAGGACGTTCCGGCCGGAGAGCGCCAGCGCGGCCGCCAGGTTGACGGCCGTGGTGGTCTTTCCGACCCCGCCTTTCTGATTGGCCACCGCGACGATTCTGGGCATCGGTCTCCCATCTGCGCCGTGTCAGGGCGTCCCGCCATGTTCCACGTGGAACAATCCGCCTTCTTCGTCTTCTCCGTCTTCTCCGTGCCGGCGCTTCACGATACTCAACAGCCGCGGCCCGAACCCGAACGGCAACTCGTAAGCCGTCTCCCGGACCACGGAAAACTCGCGCGACCGGAGATCGGCGGTCACGGAACGGGTCCGCCACACCGCGCATTGCCCCGACGCCGCCAGGAGGGGACGAACATACGGCAACCCGGCGCTTAACCGCAACGCCTTCATCAGCACCCAGTCAAACGTGCCATGGACGTCCCGCTGCCGTGAGAACGCTTCCACGCTTTTCGCTTCCACCCGCACCTGCGTCAGGCCCAGCAGCCCGACCAGATGATGCAGAAACGCGACTTTCTTCAGATTGGGTTCGAGGAGCGTCATCGCATGGTGCGGGCAGACGATGGCGATGGGAATGCCGGGGAACCCCGCGCCGCTGCCGACATCGAGCACCGCACAGGGGGTGTCCGTGTCCTGTTCGGCCGCCCCGGTCCAGGCCAGCGAGTCCGCCAGCAACTTGCCGACAATCTCCCGGTCCGTGCGGCACCCCGTGAGGTTGATTTTTTCATTCCACCGGCGCAGTTCGCGGATGTACAGGAGGCATTGTTCCACCGCACGCTGGCCGGGGGCCGCCCCCACGGCCCCGCACCCTTCACGCACGAGCGCGGCGAGCGAAGGTGAGGGTGAGTCCGTGTTCATGGCATTGTTCCACGTGGAACATCGGGGACGGGGGGCACGCCGCGGGCCGGGAACGGCATGGACGGGCGGCCCGGACGCCGCGCCAGGCGGCATTGACCATCGAGACGCCGCATTAAGCGGCACGACTATCGAGACGCCGCACTAGGCGGCGTCGGCGGAGGACGCGGCGGGGTGGCGTCGTTCCAGCGCCACCAGCAACAGCGAAATGGCGGCGGGGGTGAGGCCGGAAATGCGCGACGCCTGGCCCACCGTGGCGGGTTTGACCCTGGCCAGTTTTTCCACCACCTCGTTGGAAAATCCCGTCACGAGGTCGAACGGGAAGTCCGTGGGAATCACTTTGTTTTCCAGTTTGCGAAACTGCGCAATCTGGTCGCGTTGTCGTGTGAGATACCCGTCATATTTGATGGCAATTTCGACGGCTTCACCGAGGTTCCCGGTCAGCCCCGTGTCCCCCACAATCTCCATGAGTTGATCGTAGGTCACTTCCGGCCGCTTGAGCAACTGGGCCAGCGTGTCGCCGGGGTCGGGCAGGGGGCGCGCGGTCCGGGTCCATCTCGCCTGCGCGGCCGGGGTCCATGAGGGCCGGGTCTGCGACAGGCGTTGCCGTTCCTGCGCCATGGCCTGCTGTCTGTGCTGAAAGGCGCGGTGCATCTCGGGGGAGACCAGCCCCAGCCGGTGCCCCGTTTCCAGCAGCCGCTGGTCCGCGTTGTCCTCGCGCAACAGGAGCCGGTATTCGGCCCGCGACGTGAACATGCGATACGGCTCTCTGGCGTCTTTGGTGATGAGGTCGTCGAGCAGGACGCCGATGTAGGCTTGGTCCCGACCCAGCACGAGCGGCGGTTCGTCCCTGACGCGCAGGGCGGCGTTGATCCCCGCCATGATGCCCTGGGCCGCGGCCTCCTCGTAGCCGGAAGTTCCGTTGATCTGACCGGCGTGGTACAGCCCGCTCACCAGTTTCGTCTCGCACGTCGGATGCAGTTGGTACGGAGGAAAGTAGTCGTATTCAATCGCATATCCCGGCTTCAGCATGACGGCGCGTTCAAAGCCGGGGATGGTCTTCAGCATCGCCGCCTGCACGTCCACCGGCAGACTGGTGGAGATGCCGTTGGGGTAAAACGACGGGGAATCGAGTTCTTCGGGTTCCACAAAAATCTGGTGCCGGGGTTTGTCGGCGAACCGCACGACCTTGTCCTCGATGGACGGGCAATAGCGGGGGCCGACGGCATCGATCACCCCGCTGTACATGGGGGAGCGGTCAAGATTCTCGCGGATGATGTCATGCGTGCGTTCGGTGGTGTACGTCAGATGACAGGAGACCTGCGGGGTTGTGATGCGCGTCGTCCGAATGGAAAACGGGCGGGGCGGTACATCGCCGGGCTGCTCGGCCATGACGGCAAAGTTCAGCGTGTCACGGTCCAGTCGCGGCGGCGTGCCCGTTTTCAACCGCCCGACTTCAAACCCGAAATCCCTCATGCAATCCGACAGCCCCTCCGCCGGGGCCTCGCCGGCCCGCCCGCCGGGCAGGTGATTCATGCCGATATGCATCAACCCTTTTAAAAACGTGCCGGAGGTCAGGATGACCGCGCGGGCATGGATGGTTTCCCCGCCATCCGTGACAATCCCCTGAACCGCCCCGCCCTGCGTCAGCAGCCGCGCCGCCGTCCCCGCCACGATGTCGAGGTTGGGCCGGCGGGCGAGGGTGTCGGCCATGGCCTTGCGGTACAGGGATTTATCGCACTGCACCCGCGTGGCCCGCACCGCCGGTCCCTTGCGCGTGTTCAGCATCCGAAACTGAATCCCGGCCTTGTCCGTGTTGCGCCCGATTTCGCCGCCGAGCGCGTCGATTTCCTTGACCAGATGCCCCTTGCCGATGCCGCCCACCGCCGGGTTGCACGGCATCTGCGCAATGGTCGCCGGGTCAATCGTCAGCAACAGCGTCCGGCACCCCATCCCCGCCGCCGCCAACGCCGCCTCGCACCCGGCATGACCGCCGCCGATGATGATGATGTCGCGGTGGAGAGACATGGCGATATATTCCTAATTATTATTACTTGCCTGACTACTTCCCAATACAAAAATCCTGAAAGATGCGATCCAGGACGTCTTCGGTGCCGACAGTGCCGGTGATTTCGCCGAGGGCGTCGAGGGTGGCGCGGAGGTCGAGGGCGACGCATTCGCCGGCTTCGCCGCGGTCGAGGGAACTCCGGGCTTCGTCGAGGGCGGCGCGGGCGCGTTCAAGATTCGACCGGTGGCGCAGGCGCGTGACCAGCACGGACGGCGCGGCTTCGCGGGCGTCGGTGACGAACAGATTGCGAATGTCGGATTTTAATCGATCAAGGCCCTCGCCGGTTTTGGCCGACACCGGCACGACGCCGGCGGCGTTGCCAGCGGTGACACCCGTGCCGCGCACGTCGTCGGCACCGCCGCCGTGCCGACGGCCATCGGGCATGGCGCGGGCGCGGGCGCCGGGGAGGTCCATTTTATTCACCACAAGAAGGCAACGGCGACCGCCGTGGGTGTCCAGCAACGCGCGGTCAGCGTCCGTCATGCCGGCGGCGCCGTCGATGACCAGCAACAGCGCGTCGGCGTCGGCGATGGCGGTCTCCGTTCGACGAATGCCCTCCGCTTCGATGCCGTCGCGCGTCCGCCGGAGTCCCGCCGTGTCCAGCACGCGCAACGCGACGCCGCCGACGTGCAGGGATTCTTCAACGACGTCGCGGGTCGTGCCCGGCAACTCCGACACAATCACCCGCTCCATGTTCAGCAGGGCGTTGAGCAAACTCGATTTGCCCACGTTGGGGCGGCCGATGATGGCCACCGTGATGCCGTCCCGCACCAGGCGGCCTTCGTCGTAGGAATCGATCAACCGCGCCAGCGACTGTTGCGTCTCGTCCAGCGCCCGCCGCATTTCCGGCGTGTGAATGAACACCACCTCGTCTTCGACAAAATCCATGCCGGCTTCCAGATGCGCCAGCACCCGCAGCACGCGGTCGCGGAGCGCGTCGATTTCCCGCGACAGGGCGCCGCGCAACAACGCCTGCGCCGCTTGCAGCCCGCGGGTGGTGGTGGCGTGAATCGTATCCAGCACCGCCTCCGCCTGCGCGAGGTCCAGCCGTCCGTTCAGAAACGCCCGCTTGGTGAACTCGCCCGGCTGCGCCAGTCTGGCGCCGTGCCGCACCAGGTTGTGGCAGGTGGTGTGCAGGATTTTCGCGCCGCCGTGCGTCTGAATTTCCACGACGGTTTCGCCGGTGTAGGAACGCGGGCGGCGCATGACGACGACGAGCGCTTCGTCGATCACCTGCGCCGACGGCGGCGGTGCAGCAGCGTCACCGTCAGCGGTGGCGGCGGTGGTGGTGGCGGCGGTCGCGGTGACAGTGGCGGCGGCGGTGTCCGGTGCGGCGGTGACGGCGGCGGCATCGTTCGGTGCGCCGACATCGGGCACGACGACCACGTCGCTCACGTAGAGGCGGTGACTGTCCAGGTCTTGAAGGGACGCGCGGTTGCGGGGGCGCACGATGCGCGCGGCCACGTCAAGGGCGCGCGCGCCGCTGACGCGAATGATGCCGATGCCGCCTTCCCCCACGGGCGTGGCAATCGCGCAAATTGTATCGTCCGGCGAATGCGTCATTCAGCCGACCCTCGCGCCGTCACGCATGGCGGGCCTTGCCTTTCCCTTTTTTCCCGTGAGCGGGCGCGGTCTCGCCGGCGGGTGTCGCCGGGCCAACTCCGCCGGACGCCGGCGGGACCGGCGGCGGTGCTTTGAGAAAGATGCGGTCGGTCACCACCTGCTGAAGAATCGTCAGGACGTTGTTGGTCAGCCAGTACACCACCAGCCCCGCCGGAAAGGTCAGAAAGAGAAACGTCAGAAACACCGGCAACAGCAACATCATTTTGGCCTGCGTGGGGTCCATGGTCGTGGGCATGATTTTTTGCTGCACCACCATGGACACGCCCATCAACACCGGCAGGACGTAATACGGGTCCGGGATCGACAGGTCGGTCACCCACAGCAGAAACGGCGCCTGGCGCAGTTCCACGGTCATGTACAAAATGTTGAACAGCGAGATAAAGACGGGCATCTGCAACAGCATCGGCAAACACCCGCCGACGGGGTTGACCTTGTGTTCTTTGTACAACTTGATCAGTTCCCGATTCAGGCGTTCGCGGTCGTCTTTCAGGCGGGCTTGCAGGGCCTGGATTTTGGGCTGGATTTTCTGCATCCCCTGCATGGATTTGTAACTCTTGTATTGCAGGGGCACGAACAGCAGTTTGATGCCGCACGTCAGGAGAATAATCGCCGCGCCGTAGTTCTGGGTGTAGTCGAACAGAAACCGCAACACGTAAAACAGCGGCTTGGCCACCGCTTTGACGAGGGCCCAACTGCCGTAGATAAACCATCCGAAATCAATCGTGTCTTCCAGGCCGCGGCCCAGTTCGCGCAGGGCGTCAAACTGCTTCGGGCCGGCGTACACCTGAAACCGGAGTTCGCCGCCGCGCGCGTCGACGGGGAACTCCACGCCCGTCGTGGCCACGTAGTCGGCTTCGGTCCTGGCAAACATCCCCTGGGCGTCCTGGGGAATGATGACGCTGATAAAATATTTATCCTGCAACGCCGCCCAGCGAATGTCGCCGGTGCGTCGAATCTCCGTGTCCGGCACGTCCTTTTCCAGCACGTCGCCCATCATCCACGCCGGCCCCATGGCGCCGATAAAGCCCTGCCCCCATTCCACCACCCCGAAATTGGTGCCCAGGATGACCTCGACGGCATCGTCAAGGCCGTGCACGCGCATGGCCACGTCCATCAGGTACGTGTCGTGATAAAAGGTAAAGATTTTTTCAACGAACAGGTCGCGGGTCTCGTCGCGGTGGGACAGCGTCAGATGGCCGACGGGGTGCGCGTCGTCGAGCCGGTCAAAGTCCCGGCTCACGTCAAACGTCCCGGCGTTCAGCGCGGCGGTGACGTCCGGGTCGCCGGCCCGCACGGACAGGGGAGGCGCAAACCGGCCTTCCGGGTAGACGAACTCAATGGGTTGAGGCTGCGCCGCGTCCCGGTTCAGGTACCGCTTCAACTGCCAACTGTGAATGTGCGCGCCGCGGGTGGTGAACCGTGCCCGATACAGCGGCGTCTCGACGTCGACCGTCGGCGCCTGCGGGGCGGGGCGGTTGGTCACGTCCCCCTCGCGGGCGGGCGGGGCGGCGGGGAGCGTGTCCCGCCCCGTGGGCGACCCCGCCGTGCCCTCTTCGGCGGGCGGGGCATCCGGGATCATGCCCGTCTCTTTCAGAAGCAGGTCGAAGCCGACAATGATGCCGAAGGAAATAACGAGGAAGAGGATGATGCGTTTTTCCATGATCCCGAAAGCAAACACCGACCGTCATTCCGCGCCATCGACGCCATTGACCGGAGAACCGCCGGCACGCGGAACCTATCTCAAAGACGCCATTGGCCCGTCCCGGTCAGGGAACGGGATCCACGCCGCCCGGATGAAAGGGATGACATTTCGCCACCCGGCATCCGCCCAGCCACAGCCCGCGAAGAACGCCGTGGCGGATGATCGCGTCACTCGCGTAGCGTGAACAGGTGGGAACAAACCGGCAGTTCGGCCCCAGCGCCGGAGAAATGAAGCGCCGGTAGCAGGCAATGAGCCACAACGCTACGGCGCGCATGAGAGAGCGTCGGGGGTCTCCATCACCATCAGCCCCCGGCCCGTCAGCGTCCGCACCCACGTCTCATAGAGCACGGGGTGGGGCAACGTCAGCGCCGACCGTTTGGGGAAAATCACCATATCGTGTCCCTGCGACAAACGCCCGTGGGTGGTTCTGACCAGAGCGCGAAAAATCCGCTTCCCCCGGTTTCTCGCCACCGCCTTCCCGAACCGGCGCCCCACCACGACACCGACCCGGGCGCGCCCAGGGCGCGACGCACAGGACATCACGTTGAACAATCTGGTCGTGACGCGCACGCCTTCGCGTTTGACCCGTTCAAAATCCCCGTGTGTGTTCAGGAAGACTCGCGCGGCCGGCGAACGCCCCTCACGCATCGGAAACCGTCAGGCGATACCGGCCTTTTCGCCGCCGCCGCGCCAGCACCTTTCGCCCATTCTTCGTGCTCATGCGCTTGCGAAACCCGTGGTCCCGTTGTCGTTTCAGATTCGACGGCTGTCTGTACGTCATGGACATGGTGAAGCCCCTCGTTGCCGGAGAAACGAAGGGGCATTGTAAGTTTCCGTCTCGTGACTGTCAAATCCCGCCGACCCCGTGCATCGCCCCGCGCCGGCACGTCCGGCCCGTCATCGCATTGACTCCTCCAACGCCCCCTTCTATAGTCGACCCCAACGGTCGACCGCCCGCCGCCCCGTCGCCGCGCACCCGACCATCAAAGGCCCCCGGCCGCGATTCGGATCATGAAAGGCATCAAGGACATCACCCCGGATGAGATGCCCGGCTGGAACATCGCCGAGCGCACCGCCCATGCGTTGGCGCATGCCTTCGGGTTTCGTGAAATCCGGATTCCCATATTCGAAAAAACCGACCTCTACCTCCGCACCCTCGGCCACGCCACCGACCTCGTGGAAAAGGAAATGTACACCTTCCCCGACCGGGACGGCACCTCGCTCACCCTGCGACCCGAAGGCACCGCCGGCGTCGCCCGCGCCTGCATCGACCAGCGGTTGGTCCCCCATCCCGCCTCAAGAAAACTCTACTACCTCGGCCCCATGTTTCGACACGAACGCCCCCAAGCCGGACGCCACCGCCAGTTCCATCAATTCGGCGTCGAATCCATCGGCAGCGCAGATCCCCACGCCGACATCGAAGTCATCGCCCTGCTCTGGACCTACCTCACCGCCTTGCGCCTCCCCGGCCTCGCATTGGAGATCAACTCCCTCGGCCACCCACCCGACCGCCGCAACTACACCGCCGCCCTCGTGTCCTTCCTCAACGGAAAGGAAGCCCACCTCTGCGGCAACTGCCGCCGGCGCATGGAGATCAACCCCCTTCGCATTCTGGATTGCAAAGTCCCCCAATGCCGCGACGCCATGCAGGACGCCCCCTCCCTCCCGAACTTTCTTTCCCCCTCCTCCCGGCAACACTTCGACCGCGTCCAACACGGGCTGCGGATCCTGGACATTCCCTACACCCTCAACCCGCGTTTAGTCCGTGGACTGGACTACTATGTTCAGACCACGTTCGAGGTCTCATGCTCCGCCCTCGGCGCGCAAAACGCGATCGGCGCCGGCGGGCGGTATGACGGGTTGTTTCAGAAACTGGGCGGCCCCGCCGCGCCGGGAGTCGGGTTCGCCATAGGGTTGGAACGGGTGTTGCTGGCGCTACCGGGCGACGCGCTGCCGCCTCCGGCGCCGTGGGTGTTCATCGCGTCGTTCGGGGACAAGGGCAAGGCCGCCGGGCTGTCGCTCCTGTATGCGCTCCGCGCGCAACACATCAAAGCGGACACGGATCATCAGGCCTCCACGTTGAAGACGCTCCTGCGTGCCGCCCACCGTCTCGGCGCGCCGTTCGTCGCCATCATCGGCGACGACGAAGTGGCGGACGACCGGATGATCTTAAGAGATATGACGACAAAGGAGCAGGAAATCCATCCGCTCGGCACGGCAACGTCCGCCATCATTTCCCGACTCCGGTGACGCAAAACACGTAGAAACGTTTATTGACTTTTTTTGTCGCGAAGGCTACGATTTTTTTCTCTTCTCGTCATACACATCAACCCCGGTCATTGGTGATGATTGTGGTCGTTTTCTCCGCGCGTGTGCCACGGTTTTCTGTGCGCCTTCGGGAGGACGTGCGTGTGAGGCCGGTTCGTTCGCGCGTGATGTGATGATGCCGGCTCTTGTCGTCTGCATTCAGAGCGACCCGATGGAGACCCACCGGCCGGTCGAGGGACTGCGCATCGCGCTCGGGCTGTCGACCGGAATCGCGGCGGTGACTGTTGTGCTTCTCGGACGCGCGCCGGTGTTGCTGACTGAAGAGGCCGGTGACGTCGTTGACGCGGAGATTCTGGAAAAACATCTTCCCGTGATTCGGGAACTGGGTCTTGATCTTGTGGTCCCGGAAGGCGGCTCGGATAATTTTTCGCTGAACGGGGGTTTTGCCGTTCGGGAAATGTCCGCCTCGGACATTGCGGCTCTGTTGTTTGGGGCCGGGCGTTCCCTGGTGTTTTAATGTCGGGAAAGATTCTTTTTCTTATCTCATCGACGGCGGCGTCTCCGGTTCATGAACTCATCAGGGAACAGACCGCGTCCTCATCCTCGGCCGACGGTATTTTCACACAGGGCGCGCCGCTTGCGGACCACCGGTTTCCTTTCCACTGTGTCGTGCTCGACACCGGGAAGCATGCCGAAAAAAACGGGGTGATTGACTCCATCGGTTACCCCGACATGCTGCGAATGATTTTCGAATCCGACTCGATTGTGTCATGTTGCTGATTCCTATGACTCCTAATTTCCTATTGATAAAGAAATAGTAGTCGCCGTAGTAGTCATAGGAGTTGTGGATAAGATTGATTCTGCCTATCATTGTGATTTTGTTTGGAAAAATCACGCGCGTTGGTGTTAGGAACTCTGGAGAAAGAGACTTGATTTTATTGTGGATAACTGTGTGCTGACTGGTTGTTTTTGTGCTTGGAATTGTTTGTAACACGTTGTATCCGCGTTTTTGTGTATATTTATAAACAGGTGTTGATAACATTGTGAGTAATGAGGTTAAACAAGAGGATGACCTTTGGGAAAAAACCCTCGGGTTTATTCAGGGAAGAATGGGAGAGTCTGTTGTGGAGACGTGGTTCCAACAGACAAGCCTGCGGGCCGTCAACGGGACGAAGGCCACTATCGTCGTGCCCAATCAGTTTTTTGGAAGGTGGTTGGGAAATAATTATCGTCAAATCATCAATGAGGCTTTGCAGGTCGTCCGGCCGTCGAGTGAAGGAGAGGTCGAGTTGGAGTTTGTGGTAGGCGACAGTCCCGTTGTGTCGCCCCCTCCCGTCAAAAATCCCGAACGGCAGGGCGTCAATCATCATCGCCCGACTCGCAGGTTATCCCCGAATCCCAAATATACCTTTGAGAATTTTGTGGTCGGTGCCAGTAATCAGTTCGTCCATGCGGCGAGCATGGCGGTCGCCAAGGATCCGGCTCGCGACTATAACCCGTTGTTTATCTACGGGGGAGTGGGACTGGGCAAAACCCATCTTCTGCATTCCATAGGAAATTTCATTAATCAGAAGCGGGATTTTCGGACCGTGTATGTGACATCCGAACAGTTCACCAACGATGTCATCAGTTCGATTCGCTACGGCAACATGGATGAGTTTCGGAGGCGTTACCGGCACATTGATATTCTTTTGGTTGACGACATTCAGGCCCTGGAAGGAAGGGAGCAGACACTGGAAGAATTTTTCAACACGTTCAACACGCTGTATGAGGCGAAAAAACAAGTTGTTCTGTCCAGCGACCGGTTTCCCAAAGAAATGTCCTCCATGACCGAACGGTTGCGGTCCCGGTTCGAGATGGGATTGATCGCCGACATCCAGCCCCCCGACGTGGAAACTCGCATTGCGATCTTGAGAAAAAAATCAGAAGAGGAGAGCATCGCCGTCGGCGACGACGTGGTGCAGTTTCTGGCCGAGCGTTTGACGAAAAATGTCCGCGAACTGGAGGGCGCGTTGACCCGCCTTGGCGCCTACTCGTCGCTGACGGGGCAGACCGTGACGGTCGACATGGCCAAAGACAATCTTCGGGATCTGCTGGTGGCCGAAAAAAAGGTCATCACGCTGGCCGACGTTCAGGAAGCCGTGGCCCGGCGGTTTCAGGTGAAAATTTCCGATCTGAAATCCAAGCGCCGCACCAAGGCGCTGGTCCATCCCCGGCAAATCGCGATGCATTTGTCCCGCGCGCTGACGAAATCCTCCTTCCCGGAAATCGGGCGCGAGTTCGGGGGGAAAGATCACACGACCATCATGCACGCCTGCCGGCAGGTTGAAAAAGCCATGCAGCAGGACCAGACCCTGCGGACCACGCTGGACAGTCTGGCGGATGAAATAGCCAAACCCTGACAGAAGGGAGTCTTCTCCTATGCACGTGACCATCGCACGAGACGAACTGCGGACGGCGCTCCAGCGCGTTCAGGGGATCGTGGAAAAACGAAACACCATGCCGAGTCTGGCGAACGTGCTGTTGGAGGCGAAACCGGACGGGCTGGATATTCTGGCCACGGATCTGGAACTCGGCATGAGGGGGTTGTATAAAGCGAAGGTCAAAGAACCCGGCCAGATCACGTTTTCCGCCAAAAAACTCCACGAAATCCTGCGGGAGATCGACGCCTCCGAACTGACCATGACAGTCAAGGACAATTCCCTGGTCACGATCAAGGCGGGCCGCAGTCAATTTAAAGTCGTCGGGCTTCCCGGCAAGGATTTCCCGCCCCTGCCGGCCATCGAGCGCAAGGGCCTCATTTCCCTGCCGGGCGACGGGCTGTCCCAACTCATTCGACGGACGCTGTTCGCCGTGGGGGAAAACGACACCCGGTACGTGCTCAACGGCCTGCTCGTGACGATCGTGCGCGAGGGCAACACCTCCGTGATTCGCTTTGTGGGAACCGACGGGCACCGGCTGGCGGTGGCGGACCAGACACTGGACGCCGGCAACAAAGACGCCGTCGATCAGGACCTCAAGGCGATCATCCCCAAAAAAGCGGCCAAGGAAATTCGCCAGTTGCTGGACGAGGGCGGCGACGAGCCGATGATCGGCGTGACCAGCAACATGCTGGTCTTCAGAAAGAGCGGGCTGGTGCTGACCTCGCGGCTCATGGAAGGCAATTATCCCAACTACCAGCAGGTCATTCCCAAAGGCAGCAAGAACAAAATCACGGTGAGCCGGAACGATCTGGAGGGTGCCCTCCGGCGGGTCTCGGTCCTGTCCAACGACAAAACCTTCGCGGTGAAGTTGACGTTTTCGGAGAAGTCCATCGCGCTGTTTTCCAGTCATCCGGACCTCGGCGAAGCGCAGGAGGACATCCCCGCCGGGTTTCGCGGCGAGCCGTTTTCCGCCGGCTTCAACGCGCGGTACCTGCTTGAAGTCCTGGACGTCATTGACGGCGACAAACTGGTCCTCGATATGGAAGCCCCGCTCAGCCCCTGTTTGATTCTCGAAAGCGACACGCCCCTGCTGAAAACCGTCGTGATGCCGGTCAAAGTGTGAGGCGGGCGGAGAAACCCATGCCGCACGAAGAGACGCCCCTTCACGCGCCGCCCGGCGAGTCGCCGCCGGCCCCTTCCCCCGGCCAGCCCGTCGACCCGGGCGAGTATGGCGCGGAACAGATTCGCGTACTCGAAGGTCTGGAAGCCGTTCGCAAACGACCGGCCATGTACATCGGCAGCACGGGCGTGGAGGGCCTCCACCATCTCGTCTATGAGGTCGTGGACAACAGCGTGGATGAACACATGGCCGGCTACGGGGAGACCATTGAAGTCTCGCTGGAGATTGACGGGAGCGTCACGGTCACGGACAACGGCCGCGGCATTCCCACGGGCATGCATCCCGTTCAGAACAAATCGGCGGCCGAGGTCGCCCTGACCGTCCTCCACGCGGGCGGAAAGTTTGAACAGGGCGCCTACACCGTGTCCGGCGGGCTTCACGGCGTGGGCATTTCCGTCGTCAATGCCCTGTCGGAATGGCTGGAGTTGGAAATCTGGCAGGACGGCCAGGTGTTTGAACAGGTCTATCACCGGGGCGAGCCGGACGCCGCGCTGCGCATGACGGGGGTGACCCGGAAGCGCGGGACAAAAATCACGTTCAAGCCCGACGCGGACATTTTTGAGACGGTGGAGTACAGTTTTGACGTGCTCGCGCAGCGCCTTCGGGAATTGGCCTTCCTGAACAAAGGGCTGTCGATCGCGCTGGCGGACAAACGCAAACAAAAAGACCAGGTCTTTTGTTACCGGGGCGGCATCATGTCGTTTGTCGAACATTTGAACGAGGCCAAAGTCCCGCTGCACAAACCCCCGATTGTGATTGCCGTTGAAAAACCCGACGCCATCCTGGAAGTCGCGTTGCAGTACAACGACAGTTACGCCGAAAACCTCTTCTCGTTCGCCAACAATATCAACACCCGGGAAGGGGGAACGCATCTGGCCGGGTTCAAGGCCGCCCTGACCCGAACGATCAATTCATACGCGGGCGCGAATGAACTCCTGAAAAAGGACACGGACTCGCTCACGGGCGACGACGTGCGCGAAGGTCTCACCGCCGTGGTCAGCGTCAAAGTGCGGAATCCGCAATTTGAAGGACAAACCAAAGCCAAACTGGGGAACAGCGACGTCAAAGGCATTGTCGAAACCGTCATGAACGAGGGCCTGGGCCGGTACTTTGAGGAAAATCCGGCCGTGGCCAAACGCATTATCGGCAAATCCGTGGACGCGGCGCGGGCGAGGGAAGCGGCCCGGAAAGCCAAGGAACTCATCCGCCGCAAGAACGCCCTGGACGGCGGCTCGCTGCCGGGGAAACTCGCCGACTGTTCGGAAAAAGACCCGGCCTTGAGCGAGTTGTTTATTGTCGAGGGCGATTCCGCCGGCGGGTCGGCGAAGCAGGGGCGGGACCGAAAGTTCCAGGCCATTCTTCCGCTCAAAGGAAAAATCCTCAACGTGGAAAAAGCCCGGTTCGACAAAATGTTGTCCAGCGAAGAAATTCGAACGCTGATTCTGGCCCTGGGCACGGGCATCGGTCGTCCGCGGGAGGACGCGGAACAGGGCAAGGACGACAAAGAATCTTTTGACCTTGCGCGCGCGCGGTACCACAGAATCATTTTGATGACGGACGCCGACGTGGACGGCAGCCACATTCGCACGCTCCTGCTCACGTTTTTGTTTCGCCAGATGCACGAGTTGATCGACCAAGGCTACGTGTACATCGCGCAGCCCCCGCTCTTCAAAGTGAAAAAAGGCAAATCCGAACGGTTTCTCAAAGATGAACATGCCCTGAATGACTACCTCGCGGAACTGGCGGGACAGGAAGTCGAAGTCTACGTGGAGCGGGAACGCGCGTTTGTGAGCGGACCGGCGTTGAGTCCCATCCTGAAAAACATGATGGAATTCGAAGGACTCCTCGGAAAATTGAGCCGGAAAAAACAGGACGCCGGGCTGTTGCGGGCCTTCGTGGACGAGCCGACGCTCGGGCGCGACCTCTTGAAGAACCGGGACGAAGTACAGGAATTGTGCGCGCGCGTGAAGGAGCGGTTGACCATGGCGCATCCCCAGGCGCCGGTGCACGTGGACGTGGTCGAGGACGGAGAACATCAGTCCAACAAAATCGTGTGCCGGGTGCCGACCAACGGCATGGCAACGACCATCGAAGTGAACCACGACCTGGTGGGGTCCGCGGATTTTCGGGAATTGCAGAAACTGGCGCCCCACGCCATTGGCCTGGGCCGCCCCCTGTACCGCATGAAAGCGCGGGACACAGAAACCACCTTCGCCGCGACGGACACCCTGGTGCAGGGGATTCTGGACGTCGGGAAAAAGGGCTTGAATCTTCAGCGGTACAAAGGGCTGGGCGAAATGAACCCCTCGCAACTGTGGGAAACCACCATGAACCCGCACACGCGCTCTCTCCTGCAGGTGAAACTGGAAGACATGACCGGCGTGGATGAAATCTGCACCATTCTCATGGGCGACGAAGTGGAACCTCGACGGAATTTTATCCAGCAACACGCGCTGGAAGTCCGCAACCTGGACGTCTAGCCGCCCGCGCCGCGCACGCCAACCCCCGCCACTCCGCCACACGCCATGCCCACCGACGCACGGTTAACGCAAGTCGCCATCGAAGACGAGATGCGCATGTCGTATCTCGATTACGCCATGAGCGTCATCGTGGGACGCGCGCTGCCGGACGTGCGCGACGGGCTGAAACCCGTGCACCGGCGCATTTTATACGGCATGAACCAGATGGGCCTGGCGCACACCCGGCCCTACCGCAAGTCGGCCAAGATCGTCGGCGAGATCATGGGGAATTATCATCCGCACGGGGACTCCGCCATTTACGACACCCTCGTGCGCATGGCGCAGGACTTCAACCTGCGCTATCCCCTGGTGGACGGCCAGGGGAATTACGGGTCCGTGGACGGCGACCCGCCGGCGGCCATGCGCTACACCGAAGCCCGGCTGATGAAATTCGCGGGGGAGATGCTGGAGGACATTGATCGCGAAACCGTGGATTTCGGCCCCACGTACGATGAGTCGGACGTCGAGCCGCTGGTGTTGCCGGCCAAAGTGCCCAACCTGCTGATCAACGGCGCCGGCGGCATCGCCGTGGGCTACGCCACGAACATTCCCACGCACAACATCGGCGAAGTCGTCACGGCGCTCCTGCGCGTACTGGACGACCCGGACGTGACCATCGGGCAGTTAATGGAACAGATTCCCGGCCCCGATTTCCCGACGGCCGGCTTCATCTACGGCACGCAGGGCATCAAAGACGCCTATGAACACGGACGCGGGCTGCTGACGCTCCGCGCCAAAACCCACATCGAGGCGGACGACGCCAAAGATCGGGACAGCATCATCGTGACCGAGATTCCCTACCAGGTGAACAAGGCCAGGTTGCTGGAGAAAATTGCCGACCTGGTGCAGGAGAAACGCATCGAAGGCATCGCCGACATCCGCGACGAGTCCGACCGGGACGGCATCCGCGTCGTGATCGAACTCAAAAAAGGCGCGATCCCGACCGTCCTCCTGAATCAGTTGTACAAACACACCCAACTCCAGAGCACATTCGGCGTCATCATGCTGGCGCTCGTGAACAACCGGCCGGAGATTCTGAATCTCAAAAAAATCCTGACGCATTTTCTCGAGCACCGCCGTGACGTGATTCTCCGCCGCGCCGCCCACGATTTACGCAAGGCCGAAGAACGCGCGCATATTCTGGAAGGTCTCAAAATCGCGCTGGAGCATCTGGACGACGTCATTGCGCTGATCCGCCGCGCCGCGTCGCCCGACGACGCGAAGGCCGGCCTCACGCAACAATTTTCGCTGTCGGAGATTCAGGCGCAGGCCATTCTGGACATGCGGCTCCAGCGGCTGACCCAACTCGAACAGGACAAACTGACGCAGGAATACGACGCGCTGAACGCCGCCATCGCGTCCCTGAAGGAGATTCTCAAATCCCCCGAGCGGGTCAACCAGATTATCCGGGACGAACTGTGCGCCGTCCGGGACACCTACCAGGACGAGCGCCGCACCCAGATCGTGCCGCAGGACGCGGCGCTGAACATCGAAGACCTGATCCCGGACGAAGAAATGGCCGTCAGCATTTCCCGCGCCGGCTACATCAAACGCCACCCGGTGTCCGAATACCGCGCGCAGCGCCGTGGCGGCAAAGGCAAAATCGGCATGGGGGTGCGAGACGAAGATTTTGTCGAAAAACTGTTCACGGCCTCGACGCACGACTTCATGCTGTTCTTCACCGACGCCGGCAAAGTCCACTGGCTCAAAGTCCATGAAATCCCGGAAGCCGGCCGCGTCAGCAAAGGCAAGGCCATGGTCAACCTGCTGGCCCTGGGGCCGGACGAACAGGTGACCGCGACGCTGCCCGTCCGGGAGTTTTCCGACGACTTATACGTGGTGATGGCCACCCGCATGGGCTACATCAAGAAGACGAAACTCTCGGCGTACGGCCATCCCCGGCAGGGCGGCATCATCGCCCTGACGCTGGACGAGGGCAACAAACTCATTGCCGTGGAAATCACGGACGGCGGCAGCGACATCATTCTGGGGAGCCGGGAAGGGCTGGTCGTGCGGTTTCGGGAACAGGACGTCCGGGCCGTGGGCCGCACCGCGCGCGGGGTCACGGGCATGCGGCTGCGCGGCGACAATCACGTCATCGGCATGGCCGTCATCCGGCCGGACGCGGACGCCTCAATCCTGACCGTGACCGAACGGGGCTTCGGCAAACGAACCCCGGCGACCGAGTACCGGGCGAAAGGCCGCGGCGGCCTGGGCGTCATCAGCATCAAAGTCAACGAGAGAAACGGGTTGGCGGTGTCGTTCCATCAGGTAAAGGACTCCGACGAGATTATGATTATGACGGCCGAAGGAAAAATCCTCCGCACCAAAACCGACGGCCTCCGGGACATCGGCCGCAACGCGCAAGGCGTGCGGCTCATGGATATGGAAGACACCGACCGCGTCACCGGCGTGGCCAAGTTGGCCGAGAGCGATGACGATGCGGACACCGCCGGCGCCGGCGGTGCCACCGACCCTGCCGGTGCCACCGGCACTGACGCCACCGGCACCGGCAATGCCACCGACGTTGCCGGCAACAACACCGGCACCGACGCCACCGCCACCGCCACCACCGCCACCAACGGCACGGGCGAGCCGCCCTCACCGGAGGCGTGAGCGAACGTCCCGCCGCCAGTCGACCGCCTCGCCCGTGTCCGCCATGGGTTCGCGCCTTCCATCGACCGCCCCGCCCCGCGCCCCGCTCGACCCCGTCGTCAAAATTGGGTTGACCGTGCTCATCGGCGGCTTCGCGTTGATCGCCGCTGGCATGTTTCTGTCCAGGCCCGACCGCACCATTCCCCCGTACAGCATCGGCGCGCAGGACGGCGTCGTGGTGGCCGTGCATGTGCCGCCGTCCACGAGCGACCCGGCCATCGCCACCCTGCTGCGTCGTTTCCGCGACGTGGGTGTGACCGCCGGCGATTTCCGTTCGATGAAGGTGCGCCCCACCACGCCGGACGATCCCCGCGCGTTGTACCGGCACGTCATCCTGTATGTGTTTTCCGATCCCGACCGCACCCGACCGGACGTGCTGCATCGCTATCTGACCGGGCAAGCCGGCGACGGCACCGACGACGACGGCACGGTCAGCGACCCGGCCACCGCCGCGACGGAGGTTGGTGACACGACCGACGACGGCGACGCGGCGTTTCGCCAGGCCTGGCGGCGCGCGGCGCGCGGCGGTTTTCTCTACACGCGGGGCCGCGCCAAAGGCTGGCTCGGTCCCATCCCCGATCCCGACTCCGCCCCCGACACGGCGCGTCCCGGCCGCCGCCGCTCAATGCGTGTGCTGTTCGACGACGGCGCGGTGTTCCCGCGCCCGCCGTCGCCGGCCCCGCACCCCGACCGTCCGCCGTCGCCTTAACTTAAGAACGCCCCCGCCGCCGGCGATGTGCGTCCGCCCGACTAACTCTTGTTGCACACGCTCCAGATGCCGGCGCCCTGGGCGGCGATGAACAGGAAGGCAAAGCAGTACAGCGCGGCCAGTTCGCCTCCGTTCACAATCGGGAACAACCCCTGCATCCCGTGCATCATCCAATAGGCCGCCGCCATCAGCCCGCTGCAGAGGAACGCGGCCCATCGAGTGAACAGGCCCACCATGACCAGCAGCCCGCCGATCAATTCAATGGGGCCGGCGACGTACACCACAAACCCCGGCAGGACATCCGCCATCGGATGGGGCACGGGAAACGCCAACAGTTTTTGCGTGCCGTGCCAGACAAACAACAACCCGGTCACGATGCGAAACAGGGCATAGGTCTGATTTGTGTACGCTTGCATAAACATCGTGAGACCTCCTTTCGACGCTCAAGTCCCGGAGGCGCGTGCGACACGCCGTGTCCCCCGATGGTCTTGAGTTCGCATGGTTGGTGAACGGACTTCTGATACGCGATTCGTCTCCGACGGACACAGACCCCGGTGACGCAATCATAAACCCCCGGCCCGTGCTTGACCATCACTTTTTCGCGCACCCGTTCATGCCTTGCGCCCACCGCCGCCCGTCGACTACAGCGGCACCTGGGGCGGCCGGGACGGGTCCCGGAACGACAGAATCCGGCGTTTCCCCCCGGCGTCCCGTTGAATGACCAACTCCACGGCGTCCCCCTTGCGGAGCGCACGCAGATCGACCAGGGCATCGGACGGTCGCGGATGCACCGCCAGCAGCGCGTCGCCGGGCACCACGTACCACCCCGTGCCAAACCCCGGCGCGTCGTCGGAGCGTTCGGCCCAGTTCAGCCACAGGACGGGGCCGTCCAGATCCACCATGCGCACGGTGCCCCGGATGCCCGTGGGGTGCGTGAAGTTCAGGATGTCCGTCAGAAAGGTGTCAAGGGGATGAGGCTCGGTTTGGAACTGCGCCGGCGCCGGCGGGACGGCGCGCGCGGGCCACGCGGCCGCGGGGACGCACAACATGACGGCCGCCATCATCAGGCCCGGCGCGTGAAGACGCGCGCGCCGCGCATCTCGCCGTGCCGTGGCCCGTGGTGTCATCATCTACGAGGCCGCGGGCCGGGAGACTTGTCCCGGCAGGGGAAATGTTTCGGGTTGGCCGGGCGGCAGCGATTCGACGTACAGCGAAGTCGAGGGAAACGCAAACGCCGCGCCGTGACTCTCGACAATGGTTTTGACTTTGTAGGCGAGGCGTTCCTTGCACTCCAGCCATTCCCTCCACTGCGCGGTCTCGGTAAAACAGTAGAGCATCAGATCAATGCTGGAGGCGCCGAAGGCGTCCACGAAGACAAAACACGGCGTGCCTTTCGATGCATCCGTTTGGAAGTCCGGGCTGGTGGTCAGGTAGGCCGTGATCTCGCGGATGATCGCGCGCAGTTGATCCTGGGTCGTGCGGTATTCCAGGCCGATGGTCCAGTAAATTCTTCGATGCGCCCGCCGGGAAAAATTAATCAGCGCGCCGCCGGCCAGTTTGGCGTTGGGAATGGTCACCAGGGCCTGATCGAACCGGCGAATGGCGGTGGCGCGAAAGCCGATGTCCTCCACGATGCCGTCCACGTCCGGCGTCCGAATCCAGTTGCCTTTTTCAAAAATGCGGTCCAGAAAAATCATCAGGCCCGCGAACAGATTCGCGATAAAATTCTGCGCGCCGAACGCCACGGCCATCCCGACCAGCCCCAGGCCGCCCAGAATGGCCGCCACGTTAAAGCCCCATTCCTGAAAGACGGTCGCAATCCCCAGGCAGACCACGATGAATTTGGTGAGTTTCACAAAGAAACCCTTCATGGTGTCGCGCATGCTCGAACTGGCCAGCATGGCAATCCCGCGGTCCATGAGCGACGACACGGGGTCGATGGCCCGGAAGATGGCCCAGAACAACGTCAGCGCGATCAGGGAGCGAATCAGCCGGTCCAGAATCTCGCCGGAGGCCGCGCCCAGGGGGATGAACTGGCCGGCCACGTAGAGTCCGACGACCACAAAGGCGAGGCCGAGAGGTTTTTCCATGGCGGCGAGCAGCCGGTCGTCAAACTCTGTTTTGGTTTTTTGGGCGGCAGCCCGCATCGAGGACAGGATGAGCCGGAAAAAGACGCGGCGCAGTCCCAGAAACGCGAACAACACGAGCAACGCCGTCACCACGTCGCCGAGGCTGATGCCCAGCACGCCCGTGTGCCACACTTCCGTCACGCGTTCCCAGAATTGCGTCATGCTGTGCCCTTTCGGTGCGACTCGCTCTGCCGCCGTGGTGACGACGGTCGGCGCGGTCTCCCTTACCATAACCCGTTTGGAAGGGCCTTGTCTAAATGATTTTCACCGCCCGGCGCGTTGACAGGCCGAACCCGAAGGCTTCAAATACTCGTCCCGCGCACAGGTGCGGCTGCCGTGCGCGCCACGCCGACGTTCGGAACGCCCGCGCCCATGAACCGTCTTTCGAATTTTCACACCTTGGACTGGGCGGCCATCGCCGACTCGCTGCTGACGAGCGGATACGCCCATGTGCCGCGCGTGCTGCCGGCCTCCGCCTGCCGCGCCCTCCGCGCGTTGTATAATCACGACCGCTATTTTCGATCCAGAATCGTGATGGCGCGTTATCAGTTCGGGCAGGGCGAGTATTCGTATTTCGCGTATCCCCTGCCGGCGGCGGTGGCGCAGTTGCGGACCCGCCTGTATGCGCGGCTGGCGCCCGTCGCCAATCGAATGATGGCCATGATGAACCGCCCGCAGCGGTATCCCGCGACGCTGGCGGCGTTTCGAAACGCCTGTCACCGTCGTGGACAAACACGACCGACTCCCCTGCTGTTTCGGTACAACGCCGGCGATTTTAATTGTTTGCACCGGGACATCTATGGCCCGACGTGGTTCCCGCTGCAAGTGATGGTCATGCTGAACTCGCCGGGGAAAGATTTTGACGGCGGCGACTTTGTGCTGGTGGAAAACCGGCCGCGCCGGCAGGCCAAAGCAACCGTGTGCCGTCCCGCGCTGGGCGACCTGATTATCTTCCCGGTCTATGAACGGCCCGTCCAGGGGACGCGCGGCGTACTCCGAGCCGCGATGCGGCATGGCGTCAGCCCGCTCACCGCCGGTCAACGCCACGTCCTGGGCATTATTTTTCACGATGCGACATAGGTGGGCGTGTTGTTGAGAGGGGGCGGGAGTATGTTATAAACGATGTCCCGCTTCGTGATAATCGGCAACGCAGCGACACGATAACGATTCGCAACACGGGAGGCATGACATGACGAGCAAGAAGAGCAAACAAGACATTCCCGGCGGACGCCCGTATTCTCCGATGCGACGGCATCTGCTTGTCGGACTTCTGCTGGTCGGGATGACCGTTCATGCGGGGCCGTCCCGTGCCGACACGGCGTTGCCACTGACGCTACCGCTGGGATTGGAACAGGACAGCCTGGTGATTCCCAAAGACAACCCGCTCACCGAAGAAAAAGCGGCGCTGGGGAAACTGCTGTTTTTTGACAAGCGATTGTCGGCGAACGGGACCATCGCCTGCGCGAGTTGCCATGTCCCGGCGCTGGCCTTTACCGACGGGCGGCCTGTCTCCACCGGCATTCATGATCAGAAAGGCGGGCGTAGCGCGCCGACGGCCATCAACCGCGTCTTCAGTTCAGCGCAGTTCTGGGACGGGCGCGCGGCCACGCTGGAAGCCCAGTCCGTCGGCCCGTTCGTCAGCCCCGTGGAGCACGGGTTTCCCGACCACGACGCGCTGGTCGCCAAAGTGAAGAGCATCGCCGGCTATCGTCCACTCTTCGAACAGGCGTTCGGGCCGGCGCCCATCACGGTGGACCTGATTGGCAAAGCTATTGCGACGTTTCAACGCACCCTGCTGTCCGGCAACAGTCCCTACGACAAATTCAGTCAGGCGGACGACGCCGGCGCCTTGTCGGAGAATGCGCAAAACGGCTTTCGCATATTCCTGGGCAAAGGCCAGTGTCTGCGCTGTCATTTCGGATTTAATTTCACCGACGAGAAATTTCACAACCTCGGCGTGGGATGGAAACAGGCCGCCGGCGACGCCGGCCGCCACGCCGTCACGAACGACCCCAACGACCGCGGCGCGTTCAAAACGCCCACGCTCCGCGAAATCGCCAGAACGGCCCCCTACATGCACGACGGCAGTGTGGCGACGTTGCGCGACGTGATTGACTTTTACGACCGGGGCGGAAACCCGAATCCCCACCTGGACCCCGTGATCAAACCCTTGAAGTTGACGAAGCGGGAAAAAGACGACCTTGTGGAGTTTCTGCGCAGTTTGAACGGCGAGGGCTGGGCGGTCGAGCCGCCGCGTGAGTTTCCGAAGTAAGGCGGGTCGCGGGCGGTGTCTCGGTTTGAAACCTGTCCGTTATGCTGAAACCTATTACGTCCTGCCCGCATCCCCTTCCGTCACCTTCGGAGCATTTGCCGGCGGCACATGCTTCCCGCGAAAGCGGGAATCCAGTCGTCAGATATCCGACCACACCGCGTACTCGTTCCCGTTGGGGTCGCCGAAATGAAACCGACGCCCGCCGGGAAATGAGAACACGGGTTTAAGAATCGACCCGCCGGCCTCTTCGATCTTGGCCCGGGTCTGCTCCAGATTGTTGCTGTAAAACACAATCAACGCCCCGCCGTTGTCCGTGGAGGCAACCAGGTCGGATTTGAAAAACCCCCCGTCCAGCCCCGCGTTTGAAAAGGCCGTATAGTCAGGCCCGTAATCCACAAATGACCAGCCGAAGACGGCGGTGAAGAAGGCTTTGGTCGCCGCCAGGTCCTTCGCGGGGAATTCGACGTAGTTTATTTTTTCGTGGGAGGACATGGGGGTATATGGCAACTCTAGACCGACCGATCGTTTCGATATGAAGCAGAAATGAACGACAACAAGAAATGATCATACAGGTTCGTACTCTTGCAAATAGAGCGTGTGCACTTCTCGGCCTGTGCTCCGGATCTCCTCAATCTCTCCAACACAATCAAATTTGTAACGTCTTCCAACTTCTAGACCATTCAAACTTGGTCCATTTTCTATCACCTCGCCCGACCTCTGTCCTTCTTCTGTAAGTAGCCCCCATTTACCAGCATCACGATTAACTTTTACAAACTCTCCAACAAAAGTGACTGATTCTCGGCCAAGGTGGTTAATGTAGCTCTACGCCCTCCTCAGTCGCAACCACTTGGATAGCTTCGATTATCTCGTGTAGAAATCTATTTTTGTCAGGAGACGGAGCACTACTTGGCACAGGAACCTTGCGGGCGAAAATATCTGATGAAATCTGATCCGCCCGCTCGAAAGTAGAACCTTTGCCGCGAAGCGCATATGCGGTCTGCCATTCTGTGATTGGATCGACTGAAAGGCGCCGACGAATTACATCAATCAAACGGTTCGCAATTTTGTTTAAAAATTTGTCAATAATCGCTTCTTTCTCAGCGTCATCTTTGGAGGGTTGCCCCTTCCAGCCAAGAGGGACATTGACTGTTCGATATATCTCGTCTTTCAAAAACTCACGCAGATCGGCTGCAGGACGAAGTGTGTGGTATTGGTCGGAACTTCCTTCTGCAAACCGTCGACTCAGTGCTTTAATTCTCCTCCAATGCTCTTTGTCCACATCCGATTGAAATTTAATGCCGAGGATAGCGTTCCATCGACGATGAAACAATTCAAGTGCCTTGGTAATTGCAAGTACGAAGTTGGTTTTGTCGTAGGTGGGCCGCGCCGCTCCAATATCAATTGGATCATCGATTTTTTCTAATGTTCCAACAAGCTTTTTCAGTTGGCTGATCGTTAGTTTATGCTCTCGGTCAGTAGGGCTGAGTTGTTGGTCAATGTTTGCGAGGAAAAACCGTGCGCCATCAAGCCGACGGCGGACAGCGTGTTCAGCACTTGGATGATACTCTTCACGAAAAGATGACACCAAGTTCTCCACTGAAGCCAGTATATGCTCGGCGCGATCATTGGGATTAACGAGGTTATCACCTCGCACTTCATCAAAGTGCGTGAAACAAAAAATGAGTTTTTCAATATTGCCCGCAGTAAGAATAGAACGAATTGCCTCTGCCGGTGCCGCCTGAACTGGCTGCATCGCGTTGTCGACCAGTAGGACCCCATTGACTTCGTTTATAGTCTCTGCCAAAGCTGTTGGGAGAGCGGCGGCTGATTTCGGCGTATGGCCGAGGCCTTCGCCATCAATAAGAACAAGTCGAGGCGCCTCATTCTCCCACCACTCTGGACGGAACCGGCCAGTAACCCGGATTCCGTCTACCAGCGGACTAAGCAACTGCCCAAAGAGTGGGGCGTAGTTAGAAGAAAACCTGTTGACAGCTTTGAGAAATTTAGTGCGACTCTCGGATTTAAAGATCCAAGCTTGCGGCCAACCTTGTTGGTCACGAATGATTTTTCCATCGGTAAGCGCATCGAAACGCTTCTCGATTTCGTCAAGCAGAGCATCGACAATTTCGTGAAAACGCTCGTCTAATCCAATCTCTCTGTTAAATTCTTCCTGCTTTCTATCATGCTCCTCTTCTAACATCTCTTTTGTGGCGTGATTGCCTTCTTGTTCTAGGGCAAGGTTTTCTTGCACCCTTGCTTCAATTTCCTGGGCCACCGTTTGAAGTTTATCCATTGAACGCTTGATCAATCGTTCGGTTTTGTCGAGGTCGATTCCCGGCAGTATATCTGGTTGCGCGCCAAATGCATGGACATCTTTCCCGTCTTCATCTGGATCATCGAAATCTGAAAAGCCATTGGCAATCGGTGCTGATTCAGCGTGCCGGCCAAGTACATAACTGAACCGAAACCTCTGATCCTTATGATCCAACAGGGCGCGGCGGACCGCGATTTTGTCAGAATTTTGTAGCACGAGAAGTGTAGCCGCTCTTGATACACAATCCGTAAAATGATCGATCACCTCGTCTTTCCGGGCAAATGTGACGACAGATTCATAAGTTGCGGAGTTGTTTATGACAATCTCTGTATCAGCAATCGTCGTTTTTGCAGTTGAAGTAGATGGAAAGCGCTCGTCTTCCGGGTCCGTTCCTAGGAGCTGTCGGATCAAGGTTGTTTTTCCAGAACCTGTCGTTCCTAGCAACAAAATTCGTTTGTAGCCTTCTTCTGTTCCCGGTAGCGGGATGTACTCATCCCGAACGAATCGAGAATGTCGCACTTCACCTGGCTCCATACCATCGTAGAAAATTGATACAACTCGTGGGTCGAAACGGTCACTGGCTGATGGTCGTGCGCTGAGAGTCCAGAATTTATCATCACCCAGCAGGATGTTGAGTTCGTTGATGAGCCGGTCTGCTTCGGCTTCGTCATTAGTTCCAAGAGATCGCCGTACTCTTCGTCCTGGTTTTCCTGTTGATGGATCAATGCGAACCGGATGGCGATAAATCACAGAATATCGCTGTCCGCTTTTCTCTCGTTGTTTCGATGCTGTGTATCGCCTTGGCTTTGTCATGTTGAATCCCCCCTTTATAGCCACTAATGTTCCAAACATGTTCCAGAAACACAAGTATAAGGCACATTTTGTTTGATGTCAAGTATTTTGGAACACAATAGGAACATTTTATTTTTATTATAACTAATTGAAAATAAACAAAATATAAAAATAACCTAAGCCAACCACCATTCTCACATCAAGTTTGAACAGGCCGGTGATTTTGCTGAACGTGAATTTTTAAAAAAGCGGTAGGCGGAGAGTAACAGTCAGATGAGATGTGACATCCAGCCTTCCATCAAGGGCTGTCACTTTGACGGGGCGGTACGGAGAATCACACTTGCGCGACCTTGCTCTTCAAGATAGCCCGCGCAATTTCATGTTTCGAGACACCCAGAGCAAACAACGACTTCATCAATAGGTCAATGGAAATTGATGGATCGCCGGCTTCCATTTTTGCGACTCTCGACTGGCTGGATTCGATTTTATCCGCAAACGCAACCTGACTAAGTTTTTTCTTTATCCGGCTCTGTTTTACGGAGTGGGAGAGTGTGAGTTTCAGTTCGATATACGCCGACTCTTCCGGAGACAATCCAAGAAATTCATCGGCGGAGCCGACTTTCCACCCAGCTTTTTCCAGACGTTTTTTCTTATTTGCTTTCATGGTGATACGCCTTTAATCGTTTTTGACATACTCTAATGACCTGTTGTGGTGTCTCGTTTGTCTTCTTCGCGAAAACGTCAAGAATCACGATGGCATCGGGTTCAATTCGGTAGATAATTCTCCAAGTCGTATTCTCATCATTGATTCGTAGTTCGTGGCAACGCAATCCGATGCTTGGCATTGGTTTGGATTGGGGCATACCCAATGTGTGCCCCTGTTGCAGCCTCCTTAGCAGGAATCCCGCTTCAAGTTTGGCGGCTCTGGAAAACGGTGGTGTTTTAACTTCGCCATGGAACCAAACCAAAGGCTTGTCATTATCATTCATGAAATTTAAGTATATGTCAAATATGACATATTAGTCAATGCAGATTCCGCAAAATCCCTCACCACCCCCCACTCAACCTCCCCTGATACACTTCCGCCACCGGCCCTTTCATTGTCAGGTTGTATTTGCTGTCCACCGTCACATCCAGCCTGCCACCGGGGGCCGTCACACGAACGGGGCTTGTGACCAGTCCCAGGCGCACGCCGGCGCAGGCGGCGGCGCAGGCGGAGGAGCCGGAGGCTTGCGTTTCGCCGGCGCCGCGTTCCCAGATAAGAATCGACACGGCGCGCGGGCCGGTGGGCACGGCCAGTTGGACGTTGGTGCGCCGGGGGAAGGTGGGATGGATTTCCAACTCCGGCCCCATGCGGAGTAAATCTTCCCGCGTCCACTTGCCGCCCGCCTCTTTGAAGATGACGCAATGCGGGTTGCCGACGCTCACGCCCGTAAAGCGCAGGGACTGTCCCGCGGCTTTGATCGGTTGCCGGATTAATTCATGGGCCTTGATGGTGCAGGGCAAGTCGCGCGGCAGAAACGAGGCCCGGCCCATGTCCACGGTGGCCCCCGTCACCCGCCCCTTCCGGTCAACGTCCAACTCCACGCGCGCCAGTCCGCCTTTGGTGTCGACGGAAAACGACCGCCGCCGCGTTTTTTTCGTGGCGTAGAGGAAACAACCGAAGATGCGCAATCCGTTTCCCGATTTTTCCGCCTCGCTGCCGTCCGGATTAAAAATTCGCAATCCGAAGTCGGCCTTGCGTGACGGCGCCAGCGCCAGGATGCCGTCGCTCCCCACGCCCCAATGGCGGTCGCAGATCGCCCGGATGGTTCCGGGGGTCAGCGCAAACGTCAACTGTTTGGGATCAAGCGCAATGTAATCATTGCCGAGTCCGTGGCCTTTAAAAAATGCGTTGGTCATGGTTCGTCCCCGTTGCCGGATGTTTCGTGAATGAGACGGGCGCGCCGCGTCTCGTGGTGAAGGGTCATAGCCGTGTATTATATGGAAGCGCCGCGGGTGAAGGAAAGGTCGCGGGGGATGTTCCGCGGGGTATGGGATGGAGAACCTTGTATTGGCGACATCGGCGGCGCGGAATGACGGAGGGGCGCCGGCACCGCCGGTCTACGGCGTCGGCACGCCGGTGCGCGCCTCTCCCGTCATCGGCACGAACGCGACCGGCAGCAGGGTGTGGCGCGTGATTCCTTTGGGCGTTTTGGTGAGGAGCAACAGCCGTTGCCAGGTTGTGCCCATGGGCAGGATCATGCGCCCGCCGGGCGCGAGTTGATCCAGCAGCGGTTGGGGAATGTGATCCGGCGCGGCGGTGAGGATGATCGCATCAAAGGGCGCCGCCTCCGGCCACCCGTGATAGCCGTCTCCCGCGCGACCGGTGACGTTGTCGATGCCCAGCCGGCGAAACGTTCGTCCGGCGCGCGCGGCCAGTTCGCCGACAATCTCCACGGTCAGCACCGCTGCCGCCACCTGCGCCAGCACGGCGGCCTGATACCCCGACCCCGTGCCGATTTCCAGCACCCGTTCGTGCGGGTGGAGACGCAGCGCCTCGGTCATGTACGCCACAATGTAGGGTTGCGAAATGGTTTGGCCGTACCCGATGGACAGCGGATGATCGTCATACGCCTCGGCCGCCGCCTCCGCCGGCACAAACTCATGACGCGGCACGGCGCGCATGGCCCGAATCACCGCCGGCGCGCGAATCCCCCGCGCAAGCAGTTGCTCCCGCACCATGCGATCCCGCTCGTCCTGCCGGGGATGGGGATGGGGCAGAGGTTCGAGATTCGAGATCATCTGTCCCCGCCCGCCGTCATACCGGCGAAAGCCGGTATCCAGTCAAATAAAATCCTCATACAAATCCCGCCACTTGGGATTGTGTTGTTCGATAAGCGCCAACTTCCACCGCCGTTTCCATTCTTTGATTTGCTTTTCCCGTTCAATCGCCGACGCCATGTCTTTGTGTTGTTCGGCATCCACCAGCGCGCGAAGGTCGTATTGTTCAGTGAAACCGTCTGCGATGCCTTCTTTGTGTTGCCAAACACGCGCCGTCAGATTGGCGGTGACGCCGGTGGAAAGCGTGCCGTTGCGTTTGTTTGCCATGATGTAGACGGCGGGTTGTTTGCCCATGGTGTTTTTCTGGATACCGGCTTTCGCCGGTATGACGGCAGTGGTAAGTTGAGGCTGTGAACTTTAACCCATGCGTTGCCGCGCTGCAATTAACGCGGCCGTTTTCATAAAGGCGTTTTCACGCGCGCCGCATCCGACAGCGCCATCGCGATGACGCGGGTGAGGGACTCCCGTAATGCGTCATCACGGATTGTTTGCGCGCAGGCGGAGGCGGTCTTTCGGGCGGCGGGGGTCGGCGGGGGCGCGGCCGTCTCGTCGGCGGGGTCGGCGGCATCGGCATCGTCCGCCGGGGGTGCCGGCACGTCGCCGATTCGGAAGAGAATATCCTGAATCTCAATCTCCTTCATGCCCGATTGAATTTTCTCCAGCAGCGCGCGTTTGAGATACGTGAGTTGGTGCAGCCACACCGAATTTTCCACGGCCACGTGCAGTTTGTGAAATCTGACGTCGCCGGGCCGGGTATGCGCCGCCACGAACGGGCCGGCAATCGCCCGCCACTGTTGCCGGAGACGATGTTCGGCGAGCCGCGCGGCAAAGCCGTGGCGTTGGGAACATTCTCTGATGATGAACCGGGAGGAGGCAAAGGCGTGCATGGTCGTGGTATTCTAGGCCGTCGCCGGGAACCGGAGCAAGCGCATGACGCAGGAGCGAGCCGTCAAACTCATCGGGAGCAATCGGAAAGCGTTTCACGACTATTCGATTGAAGACACCATTGAGGCGGGCGTGATGCTCACCGGCACCGAGGTGAAGGCGTTGCGGGAAGGGCGGGTCAATTTGCGCGAGGCCTATGCCACGGTGACCGGCGAGCGGGCCGTCCTGCACAATTGTCACATCGGGGAATACAGTCACGGGAATCTGATGAACCATGAACCGTTGCGCCCGCGCGGCCTGTTGCTGCACCGCAAGGAAATTCGTACGCTGATCGGAAAAGTTCAGCAGAAAGGGCTGACGCTGGTGCCGCTCCGCATGTATTTTAATCCGCGCGGGATCGTCAAAATTGAGTTGGGGCTGGCGCGCGGGCAAAAGCATTACGACCGGCGGGAGCGTGTGAAAACACGCGAGGCCGCCCGTGACATGGAGCGCGCCATGAAAACACGGCGGCGGCAGACGTGACCACGGCGTGCTCGCGGGAGTCGGCATGAAGATTCTTTCGGCGGACTTTGTGAAGAGTTGCGTGCGGCCGGAGCAGTATCCGAGGGAAGGTCTGCCCGAAGTGGTGTTCGTGGGCCGCTCCAACGTCGGCAAATCGTCGGTGATTAATTCGTTGTTGCACCGCAAAGGCATCGCCAAGGTCGGCGCATCTCCGGGGAAAACGCAGACCCTGAATTTTTTTCGGGTGACGACGGACGACCGGGCCTTCCCCGACATCACGTTCGTGGACGTGCCCGGTTACGGCTACGCCAAAGCGCCCCGGTCGGTTCGCGCGCAATGGGGTCCGATGATCGAACGCTATCTGACGTCGCGGCCGCAGTTATGCGTCGTGGTGCAGGTGGTGGATATCCGGGTGGCCGACGAACGCGACGCGACCACGCTGGCATGGCTGACCCATATCGGGCATCGCCCCGTTGTGGTGGGGACCAAGATGGACAAACTGCCCCGCGGACAACGCCGGTCCGGTCTGCTGCGCCTGGGGCAACGCCTGGGATTGGACGAGCGTGAAGCCGCCGTGGGCTACGCCGCGCCCACGGGCGAGGGCCGTCAGGAACTGTGGCACACGGTGCAACGGCGGCTGGACGGGTGGGACGGCGGCGCGCGTCGTCACAGCCGGATGTCGACGTAAGACCTGTCTTTCAGCGAGGACAACCACGCCGCGCGGGCGTCGCGCACTTTCTGTTGATACAACTGTCGCTGAATCAACTCTTTCACGTCGTCGAACGGTTGCGGGGCGCCCTGGCGGGTTTCCCCGCGCAGCAGAATGTGCATCCCGATGTCTGTTTCGATCACCGGGCTGCGTTCGCCCGGCGCCAAGTCGTCAAGGGCCGCCCGCAACGGCGTCAACAAATCCTCTTTGCGGACGAACTCCAGGTCGCCCCCTTTGTCTCTGGCGGGGCCGTCCGAATAGACGGCGGCCAGTTCCGCGAAATCGGCGCCGTCCCGCAGTTGCGCCTCCAGAGATTCCGCCCGTTTCCGGACCGCCGCCATGCGTTCATCCAACTTCGGCGTCAACAGAATCTGGCGGAGGCGGTGAGTCGGCGGCATGGTGAACCGCGGCTCCTGCTCGCGGTAGTAGGCGCGAATTTCTTCGAAGGGGACGATGATGCGCCGCTGCACTTCAAACTCCATGAGCCGTTGCAGCGTCATCTCTTCGAGCACGACCTCTCTGGAAGGCGTGACGCCCGCCGGCACGGCGTCGGGATTCTGTTGCACTTTCTCCCAGGCTTCGTCCACTTCCGCCGGGGTGACGGTGATGTTCTTTGCCGCGGCTTCCTGCAACTGGAGTGTCCGTTCGATCATCCGATTCAGCGCCTCGTGCTGTTTTTGCGCAAGATGCTTCTCGAATTCCTCCCCGTCATACCTGGCCTTCAGGCGAACGAGTTCATCCGCCATCGCGGCCCGCAGGTCGGACAGCATAATCACGTCCGCGTTGACGATGGCGGCGATGCCGTCGGCGAGGCGTTGAGCGGGGACGGCGGGCGTCATGGCCGCGACGCCGCACAGGAGCGCCGGCAGGGCGAGGGCGGCGAGGCGGGTGATGCGCCGTCGTCGGGGCGTCGAGCGGTGGTGGCGGGTGATGCGCGGGGCGCGGGGGGGGGGAGAACTGAAGGATGGATTCCCGATTAAAAATGTCGGGAATGACGGAGGGGGGGATGCCTGCCCCCGGCGTTTCCATTCGGGGGTTGGGAATGACGTTCTCATCGGGACGAAACTCCGGGCGAGGGCGCGGCCCCGGCCACCGGCGCGGTGTCGGTCGCGGTCGCGGCGTCGGCCCCGGCCCCGGCTTCCAGCAAGCCGTTCAGAATCACCGCCGCTTCCGCCGCCACGGCCGGCCACGACTCGTGTGGCATGGTCATCTCGCAGGACACGGGGGAGAGAAACCGGAGACGGTCTTCCGCATACCGCGTCAGATAGTCACGGCGCGCCGGGGTGATGGGGGTTGTGGAGGGGAAGGTCAGCGTCACGGCGCCGTTCGTGGCGTCCAGCGATTCCAGACGCAGTTTGCCGGCGAGGAGCCGCAGGTGCATGACCTCAAACAACCGCTCCGCCGGTGGCGGCGGCGGGCCGTAGCGGTCGCGGGTTTCCTCGTGGAGGAACTCGAGGTCGCCGGTGGTCCGACAGGCCGAGAGCCGTTTATAGAGAGACAGGCGGTGATGGTCGTTCTCCACGTAGTCGTCGGGGAGAAAGGCGGAGACGTTGAGGTGCAGCGTCGGGTCGATGTCTTCTTCGACGGGCGCGCCCCGCTTGCGTTGCGCGGCGTCTTGCACCATCCGCATATACATGTCAAACCCGACGGCGGCAATGTTGCCGGACTGTTGTTTGCCGAGGAGGGCGCCGGCGCCACGGATTTCCAGGTCGGCGGCGGCGATGCGAAAGCCCGACCCCAGTTCGGCGAACTCACGAATGGCGGTGAGGCGGCGCTGGGCGTCGGCGCTTAACTGCGCGTCGTCGGGGAACAGAAAATACGCATGGGCCTGTTCGCCGGCGCGACCGACGCGGCCGCGCAACTGGTAGAGTTGGGCGAGGCCGAAGGTGTGGGCGTGGTCGATGAGGATGGTGTTGGCGCGGGGGACGTCCAGCCCCGACTGGATAATGGCGGTCGACAGCAGCACGTCGGCGTCGCCGCGAAGGAAGCGGAGCATGACGGCTTCGAGGGCGTGCGCGTTCAGTTGTCCATGGGCCATGACGATGCGGGCGTCGGGCACCATCTCTCGAAGCCACCGCCCGGTACGCTCGATGGTCTCGACGCGGTTGTGCACATAAAACACCTGCCCGTGTCTCGCCAGTTCCCGGCGGATGGCGTCGCGCACCAGCGTGGGATGAAACCGGACGACCTGCGTGCGAATGGCGAGGCGCGCTGGCGGCGGGGTGTCGATGACGGACAGATCGCGGACGCCGGTGAAGGCCATGTGCAGCGTGCGGGGGATGGGGGTGGCGGTGAGGGTCAACACGTCGACGTGGGTGCGGAGTTGTTTGAGGCGTTCTTTGTGCCGGACGCCGAACCATTGTTCTTCGTCGATGATGACGAGGCCGAGGCGGTGAAACCGCACGCGGTCTTGAAGGAGCCGGTGGGTGCCGATGAGGATGTCGATGACGCCGGCGGCGAGGTCGGTCAGCAGGGCGGTGACGTCTTTGGGGCGTTGAAACCGGGACAGGACGGCCACGCGCACGGGAAACGGCGCGAATCGGCGGGCGAAGGTGTCGTAATGTTGTTGCGCGAGGAGCGTGGTGGGCGTCAGCACGGCCACTTGTCGGTTGGTCTGGACGGCGTGGAAGGCGGCGCGCATGGCGACTTCGGTTTTGCCGTAGCCGACGTCGCCGCAGAGGAGTCGGTCCATGGGCCGGGGGCGTTGGAGGTCGCGGTGGATGTCGTCGATGGCGGTGAGTTGGTCGGGCGTTTCGTCGTAGTCGAAGGCGGCGTCGAATTCATGGGACAGCAGCGGGTCGCCCTGGTAGGGCTGCCGGGTGACGACTTCGCGGTTGGCGTAGAGGTCGACGAGTTCGTCGGTCATGTCCTCGATGTGTTTGGCGACGCGCGCTTTGGTTTTGGCCCAGTGGGTGCCGCCGAGGGCGTCGAGCCGGGGGGCGGGGTGCTCGCCGGCGCGGTAGGGGTGAATCTGGTTGAGGCGGTCGAGCGGCACATACAATTTGTCCCGGCCGGCAAACTCCAGCACGAGATAGTCGCTGTCGCAATCCTGCACGGTCAGCCGCCGCAGCCCCCGGTACCGGCAGATGCCATGGTGCGTATGGACGACGTAATCACCGGCGTTCACATCGTCCAGCGACGACAAAAAGGTGGCGGCCTTGCCGTCGTGGCGCAGGTGCCGCCGCGCGGGTTTGGCGAAGACCTCGTCTTCCGTGACGGCGGCGAAGGGGAACGACGGCGCCACAAACCCCGACGACAGCGACCCTTGCAGAATGGAAAACGGCGCGCGTTCGGACGGGGCGGGCGCGGCGGCGTCCGGCGCAAGCGGATTCTGTCCGGTGGCGGGGGCGTGATGGTCGGCGAAGAGTTCGAGCAGACGGCCGACCTGTGCGGCGGTGCG
>JAHRAQ010000014.1 GCA_020027205.1 Nitrospirales bacterium | reverse complement strand
GAGGTCATTGGCAGGACACAACAACAGACAATGCAACAGAAGGATGGATTCCCGATTAAAAATGTCGGGAATGACGGAAGGGTTGGTCACCCTGCCGTCGGTGCTACTACCGATGCCGCCGTCGCCGGCGCCGATGCCACCACCACCGCCACCGCCGCCGCCGCCACCGACACCGCCGCCACCGCTGACGCCACCGCTGACGCCACCACCGCCGCCGCCGCCGCCACCGACACCGCCGCCGACACTTCGCCCGCGCAGACGCTTCGCCTTGCGACACGGGCGTTCGCGCAAGGCGACTTCCACGGAACCATCGAGTTCGTGGAACCGCACCTTGACGATCCCGTCTCGTCTCGCGCTTTCCGCCGGTTGCGCATGTTGAGCATGGCGCGCCTGGGCGACACCGCCGCAGGGCTGGATGCCTACGACCGCTTCGCGGCCGCCGCGGGACGGGAGGATGACGAGTTGCTCCGGGAGATTGCCCTGCACAGCATTCTGCCGTTGCGGTCGGATATGCGGGTGCAGGTGAGAGGCGCGGCCTATTCGGCGCTCAAGGAAGCGCTGTCCGACGACGTCGTGCCCTGGTTCCACGACGGGCTTCGCGACGAGTCGGGCCTGGTCCGGGTGTTGGCGGCCGAGAGCATGGGGAAACGTCCGGCGGGTCGACGGTCGCCTCTGTTTCGCGGGGCGCTTCACGATCAGGCGGGGTTGGTGCGGGTGACGGCGCTCAACGCCCTTGGGCGCGCCGGTGATGCCTCGGCGGCGCGCCTCATCACCCCGTTGCTCGAGGATGAGCAATCCGTCGTGCGCGTCGCGGCGTCGGCCGCGTTATATCAACTTGGACAACGCGCGCATTGGCGGAACGTGGCGCGTGCGGCCACGGCGGCCGAGGGGTACGAACGCGGGGCGGCGTTGCGCCAACTTGGCGACATGGGGGATCCGCGAGGGGCGCCGCTGCTCACGCAGGGGCTTCGGGATTCGCAGCCGTCCATTCGGGCGGCGGCGGCGGCCTCGCTGGGCAAACTCGGTCGCGCGGAGGGCGTCCCGCCGTTGATTGCCGCCTTGTCCGACCCCGTGCCGGCTGTACGAAGCGTGGCGGCCGTGACGCTGGGCCGGGTGGAGACCGATGCGGCGCGGGCGGCATTGACGCGGGCCTTGCGCGACGACAATATGGGCGTGCGGGCGGCGGCCGTCGCGGGGTTGCTGCAATCTCGCAGTTCGTTTCGCGTGGTGGCCGGGACCGTGCGGGCGTTGATGGGGCGGCGCAATCCCGGTCTGCGGTCATCGGTGGCAAAAGCGCTGGGTCACGGCCGCGCCCGCGACGTCGTGCCGCCGTTGCTGGTGCTGCTCAATGACCCGGTCTCCAAACCCCGCATTTCGGCCGCCAGATCGCTTGGCAGAGTCGGCGGGCGCGCGATGATTCCGCGTCTCAAACAGGTGATGCGCGATGCCGATGAATCCGTGCGGGCCACGGCGGCGGGCGCGCTGGCGCGTCTTCTGTCCCGTCCGTCGGCGCGCTGACCTCGTTCGGCGCGTTCCGTTTGAGCGGGCGGCGGCCTTGCGTTAGAATGCGTGTCGATGCGTTGTTCCGGTGCGCATACGGCCCGCGCGCGGCGAATGCTCCGTTACGTTGCGTGCGCGTGGATGGCGGGATGGGCGGCGCTGTCGTTGCCGCTGCCGTCGTCCGCCGCCGCCGGTGACACCGTCACCGCCGCTACCGCCGCCGCCGCCACCGCCCGCCGTCTCCCGATGAAAAATGTCGGGCGCCGTCATTCCGCGCCGTTGACGTCATTGGACGGAGAGACGCCCGCACGCGGAATCCATCTGAAAGAGGTCATTGGCGGGACACAACAACAGACAATGCAACAGAAGGATGGATTCCCGATTAAAAATGTCGGGAATGACGGAAGGGTTGGTCACCCTGCCGTCGGTGCTACTACCGATGCCGTCGCCACCGCCGTCGCCACCGTCGCCGCCACCGCCACCGTCGCCACCACCGCCGTCGCCACCACCGACACCGCCGCCGGTGCTTCAACGATCCGGTGGCTGCCGTGGGGCGCCGGGGCGTTTGAGCGCGCTCATGCCGAAGACAAGTTGATCCTGCTCGATCTCACGGCGGTGTGGTGTCACGCCTGTCATGTGATGGAGTCGGCCACGTACCGTGATCCACGGGTGGCGGGCCTGTTGAATGACGGATTTATTCCCGTCAGGGTTGACGCCGATCAACGGCCGGACATCACGGCGCGGTACAAACATGGCGGGTGGCCGACCACCGGCATCCTGCTCCCATCCGGAGAAATCGTGTTTCAGGCGAATTTTCTGACCTCCGACGAAATCATCGACGCGCTGCGTGCCGCCGAGACGGCGTACCGGGACAACAAACAGGTGATGACCGAACGGGCCGCCAGGGTCTGGGCGCGGGTGGAGTCCGCCCAGCGGGCGCGCGCGCCGCGTCGCGGCCCCATTCATCCGGCGATGCTGGATCAATTGCTCGAAGCCATGACGCGACAATACGACCGGGTGAACGGGGGCTTCGGCGAGGCGCCGAAATTTTTTGAGCCGGCGGCGATTGCCCTGGCCTTTGCCCGCCATTTCCGTGACCCGCGTTCCGAATATCGGCGGATGGCGTTGTTCACGCTGGATCGGCAGTTGAAACTCTACGATCCGGTCTGGGGCGGATTTTTCCGTTACGCCGAGGAGGCGGATTGGTCGCGGCCCCATTATGAAAAGACGCTGGACGTGCAGGCGTACAATCTGCTCAATTATCTTGAGGCGTATCAAAGCACCGGGCTGGCCCGGTATCGTGACGTGGTGGAAGGGACGATGCGGTACGTGGCGCGGTTTCTGTCCGACCGGGAGCGCGGCGGTTTTTATGCCAGCCAGGATGCCGATGTTCGACGCGGGGGCGGCGCGGGCGTCGACGCCGACGCCGACATCGACGCCGACGTGCCGGGGGAGGAGTTTTTTGCTTTGGACGCGGCGCGGCGTCTCGCCGTCGGTGTTCCCGCCGTTGACCGGACGATGTTGACCGACGGGAACGGGATGATGGCCAAAGCGTTTCTCAAGGTCTCCCAGGCGTTGGCGCATGATCAGCCCGGGGCGTTTGCCCTCACAACGCTTCGGCGGCTGTACAAAGAACGGTATCAACCCGGACGCGGGATGGCGCATTTTCTTCGCCGTGGGCACCCGCGGCAATTCGGGTTGCTGACCGACCAGGTCTTTTTTGCGGATGCGCTGATGGAAGCCTTTGTCGCCACCGGGGAGCGGCGGTATCTCGACCATGCAGAAACCGTCATGGCGGACTGCATCAGTGTGCTTGAAGATGATCAGGGCGGCGGATTTTTTGACCGGGCGCCGGCGTCGTCCGCTCTGGGATTGCTGAAGTTTCCCCATAAGGATCGCCCGGTGAATGCCGTCCTGTCCACGGTGTTGTCCGACCTGTTTTATCTCACCCGGAATCCGCGGTATCGTGAACACGCCCGGAACGTGCTTCGTTTCCTCGTCGGGTCCGCGCCGTTGCCGGTCGCGCCGACGGGCCGCGCGCTCCATCGGTTTCTCCATCATCCCGTGCAGATTGTCGTGGTGGGGGACAAAGCCTCGGCGGAGGCGCAACAACTTTTTCGCCGCAGTTTGGCGGTGTATGTTCCCGGAAAAGTGGTGCGATTTCTGGACCCTCACGTTGATTCCCTGTCCATTGGAGAGGTGACGTTTCCCGTGGCGGCAGGCCCGCTGGCCTATGTCTGCACCGACACACTCTGCTCCAGTCCCGTGGCGCGGGCCGAGGCGTTGGCGGAGCACGTTCGGGACGTGTCCGCGGCCATGGCGAAGTCGCGGACGCCTTTTTCGAAGATGGGGGATGAGGCGGCTTCGCCGTCTCCCTGAATCGCCGCCGGCCCGACGCCGTGCGGACGCATGGGACGCGGAGAGACGGCGTATTTGACACTCGCAAGCGCGTTGTTATACAAGGTGGCACTTGTTCGGATTTGAAGGTCATTTTAAGGGAGGAGAGAAGATGAGGAATCGTCCATTGCTCATGCTGTCCATGGTTTTTGGCGGAATGCTGGCGGCCATGCCCCTGATGGTTCAGGCCGGCGGGACCATTAAAGGCAAAATCACGTATTCCGGCAAATCCATTCCGCCGAAAGAGTTTGCCTTTTCCAAATTTCCCAATCCGGAGTTCTGCAAGCAGAATCCCAGCAAAAAAGGCGACGACACGCGGTTGCTGAAAGAAGTCGAAGTGGGCGCGGGCAAAGGTCTCAAAAACGCCATCGTGTCCGTGCGGGGGATTAAGGACAAGGGCTTTCAGCAGACGCCCAAGGTGATCGCCAAGTTGTGCGAGTTCCTGCCCTTTACCGGCGTGTTGGTGAACAAAGGGAACTTCATTGTGGAGAATACCGACGCGGATGCCAGTGATCCGAAGTCCAAAGAAGGGGTCTTGCACAACCCGCACAGTTTTGACGTGCTGGGGGCGAAATCCTCGACCTTGTTCAACATCGGTTTGGCCAAAAAGGGCGACAAACTGGACAAGAAAATCAAGATGCGCATGGCCAGAAAAGGTTCGGTGCTCCGGTTGCAATGTGACCAGCATGAGTTTATGCAGGCATGGTTTTTGCCCGTGAGCAACGGCCATTTCGGCGTGTCGGGCGGTGACGGGTCGTTTGAAATCGCCGATGTCCCCGCCGGCAAACACAAGGTGCTGGCCTGGCATCCGGTGGCCGGGAACGTGACGATGGACGTGGAAGTCAAGGACGGCTCGACCGTGAACGTCAACTTCGATATCAAAAAGAAGAACAAGTTCAAGATGTAACGAGCCGGAGACCGCGTCGTTGTGAAGACCGCGGAACGGGCGGCAATGGCGGGCCATTGCCGCCCGTTCCGTTTCGTGGGCCTCCCCCGCCTTGCGTTCGCAGAATCCGTCCCGTTACCATCACCTCCTGAATCGACCCTGGTTTCCCGCATTGATCCTGCGAAGGATATGCCGTGTCTCGGGATCTGTCGCTCGCCGAAATTTTTCAGATGGGGTATTACTGGGAGACGAAAATTCTCCTGACGGCGGTGAAACTGGACATTTTTTCGGCCCTGGACGGCCACGGCGATTCTCCCGCCGGCCTGGCCCGGCGGTTGTCTCTCGATGAACGGGCGTTGACGCTGCTCGTCAACGCCCTGGTCGCGATGCGTGTCTTGACAAAACGGGAGGGCCTTGTCGCGAATACCGGCGTCGCCCGGAAACATCTGGTGAACACCAGTCCGGACTACGTCGGCCACCTTCTGGCGCTGCACGATTCGGAATGGGCGAACTGGGGCAAGTTGGAAGAGACCGTCCGCACCGGCGTGGCGCCCGTGCGTCGCCATGTGTTTGAAAACGATCCGGCCATGGGGGCCAACGTGCTGGCGGTGTTGGACCGCGTCGGCCGGGGGAGCGGGATGAGTCTGGCGAAGTCCCTCCGCCTGAACGGGCGCGAACACATGGTGGACGTCGGCGGCGGCGTCGGCACGAACGCGATTGCGTTGTGTCGCGCCTATCCTCATCTCAAGGCCACCGTGTTTGATCTTCCGCAAACGCTGCGGGTGACGGAACGGTATGTTCGCGACGCCGGGTTGGAGGATCGCATTGCCTTGCGGCCCGGGAACTTTCATACGGACGCATGGGGCGGCCCCTACGATCTGGCGCTCCTGTCCGACGTGCTGCATTATCAGAACCGCCGGGCCAACGCACGGCTGGTGCGCAACGCGTTTGCGCATGTGACGGGCGCCGGCCGGTTGCTGATCAAAGACCGGTTTCTGGACCCGGATCGAACAAGCCCGGCCTGGACCACGGCGTTCGCCGTGCATATCCTGGTGAACACGGAACAGGGAGAATGTTTCACCACGGGGGAAGTCATGGAGTGGATGACGCAGGCCGGGTTTGAATCCGTCACGGAGTTTGCGCCGGGGGCGATGGTGCAGGGCATTAAACCGGGAGGGGGAACTGACGGACTGGAGTCCGGCCTTCGCCGGCATGACAAAGGAGGCGGACATGGCTGAATGGTTGCGGGACCCGGGATTTGCCGGAACCCATGCGACGATGGGGGCCGACATCAGTCAGACGATGGCGCTGTTGTTCACCGTGCTGTTTCTTGTCGGCGGCGTGCAGGCCAAACGCGGCAAGGGGACCGGGCATCACTGGCTGATGCTGGGGGGCATGGCGGCCATGCTCGCGTTTTTCACGAGTTATTATCTGTTTCGCCAACTGGGGGTGCTGGCCTTTGAAGGGAAGGAAGGGTTCGGCGGGTCGCAGTGGATGTATGACACCGTGTTTGTGCCGTTGCTGACGGCGCACATTCTTCTGGTCGTGATTGGGTTGATCATGGCGGTGTATATGATTGTCCTGGGGTTTCGCTCCCAGATGTTTGTCAACGGGCGGCGCATCCTGCAAGACGCCCTGCTGCAAACCACCCGGAAAAAAATCGGGATGATGTTTGGGGGCGTGACCGCCGTCGTGCTGCTGTTGTTTCTCGGTCGCGTGGTCACCGCCGGGTTTTCCATGGGCAAATTCGGCGTCTATGCCGGCCTGGTCGCGCTGCTGGCGATGGTGTTCGGCGTGGAGGTGGCGATTCAGCGTATCTGGCCGAACGGCGCGCGGCGTCACCGGATTCTGGGCCGGGTGACGATCCTGGTGTATTGCGTTCTGTTTGTCACCGGCAGCGCGACGTATGCCATGCTGTATATTCTGTATCCCGGAAAAATCGGATAGTCCCCGGTGACGTGCGGCTGCGGGTCGGGTTTTCAATGTCGTCTCATCGAAGAAGGGGAGGCGGGGCGCGCCCTGCTGCGTTACGCCTGTCAGACGTGCGGATGTCAGGTGGGGATTGAGGCGGACGCCCGGGAGGCGTCCCGTTTTTTTGACCATCCGGTCTGGACGGACGAGGCGCGACATCGTCTGGACCGGCTGCCGCCCTACGCGGCGTGTCTGGTGCGGCACGAGGTGGAAGAGTATGCCGGTCGGCAGCGTCTGACGCTGATTTCGACGGGGGTGATGACGGAGGCCCGGTCGCCCGGCCCGGTGTCCTGGCATCCCGACGCGGCGCGCCGGTTGTCCCGCATTCCCGACGCGGTGCGCGCGATGGCCCGCGTGGAACTGGAACGCACCGCGCAGGACCGGGAGATGCCGGAGGTGACGGTGGCGCTGATGGAGGAAGTCAAGACGCGGTATTTCGGGCTGTCGGCGCCGGCGTGACATTCGGAGCCGGCCATTGAAACGTCTTTCGGATGGATTCCGCGTGCGGGGGGTTCTGCGGTCAATGGCGTCGTCAATGGCGTCGATGGCGCGGAATGACGGCAGGGACTCCGCTCGTCGCCGGTTTTACGCGCCGGGTTATGCCCTCCTGGGAGTGCGATGCTGCATCGATTAGCGCTTCGGGTGCTGCCCCAACTGCAGGCGGCCGTCACGGCCCCCGACGTTCGACGGCGAAAACGCTGGGTCATGGTCGCGCCGGGGCTGGTGGTGTTTCTTCTTTACCGGATCTTGACTCACGCGCGTCCGCTTTCCGATCCATGGCTGTTGTTGGCGATGAGCGGGATGCTCGCGACGCCGACCGCGTACTGGGCGTATGCGATGGGGCGGCGGGCGTCGCCGGCGCGCATCGTGCGCACGGACGGCGTTCGCCGTCTCCTGTGGGTGGGCGGATGGATCGGATGTGTCTATGGCGTGCAACTGTCGCTGTTGGTCTTGGCGTTGCTGGCGCTGTTTGTCGACTATAATTTTCTCCTGCATCCCGAAGGGCCGGCGATGATGGCATTGATCATTGCCTGCACGGCGGTCACGCGCGATGCGTTTGAAATCGGGCACGTCGTGCGCCTGGAAGCGCAGGGCGGGCGGATGGTGACGTTTCCCGACGGCGGCGTGTGGCGTGGTCTGCCCGGGCGTGACGCGCGGCGGCTGGTCGGTTGGGCGGGCGCGGGGCTGGCGGCCGGCGGCGCGGTGGCGGCGGCGTCCGGTCTCGGCGGGGACGGCGCGGGGGGCGAGGCGGGGTTGGCGGCGGCGGTGTGCGTGGTGGCGGCCTGTGGCGCGCACGGCGCCTTTTTGTCGGGTCGATACCCGCATGTCCTTGCCGCCGACCGTCTCAAGGCCCGGCCATGGTGGGAGGTGTTCCGGTTTTGGATGTGGCCGTGTCTGGCGTTTGCGTTGACGTATTATGCGACGCAGATGGGCGTTGTGCTGTTTGTGTTGCAATGGGAGCGCGTGCCGTTCGGCGCGCATCTGCTCGTGGGCGGGATGACGGGGGCGATGACGGCCGGGTATGGGTATGCGCTGGGGGCGCGGGTGCACGTTGAAGCGCGTACGCGGGGCATCGTGCCGGAAACGTTGAAACGCTGCCCGTTTGTGATGGAACTGTTTGCCAAAATGGGGCAGCGGGCGTCGGGGTAGGTGTGGGAATGACGGCTGCCGGCGTTTGTAATCGGGGGACGGACGTGATGGGGATGGTGCGGCGCGGGGTGGTGATGCTGCTGTTGGGCGGGGTCTGTGTCGTGGCCGGCGCGCCGACGGCGGGGGTGGATGCGGCGTCGGCATCGCAGTCGACGCGGGACGTCTATTATCAGACGGAGGGCGTTCCGCAGAGTTTGCCCGCCGCGGCGGTGGCGCCGAGGTATCCGCAGTGGCGGTATCTGGATAACCGTACCGTCATCTGGTTTGTGACGCAGCAGCATACCTATTTCGGGGGCTTTGTGCTGGCGCTGCCGTTGTTTGCGCTGCTGCTCGAATTCATTGGGCTGTCGCGTCGCGACGGGCGGGCGGCGGCGCGGTTCGATGGGCTGGGCCGGGACGTGCTGCGGGTGGGGGTGCTGGCGATGGCGGTGACGGCGTGGCTGGGGGGCGTGATGCTGGGGGCGTTGGTGACGCTGTATCCCGATGTGATGCGGTATCTGGGGGCGACGTTCAAGAGCATGATGCCGGTGTATGCCTCGGTGTTCGTCGGGGAATCCCTGCTGCTGGTGGTGTATTACTACAGTTGGGCTGGTCTGGCGTCCGGCGTCCGGAAATGGCTGCATCTGTCGCTCGGGGTGCTGGTCAACGGCATGGGGGTGCTGTTGCTGCTGCTGGTGAATGCGTGGGCGTCGTTCATGATGGCGCCGGCGGGGGTGAACGCCGAGGGGCAGTTTCTGGGGAATGTCTGGCACGTGCTGCATTCGCCGTTGTGGAATCCGCTCAACGCGCATCGGTTTCTGGCGGATGTGATGTCCGGGGGCGCCGTGGTGGTGGCGTTCGCGGCCTATCGGTTTTTGCAGACCCGGCGGCGGGAGGCGCGGGCGTACTACGATTGGATGGGCTGCGTGTTTCTGGTGGTGATGGTGGGGGCGCTGGTGCCGATGCCGTTTGCGGGATACTGGCTGATGCGCGCCGTCTTTACGTTCCGTCAGGAGATGGGGATGACGATGATGGGGGGGATGCTGTCGTGGGCGTTTGTGATTCAGGCGGCGACGGTGGGGGCGTTGTTTCTGGGGATCAATTATTACGTCTGGCAATCGCTTGGGCGGTTCCGTGACGGCGGACGGTATCATCCCTGGTTCAAATGGATTGTCGGGGGGCTGATGGCGGCGTTTGTGGTGTGGGTGACGCCGCATACGATGGCGATGACGGCGGGGGAGATGAAGGCGGTGGGGGCGGCGCAGCATCCGGTGATCGGGGCGTTTGGGGTGATGTCGGCGAAAAACGGGGCGATGAATGTGATGGTCTGTCTGACGGGGTTGAGCGCGTTGTTGTACGGGCGGGCGAACCGGATCATCCGGGTGCCCTGGGCGCGGGCTGGCAACGCGGCGATAGCGGCGTTGTTTGTCGCGGGCATGGGCAATATCATCTGGGTCGCGGTGTATGGATTTTATCTTCCCGCGCACGTTCGGGTCGGGTTGTCCGTCCCGCAGAGTGCGACGACGGCGATGGTGGTGGCGGGCGGATTGTTGATCAATCATCTGATGGTAAGGGGGAGTGAGCGGCGCGGCCCCGTGCAATGGGGCGGGATTTCCGTGCGGGGGATGGTGGCGTTGTTCGGGGTGGCGGCGACGTTTTCCTGGGTGATGGGGCTGATGGGGTACATTCGCTCCGCCGGGCGGGTGGGCTGGCACGTGCATGAGGTGCTGGCGGATCTGTCGCCCTGGGCGTTCACGCCGCACCTGGCGTTTGTTGCCAAGATGGTGACCATGAACATGGCCGTCTTCTGGGTGTCGGTGTTTGTGTTGTTCCGGCTGTCCGCGCAAGAGCGGATGACGGAGGCCGATCAACCCGCCGCCGACGGCGGTGTGGCTTTTGCGCGGGCGTTGTCACGAGAGGAGTCGGCGTGAACGGACGACGACGACGCCTGCTCCTCACGGGGGCCGTGGCGCTGATGGTGGTCGGCTGGCCGCTGGTCGGCGGGCCAGCGGCTCCGACCGTGGCGCTTGAGGATTTTCGTCATCCCGACGCGGATGGCTTTCCTCGCGGATGGGAAGGGTCGCGCAGCACGGCGACGGCGAAAGAGGCGTACGCCGTGCACACCGAGGGCGACGCCGCGTTTCTGAAAGGCGCGCGGGCGAATCAGCGGGTGTACACCAGGCGGATTGCATGGAACCCCCGCACGCATCCCGTGCTGCGGTGGCGGTGGCGTCTGCATTCGGCCCCGGAGGGCGCGGAGTTTTTTGCGGCGGTCTTTGCGAATCTGGATACGGATGTGCTGTTTATTCCGGTGTCCACCAAATACGTCTGGAGTGATCGGAAACGCCGGGGGTCGGTCACGGACGGCGGGTTGTTCGGGGCGGCGGAGGTGGTGGTGCGTTCGGGCCGGCATCCGCTGGGGGCGTGGGTCGAGGAAGAGGTCAATGCCTACCGGGATTTTCGGGAGATTCACGGGCATGACCCGGCGCCGATGGCGTGGGGTATTTCGCTGCAAAGCGGCCCCGGTGTGGAAGTGGATTTTGGGGCGATTGAAGTCAGCGCGGAATGAGGCGGGGACGGCGGCCGGTGACGCGGAGGGCCGCCATGGTTAAAGCCTGGGTGCCGGACGTGGCGCTGGGCGTCGCGGTCATGGGGACGGTCGGGGCGCTGATCGGCATATTGCTGGGTGGCGCGTTTCTCTACGTGGCCACGGGCATGGGGTTGCTCCTGGGGATGGGGATCGGGCTGCTTGGAGGCCGCCGGTTTTTCGCCGGCATCGTGGCCGGGGCGATGGGAGGCGGGGCCTTGGCCTGGGCGGTGTCGGGGGCCGGCAATATCACGGTCGGCGCGGGTTCCGGGGCGGCCATCGGGGGATTTTTGGGCATATGGATCTCGATGTTGATGGACAGGTTCCGGCGGCCGCGTGTGACGCCCTCCGCGCCGCCGCCGACGCTGGCGATGCCGGCGCCACGGAATCATCCGGTACTTGGGGAAAGCGGGGATAGCCATGAATGAGAAGTGCGACGCGGCACGGCTGCTGTGGTCCGGGGTCATGGTGGCCGCCACGGTGATGGCCGCCGTCTTGTTGCGGGGGTTTGCATCTGGCGTGCACCATGGCGATCCGGAGTATTATTTGTTGCTGGGGTCGATACTGTGCGGCGGCGTCGCGGCGTTTGTCCTGGCCGGGTTGCTGTCCAAACGCGCGTAACTTATCCTGTGCGGCTGTGACGATGGGGGCCTGCGGGCGCTCCGATGTGTGCGCGGCCGTCAACGGGTGATTGCCGGAGGCGTATGGAAAATCGCGGTGTCCTGATCGGCTCCATCATCTTTGTTTTTGCCTCGTTTATCCTGATGATGGTGATGCTGGTCTATGAAACGTATAAAGGGCGGACCGAGCGGGACCGGCTGGTCTCACGGTCCGAACAACGCGCGGAGCCGCGGATTATTGAGCCGGTGGCGCTTCGGGATTTTTCCATGTACCGGACCATGGCCGGCAATGAGGGGCGGGAGATGGTGGAAATCCCCGAAGGGCCTTTTACCATGGGCTATGAGCAGGGCGATCCCGACGAGGCTCCCGCGCATCCCGTGTATCTCAAGGCCTATTTTGTCGATCTCAAGGAAGTAACGCAGTCGGAATACGAGCGTTTTGTCAACATGACCAAGCGGGAAGCCCCGCAGGTACCGGTGTTTGAGGAAGACATCGCCCACCTCACGGACCCGGATTTTCCCGTGGTGGGCATCGGCTGGAATGATGCGTTTGCCTATTGCCGCTGGGCGGGAAAACGGCTGCCCACGGAAGCCGAATGGGAAAAAGCGGCGCGCGGGGAAGGCCGGCGGCTGTACCCTTGGGGCAATGAGTTCAGCGACACGGTGTCCAACATCGACGGCGACGGCGACGGGGCGCGGTATCTGTCGCCCGTGGGGTCGTATGAAGGCGGCCGGAGTCCGTACGGGGTCTACGACATGGTGGGGAACGTCGCGGAATGGGTGGCGGATACGTATGACCCGTCTTATTATCACCGGGCGCCGTTCCTCAATCCTCCCGGGCCGGACAGCACGGAATTTAAAGTCATCCGAGGGGGCACCTGGCGTGATTCCAAACTTAACGCGAGAGTGACCAAACGGTTTTCGGCCAAGATGTGGCGCACCGACGCGACGATAGGATTCCGTTGCGCCCGGACCGTTGAGGACGGCGACCAGCCCTTGTAAGGGGGTGGTCGGGGAACGGGTGCGGCGTGAGACGGCGAGGGTATGGAAGGGCGACTGAAACTGATTCTGCTGGCCGTGATTCTGTTTATGGTCGGGATGCCGCTGGCGGGGATTTTTCGCGGGACCACGCCGCCGCCGCCCGACCCAGACCACGCGGACATGGGCCGGCCACGGGCGACGCAGGTGTTTTCCTCCGACGCCCCGCCGGCTCTTGTGGGGGAAGACATGGTGTGGATTCCTCCCGGTGCGTTCATTCAGGGGACCACGCGGGGCGGGTTGAATGAACGTCCCGAGCGTCTCGTCACCCTTCCGGGATTTTGGATTGACCGGTATGAGGTGACGAATTACCAGTACGGGCGATTTGTGAAGGCCACGGGGCACCGCAAGCCGGGGCCTCCGTCACGATATGCCAAACGGCTGGCCCAGTTGCGCGGGCCGAATCAGCCGGTGGCCTATGTCTCCTGGTACGACGCGGATGCCTATTGCAGATGGCGAGAGGCCCGGTTGCCCACGGAAGCCGAATGGGAAAAAGCGATGCGCGGCCTGGACGGACGGTTGTGGCCGTGGGGCAATTCTCCCAGACCCCGCAAGGCGAACCTGGGAGGCGGCGAGGATGGATATGACGCGACATCTCCCGTGGGATCGTTTCCCCTGGACAGAAGCCCGTTCGGCGTGCATGACGGTTTTGGAAATTTGATGGAATGGGGGGATGACTGGTACCGGGAGCAAGTTGGTCGTCCCGATGATTCCCGACCCGCGACCGTGGCGGACCGCGGCGGGTATAAAACGCTTCGAGGCGCGGGCTACACGAGTTATGGAACGGATTTGCGAATCACGGCCAGAAGTTTCATGGTCCCGGATTTCCGGGATGAAACCATCGGCTTTCGGTGTGCGACGTCAGACCAGAAGAAACCGCCGCCCCGTGGCGGGCTGCCCGGCTGAAAATGGCGTGCGGGATATTGCGGAAAACCTAAAGAAAATCAAAGTAGTACAGGATCAAAAAGACGGCCAAAAGAATGTTGACAACCATCCCGGCCAACACTATAATGTCAAACAGTTTGGCGTTGCTTCGCATGTGTATCATCCCGCTCAAAAGAAAACGTGGTTGTTGCTTATCATATCACGGGTGTCGTGTCAAGCGTATAATTCGCTAAGGTTAAATATCTAAGCATAAGAGGACTGCGATGGCCCAATCAGATCCGGTTCCAATCAAGGTAGGCAAGGCGATATTTTATGTGACTTGTGCCGTGGGCCTGTGGTTTTTCTACTGGTTTGCCGGCATTCAATGTCCTTGCTGAACGAGTCTCCTGAACGACGGGACGACGGGAGGAGTGCGATGCAGATGCAGACGGCTTTATACGTCGGGATTTCCATTGTGATTGCGGTGGCGTACTTTCAGTTCCTTGACTGGGTGCTGATGGATATGCAGGGACTGGATTATTTCTATATTCTGCGGTAAGGCCATGTCTCCGGTGGCTTCTCAAGCCGGGCAATCCCCGGGCTTCGGGTGTTTGAGCCTTTCCATTGAGCCTTTCCACGCCAAGAAGGAGGTTGGTCATGGGTCGCCTCATGAGTAGACAGACCAGGAAAAATATTCTGGCGGTCAGCGGTCTCTTTGCGATGGGAGCCATGTTGGTGCTCCCGATTTTGACGGCGTTGCCGGCTCTGGCCGCGGGGGGCGCGTCGGCGACTGGCGGGCCGCCGCCCGATGTTGTGATGGCTCAAGAAGCCGAGGGGGAAGGCGAGGCGGAGCCGGTCGAAGTCGGGAGAGATGTCTACTACAAAACCGAAGGCCCCGTCGTCGGCATGCCGGCGCCGAAAACGGAGGACACGGAAGCCTTTTATCCGCGCTATAACTTTGAAAGCCGTGTCCTGCTCTGGGTCGCCAATCAGCAGCATCTGTACTACGGCAGTTTTGTTCTGGCCGTGCCGATTTTCTGTATGTGCATTGAATTCGCCGGGTTGATCACGAAAGACAAGGCCATGGCGAAGAAGTACGACCAACTGGCGTATGATTTTATCAAGATCAGCCTGACGGCGTACTCGCTGACGGCCATTCTCGGCGGCATTCTGATCTTCACGTTTCTGACGCTCTACCCCGCCTTCTTCGGATATCTGTCCAGCATTTTCCGCCCGGTCATGCATATCTATGCCCTGATGTTCGTGGCGGAGAGCGGCACTCTCTACATCTACTACTATGGATGGGACAAGATGAAAGAGGGGATGCTGAAATGGCTCCATGCCAGCATGTCGGTGGTGTTGAATGTGATCGGGACGGTGTTGATGTTCCTCGCCAATTCCTGGATCGGCTTTATGATGTCGCCGGCCGGCGTGGATGAGCAGGGGCGGTATCTGGGGAATATCTGGCACGTCATCCACACGGCGCTCTGGAATCCGCTGAACGTGCATCGGATTCTCGGAAATATGGCCTTCGGCGGCGGCGTGGTGGCGGCTTATGCGGCCTACCGGTTTCTGTCGGCCAAGAATGACGAAGAGCGCGCGCACTATGACTGGATGGGGTATATCGCGATGGCGCTCGGCGTGGCCTTTTTGATTCCCCTGCCGTTTGCCGGCTACTGGCTCATGCGCGAAGTGTATGCCTACCGTCAGCAGATGGGCATTACTCTGATGGGCGGGTTGCTGGCCTGGTTGTTTATCATTCAGGCCACCATGATCGGCATTCTGTTTTTGACGACGAACTATTATCTCTGGCAGGCCCTGGGGCGCATGACCGGGGGCGAGCGGTTCCAGCGATATATCAAGTATTTCGTGTTTATTCTCGTGGTGGGACTGCTGGTGTTTATCACGCCTCACACCATTGTCATGACGCCGGCCGAGTTAAAAGCCATGGGCGGTCAGCAGCATCCGGTGCTGGGGAACTATGGCGTGATGTCCGCGAAGAACGGCGGCATTAACGCGATCATCATGACCACGATCGCCAGTTTCATCTGGTATCAGCGCGGCAATCGGGTGCCGGCGGTGAAATGGGCGAAGTTCGGCAATATTTTTCTGATCACGTTCTTTGTCGTGGCCCATCTCAATAACATCTGGGTGGCCTGTTACGGGTATTTCATCCCCGCCAACGTGCGAATAGGACTCTCCATTCCACAGGTTGCCGGAACGCTGTCCTGTCTCTTTATCGGGTCGGCGTTGAATCTGGCGATGTTAAGGCAGTCCAGGGAACTTGGGCCGATTCGGTGGGGTCAGATCGCGCCCCGTTCGCAATATGCCCTGATTATGCTGGCCACGGCCTTTACGTGGATGATGGGATTGATGGGGTATATCCGGTCTTCGGTCAGGTTGTTTTGGCACGTCAATGAGATTATGCGTGACAACTCGCCCTGGGCCTATACCCATACCATCGGATTCGGGGCCAATGTGATTTCCTTTAACGTGCTGTTCTTCTGGATTACGATTCTCTTTGTCTTCTGGCTGGGTGCGCTGGGCGCGAAGAAGGCGCCCGTTCCGGCGATGCAGCCTGTTCCGGGGGGCGCGCCGCAACCGGCCACAAGCCATTATTGATCGTGACGTGGCACATCAACGATACCGACTAGGGCGAAGTCACCCCGACCTTGAATGCAGGGTCGGGGTGACTTTGTGATTGGAGGAGGACGGTGGGTGAACTCATTACGGAAGCCATCTCAATTGGATGGCCGGCGTTTGCCTTTTTGACGGGGCTTCTGGTGTATTGCCAGGTCCGCATCACGGACCCGGTTCAAAGGAAGAACGCCCTCTTCAAGACGGGCATCGGCATGTTGTGTGTCTTCCTGGCCTTTATCGCCATTGCGAATTACAAAAACAATTTTTACGGGGAAAGCCGTCTGCTGCCGGTGTCGTTGGTCATGATCACCTGCCTGACGTACATCATGGGCATCTATTTCACCAATATCGGGGCCCTCATGAAAATCGGGGGGGCCATGTTTTTTGTGGCGGCCGCGTTGTCCGGATACGGTAACTGGTTGCCGCAGGTCGAGGGCGGCTTCCCGCCGCCGGAAGTGAAACTGGATTTCCAAAGCATGACCCAGCAGCAGTTGGCGGACGAGGGCGAAAAAATCATCTTTGGCGGACTTGGGCAAAGCAAGGTTCAGGGGGCGATCGGGAAAGGCCAGTGCCCCCTGTGTCATGGCTTCAATCAGGGATTTTTAAGTGAACGCGCGCCGAATCTCTGGGGGATCCCCGACCGAAGCCACGAACGGTTGAAGCACGAATTGTATTATATGGATAATCCCACCGCTCGCCCGACGGTTCAGAAAGAGGCGTTTGACGGGTCGGGGACCGCGACAAACGGGCAGGAATATATTGCGGAGTCCCATGCCTGTCCGAGTTGCTTTGTCGTGCCGGGATTTGGCGTGAAAGGCACCAACGACACGGAAAGCCCCATGCCCAGAATTCACAAGCCGCCGATTTCGCTGACCCTTGGAGAGTTGGCGGCGGTGGACACTTGGTTGTACGTGCGCCAGGGGATGGAGGCGCCGACGTACGATGAAATTGAAGTCTCCTATGAGAAATTTGTTCCCGAGGCGGACCGGCCACAGGCGAGTGAGGGCGATGACGCGGCGGCGGGGGGCGTGCTGGCCACCGGAGAGGAGCCGATCACCGATCTCTTTATGAAAGCGGGGTGTCCCGCCTGTCACACAATTCCCGGCATTGAAGGCGCCACCGGAAAAGTGGGCCCCCTGTTGCTTGAAGGCAGCAATGCGCCGCAAAGGCTCAAGGATCCGGCTTACAAGGGCCACGCACAGTCGACCCGCGAATACATCACGGAGTCGATTTTAAATCCCAGCATGTACGTGGTGCAGGATTTTCCCGACAACCAGATGCCGAAGGATTTCGGGCAGAAATTAAGCGCCGGCGCCGTCAATAAAATCGTGGATTATCTGTCCAGTTTGAAGCAGGGGCAGGAGTTGCCGGCGCTGGAAGCGTTCAATTGATGATGAAAGACGAATCCTTGGATTCTGTCATTTCGCAACGCGGGAGAGAGGGACGATGACTTGGCTGAAATTGGTGGAAGGCTACATGCCGATGCAGATGATTTCGGAGTTGGGGTTGTCGATTTTGGTGTTTGTCCTGGTCAATTGGGCGCTTCACCGGTCCGGGATGGGGATTCCGAAATTTTGGGCGGGGGTGGGCGTGTTTGTGTTCATTCAGTTGTATTTAAAATACCGTATTTATCCGCCCATTCCCTTCAGCGTGCGCGCCATTTACGGCACGGTCTCCGCCTGCGGGATTTTCATGTGGGTGTCGGGGTCCGAGAAGGAATGGCAGGAATTCAAGCGTCCCATTCTCAACGTCATGGACGGGATTACTAACTTTCATCAATCGGTTCGCACGGCCATGTTGGTCGTGATTCCGCTGGCGCTGGGCGGCTTTGCGTACAGTTCGTTCCTGCCGAGTTTTGAAGAACCCATTGAATTGCGGACGGTGCATCCGGCGCCGCCGGCGACCACCAAGGTGCATGGGAAGACGTTCGTGTTGCAAGTGGTGGAAAATCCGTACCGGGTCAATGCGGATGGAGACTACGATCAGGGATACACCGATGCCCGGATTGTGGAGCAGGCCATGGGGCGGTTGATGAAGGACGTGAATGATCCGAATTACAATCCGTGGGACCCAAACGCGGACGGGTACATCAAGTACGTGCGGGAAGGCGGGGAGATATTTTTTCAGAATTGCCATTTCTGTCACGGGGATAATTTAAACGGCCGCGGGTTGTGGGCCTATGCGTTTAACCCGATTCCGGCGAATTTCACGGATGCGGGGACGATTGCGCAGTTGCAGGAGACGTTTGTGTTCTGGCGCGTCTCGAAGGGGGGCATCGGGTTGCCGGGCGAAGGCTTCCCCTGGGCCTCGGTGATGCCGCCATGGGAACAGCACTTGACGGTGGATGAAATCTGGAAAGTGGTCATGTTCGAATACTGGCACACGGGGTATTACCCCCGGACGTGGGACTAACCCATGACCGGCGGCCCGTGGCGGCTTTGGGGACGAACTTGTAACGCAGAGGGACAATCAATGATGCGCACGATGAAAATCGCCACCGTCACAGCGGCATGCTGGGGGATGCTTGCGGGGGCGGGCATGTGGCCGGGTATGACCGGAAGCGGGTGGGCACAGGAGGAACTTCCGGAAGGGTTTGTCGCGCAGGGACTGCCGCAGGCGCCCGCGGCGGAAAGCGTTGAAGCGGGCAAGCGCGTGTATTTCACGAAATGTGTCTGGTGTCACGGAGTTGACGGGGCCGGAGACGGGCCGGGCGCGGTGCGCTTGTGGCCGAGGCCGCGGAATTTCAACGTCGGGACGTTCAAGATTCGGCATACGGCGAGCGGGCAGTTGCCGCTGATTGACGTGGATTTGTTCGACACGGTGAGCCATGGGTTGCCGGGGTCGGCCATGCCGCCCTGGGAGGGGATTTTGACCGACCAGCAGCGCCGGGACGTGCTGGCGTTTGTGACCACGCAGTTGGTGGAGGACAGGAGTTGGCAGGATGAAGAGTTTGAAGAGTTTTTTGTGCTGGATTTGGAGTCATTGTCCCCGAAAGACGCAACGTCGGAATCCATCCAGCGGGGGTCGGAGTTGGTGGTGGAGAAAAAGTGCATCGAATGTCACGGCCTGGAAGGGCGCGGTGACGGCAATGCGTTTAATTTAAAGGATGACTGGGGCTTTCCCATTCAACCGGCGGACTGGCATAAATGCTGGAATTTCCGGGGGAGTCGGCAGGACCCCTACAACGTGGAGAATATTTTTCGCACCTTCTCAACGGGGTTGAACGGCACGCCGATGCCGTCGTTTGCCGATAACACGAGCGTGGATGAACGATGGGATATTGCCAATTATGTGAATTCGTTGTGCGAGCGTGTCATGGACATTGCCGTTCCGGAGGGGCAGGTCTCGGGGGACACGGCGCAACAACTGGCGGACGGGGAGGCGTTACCGATTGATCCGTTGACGGACAAGCCCAAGAGCAACTTCGTGATTCCGTCGAAATTCGTGGAAGGCGATCTGCCCACGGAGGCGGATGATGAGCGGTGGAATCTCATCCGGCGGCGGTGGATTGCCATGGGCGGGCAAATTACCCATAAGCCGCGCAATTTTGTGAATCGGATTGATGACGTGTGGGTTCAGGCGTTGTACAACGAGACGCATATTGAGTTTTTGTTCCGGTGGAACGACCGTACCAAGAGTATGCAGGAAGGGGAAATGGACTGGGATCCGACGGAAGTGAACCTGGACGATTACGGGGTGCGGGAGCAAACTCCCTTGGGATCGTCGTTTGACAAAGATCCTTTCCATAAAGAATCCATTGCTGCGAAACAGAACCGGTATGCGGTGTACAACGACGGCATTGCGTTCCAATTTCCGATCAAGTGGCAGGAGTTGCCCGCGCCGCGCAAACCACGGTATTTCTGGGGTGACGAAACGTTTCCCGTTGATATTACGAAATGGACGGCGGACGGTACCGTGGCGGTCTATGAAGGTACCGGCTGGGATGAGGATTTCACCGAGGTGGATTTTGCCGAAGAAGTGGAGGTCGTCAAAGCCGAATGGTCACACGGACGGTGGACCGTCATTCTGAAGCGGCCGCTCAAGGGCGATTACGATGAAGTGGCCTACCTGGAAGGCGGCAAGTATATCCCGATGGTCTTTTTCGCCTGGGATGGACACAATGGGGATGTGGGTCGCAAGATGGCGGTCTCCGCGTTTTACTATCTGGTGATGGAGCCGCCGATTCCGACGGCGACGTATATCTATCCGGCGTTTATCATGCTGGGAGTCATTATTGTGGAAGGCTGGGTGTTGGGCCGGCGGGCGAACAGAAGGAAGGCCGGCGGCCAGGTGTAATGCCGGGCACAGAGGCCGCGTCTTCTGTGCCTGTCCATGGCGTTCAAGGGGGTGGAGACATCCACCCCCTTTTTTTATGATGTGATCGACCGACGATGCTTCGGGAAATTTCCGGCGTGGTCCTGGCTGGCGGAAAAAGCCGGAGAATGGGGACGGATAAACGGCGGATCTCCATTCATGGCCAACCTCTTTTGGACAGGGTCCTGTCCGTTTTTCTTAATCTCTTTCCGGAAGTGTTGCTTGTGTTGGCCGAAGAGGATTTGGAAAAGCCGGACGAGAGAATTACCATGGTCACGGATGTTGTACCGGGGTGCGCGGCCGTGGGAGGGCTGTATTCGGGGCTGTATCATGCCCGCCATCCTCGAATTTTTGTCGCGGCCTGCGATATGCCGTTTCTGGATCCGGACGTCGTTTCATATTGCGTGAACGTTGCCCCGGAAGCCGACGTTGTGCTGGCCGAGTTGGAACATGGCCTTCAGCCGCTGCATGCCGTGTACTCCAAACGATGCGTTCCATGTGTCAAGGCCATGATGGACGCAAAGGATTTTTGTCTTCGGCATCTTGCGGATCAACCGGGTCTCAACGTCCATCGTCTTCCCGAAGTGGAAATGAAGAGGTTGAACCCGCAACTTCTTTCTTTTCTGAATGTGAACTCGCCGGATGACGTTGAATTTGCCCGGAGTGTTGCTCCCGTCTCTCGTCCCCGTTCATGAACGATTCGGCAATACGGCGGTATGTGTTGATCATCCATCCCGGGGCGTTGGGGGACGTGCTGCTGGCTCTGCCGGCGATCAGGATGATGCGCCGAAGGTTTGCGTCTCATGCGTTGGTGCTCGTCGCGCAAAACAAGATTGGCCGGTTGCTGCGGATTTGCGGAGAAGTCGATCAAGCGTGGAGTACGGAGGGGGCGGCGCTGACGGCATTGTATGGCGAAGATTCCGCCTTGCCGGTTTCGATTCGGGAAACGCTGTCCCAAACGACGCATGTGGTGGGATGGCTCCGGGACGAAGGCGCCGCCCTGGCGCGCCGTTTTCGAAATCTTGGCATTCCGCATGTCCGGCTCCTGTCGCCGTATGATACCGGGTTGCAATCGTGTCATATGTCGGAACGATACATGGAAACCTTGCGCGCACAAAGTCACGTGAAGGGTGGAAGGATACCCTTTGCTCTCTTGACGATGCCCGGGTCGGAATCTGTCGACGGTCATTGTGATGAGCGTGTCGCTCGCACGGTCTTTCTCCATCCCGGCAGCGGCAGTCCGCACAAATGTCTTCCCTGCGAACCACTGGGCCGTCTTGTACATGCCCTGGCACGGGATGCCGCGATCAGGGTGGTCATCTGTGAAGGCCCCGCCGATCGCGATGCCGCGGGGCGTCTTCTGCATGTCGTCGGTGAGACGCCTCATGAGATGCTTCGCGGGAAAACCCTTGAAGCAATGGCTTGTTCGCTGACCCGCGCGGATGTGTTTCTTGGGCATGACTCCGGTTTGACGCATCTGGCCGCCGCCCTGGGGGTGCCCACCGTGGCGATCTTTGGTCCGACGAATCCCGCGCAATGGCGGCCGCCCGGCGCGCACGTTGTCGTGCGACAAGGCCCTGTGTGTCGGTGCCGGGCATGGTCGCAGGTTCGGCAATGCCGGGATCGTGTCTGTTTGACCCATTCGGTTGACGCATTGCAGGGGATCGTCAAAACGCAACTGGCGTCCGTCAGGCCGAAGCCTGCGCAACCGACGTCGGTGAGGCGGTTCACGAAGCATCCTGTGGTTTGTCAGGCCCCAAAAGGCTGTGGTACATTCCCACCCCGCCTTTCCCGTGCTTCCTGATTCTTTGCGATGGGCACATCATGGCTATTGGAATTGTTCAAGAACAGGTGAGTTCCGCCATCGCCGGCGCCCTGTTGCAGGCTCGGGAGCGGGGATTGTTGCAATCAACATGCTTCCCGCGTCCTGCCGTTGACTTTCCCAGGAAGGAAGAATGGGGGGATTTGTCGTCCGGCGTGGCCATGGTCGTCGCGAAACAGGAAAACCGGTCTCCGCTCGAAGTGGCGCAGGTGATCGCCGAGCAACTCAAAACCACGTGCCCTCTTGTGAAAACGGTGTCGGTCGCCCCGCCGGGATTTTTAAATGTCACGCTTCGACCGGACTGTTGGTTTGCCGTGCTTGAAGCCATTGAACGCATGGGCGACCGATACGGGCACAGTGATGTCGGACGGGGGCAACGTGTCTTGCTGGAGTTTGTCAGCGCCAATCCCACCGGCCCGCTCCATATGGGGCATGGACGCGGCGCCGCTCTTGGCGAAGCGCTGGCCCGATTGCTGAAGTCATCCGGTTATGCGGTGGATAAAGAATATTATATCAACGATGCCGGTCGTCAGATGAAATTGCTGGCCGATTCCGTGTATGCGCGTTATCTTGCAATGCACGGCCGGGAATGTGTTGTGCCCGAGGATGGTTATCACGGAGACTATCTGAAGGATCTGACCCAGGCCGTGGTGCAAGAACAGGGTGACCGTCTGTTGACCGCCGGTCCCGAAGATGCGCGGCGAACGTGCGGCGAGTTGGCCGCTCAAAAACTTGTGCGGGAGATTCGGGAAGATCTGGTGCGATTCGGCGTGGAGTTTGAGACCTGGTACAGCGAAGCCTCGCTGTTTTCTTCGGGGAAAATACGGGAAGCTCTGGCCGATCTCGAACAGCGCGGTCTGGTGTTTGCCAAAGACGGCGCGACATGGTTCCGGTCTTCGCAATTTCAGGATGAAAAAGACCGCGTGGTCTGCAAACAGGATGGGCACTATACCTATTTGGCTTCAGACATCGCCTACCATTTTGACAAACTGCGCCGAGGGTACGATTGGCTGATTAATGTTTGGGGCGCGGATCATCATGGATACGTCCCGCGCATGCAGGCCGCGATTCAGGCTTTTGGTCATGCCAAAGAGCGCTTGCGGGTGGTTCTGGTCCAAATGGTGCGGTTGTTGCGTGGAGGCAAAACCATTGAAATGTCCAAACGGGCCGGAGAATTTGTCACGCTCCGGGGCGTGGTTGATGAAGTGGGCGCCGATGCCGCGAAATTTTTTTTTCTGATGCGTCGTTCCGACACGCATCTTGAATTCGACCTGGAATTGGCGAAACAACAGTCCGCCGAAAACCCCGTGTATTATGTCCAGTATGCTCATGCGCGGCTCGTCAGTTTGTTCAGGACCGCTCGCGACCGGGGGGTGCCGGTTCCCGCTGTTGGCGAGGCCTCGCTGGCCGCGTTGCGGCAGCCTGAAGAAATTCGGCTGATCAAACATTTGTCCGGGTTTCCCGGCATGCTTGAAGCCAGCGCCAGGGAGTTGGCCCCGCATCGTATCACGTTTTATCTGCAGGAACTTGCGGGGTTGCTCCACGTTTTTTATTACAAACATCGGGTCCTCCCTTCACAGAGTGACGGCGTCGAAGACCCGGAATGCAACGACCGCGAGACATTCGATGTTTCGAATGAATCGGTACGGGTGTCCCGGACGGTGACGATTGCCCGATTGGTGCTTTTGAAACAGGTACAGGTGATTCTGCGAAATGGACTTGGGTTGTTGGGTGTCACGGCCCCGGAAAAAATGTAAGACGTTCCCGGACCGCATACCCTTCCGCGTGATGGTTCTATGGCGAAATGTGCCCCTTTGCCGGGTATCCCTTTTTTGTAATGGACTTTTCCGTTGTCAGGCATGACCTCGACTGTGCGGCTCGATCCGCCGTTCTGTCCACTGTTCACGGAACAGTCGACACGCCGGCGTTTATGCCCGTCGGGACATTGGGCACGGTCAAGGGTATCGCACCCGATGAGTTGCGGGGGCTGGGTTTCGAGTTAATGTTAAGTAATGCCTATCATTTGTACTTGCGACCCGGTCATCATGCCATTCGGGAACAAGGCGGGCTCCATCAATTTACCGGGTGGAATGGTTCGATTCTAACCGATAGCGGCGGTTTTCAGTTGATCAGCCTTGCGGCGTTGCGTACGATTACGGATGAGGGCATTGTCTTTCAATCTCATTTGGATGGCTCAACGCACCATTTGACCCCAGAATTGTGCATGGAAATCCAGATGGCCCTGGGGGCAGACATTATGATGGCCTTGGATGAATGTCCGACCCCGTCCTGTTCAAAGGAACAGGCTCGTGCCGCGGTGGCGCGAACAACGCAGTGGGCGAAACGGTGTGTTCTGGCTTCCCGTGGCCGCCACCAGGCATTGTTTGGTATTGTGCAGGGAGCGCTGGATGTCGATCTCCGTCGTCAGTCGGCCCGCGAGTTGGTGGAAGTCGGATTTGACGGGTATGCCATCGGCGGTTTGTCGTTGGGAGAATCAAAGCCCGCCCTGTTTGCCATGGTTGAAGCGTCAGTGGACGAACTGCCGTGTTCTCACCCGCGTTACCTGATGGGCGTCGGTCTTCCCGAAGACTTGGTTGAAGGCGTCATGCGCGGCATGGATTTGTTTGATTGCGTGATGCCGTCGCGACATGGGCGGACAGGATGTTTGTTCACGAATCGGGGAAGGATTGTGATCAAGCAGGCTCAATACGCAAAGGATGAATCTCCGATTGATGAACAATGCGGTTGTGACGTCTGTCGGAAGTATTCCCGTGCCTACTTGCGGCATTTGTTTGTCTCAAATGAAATGTTGGGCGTACGGTTTAATACCATTCATAATCTTTGGTATTATCGAACCCTGATGGCCGAGATGCGTTCGGCGATTCAGGGCGGAGAATTTCTCGCGTTTCGCCGGCGGTTCTATCAGCAACGTCGTGACTGTGTGCGTAGCCGTGCCTATGTGCGGCTGATGGAAGACGGTCATCGTTGCCGGCCGGTGGACGTTTCACAGGGAAAGGATTGTTAAAATGGGAATTGCCGCAATCGCGTGGGCGCAGGCAGGAGGATCATCGGAGGGGTCGGCGGGGCTGTTGTCGCTGGCGCCGTTTGTTTTGATTTTTGCGGTGTTTTATTTTCTCCTGATCCTGCCCCAGCAGAAAAAACAAAAACGACAGAAGGAAATGTTAAGCAAGTTAAAAAAAGGGGACAGGATTATCCTGTCTTCCGGCATATGGGGTTCCATCACGCGGCTGGACAAAGACACCGTCACCGTGCAGATTGACGATAATACGAAAATCAAAGTTCAGCGCGAGTATGTGGCGCAGTTGCGGACGAACGACGAAGGATAGCGCGCCGGAGAAAGCACGATGAAAAAAATTCGCAACCGTCTGCTCCTTATCCTGTTTCTGTCCCTGGCGTCGATCTATCTGTTTATTCCCTCCTGGCCGGGATTGTATGATCGAATTCCGGACGGCGCGAAATTGGTGTTTCCTCCCCGTGGTGTCTCGCTTGGCCTTGATTTACAGGGTGGCATCCATCTGGTGTTGGAAGTGGAAGAGGACCGGGCCGTCGAGATTGCCGTTGACCGTGTTGTCAAATCAATGCAGGAATTTTTAGCCGAACAGAATAATGCCGTTGTCACCGTTGAGCGAATCGGCAGCGTTCAAATTCAACTTGAACTGGCGGAAGAAGATCAGGTTGAACCGGTGGCCGCGTTGATTCGTGAGGAGTTTCCCTCGTATTTCAGGGCTTCCACGGACCATCGTATCCTTGTCTTTGAATTGCTTGAATCTGAAGTGACTCGCGTCAAAAACGCCGCCATTAATCAGGCATTGGAAACGATTCGAAATCGAATCGATCAATTTGGCGTCACGGAACCGTTGTTGCAGCGTCAGGGAAGAACGGAAATTGTCATTCAACTTCCCGGAGTCAGCGATTCCGAGCGCGCGAAAAAATTGATCCAGGACACCGCCTTGCTGGAATTCAGGATGATTGACGAGGAAAATGAAGCCGGACTTGGGCTGCCTCTCCAGATCAATCGGAATGAGGAGCGGCGCATGTTGGAGGAATTTTCTGACAAGGTGCCCGAAGGGTCGGAAATTTTGTTTGAATCCATTCAGGACGAGCGGGAGGGGCTTCCGGTGTTGAGCCGGCCTCGACTCGTTCGCAAAGCGGCGGTCTTGACCGGGGACGTGCTGCAAGACGCGCGTGTCAATTACACCGAATTTAATGAAACGTATGTGGGCGTCACGTTCGGCAGCAAAGGCGCGAAAGCATTCGGGCACGTGACCACCGATAACGTGGGGAAGTTTATGGCCATTGTCCTGGATGGCACGATTTATTCGGCCCCCCGCATCAATGAGCCTATTCTCGGCGGGCGCGCACAGATTACCGGGAACTTCACGACGGACGAGGCAAATGATCTGGCGATTGTCCTGCGGGCCGGCGCGCTTCCCGCGCCCATGAAAATGGTGCAGGATCTGACGGTGGGCCCTTCGTTGGGCCGGGATTCCATTGAGAAGGGGCTGAAGACCACCATGATCGCCGGAGGTATTGTGTTGATTTTTATGGTGCTCTACTACCGGGTGTCCGGCTTGATCGCCGATGCGGCCCTGGTCTTGAATCTTCTCTGTTTGCTGGGGGCGTTGTCGGGACTCAATGCCACGCTGACGTTGCCGGGCATCGCCGGGATTATTTTGACCATCGGGATGGGGGTGGATTCCAACATTTTAATTTTTGAACGCATTCGTGAGGAACTTCGCCAGGGACGCCCCGTTCGATTAGCAGTGGATGCCGGGTACGAGAAAGCCTTCCTGACCATTGTTGATTCTCACGTGACCATCCTGATTACCGGACTGGCGCTGTTTTTGTTCGGGACCGGGCCTATCAAAGGGTTTGCCGTGACCCTGTGTCTGGGGATAGGGATTAATCTTGTCACCGCATTGATCGGGACCAAGGTCGTCTTTGATTTCATCAATCGTCGCAAGCGTGAACGGTTGAGCATTTAACATATTCGGGGGACGGCAATGTTGGAAATTATCGGGAAAACAAACATTGACTTCATGGGGAAACGTCACATTGCCTTTGGCGTTTCCGGTCTGCTGGTGCTGATCGGATTGGTCGCCGTTGTTCAGATTGGGAGAGGGGCGGCCAACCTTGGGATTGATTTTTCCGGCGGCACGGCCGTCCAGTTAAAATTTGAAGAGGCCATTGAGATTGAGCAAGCCCGTCAGGCTCTTGGAAAGCATAAATTGGGTGACGCGGAACTTCAGGAGTTTACCACGGATAACACGCTCCTGATTCGCATGAAGACGGACGATACGCTTGAACAAAAAATTGCGGAAAGAATCGTGCGCGCCTTTGAGCGGGAATTTCCGCATAACCAATTTGTTCTTGAGGCGAGCACGGCCATCGGCCCGACGATCGGGAGCCGTCTTCAGCAGGATGCGCTGCTGGCCATTGCCATTTCTTTTATTGGGATCATTCTCTATGTCGCGACGCGGTTTGAGTTGCGGTTTGGCGTGGCCGCGGCGATTGCGACTTTTCATGACGTGCTGACCGTCCTGGGATGCTATTACCTGCTGGACAAGGAAATTACGATCATGGTCGTGACGGCGTTGCTGACCCTCGCCGGCTATTCTCTCACCGACTCTGTCGTTGTCTTTGACCGCATTCGGGAAAATCTTCGCATCCGCCGCCGTGATCCCATCACGACCATTATCAATAACGGCATCAATCAGGTGCTCAGCCGCACGCTGGTCACGACCCTGACAGTGGTGCTGGTCCTGGTACCTCTGACGATCTTTGGGGGCGAGGTGCTCCACGATTTTGCTCTTGCGTTGTTACTGGGGGTGCTTATCGGGACGTATTCCTCCGTGTTTGTGGCCAGTCCGCTCCTGTGTGTGTGGCCGGGCGGGGCAGGGCGCCTGTTCGGTCGGGGGGCCGCATGAGGCCTTCTTGACAGGGACCGGGCGCTCCTGAAAGAGTTTTTTCGAACATGCCCGCGTCAGAAGCCGTCCATCTTTTGGGGTTGTTCCCGAAATGAAACGATGGATTTGGTCACATAGCCTCCAGCGCAAAACGATTTTAGGCATGGTGCTGGTTGGACTCCTTCCGCTGACTCTTTCGTTAGGTCTTGCCTATAGAGAAGAACGTCAGGCGCTTCGGGAAACCACGGGGTCCAATTTCAAGGGCATTGCGGTTGAAGTCGCGAGAAAAATCGAGACGCAAATCCTGCGCGGCATTAATGAGGCGCAACAGTTAGCCACTATTCCCTTTATTCGAACGGCGGTCAAAAATGCCAATCGCAGTTATGAAGGGAGAGAGCCGGATTCCATCAGGGCTTTTATCGAAGAATGGGAAGCGCGCTGGCGTTCGCGAACCAATCCCCGTGAATTTCCCGCCTTCGTCAATCGTATTGCGACCAAGTATCTTGTGGACTGGCATGCCGTCAGGAAGTCCGACTACTTGGGTATTGTGGTGACCGATAGTCAGGGGGCGCTGGTCCTCAGTTCGTTGCCGCAGGTCAAATTTTATTATGGCGACTCGGAATGGTGGGCTTCGGCGTTGCATCAGGGCCGTGGTCAAATTTACGTGAGCGATCTCACCTTCGAGCCGTCCTTCGGTACGCATGTACTGAACGTGGTGGTGCCTATCGTTGATCACAATCCCCGGCGGACGTTGGGGACCGTAAGTATTATGTTGCGACGGGATTCATTGTTCCGTTCAATTTCAGAAGTGACGGCCGGCGTGACCGGTCACGCCATGCTCATGGATACCGCCGGGGTGCCCTTGATCTGTCCGGTGTTGTCGCTGGAACAGCACACCGTGCCCCCGGCCATGGTGGCCGCCGTGAACGGGGATCAGGCCGGATGGGTGCAGGTGAATCGCGATACCCATGGCGCGCGGGATTCATTGGTCGGGTATGCTCATTTAAGGATTCAGGAAACGCTGGCGCCGGAAAGTTTTCGCGGCAGACAATGGCTGACAATTGTGCGTCAGAATCCGGAGGAGACCTATGCTCCCTTGCGGCATTTGCTGGTGAAGATTGCGATGTACGGCGTCGTGGTGTTCGGCATTTTGTGGCTGGCGGGGCTTGTTGTGGCTCGAAAAATTATGAGCCCGATTCAAACCCTGCATGAAGGCGTGAAGCGGATTGGCAGCGGGAATCTGGAGTATCCCCTGGTGGTGAAGACCGGCGATGAAATTGAAACGCTTGCCGAGGCGTTCAACACCATGCAACGGCAGATTGACCGGCACACCGTTCAGTTGAAACAGGAAGTGGCCGCCCAGACCAAACAACTTTCCGAATCAGAAAAGCGGCTCCAGCGTCACAGCGAAGAGTTGGAGGCGAAGGTGCGGGACAGGACGCGCGAGATACGGGAAACGCAAACGTATCTGGAAAGTCTTCTCGAAAACGCCAACGATGTGATTTATACCCTCGATCACGATCAATGTTTTACCTATGTGAACGGCAAAGTGGAAAATTGGGGGTATCGCAAAGAGGATCTGCTGGGCCGGCCGTTTCTGTCCCTGGTCGCAAAGCGCCAGCGTGGGCGCCGCCTGAAAGATATTCTTGAGATGAAAGTGAAGCAGGAATATGAAGTGGAAGTGATCAGTCGGACAGGAGGGCTTCGGTCGGTGCTTGTCAGCGTTTCTCCGCTGGACAACGAACGGCACGGCGTGCTGGGCATCGCGCGGGATATTACCGACCGCAAACTCATGGAACAGCAATTTCGAAACACCGAGCGCCTTGTCTCGGTCGGCAAACTGGCCGCCGGCGTGGCGCATGAAATCAACAATCCCCTGGGGGGAATTTTGAATTGTCTTCATAATATGCGGAAGGGGATGTTGTCGGCTGAACGTCAGGAAAAGTATTTCATGGACATGGAAGACGGGCTGCGGCGCGCTCAAAAGATCATTCGTCAATTACTGGATTTTTCCCAACAACGGGATCCCGAATTTTCCATGAATGATCTGAACGGGTTGGTCGGTCGTGTGCTGGCCTTGACGAATCATGTGATTGACCGGAAAGGTCTTCGGTTGCGCGAAATCGCAGAAAATAGCCTGCCGCCGCTGTTTGTCGACCCGCAGATGATTGAGCAGGTGTTAACCAATTTGATTCTCAACGCCGTGCAGGCGACCGAAGCGGGGGGATCCATCACCCTCCGCACCAGAACGGTCAATGGCCATTGCGAGATTGACGTGGCCGATACCGGGGCGGGTATTCCTCCTGAAGCGCGCCCGCATATTTTTGACCCGTTTTTTACCACGAAGGGCACGGGTGAAGGGACGGGCCTGGGCTTGTCGGTAAGTTTGGGTATTGTTGAACGCCATGGCGGGAAGTTGACCGTGGAGAGCGAAGTGGGCAAGGGCACCGTTTTCACCGTGAGTCTTCCCTTGAGCGCAAACCGGGCGGCAATGGAGAAGGTCTCCGGATGACTCGATCGGTGTTGATTATTGATGATGAGCCGCTCATGCGGTTGTCCATGCTGGACGCGCTTCGGGCCGAGGGGTATCAGGCCCAGGAGGCGTCCAATGGCGAGGATGGTCTCAAAAAAACACGGGTGAGCCGTTACGATGTGGTGGTGACCGATTTGAAAATGCCGGGCAGTGACGGTTTGCAAGTGGTGCGGATGTGCAAGGAGTGTTCTCCGGAAACCGAAGTCATTGTGATGACCGCGCACGGGTCGGTTGACACGGCCGTGCAGGCCATGAAATTTGGAGCGCATGATTATATCACCAAGCCGTTTTCCGTGGATGAATTTCTGCTGACGGTGCGCCGGGCCATTGAGGTTCAGGACTTGCGACAGGAAAATACGGTCCTTCGTCAAGCGCTTGAGGGGCAGTTTAATTTCGACGGGATTGTCGGAAAAAACGAACAGATGCGTCAGATTCTGGACAAGGTCAAACTGGTGGCCACAACGGATACGACGGTGCTGGTGCTGGGCGAAAGCGGAACCGGAAAAGAAGTCATTGCCAACGCCATCCATCGAAACAGTCCGCGATGCGACCGGGCGTTTATTAAAGTCAGTTGTGCGGCATTGCCCGAAACGCTGTTGGAAACAGAATTGTTCGGCCACGAGAAAGGCGCCTTTACCGGAGCCGTCAAGCAACGACTCGGGCGGTTTGAACTCGCCCACAAGGGCACTCTGTTTTTGGATGAAATCGGAGAGGTGTCCCCCGTGGTGCAGGTGAAATTGCTGCGCGTGTTGCAGGAGCGCCGGTTTGAACGAGTCGGGGGAGGCGAGACCATTGAAAGCGACGTGCGGTTGGTCTGTGCCACGCAAAAAGATCTCAAAAAAGAAGTTGAAGCCGGACGATTTCGCGAAGATTTGTTCTATCGATTAAACGTCATGCCCGTGACCCTGCCCCCTTTGAGAGAGCGCAAGGAAGACGTGCTGATTCTGGCGAATCAATTTTTGCGGCAAAGCGCGAGACGGGCGCCGCGTGCCGCGAAAAAATTTTCCGCGTCGGCCCAGGAACTTCTGCTCCGGTATTCCTTCCCCGGGAACATTCGTGAATTGGAAAATACGATTGAACGGGCCATGGTGCTGGCCAGGGAACGCGAAGAAATCAGGATTGCTGATCTCTGCGGACACACCAATTGCCCTTCGCTTGGAGGGGCCGTGCAATCCGAATGCGGGTTTTGTCAGGAAGGGTTGTCGTCTTCCGCGAGCGTGCGGGGGACGCTTGCCGACGTGCGGGAGCGTTGCGAAAAGGAGTACATTCTGTCCGTGCTGGCGCGGGAAGGATGGAGTCGCTCCGTCGCCGCGAAATCCCTGGGCCTCTCGCGGAAAGCCTTGTGGGAGAAATGTAAACGGTACGACATTGCGACGCCGGACGACGTCGAGTCCTCTGTCTGACATGCGGCGGCCAAGCGCGATGCGCGGTCAGGCTTCGGCATCGCCTCCGCCCTTCCATAATTTCACCGTTCGGTCCCATGACGCGCTGGCGAGATACCGTCCGTCCGGAGAAAAGGCAATGCCTCGGACGGGTCCGCGGTGGTCGGTGAGTACGCGCACCTGCCGTCTGGTCTGCATGTCCCACATCTTGATGGTGTGGTCGTCACTGCAACTCACCAGGAGTTTTCCGTCCGGGGAGACAAGCAAACCGCGCACCCATTCGGCGTGTCCTTTCACGGTGTGCAGTTCTTTCATGTCGGGCATGGCAAAATATTTGATCGAGGCGTCCCGGCTGCCCGTCATCATGGTGCGCCCGTCGGGCGTGAACGCAATGGATCCGATCCAGTATTCCATGGGCTTTTGAAACCCGCCATGTTCATCGACAAAAAACCCCCGGTATTCCGTTTCTTCATCGTTAGGCTCGTCACGCCAATGGCCGTTATGCACCCGTTTCTCTTCTCCGCTGGGCAGGACTTCGTACAGTTTTAACTTCCCAATGTCGCTTCCGCCGACCAGATGGAGGCCGTCGGGAGAAAATGCCGTGCAGACGGTCCAGTGATGGTCGTATTGATCTTTGCCAAGGAGCGTCATCAATTCCGTCCCGGTGGCAATCTCCCAGATTTTGATGTCTTTATTCTGCCCGGCCCGGGCCAGCATCAGGCCGTCCGGAGAAAACGAGATGCTGCATACGGCATGATCGTACTGGGTGAACAACAGGCGGGTGGTTTCTCCCGTATGCGGGTTCCACAGTCGTATGGTTCGATCTTCGCTGCCCGTGGCGAGGGTGTGGCCGTCGGGGCTGAACTCGACCTGGCGGATATCGCTGGTGTGTCCTTTCAGGGATTTGAGCAGCCGTCCCGTTTCAATTTCCCAGATGCGCACGAAGCGGTCGGCGCCGACGCTGGCGAGCGTCACGCCGTCGGGGGACAACGCCACATCCCAGACGCCGTGAGAATGTCCTCGAAATGTCCTGGCGACATGCGCGCCGGCGTTCCAGTATTCCAGAGCGTCAATGGGCGGCAGGGCCGGTTGCGGCACTTCCGTGAGCCTTGCGAGGCCGCCGGGCGGGGATGAGGTGTACGGATCATGCATCAGGCGACCATTCGGACCGGACGTGGCGTGCGATTGAGCATGGGGCCTTGCGTCTGAACACCCGTCCGCTTATGATAAACGACGAAGGGCGTGCGGCCCATGGTAGCCAGCCGTGGCGACTGCCGTCAAGGAACGGCGGCGCGTGGCATGACCGGGGCATCGGCCGACGCATGGGGCGATGGGGCGCCGTTCCCATGACGTTGAGAGACGTGAAGGGATAGAACCATGGACATTCGCTTCCAACCGGCGTTGTTGCAGGAGGTCATCGATTCCTTTGCGGAAAAAACCGAGCGCGAAGGCGACCCCACCTACTACAACGAATTTCATGAATTGGCCGACCCGATTTATGAAAAGTTTTCCCTGGACGACCGGGAGCCGGAATTCAAAAAACTCTACCAGCACCTCTTTGCCAAGTGGGGCTTTGCCGACATCCTGAAAGACGGGTTCAACGAGTTTGACGATCTGAAGGAAAAAATCGGCATCGTGCTTGTTCGGGGCGTGCTCAAAGAAGATCAGGAAGGCGTGGACATTCTCCGAAAATGGGGGACCGTCGAGGAGAAACTGGCGCGTCAGTTTGAAGAAAAAGGGCAAAAGGGCGTCGGGATTAAACTGATTCCACGGCGGTTTTATGATCCGGCCATCAACCGCTATCTGCGGCATGAATTGACCCATATCTCCGACATGCTCAATCCGGCGTTCGGCTACGACCCCGACACCAAAGTCGGGATGAATCCCGGCGAAGAGCATCTCATCCTGAATCGCTACCGCATTCTGTGGAGTTTGCATGTAGACAGCCGCATTGCGCGGTCGGGGAAAGAGCCGATGTTCAGCCGGGAATACCGCCTGCGGGAGTTTCGTTCCTGGTACCGGAAGGTGCCGCCCACGCAGATTGAATCAGTGTTTGAAGGACTCTGGCAGACGGAGTTTTTCACCAACGCCGAATTTGTCGAAATGGCCCAGGACACCATTCGGGTCATGGAACGCGCGGTCGAGGTCGAGGAAAGCGAGATCCCGGACGTGCCCACCAAGCCCATGCTGATGCCGGGGTTTCCCTGTCCGCTCTGTCGTTTTCCCACCTATTCCTGGGTGGAAGACATGGAAGAAAAAGTGGAGCCGTACGTCCTGGATTATATCAGGGACAATCATCCGGGGTGGGACGTCGAGTACGGCGCGTGCGACCGATGCGTGGAAGTGTACCGGCTTCGCGCCGCCGGGGTAGTGTAGATTCATTGCCGATACAGGCCAGGGCGACGTGCATGGCGCAGTCCTCCAAAGACCATCCCAAAGACCATCCCAAAGACTCCGATCCCGTCTTCGGACGCAGAAACTTTCTGAAACAGAGCGTGGTGTCCCTCGGCGTCACGATGCAGGAGTACGTCAGGCAGCGGGACGCGGAAAAGGCGAAGGACGAGACCCCGTCGCCCGTCCGAACCGACTGGCTGCGGCCTCCCGGCGCGTTGACGGAAGATCGTTTCCTTGACACCTGCACGGGCTGCGGCGATTGTGTCACGGCCTGCCCGCACGGGAGTATTCGAATCCCGGCGGAGCGGCAGACCCCCGTCATCTATCCTGACGAAACCCCGTGTTATCTCTGCGCGGATTTTCCCTGCGTTGCGGCCTGCGAACCGGAAGCGCTGCGTCCGGTGGGGACGGTCGCCGGCGTGGCCATGGGGCTGGCCGTGGTGTCGCAGCGGCTATGCACGGCGGGCCAGGGCTGTAACGCCTGCGTGGCCCAATGTCCCACCGGCGCAATCGGCATGGATTTTTCGTCAATGACCATTGCCGTTGACGGCGCCCGTTGCGTGGGATGCGGGGTCTGTGTGCATACGTGCAAGACGGTGAACGATCAAGTTGCGATCACCGTGTCGCCGGCGAGATGACGCCGCCGCCGACAGCCGAGGCAGGCGCCGTGGCGGAGGGGGTGGGATTTGAACCCACGGTCCCGTGAGGGACTCCGGTTTTCAAGACCGGCCTGTTCGACCACTCCAGCACCCCTCCTGTTCTACGGCGAGCCGTGTTCGTTATTCTTGCGCCGGCTCCTGAATTAAAAACCACCCGTGCTGCTGCATGCAAACGTCGTAGCCGGCGTCGCCTTTCAGCCCGGTGATGCCGCGGTCCTGCTCGCACAGGGCGCTGACTCGTTCAAATTCGCCGGGCGGGGCGCCGGGTTTTGACCATGAGGTGCGCACGGGCGTGCACGCGCATCCGGCCATCAGGGCGCACGCGACGACGGCGCGGGCGCCGATGCCGGTCAGGTGTTTCATATTCATGCGTGGTGGCTCCTTGCGGTGCGATGACGGGACGAAGTCGGCGGCGTCGACCCGGCTCGTCGGGGTGGCGTTCATCCGTGACGGGGCGAGGCGGTGAGGCGCTCGATGCCGTTCATATACGGTTGCAACACCTTGGGAATGGCAACCGATCCGTCTTCGTGCTGATAGTGTTCCAGAATGGCGATGACCGTGCGGCCCACGGCCAGGCCCGAGCCGTTGAGCGTGTGGAGATAGTCGGGCTTGCCGCTGCCGGCGCGAAACCGGATCCGCGCGCGCCGCGCCTGAAACGATTCACAATTGCTGCACGACGAGATTTCCCGGTAGGCGCTTTGCGAGGGGATCCAGACTTCGAGGTCATAGGTCTTGGCGGCGGCAAATCCCAGGTCGCCGCGGCAGAGGGTGACGACGCGGTAGGGGAGTTCCAGGGCCTGCAAAATCGATTCGGCGGCGCGGGTGAGGCGCTCCAACTCGGCGTACGATTCGTCCGGTGTGGTGAAGGCCACGAGTTCGACTTTCTGAAATTGGTGCAGGCGCATCAGGCCGCGCGTTTCCTGTCCGTAGGAGCCGGCTTCCCGGCGGAAGCAGGGTGTCGACGCGACGTGCCGAATCGGCAGGACGTGATCGGGAAGAATTTCATCCCGGTATAAATTGGTGACCGGCACTTCGGCGGTCGGAATCAGGAGATACGGGTCATCCCGCAGATGAAACAGGTCCCGTTCAAATTTCGGAAGTTGCCCCGTGCCGGTCATGGCGTCTTGATTGACGAGGCAGGGGGGGAGCACTTCGGTGTAGCCGTGGGTGCGGGTGTGGATGTCGAGCATCAACGAGGCGAGCGCGCGTTCGAGTTGGGCGCCGGCGCCGACGGCCATGGCGAATCGCGCGCCCGCGATTTTGCCGGCTCGCTTAAAATCCAGGATGCCCAGGGATTCTCCCAGCGCCCAATGCGGTTGCGGCGTGAACGCAAAGGACGGCGGGTCGCCCCAGCGGCGAACTTCCTCGTTGCGGGACGCGTCGGGTCCGGGGGGCACGGTGTCATGCGGCACGTTGGGAATGCGCAGCGCATGGGCCTCCAGTTGGGTTTCGATCTCGCGCAACTGTTCTTCGTGACGACCGATGGTGTCGCCCAGCGCCCGCATGTCGGCGATGGCCGCGTCCGCCGGCTGTGAGGCGCGTTGCAGCCGGGCCACGTTGTCGGAGCCTTGTTTGCGCCGGTGCCGGAGGGTTTCCGTGTGCGCCAGTTGGGTGCGGTGATCCTGTAACAGCGTGTCGATTTCATCCCAGGGCACGTCGGCCCCGCGGGCGCCGAGTTGTTCGCGAAGCGAGGCCCACTGTATTTTGAGCGAGCGAATGTCGTACATGGCGAGCGTCCCACCCGATTGACAATTCCATGGTGACGTGTACCATGTGCCCCGGAGTTGGTCAACGAGGACGGCGGGCAGGGGCGGGCCGGTCGAGACGGGGCGCCGCCGGTCAACGTCGACCGCCGTCGGCTGACGTCGACCGCCGCCCAACATTAACCGCCGCTGGCTGACGCCGAGCGTATGCCGTACGTGTTTCCACATGAGGACCTTTTTGTCGGGCTGACGCTGGCCGCGATTGTCGGGCTGGTGGCGGCGCGCATGGTCGTCGCGCGCAAACGGCGGGCGCGGCGGCGGCGCGGCGGTGAGCCTGACTGACCGCGCCGTGCGGCACGGGGTTTGCCCCCGGTTTCCTTCCGCCGCTATACTGTCCCGTCGGTGTGTGTTGTGTCACCACTTTGTTGTGAGGTACGAGTGCCGATGAACGAGATGGCGTCAGCGCGGCGGCCCGACGGCCGTCGGCCTGAAGACATTCGTCCCGTGAAGATCACCCGTCCGTTTGTCAAACACGCGGACGGCTCGGTGTTGATGGAGATGGGCGACACGAAAGTGATTTGCACGGCGTCGATAGAAGACAAGGTGCCGCCGTTTTTGCGGGACAAGGGGCAGGGCTGGGTGACGGCGGAGTATGCCATGCTGCCGCGGGCGACGCACGATCGGACGCCGCGCGAAGCCACGAGGGGGAAACAGAGCGGTCGGACGCTGGAGATTCAACGGCTGGTGGGGCGGGCGCTGCGGGCGGTGACGGATGTGTCCGCGATGGGCGAGCGGACAATCTGGATTGACTGCGATGTGATTCAGGCGGACGGGGGGACGCGGACGGCGTCGATCACCGGGGCGTTTATCGCGCTGGCGGATGCGCTGGTCAAGTTGCGAAAGCAGAAGGGGTTGAAGAAGTTTCCGCTGACCGATTATCTGGCCGCCATCAGCGTGGGCAGAGTCGGAGGGGCGTGCCTGGTGGATTTGTGTTACGAAGAAGATTCCGCGGCGGAGGTGGATATGAATCTCGTCATGACCGGCCAGGGGCGTCTGGTGGAAATTCAGGGGACGGCGGAACGAGGGTCGTTCGGGAAGGACGATCTGGATCGGTTTGTGGCGTTGGGATGGGAGGGGGTGCGGCGTCTCATTGAGATTCAACGGGAGCACGTCGGTCATCTCGGTTAGTGGTCATGGAGTTGGTGCTGGCGACGGGCAATCGGAACAAGGTGCGGGAGATGAAGGCGGTGTTGCGCGACCTCGCCGTGACCATTCGGACGCTGGATGAGTTTCCCTCGGCGCCGGCGGTGGTGGAGGACGGCGAGACGTGCCGCGCGAACGCCGGCAAGAAGGCCGTCGAGATGGCGCGGTGGACGGGGCTGTTGACGCTGGCCGATGACACGGGGTTGGAAGTCGAGGCGCTGGGCGGACGTCCGGGCGCGTGGGCGGCGCGGTATGCCGGCGACGGCGCGACGTATGCCGACAACTGCCGAAAGTTGCTGGAGGAGTTGAAGGGTGTGCCGGCGGCCCGCCGCGGCGCCAGGTTTGTGACGGTGGTGGCTATTGCGGATCCCCGCGACGGGGTCGTTGAGTTCATGGAAGGCGTGCTGCACGGACGGATTGCGGAGGCGTGCGCAGGGGGCGGCGGGTTTGGGTATGACCCGGTGTTTGTGGTGCCGTCGCTGGGCCGCACGCTGGCCGAGTTGTCGCTTGACCGGAAGAATGCGATCAGTCATCGTGGACGGGCGTTGGGCAGAGCCAGAGCATGGTTGCAACGGTATCATGCGCGCATGAATCTGTCGGGGCGTGGCGCAGCCCGGTAGCGCGCCTGCTTTGGGAGCAGGATGTCGGAGGTTCAAATCCTCTCGCCCCGACCAATCCGGTTGACGTCTCGGCCCGATGCGTGGGGCCGGCGTTCCACGGCGCCGCGCCTTCGGGGCCGCGCCTGCCTCCTTCTGACGACTGTGCGCCCGTAGCTCAGTGGATAGAGCATCGGCCTTCTAAGCCGAGGGTCGCAGGTTCGACCCCTGCCGGGCGCGCCATGCGTGTGAGGTGCGGGCCGTCGATGCCAAACGGCGGGGGCGCGGAATGACGGAGTGGGGGATGGCGGGGGTGTGCGGCGGGTGTCGCGTCAGGGATGGAGTGTTTCAAACTCCTTGAGGACGTCCTCGGTCACGTTCAACTTCTCGGCGACGTAGAGCGCCACGTTCAGGTCGACAATCAACGCCAGGTTCTCCCGTTCGGCGATGGTCTTGGCGGCGACCTGCAGTTGCTCGACGTACTCGGTCATCATGTCGCTCCGTTTTTGCGACATTTCCTGCCGGAACGTCTGTTCCCGTTGTTGATACTTTCGGAATTTGCGTTGCAGTTGTTCCTCCACGGAGGCCAGGTCGGTGCCGCCTGACTCCCGGCTCGCGAGAAACTTTTCCTGGAGTTTCATCACTTCTTCTTCGTCCGACCCCAGCACTTTTTTGCGGGCGGCTTCATGTTCTTCGAACTCCGCGCGTTTGCGTTTGCCGTAGGCGGATTGTTGAAAGATGGCTTGCAGGTCCACGATGCCCACGCGGAACGAGTCTTGCGCGGCGGCGTGGGGGGTGGCGGTCAGGCCGGCGAGGATGATCGACGCGATGAGGGCGAGGAACGGCCGGCCGGCGCGGCGGCGGGCATGGTGACTCACGGGTTGCATCAGACGGCACTCCTTCTTGATTGAATCCATGGTTGCGGGATCGGCGAGGCGGCGAGGGAACGCGTGCGCGACGCGGGAACGGTTCCTCGTGGCCGACTTCACGACAGAGGCGCAAGGTTAGACGCGGGACGCGGTGGTGTCAAGTGCGGGCGGCGGCGGCGTGGGAAGGACGCAGCCATTCGTGTTTTTCCATCCGTCATCCCCTCTATCCGTCATTCCTCCTTCCGTCATTCCCGACATTAGTAATCGGGAATCCATCCTTCTTTTTCCTTGTCCTGCCCTTGACATCTTTCGGATGGATTCCGCGTGCGCATGGTTCTGCGGTCAATGGCGTCGACGGCGCGGAATGACGGTCAGGCGGGACGGTGGCGCGCAGGGCCGGCGTCAGGAACCGGCGGGGTTGCGTGGGGGCGGTTTGGTTGATGATGGGGTCGGGGATGTTGAGCCAGCGGGGGCAGGGGTGGACGACGAGGACGACGAGGACGACGGCGGGTTGGCGCCGCCGCCGGATTCGCTTTTCGCAGAGTCGCCTTTGGCAGAGTCGCCTTTGCCGGCATCCCCCTTCGCCTCCCCCTTGCTGTCGCCTTTGCCGGATTGGGCGGCGGGGTCTTTGAGTTTGTCGGAGTAGTCGGTGATGTACCAGCCGGTGCCTTTGAACATGAGGCCGGGGGCGGAGATGAGTTTGCGGACGGCGGCGCCGCATTGAGGGCATGTGTCAATGGGCGGGTCGGTGAACTTTTGTTGGAGTTCGAAGCGGTGCCGGCAGGTTTGGCATTCGTATTCGTAGATGGGCATGGGATGGATTCCTGATTAGAGACGTCGGGACTGACGGGGGGCGGCGGTCAGGTGAGGGCCTTGATCGCCTGGCGCAGTCGGGTGATGCCCTTGTCGATGATGTCATGAGCGGGGGTGTAGGTCAAGCGGAGGTGGTGGGGGCTGCCGAAGGGGTCGCCGGGGATGGTGGCGAGGTGGTGATCCCGCAGAAGGTGGGCGGCGAGGTCGGCGGCGGTGTGGATGCGGCCGCGGGGGTGTGTGGTGCCGAGGAGTGGGGTGATGTCGGGCCAGGCGTAGAAGGCGCCGGCGGGGAGGGGGCAGGTGATGCCGGGGATGGTGTTGAGGGCGTGGACGAGGGTGCGGCGGTTGGTGTCGAGGTGGCGGACGAGGGCGGCGGTGAACTCGGGGCCGCTGCGCAGGGCGGCGAGGGCGGCGTGTTGGGCGATGGACGTGGGGTTGGAGGTGCTCTGACTTTGGATGGCGGTCATGGCGGCGATGACGTCGCGAGGGCCGGCGGCGTAGCCGATGCGCCAGCCGGTCATGGCGTAGGTCTTGGAGACGCCGTTGATGATGAGGGTGTGGTCCGCGAGGTCGGGGGCGAGGGTGGCGAGGCTGGGGCAGGGGGTGTGGTCGTAGACGAGGCGGCGGTAGATGTCGTCGGTGATGATGGTGAGGGGGTGGCGGCGGGCGAGGTGGGCGATGGCGTCCAGGGTGTCGGCGGGGATGATGGCGCCGGTGGGGTTGCAGGGGCTGTTGAGGATGAGGGCTTTGGTGCGGGGGGTGAGGGCGGCGGCGAGGTGGTCGGGGTCCAGGGTGCCGCCGTTGGCGGCGGTGATGGGAAGGATGATGGGGGCGCCGCCGGCGAGGCGGACGATGTCGGGGTAGGAGACCCAGTAGGGGGAGGGGATGATGACCTGGTCGCCGGGGTCGAGGAGGGCTTGCGCGGCGAGGTAGAGGCTGTGCTTGGCGCCGCAGGAGACGAGGATGTCGGCGGGGTCGAAGTGCAGGCCCTGATCACGGGCGAAGGTGTCGATGATGGCCTGTTTGAGTTCGGGGATGCCGGCGACGGGGGTGTATTTGGTGTGGCCGGCGGCGAGGGCGTCGATGGCGGCCTGTTTGATGTGGTCGGGTGTGTCGCCGGCGGGTTCGCCGGTGGAGAAGTCGACGAGGTCGATGCCCTCGGCGGCCATGGCTTTGGCGGTGGCGGAGAGGGTGAGGGTGGGGGACGGGGCGAGGCGGGCGATGCGGGCGGCGAGGGTCATGTCGGGTCCCTGTGGTAGGCGCGGCGAAGGCGGGCGGCGGCTTCGGGGATGAGGAAGGGGTCGAGGTCGCCGTCGAAGAGGGCGAGTTCTTTGACGAGGCTGGAGGTCAGGTAGGAGTACTCTTCGCTGGGCATGAGGAAGACGGTTTCCAGGCGGTCGTCAATTTTCCGGTTCAGGAGTGCCATTTGGAATTCATGTTCGAAGTCGGAGACGGCGCGCAGACCCCGGACGATGGCCTGGGCGCCGCGCCGGCGGACGTAGTCGACGAGGAGTTCTTCGAACGGCTCCACGGCGACCGTGGGGAAGTCCTTCATGGCCGTTTGGGCGAGGGCGACGCGGTCGGCCAGCGGCAGCAGCGGTTCTTTGCGCGGGTTGGGGGCGACGGCGAGGATGAGTCGATCAAACAGACCGAGGCTGCGGCGGACGATGTCGGTGTGACCGCGGGTGATGGGGTCGAAGGTGCCCGGGTAGACGGCGAGGGTCATACGGCCGTGGCGGGCGCGGGGGCGCGCTGAAAGAAGGTGAGTTGGGTGTCGCCGTATCTCGCCTGCCGGATGTGCGTGAGTGAGCCGGCGGTCGGCGGCGGCGGGCGTTTGCACCAATGTTCCAGCACGACGAGGCCGTCGGCGGCGAGGGTGCCGCTTTGGTCGATCCGCTCAAGGAGTTGCGCCGCGTCCACGGTGTGATAGGGCGGGTCGGCGAGGATGATGTCAAACACCGCCGGCGCGCCGTCTGACGGCGGCGACGCCAGAAATGTTTCGACGTCTTTGGCGATGACGACGCAGTGGGTGTCGTATCCGCAGCGTGCGACGTTGTCATGCAGCAGACGCAACGCGCCGGGGTGATGTTCGACGCAGACGGCAAGGCGGGCGCCTCGGCTCAACGATTCAAGGCTCAAGGCCCCGGTGCCGGCGTAGAGATCGAGCACGGCGGCGTCTCGGAGACGTGGCGACAGAATGGCGAAGAGGGCTTCGCGGACGCGGGCGCCGGTGGGACGGAGATCCTCCCCGTCGGGGGCCTTGAGGCGGCGACCTTTGTGTGTGCCGGCAACGACGCGCATCGCTTGCTCCCTGCAAACGGGAAACGGTAACATACGGACTTTTTCGGCGGCAAGAATCCCGGATGTCTCAACACTCGTCTCCACAGTCGATTGCGCGGTGGCCGGAAGGGGAGCGTCCGCGCGAACGGTTGCTGGCGGAAGGCGCGGACGTGCTGTCGGACGCGCACCTGCTGGCGATTGTGCTGCGGGTGGGGCGGCAGTCAAAGTCGGCCGTGGACGTCGGCCGGGAAGTGCTGGAACAGGTGAACGGCGTGCAGGAGTTGGCCAATCGCAGCGTGCAGGAACTCTGCGTCATTCCCGGCATCGGCCCGGCCAAAGCGGCCCAGATCAAGGCGGCCATCGAACTGGGGAAGCGCGCGTTGAAGGTCCCGTTGGAGCCGAAGCGGGCGATTACGACCAGCCGCATGGTCTATGAGCATTTTGCGCCGGAGATGCGGGACATGAAGAAGGAGGAATGCCGCGTCATCCTGCTCGACGCGAAACACGCCATGATTCGTTGGGACACCGTGTCCCAGGGGACGCTGACCAGCAGTCTGGTCCATCCCCGAGAAGTGTTCAACGGCGCCGTGCGCGCCTCGGCGGCGGCGGTGATTTTTGTGCATAATCATCCCAGCGGGGACCCGACGCCGAGCCGGGAAGACCGGGCGTTGACGGCGCGGCTGCAGGCCGCCGGCGAGATTCTTGGCATCCAGGTGCTGGACCATGTCATCATCGGGGACGGACGGCATGTGTCCTTTGCGGACGAAGGGTGGCTGACCGTGCCGGCGTCTCCCCAGGCCATGAAGGCGGCGACGGGGCGGCGCCCGCGTTGACGGTGACCGGGAATCATGCTACAAATCGTAGTTTGACTGGGCGGCCCGGATGGCGGAACTGGCAGACGCGCCAGACTCAAAATCTGGTTCTTGCAAAAGAGTCCGAGTTCGACCCTCGGTCCGGGCACCATTCCACTTTCATTTTCAATGAGTTAGGCTGGACGACGTGAGATTTTCGGCGGACGGGGGCCAAGTGTTTATCGGGACGCCGGAAGGGGGCGACGGGACTTTACGGGGGGCTTTCTCGTCTTGAATCCGACAGGCAGAAAACCCCTTGACATCGTGCGAAGAGATTACTATAGTCGGGCGCATCTCTGGGACTATGAACAGTGCCGTCAGAGGCATGATTCTTTATCCGCGATTATTCACTAACACTTCCCGAAGGAGGGGCCCATGCGGAAGTTAGGGTACATTGGAGCAGCGATGATTCTTGCAGGCTCGGTGAGTCTGGCCGTGGCGCAGGAACGCGCGCCGCAGCATTCCGGGTTTGGAACGGGCGTCGGCGAATCACAGGGGTCGGGCACGAGGGCGCGCGTCATGGACGAAGGCGACATGTTGCGGTATCTCTCGGCGCCGGAAACCGTGCAGGGAGAGGTCGTGGCGATTGACTATGCCGGCGGGAAACTCTTCCTCGACATGGGGGGCAGTTCACTCGATGAGCGGCAGACGTTGAGAGGCGGGCTGAACCTGCAAACGCTCTATTTTGACGGCGATACCAACATGGAAAACCTGAAGGCGGTGGGCCGGGGCGACTATGTCGCCGTGTCGGCGGTGCAGGAAACCGACAGTGCCCATAAGTTCAGTACCGGTCGGAAAATGGTGCGCTCGGTGTACGTGCTGGAGGGCAGTCAGTTGCTGGGCGGTGAGGACAACCCTAATTTCGGCGGCGGGCTGGGTCAACGGCCCGATCCCACCAACTACCGGGGGATTGCGACGCCGACGGCCGGATACACCGGCGTGCCCGAGGGCGGCATTCAGGAGGGCGAGGTAAAGGGGGGCATTACCTCCAGTTTGGGTGTCATCACGGGGGCGGCTCCGTGCTGGCAATGCGCGCCGCAACCGGATACCGTGAACAAACGCACCAGCAAGACCATTGCGACGGATTACGGTTCCGGTCGGGATACGATCGACAAGGGGACCGTGCAGTAACATTGCCGCATCCCGACAGCATGGCTTTTGCGGAAGGCCGTGTACGTTACAGACGGAGCGTGTTGACGGAAAGTCGGCACGCTCCGTTGTCATTTGGGGCCTTGTTCGCGTTGTGCGTTCCTTCGTGGCGTGAAGACGGGTGAGGAAGACGGGTGAGGCATGGAGACCACAGGTCAGACGGTTGAACCCCGTGCGGTGTTGGACCTTCGTGGGGTCATCTGTCCGTATAATTTTGTCAAAACCAAGTTGCGGCTGGATACGATGGGGGCGGGGGACGTGCTGGCGGTGCTTCTTGATGACGGCGAGCCTGTTCGAAACGTCCCGCAGAGCGTCGAAAACGAAGGCCACACCATTCTTAGCCGTGAACTGGTGGACCGGCATTATCGCGTGGTCATTCGAAAAGGCGACGCGTAACGGGCCGGGGTCACGCCTTTCCGGCCGGTTTTTTTCGTTTGGGTTTTCCCTCGACAATGAGCGTCATTTCGCCCTTGAGCGCGCGGCGTGAGAGCAGGGTCTCGGCGGTGCCTCGAAGCATTTCTTCGTGGGTCTTCGTGAGTTCGCGGGCGATGACGATGCGCCGGTCCGGGAACTGGTCCCGGAGGGCGAGCAGCGTGGCCTTGAGGCGATGCGGGGTTTCAAACGCCACAAGGGTGTTGGAGTCTTCCCGCAGGTTGTGCAGGAGCCGGAGGCGGGCCGCCGATTTTCTGGGGAGAAATCCGACAAAGGTGAAGGTGTCGGTGGGCAATCCGGCCACGGACAGCGCGGCAATCACCGAGGACGGGCCGGGTACGGGCACCAGGGGGATGTCGAGCGCGATGGCCCGGGTCGCCAGATAATAGCCGGGGTCCGAGATGAGCGGGGTGCCGGCGTCGGAGACCAGCGCGATGGACTGTCCCTGCCGGAGCCGGTCCAGCAGGACCGGGGTTTTTTCTTCTTTATTAAAATCATGATAACTCGTCATCGGCGTTCGGATATCGTAATGACGGCACAGGGTTTGGGTGTGGCGGGTGTCCTCCGCCGCGATCACCGCCACGTGGCGCAAAATCCGGTGCGCCCGAAAGGTGAAATCTTCCAGGTTTCCGATGGGGGTGCCGACGATGTACAACGTGCCCGGCATGAATGGCGCTCGCGGTCGATGGTTCTGCCATGCGTCGGTGTCTCACCGGCCACCGGGGCATGGACGGGTCGGCACGGCGTGGTGATGCATCTCGACGATGGCGTGGTGATGGTCCGCGGATTGTGCCGGGTCGGGGCGCGGTTGGGCAAGTTGGGCGATGATGACGGGGGGATGGGGAACGGAAGGATGGATTCCCGAATGAGGACGTCGGGAATGACGGAGGGGCGGGGGATGGGGATGAAGAAACAGAAGGGACCTATTTACGTGACTTCGCACAAGTGCGAAGCCCCGTACCGTTTCGCGTTTCATCGGCCCGCTATCGCGGCTGCCTCCACGCGCAGATGCGCCTGTCCCGGACGCCGTTGCTACATGCGCCGCACTTACGTCGGCGCGCATGAAAGGCGCGGTCACTGCGCCTTGTCGTGATTGGTGCGAAGTCAAATCAGTAGTTCCCAAACAGAAGGATGGATTCCCGACAACTAACGTCGGGAATGACGGAGTGAGGGGGCGTTGATGTTGCGGGATCGGGTGGCGCTGGTGACCGGCGGCGGCACGGGCATCGGGAGGGGCGTGGCGCTGGCGCTGGCGGAGCAGGGCGTTCGGGTGGCGGTGTGCGGGCGTCGCGGGGACTGTCTCGATCAGACCGTGTCCCTGATTCGGGAGCGTGGCGGGGATGCGATGAGCATGACCGCCGACGTGACCTGTGCCGGTGACGTGGAGCGGGTGGTGGCGGCTGTGGTCAAGGCCTGGGGGCGCATTGATATTTTGATCAACAACGCCGGGGTGTCCGGGCGGACGCCGATGGAGGATCCCGATGATGCGCGGTGGTCGGCGATTCTTGGGGTCAATTTGACGGGGTCGTATTTGTGCGCGACGCGGGTGTTGCCTCATATGTCGGATCCGGCTTACGGGCGCATCATCAACATGTCGTCCGTGCTGGGGCGGTTCGGTGTTCCCGGCTACGCGGCGTATTGCACGGCCAAACACGGTATTCTGGGATTCACCAAGGCGCTGGCGCTGGAAGTGGCGGGGCGGGGCATCACCGTCAATGCGGTGTGTCCGACTTGGGTGGACACGGACATGGCGCGGCAGGGGATTGAGGAAACGGCGGCGGTGTTGGGGATGCCGGCCGACACCTTTCGTGCGCGCGCGCTGGCGGCGGTGCCCATTCAGCGCATGGCCGAGGTGGGGGAGATTGCGGCGTTGACGGTGTTTCTGTGTCAACACGATGCCGCGGCGATTACGGGACAGGTGCTGAACGTGTGCGGAGGCACCACGGCGGGGTCGGGCGGCTGAACGCCACGGGGTTTCACCCGTCTCCCGCGACTCCGGCGACCGCGCGGCGCGTTGCCTTCGCCTGCTTACGCCACCGACACCGACGACGCCGATGACGATGAGCGGAGTGTGTCCGCCGCCGCGGGCGGTCTTCGGCATCCGGTCGTCCCCGCGTTCTTGCCATCTCCAAAGGGCCTGTCATATACTGCCGGCGCGGGGTGTGTGGGCCGTGTTCACGCGATTCAGGTGTGGATGATCGTCGCCGTGTTGCAACTGACGCTGGGGTTCTATTTTCTTGGAACCCTGCTGTCGCTGGGGTATCTCCTGCGGCGGTCGGACGCGCTGGCCAGGGTCGCGCTGGGCGTGACCTGTGCCGGGTGCGCGGTGCATACCGTCCTGCTGGCCTTTCAGATGTTTTCCGGAGACGCGACGCCGTGGGTGTCCTTCGGGAATGCCCTGTCGTTTTTTTCCTGGTCCCTGGTCGTGGTGTTGTTGACGGCGGTGTTCCGTCAGCGGCTCTACGTGCTGGGCGCGTTCATGCTGCCTCTCGCCTTTCTTGCCCTGGCGTCCACCGCCGTCCTGCCTTCGGAGAACCAGGCCCTTCACCCCATGTTTCACGTGGTGTGGGTCCACGTCACGTTGAGTATGCTGGGCGCCGTCGGGTTTGCCGTGGCCTTTGTGGCGGGGCTGATGTATCTCATCCAGGACTGGTTGTTGAAGTCCAAACAGTTCAACCTGCTGTACGTGAAATTGCCGCCGCTGGACGTGCTGGACCGGCTGAACCAGCACTCCATTGTCCTGGGGTTTCCGTTGCTCACCCTGGGGATTCTGATGGGCGCCATGTCCGCGCAACTTACGCTGGGCGCCTACATCAGTTGGAATTCCGAACAAATCTGGGCGCTGGTGACGTGGGCGTTTTATCTGGCGGTGCTGGTGGGGCGCGTGGCCGTCGGATGGCGGGCGAAAAAGGCGGCCTGTCTGACCGTCGTCGGGTTTGTCGGCGTCCTGCTGACGTTTCTCGGAGTGCTGTTCAAAGAGGAAAGCCTGCCGGTCAACTTATGAACGTAATCGTTGTCGGCGTGAGTCACAAAACGTCGTCCGTCGAACTGCGGGAACTGCTGATGGTCCCGGAGAGCCGGGTCGGGGAGGCGATCCGCCGGCTCATGGCCCATCCGAACATCCACGAAGGGGTGTTCCTGCAGACGTGCAATCGCGTGGAAGTGTATGCCGTGACGGATCGCGTGGACGACGGCGTGGCCGCCGTTCGGGAGTTTCTGGCGGACGCGCATCTGTCGTTGTCGGCGGAGCGGCTGTTGCCCCACCTGTACCGGCACGCGGGGGATCGCGCCGTCACGCATCTGTTTCGAGTGGCCTCGAGTCTGGATTCCCTCGTGGTGGGCGAACCGCAAATCCTGGGACAGGTGAAGGCGTGTTTCCGTGACGCTTCAACGCACAACGCCAGCGGCGTCATTCTGAACAAAGTGTTCCAGAAGGCCATTTCGGTGGCCAAGCGGGTTCGAACGGAAACCCGGATCGCGGAAAACGCGGTGTCCGTCAGTTACGCCGCGGTCGAACTGGCGCAGAAGGTGTTCGGCAACCTGGCGGGGCGGACGGTGATGCTGGTGGGCGCCGGGGAGATGGCGAAACTGGCGGCGCGCCACCTGGTCGGTCACGGTGTGCGGAACGTGCTGCTCACGACGCGCGATGCCTTGCGCGGGCAGGACATGGTCGACAGGTTTCATGGGACGTTCGTGCCTTTTGACGCCTTTCGCGCGCAGTTGCACAAGGCCGACATTGTGCTGTGCTCGACCGGGGCGCCCCACTATGTCATCGGCCCGGACGAAGTGGCACGGGCGGTGCGGGAGCGGTGGAACCGGCCGATGTTTCTGATTGACGTGGCGGTGCCCCGCAACATCGATCCCGACGTGCGCCGGGTGGACAACGCCTTCCTGTTCGATATGGACGATCTTGAGGCGCACGTCGAGCAGAACCGCGAAGACCGGCGGATGGAGGCGGCACGGGCCGAAGGCATCGTCCGGGACGAAGTCGGCGTCGTGTTGCGCTGGATGCAGTCGTTGAAGGCGACGCCCATGATTGTCGAATTGCAAAAATACGCGGAGGCCGTCAAGCAGGCGGAACTGGACAAAGCCTTCGGCCGGTTCGAACGGCTGACCGCCGAGCAGCGGGAGGCCATGGAATCGCTGGCGTCGGGCATTGCGAAAAAACTTCTGCATGGGTCGCTGGCCGCGCTGAAAGACGCGGTGCGGTCGTCGTCAAATGGGTCGGTGTCCGCCGACGCGGCCGGGCATTGTTATCCGTTGGAGGCGCAGCGCGACGCGACGGAATCCGCGCCCGTTCGTCATCCCGCCGACCGGTCGGAACCCGGCGCGCCGCCGTCCGCCGCCGCCGTCACGGCGGACCGGGAGAACGTTGCGGAATAGGCGCGGGGCACGGCCGCGTCGGGTCGTCATGGCACCGCCGCCTCACGGGGCGGCGGGATAAGGCATCGGCGTGAGTTCCGTACATGGACGCCGGTCGTCCCTCGTGGTCGGGACACGCGGCAGCCGGCTGGCGCTCTGGCAGGCGGAGTGGGTGAAGGCGCAACTGCGGGAACTCGCCCCGTCCGTCGAGGTTCAACTCCGAACGATTCGCACGAGCGGTGATAAGATGCTGGACGCGCCGCTGGCCGGCGTCGGCGGGAAGGGATTGTTCGTCAAGGAAATCGAAGAGGCGTTGCACCGGCGCGACATCGATCTGGCGGTTCACAGCATGAAGGACGTGCCGTCGGTCTTGCCGGAGGGGTTGACCATCGCCTGCGTGCCGGCGCGCGAAGATGCCAGGGATGCGCTGGTGACGCGGGATTGTCCGGCGTTTCGGAATCTCCCGGCGGGCGCGACGGTGGGGACGAGCAGTCTGCGGCGGCAGGCGCAGTTGCTGGCGCACCGGGGCGACCTGTCCATTGTCATGCTTCGCGGGAACGTGGATACCCGCCTGCGCAAACTTCGGGAGGGGGCGTGCGATGCCATTGTGCTGGCGGCGGCGGGATTGATCCGGTTGGGGTGGGCGGACTGCGTGACGGAATATCTGCCGTTGACGGTGAGTGTGCCGGCGATTGGTCAGGGCGCGCTGGGGATTGAGTCGCGCGCGGATGATGCGTGGGTGCGGGATGTGCTGACGCCGTTGCATGATCGCACCACGGCGGTCGAGGTGGCGGCGGAGCGGGCGTTTTTGGCGCGGTTGGAAGGGGGGTGCCAGGTGCCGATTGCCGGTCATGCGGTGATGGAACACCGGACGGTGAAGTTGAAGGGCCTGGTGGCGAGTCTTGACGGCGGGCGCGTTATTCGAGATGAGATGGAAGGGCCGGTGGACGAGGCCGCCCGCCTTGGCGTCGCGCTGGCTGACCGGGTGCTGGACGCCGGCGGCAAGCAGATTCTGGATGAAGTGTATGGGCGTGGGTAAGCGTGGGTCGTGACATGACGGAGTTGCGTCCCGTGGGAACGGTCTACTTCGTGGGGGCGGGGCCGGGGGATCCCGGCCTGTTGACGCTTCGCGGCCGGGCGTGTCTGCGGAAGGCCGACGTCGTGTTGTTCGATCATCTCGCCAATCCGGTGTTGCTGGATCACGCGGCGCCGGGGGCGGAGCGGATTTACGTGGGACGCCGGGGACGCGGGGCTTACCGGCCGCAAGAGGAAATCAACCGGTTGATTCTGGAGAAGGCGCGCGAGGGGAAATGCGTGGTGCGGTTGAAGGGCGGTGACCCGTTTGTGTTTGGACGTGGCGGAGAAGAGGCGGAAGTGGTGGCGGAAGCGCGCATTCCGTTTGAAGTGGTGCCGGGCGTGACCTCGGCGGTGGCGGTGCCGGCGTATGCGGGGATTCCCGTCACGCATCGAACGCTGGCTTCGACCGTGGCGTTCATCACGGGGCATGAAGATCCCGCGAAGAACGGGACGGCGTTGGAGTGGCCGCGACTGGCCTCGGCGGACGGGACGCTGGTGTTTGTGATGGGGGTGATGCAGTTGCCGATGATCGTCTCGCGGTTGATCGAGGAAGGCAAATCACGGGAGACGCCGGTGGCGGTGATTCGATGGGGCACCTATGCGGGGCAGCGGACGGTGACGGGGACGCTGGGGACGATTGCGGCGCAGGCGGCGGCGGCGGGGATGCGGCCGCCGGCCGTGGTGGTGGTGGGGGAAGTGGTGCGGCTGCGCGAGCGGCTGAACTGGTTTGAGACGCGGCCGTTGTTCGGCAAGCGGGTGCTGGTGACGCGGGCCGGGTCGCAGGCCGCGGAATTGTCGGATCGAATCAGGGCGTATGGAGGAGATCCCGTGGAATGTCCGGCCATTGCGTTCCGTCCCCCCGATGACTGGACGGACGTGGATGACGCCATTCAACACCTCCCGACGTTTGACTGGACGGTGTTCACGAGCGTCAACGGCGTGAGGGCGTTGATGCGGCGGCTGGGGGCGAAGGGTCTTGATGCGCGGGCGTTGGCGGGGACGCGGGTGTGCTGCATCGGGCCACGAACCGCCGACGAGGTGCGCGCCTTCGGCATCGTCGCCGATCTGACGGCTGCGACGTACCGGGCCGAAGGGCTGATCGAGGCGATGCAGAACGCCGGGGTGGCCGGGCGGCGGGTGTTGATTGCGCGGGCCGCGGAGGCGCGCGAGGTGTTGCCGGACACGCTGGCCCGCCTGGGGGCGCATGTGCGCGTGGCGAAGGTCTACCGGGCCGTGCCGCCGCCGATGGAACGGGAGCGCGTGCGTCAACTGTTTGCCGATCACGCGATTGATGTCGTCATGTTTGCCAGTTCGTCCACCGTGCGGAACTTTTCGCAACTGTTCGACGGGGCGGCGGATTTGAAAAAAAATCTGAACGGGACCATTATCGCCAGCATCGGGCCGATCACGGCCCGAACCATTCGGGACGTGGGCCTGGACGTGCACGTGACGGCGGCCCGGCATACGATCCCGGAGATGGTGCAGTCGCTGGTGCGGTATGTCACCCGTGATGCCGCCGCTTCGTAAATAAGACCCGGCGCGCCGACGAGACGCCGCGTTGTCGCGGCGCCGTCACATGCGCCAACGCAAGGAGTGAGCCATGGTTCCCGTGAAAGCGTTTATGGTGCCCGCCGCGAAGTTTGTGACCGTCGATCGCGACACCCCTGTTCGAACGGCGGCGGAGATGATGCGCGACAAAGGCATCGGCAGCGTGTTTGTCACCCGTGAGAAGGAGATCATCGGCATTTTGACGGATGCCGATCTGGTGCGGCGGCTGGTGGCGGAAGGTCTGGACCCGGCGCGGACGACGGTGGAACACATCATGTCGGCGCCGATTGTCTGCATCGATGAACACAAGACGCTGCTGGACGCCAACGATCTGATGGCCAGGAAACATGTGCGGCATCTGGGCGTGACCCGGGACGGCGTTCTGGCCGGTCTGGTGTCCGTGAGGGACCTGGTGGTGTTTCTGACGAATCTTCCGAGGCAGTGATGGCGGGCGGGGAATGACGGACAGGAAACAGAAAGATGGATTCCCGAATGAGGACGTCGGGAATAACGGCAAGAGAGAGACAGGAATGACGGCGAGAAGGGGATGGGAATGACGGCGGCGGCGGACGGCGGGCGGTGGAGCGCGGTGCGGTGGCGGGGCGCGACGCGGCGGTGGCGTGGCGCGGCGCGCGCGGGGGGGGCGTAGTCCATGGGGTTTCCCCGTGAACGGCCGCGGCGTTGGCGTCGGACGCCGGCGCTTCGACGGATGGCGCGGGAAACCGTGCTGTCGCCGGGTGATTTGATCGCGCCGCTGTTTGTGATGGAGGGAGAGGGGCGGCGGGAGCCGATTCCGTCGATGCCTGGGCAATACCGCTGGTCGGTTGATGGGCTGGTCGATGAAGTTGTCGAGGTGCACGCGCTGGGGGTGCCGGCGGTGTTGCTGTTTGGGATTCCCGAGCACAAGGATGAACGCGGGTCGGCGGCGTCCGATCCCAAGGGGATTGTGCCTCGGGCCGTGCGCGCGCTCAAGGCGAGACTGCCAGGGCTGTGCGTGATGACGGACGTCTGCATCGATGAATATACCACGCATGGTCATTGCGGCGTGGTGCGGGATGGGGACGTGCTCAACGACGAAACGCTGGAGTGTTTGCGCCTGATGGCCGCCGTCCACGCGGAGGCCGGCGCCGACATGGTGGCGCCGTCCGACATGATGGACGGGCGCGTCGGGGCGATCCGCGATGCGCTGGATCAACGCGGCTTCGAACAGGTGTCCATCATGTCGTATGCCGCCAAATACGCCTCGTGTTTGTACCGGCCGTTTCGGGAGGCGGCGGGGTCGGGGCCGGCGTTCGGCGACCGGGGGTCGTATCAAATGGATCCCGCCAATGCGCGGGAGGCGATGCGGGAAGTGCGGCTGGACGTGGAGGAGGGGGCGGACGCGGTGATGATCAAACCGGCGTTGCCGTGTCTGGACGTGATTGCGCGGACGCGCGCGGCGGTGGATGTGCCGGTGGCGGCGTTTCAGGTCAGCGGCGAATACGCCATGATCAAAGCCGCGGCGGCGGCGGGGTGGGTGCAGGAGTCCGACGTGATGCTGGAAACGCTGGTGTCGATCAAACGCGCGGGGGCGGACCTGATCCTCACCTATTTCGCCAAAGACGCCGCCGGGTTGTTGCAGACCGCCCGTCCATGAAGGTGTCGCGCGGTCTTCCCCGCCGTCCCGTCCGGCCGCCGCCGGTGCTGACCATCGGCAATTTTGACGGCCAGCATATCGGTCATCGACACCTCCTGGCCTCGGTGGTGCGCCACGCCCGTGAACAACGGGGCACGCCGATGGCGTTGACGTTTGATCCGCATCCGGTGGTGACGTTGAATCCCGGCGCCGCCTTCCAATGCTTGACGTCGCCGTCGGAGAAACTGGCGTGGCTGGAGGCGCGGGGCATCGAGCATCTCGTCGTGCTGGAGTTCTCCAAAGCATTTGCCGCGTTGAGTCCGGAGGAGTTTGTCTTTTCCATTTTGAGGGACGGGCTGGGCATTCAGGCTCTCTTCGTGGGGGAGCGGTTTGTGTTTGGGAAGGATCGTGCGGGCACGGTGGAGACGCTGCGGCGGCTGGCGGCGGCGGCGGGGTTCCGGGTGCGGGTCGTCAAGCCGGTGCGCTGCGGGGACAACGTCGTGAGTTCGACGCGGATTCGCGAGTTCGTCCGCCGGGGGGAGATGGAACAGGCGGAGGCGTATTTGGGGCGTCCGTATGCGCTGGCGGGCGCGGTGGTGGCGGGCGCGCGGCGGGGATGCGCGTTGGGATATCCGACGGCGAATGTGCGGCCGCCCGATGGGCGGGTGCTGCCGCCGGACGGGGTGTATGCGACGACGATGGTCTGGCGGGACAAGGCGTGGCCGTCGGTGAGTTATGTGGGGACGCGGCCGACGTTCGGCGGGGGGGAGCGGCTGTTGGAAGTGCACGTGCTGGATGGCGACGGGCCGGCGTATGGGGAATGGATCACGGTGCGGTTTGCGAAATATCTTCGCGGGGATGAAACATTTGAGGACGCCGGGCGGCTGGCGGCGCGCATCGAGGAGGATGTTCAATCGGCCCGGCGGGTGTTGGCCGGCGCTGATGCGGGCGTGAGGCATGGTGAGGTGTGATGAAACCGTCTCTGCCGGCGTTTGAACACGCGCTGTTGAAACAGGTGCAACGGGACGGCCTGCTGTCCGCCGGCGACCGCGTGCTGGTGGCGGTGTCGGGGGGGCCGGATTCGGTGGCGCTGCTGCAGGCGTTGTGTGCGTGCCGGGAGTCGCTGGGGGTGGCGTTGGCGGTGGTGCATTGCGATCATGGATTGCGGGGCGGGGAATCGACGGACGATGCGGCGTGGGTCGAGCGTCTGGCGCGGAACCTTGGTCTGCCGTTTTTTCGCAAGACGCTGCATCTGCCGCTGGTGCTTCGGGAACGCCGGGGGGAATCCGTGCAGGCCGTGGCGCGCGAACGGCGTTATGCGTGCCTGGGGGACGTGGCCGATGCCTGGGGGGCGGACAAAGTGGCGGTGGGTCACACGCAGGATGATCAGGTTGAAACCGTGCTGATGGGGATGTTGCGGGGGACGGGGCTGGCGGGGTTGTCGGGGATGCCGGTTCGGCGCCATCCCCGCGTGATCCGCCCGCTGCTTCACGTGAGCCGCGCGGAGTTGCTGCGGTATCTTGAGGAGAAGGGGTGCGGATTCCGAATGGATTCGAGCAACGCCGATCCGAAGTATCTGCGAAGCAGGATTCGTCACGAGTTGGTCCCGTTGCTGAAGACGTTGAACCCCGGAGTGACGCGCGCGCTGTCCCGTCAGGCCGCCGTGCTTCGGGATGAACACCGGTATCTGGACGACGTGGCCGGGGCCATGCTGGACTCGGCCACGGTGCGCCATGAGGAGGGTCTTGTCGTGAGTCGTGCCGGATTGCTGGCCGTTCCCGTGCCGATTCAACGGCGGATGATCCTTCATGCGGCGGCCCGTCTCCGGCCGGAGCCGCTCCGGTGTGAGGCCGTGGAGACCGTTCTTCGACATGTGGTGCATGGCATTTCGGGGTCAACGGCCCGGTTCGGCCGTCTGGACGTGGCGAGGGAATATGACCGGATCACGTTCATCGAAACTCCCACGGCCCATGAGGGGCGCGTCCGGCCGGACCTGTCCTGTCTCTGGTCTTTTCCCGGATCGATCCGGTGGCCGGGGACGGGCCAGACCATTGAAGGCGCGGTGCGGCTCGTGGAGGGCGTCTCGTTTCCGCGCGATGCGTCCGTGGCGTATTTGGACGCCGACCGGTTTGGCCACGATCTGACGGTGCGGTCGTGGAGGCCCGGCGATTATTTTTTTCCGCACGGCATGGGAGGGCGGCGAAAAAAAATTCAGGATTTTTTCTCGGATGCGAAGGTGCGCCAAAGTATGCGGCGCACGGTGCCCCTGGTGGTGGCGCCGGAAGGCATTCTGTGGGTCGGAGGCTATCGCGCCGATCATCGGTTTCGAGTGATGCCGGCGACCCGGCGGGTGGCCGTCGTCCGGCTGTGTTCGACCTGAAACGGCGGGATGCGTATTGTGAGATGACGCCGTTACGCAACGGCGCGGGAGGGAAGTCCGTGCGGGGCCGTGTTTGCAGAGGCGGCGTTGCCGTGGTATATTGCGGGATTGATCACGTCGTGTGATTCGCCGCCGGCGGCGGTGGCGAAGTGACGGGCCGGTTAACTCGAACATTATCGGACAAAGGAACGTATCTGGATGAACTCCCGGGCGAAAAATCTGCTGTTTTGGGTGGTGGTCGGGTTTTTCATGATCGTGCTGTTCAACCTGTTCACGGTGCCGTCCCCTTTTCCGGAGGAAGAGGTGATGTTCAGCGACTTTATGGCCCATCTTGAGCGGGGGGACGTGGCGAAAGTCACGATGACGGATAACCGGATCAACGCGGTGTTGAAAGACGGGAACCGGATTCGCACCTATACCGTGGAATATCCCGATCTGGTCAAAACGCTGCGGGAACAATCCGTGCAAATCGAAGCCGTGCCGCCGGATGAAAGCCCCTGGTATATCAGGTTTCTGGTGACGTGGGGGCCGTTCATTCTGTTTCTGGGGCTTTGGTTTTTTCTCATGCGGCAAATGCAGGTCGGCGGGAATCGCGCCCTGTCGTTCGGCAAAAGCCGTGCCCGCCTCCTGACCGAGGAAAAGAAAAAAGTGACGTTTGCCGACGTGGCCGGCGTGGACGAGGCCAAGGAAGAAGTCGTTGAAATCATCGAGTTTCTGAAGGACCCGCAAAAGTTTCAGAAGTTGGGAGGGCGCATCCCCAAAGGGGTGCTGATTGTCGGCCCTCCGGGCACGGGCAAAACCCTGTTGGCGAAAGCGATTGCCGGAGAAGCGGGCGCCCCGTTCTTCAGCATCAGCGGGTCCGACTTTGTGGAAATGTTCGTGGGGGTGGGGGCTTCGCGGGTCCGCGATTTGTTTGAGCAGGGGAAAAAACACGCGCCCTGCATTGTGTTCATTGACGAAATCGACGCGGTGGGCCGGCTGCGCGGCGCGGGGTTGGGCGGGGGGCACGACGAACGCGAACAAACCCTCAATCAACTCCTGGTGGAGATGGACGGGTTTGACACGACCGAAGGCGTGATCCTGGTCGCCGCCACCAACCGTCCCGACGTGCTCGACCCGGCTCTGTTGCGGCCCGGCCGCTTCGACCGCCAGGTGATTGTCAACCGTCCCGACGTGCGGGGGCGCATGGAGATTCTCAAAGTACACACCAGGAAAGTGCCCGTGGCGGACGACGTGACGCTGGAGCAGATTGCCAGGGGTACGCCGGGGTTTTCGGGCGCCGATTTGGAAAATCTTGTCAATGAGGCGGCGCTGTGGGCGGCGCGGTTGGACAAGAAACTGGTCGAACTCGTCGATTTTGAAAACGCGAAAGACAAAGTCATGATGGGGGCCGAACGCAAGAGCATGGTCTTGAGCGAAGAAGAAAAACGCACCACGGCGTACCACGAGGCGGGCCACGCACTCATGGCGAAACTGCTGCCGGGCGCCGACCCGGTCCACAAAGTGACGATTATTCCACGGGGGCGCGCGATGGGCATGACCATGCAACTGCCCATCGATGACCGGCACAGTTATTCCGAAGATTTTCTGTATAACACGCTGTCCATTCTGCTGGGCGGCCGCGTGGCGGAAGAACTGATTCTGAAAAACGTCACCACCGGCGCGGGCAACGACATTGAGCGGGCCACCGAACTCGCCCGGAAAATGGTCTGCGAGTGGGGGTTGAGCGCGAAACTGGGGCCGCTGGCCTTCGGCAAAAAAGATGAAGAAATTTTCCTGGGCAGGGAAATTCAGTCCCGCCGGGATTTCAGCGAGCAGGTGGCGCTGGAAATTGACCACGAAGTCAAACGCCTGGTCGTGGAAGCCTATGAACGGGCCAGGAGCATGCTCACGGAACATATTCATACGCTGCGGGCGCTGGCCGAGGCCCTGCTCGAAAAAGAAGTGCTGGACTCCCTGGAAATTGACCGGATCATGAACCAGGGGGCCTTGTTCCGTGAGCCGGCGCAGGTCTGACGCCGCGCTCTGTTCTTGCCGGCTCGGTTCCGTGTGACCTGTGCGGGACAGGCCACCCGCCTTGCGGCTACGTGGCCTTGCGGTTGCGCGGCCCCGCGGCCCCGTCTTCGTGGCACGTCGGTGCAACCTCTTTCCCTGAACATGGCGAGCGATTCTGTGCGGGGCGCCGGGCACGGCAACGCTGCGGGAAGTCTCATGGATGACATACACGCCGCGCACATCCGAGCCTGCCACGTCCGCATTGCCCTGTCACCGCGCGTTCTGGTCGTGGGAATCCTGAATGTGACGCCGGACTCCTTTGCCGACGGCGGGCGGTTTCTGGAGCCGCAACGCGCTCTGGAGCATTTTGAACAGATGGTCGGCGAGGGCGCCGACGTGATCGACGTCGGCGCCGAATCCACGCGGCCGGGCGCGGAGGCGATTGATGAACGGGAGGAACTGCGGCGTCTGCGGCCGGTGCTGGAAGTTGTCGGCAAACGGGCGACGGTGCCCATTTCCGTGGACACCCGCAAGGCCGGCGTGGCGGAACGGGCCATTGACTGGGGCGCGGTCATCGTCAACGACGTGAGCGCGTTGCGGCATGATCCCCGCATGGCGTCCGTGGTCGCGCGCGCCGGCGCCGGGCTGGTGCTGATGCATATGCGGGGCACGCCGCGCACCATGCAGCGGTACTGCCGCTATGACAACGTGGTCGAGGAAGTCGGCGACGAACTCGGCGCCCGCGTGCGGCGGGCGGAGGCCGCCGGCATCGCCCGCGAGCAGATGATTCTCGATCCGGGCATCGGGTTTGCAAAACAGGCGCGGCACAATCTGGCGTTGCTGAAAGGGCTGCGGTCGCTGCATCGGCTGGGCCGTCCGCTGCTGGTCGGCGTGTCGAACAAATCCTTTATCGGCGCGGTCACCGGCGACCCCGTGCGGCGGCGCGCCATGGGGACCGCCGCGGCCGTCGCGGCCGCGGTGCTGGGCGGGGCGCACATGGTTCGCGTGCACGACGTCGGATCGATGCGCGCGGTGGTGCGCATGTCGGCATCCATTGCCGGAACCTGACGGAGGGCGGCATGGCGGAGGAACATCCGAGGCGGTTGTTCGGCACCGACGGCGTGCGGGGCATCGCGAATCGGGAACCCATGACGAGCGAAACGGCCTTGAAGTTGGGCCGCGCCGTGGCGCATGTGTTCAAACGCCGGGACGGGCGTCACCAAATTGTCATCGGGAAAGACACCCGGCTGTCCGGCTACATGCTGGAGTCGGCGCTGACCTCCGGCATCTGCTCCATGGGCGTCGACGTGTTGCTGGTGGGGCCGATCCCGTCGCCCGGCGTGGCCTTTTTGACGCGCAGTCTGCGCGCCGACGCCGGGGTGATGATTTCGGCCTCGCACAATCCCTATCAGGACAACGGCATCAAGTTTTTTTCCAACGACGGCCTCAAACTGCCCGACCGGCTCGAATCTCGCATTGAATCTTTGCTCGTGTCGGACGAGATCGAGCATCTTCGTCCGACGGCGGACGACATCGGCAAAGCGTTTCGCATCGACGACGCCCTGGGCCGCTACATTGAATTCGTCAAACGGTCGCTGCCGCGCGAGGCGGATTTTCAGGGGATGAAGGTGGTGCTGGATTGCGCGCATGGCGCCGGATATTCCGTCCTGCCCACGGTGGTGCGGGAACTTGGCGCCGACGTCTCCGTGATTGGGGACGCGCCGAACGGCACCAACATCAACGCGGGGTACGGGGCGCTTGCGCCGGAGCGGTTGCAAGAGGCCGTGCTGGCCGGTCACGGCGACGTCGGCATTGCGTTGGACGGCGACGGCGACCGGGCGGTGTTTGTGACGGCGCGGGGCGAGGTGGCGCACGGCGACCGGATTCTGGCCGCCCTCGCTCTGGACTTGCACCGCCGGGGTCAACTCAAGCGCGGGACCGTCGTGGGCACCGTGATGAGCAACTTTGGATTGGAACTGGCGATGCGCGAGGCCGGGATCGAGTTGTTCCGAACGCCGGTCGGCGACCGGTATATCCTCGAACGCATGGTGGCGGACGGCTATAACCTGGGCGGAGAGCCGTCGGGCCACGTCATTTTTCTTGACCACCACACCAGCGGCGACGGATTGATTTCCGGGATGCAGGTGCTCGAATTGATCAAACGCTCCGGGACTCCGCTTTCCGAACTCATCACCTGCATGGACCCCGTGCCTCAAGTCATGCGCGACGTCACCGTGCGGGACAAACGCGCGTTGGATTCGATTCCCGAACTGCAACGGGCGATCGGCGAGGGCGAATCACGGCTGGACGGGACGGGGCGCATTCTGGTGCGGCATTCCGGCACCGAGCCGCTGGTGCGGGTGATGGTGGAAGGCCGGGATGATTCGACCATCCGGGACGTCGCGGAAAAGTTGGCCGGGGTGGTCAGGGCCGCCATTGGATAGCGGCGGAACGGGTGTTGCGTCGGCATCGGTCTTTCCGGTCGGCATTGTCGCCTTTGTGTCGGGGCTTCTTCTGGGGTCCTGGCTGTCCATTCTTCCCGTCACCGTTCTGGTACTGCTGATCGTCCTGGCCGGGGCGCTGTCCCGGTGTGAGCGGACGGCCCTGTTGTCCGCGGGCCGCGGGCTGATGATCTATGCCTGTCTCCTGCTCGGCCTGGGGTACTGGGCGCTGAACGAGCGGCACGATGCGCGCGCGGACGTCCTGTCCGTCGTGGAGCCTCGAGTCCTCACCGTGTCCGGCGTCGTGGCGGCGCCCGTCGCCCACAGCCCGGGGCGGATTACCATGATCGTGGCGGTGCGTTCCGTCGAGACGGACGGCGCGAGCCGTCCCGCGTCCGGCCGTCTTCGTCTCACCTGGCGCAACCCCGATACCGAGGTGTTTCGGGGAGACCGCGTGAGCGTCCGCGCCAGGGTGCGGCCGCCGTTCGGTACGCGGAATCCGGGCGGATTTGATTACGGCCGGTATCTCCGTGATCACGGCATTCGCGCGGTGGCGACGGTCAAAGGCCCCCATCGAATCCGGGTGCGTCCGCCGGACGCCGGCGACGTCGGCGCGCGCATCTGGCGCCGGATCGACCGGTGGAGACACCGGGTTCGGCAGGCCGCGATCGCCACGTTCGACCAGCCGGCCCGCGGGTTGTTTCTGGGCATGATTGTCGGAGAACAACGGGACATCCCCGCGCGGGTCCGTGAAGATTTTATGACGACGGGCACCGTGCACATCATTTCCATTTCAGGTTCGCATCTGGGGTTGTTGGCCGTGGTGTCGTTTTTCGGTGTCCGGGGGCTGGCCCGCCGTCTGCCGCCGTCCCGGCTGGAAACACTGTCCTGCATTCTGACGCCGAAACAACTCGCCGTGCTGGTCACCATTCCGCTGGTCGTGTTTTACACGCTGCTGTCGGGGTCGCACGTGGCGACGGTGCGGTCGTTGATTATGCTTCTGTTGTATCTCTTCGCGGTGTGGATCGGACACGAACGGCATATTCTGATCGCGTTGAGTCTGGCGGCGCTCCTGACCACGCTGGTTGATCCCAGGGCGATTTATGATCTTTCCTTTCAACTGTCCTACGTCTCCGTCCTGGCCATTGCCCTGGGGGCGCGGTGGAGCGGGCGGGATGCCGGCGATGCCGAGGGCATCAGGAACGCCGGGGGCATCGGCGACGCCGACGACGCCGATGCGTCGCTCCGCCTGCCGGTCAAACTCCGGCATTGGGCGCGCCGGTATCTGGTGATGACCATTGCCGCGACGCTGTCCACCGTGCCCCTCGTGGCGTACTATTTTAATCAGGTGGCCTGGATGGGCCTTGCGGCCAACGCGATTGTGGTGCCGCTGGTCGGCTTGGTGGTGGTGCCGCTGGGGCTTGGCGCGTCGTTGCTGGTTCTGCTTGGAGGTCTGACCCACCTGCCCGCGAGCGGGGTCCAGCAAGAGGTCATGCACGGCCTGACCGCGTTCATCGGGGCGGCGGCCTCGATGCCCGGCGCCCGGTGGCATGTGGCGTCGCCGTCCGTGCTGGCCATGGCGGGATTTTATCTGTGCCTCTTCGCGGCGTTCTTTGGCCGGGCACGAGTCCTGCGATGGGTGAGCGCGGGCCTGGTGGCGCTGTGCCTGTGCTGGTGGGTGTGGTCTCCGAGACATCCTTTTGAAGCGGATGCGTTGCGTGTGACGTTTCTGGACGTCGGGCAGGGCGACGCCACGGTGATCGAACTGCCCGATGGTCAAACGGCGCTGGTGGACGGCGGCGCGGCCTACGAGCGTTGGGACATGGGGCAGATGGCGGTGGGGCCGTATTTGTGGGACCAGGGCATTCGCCGGCTGGACCACGTCATTGCGACGCATCCGCAACTGGATCATATCGGCGGGCTGCCATGGATTTTCAATCATTTCGAGATTGGGCGGTACTGGGGCAACGGCGTCCACCGACGGAAGCCGTTCGTCCGGGCACTCGAACGCGCCGGTCGGGACAAGGGACTGGTCGAACACATCGCCTGGGCGGGGCGGGACCTTGTCGATGAAGGCGGTTGCCGGATTCGCTCGCTGAATCCGCCCCCGGCGGAACGCGGCCGCATGGCCGGCGATGCCGACGGCGCCGACCTGAATAATCTGTCGGTGGTGTTGAGTGTGACGTGCGGCGCGCATTCGATCCTGCTGACGGCCGACGCGGAGGTGGACGCCCTGGAGAGACTGACGGAGCATCCGCTGGTGCAATCTGCCACGGTCGTCAAGATTCCCCATCACGGGGCAAAGAGTTCGTTGAATCCACGGTGGATTGCACGGTTGAACGCCACCGCCGCGGTGGTCTCCGCCGGTCAGGGCAACCGTTACGGGCATCCGGCCCCGGCGGTGGTGGGGGCCTACCGGGACCGGCGGATGCGCGTGTACCGAACGGATGTCGACGGCGCGGTGCTGGTGGTCGCCGACCCGGACTCCGGCGCGCGTTGGATTCGGCGCGCGCGGGATCGACATCCCGTTCCGCTCGCGTGGGCGCGGTACTCGCTTGCGCGGGAACGGGAAAATCTGTTCCAGCTGTGGAATCTCTGGGTGCGGAACGCGTGACGGGGGTCACCCGTCCCCTCCGTCATTCCCGACATCCCCCTCCGTCATTCCCGACGTCTTTTGTCGGGAATCCATCTTTCTGTTGTCCGTCCTTCTCAATTGGGGAAAGGGAAAAGAAGGATGGATTCCCGACTACTAATGTCGGGAATGACGGAGGGGGATGGGCGGGAATGACGGAAAGAGAAGACAGGCATGGCGGAAGGAGGGGACACGGGCATGGCGAATGAATGCGGCGACGTCATCGACTTGGCGGCGGGCACGGCGACGTTACCCGCCGTGTTGAGGCGGGGCGGCGACGGCTCGCGCGACGTCTTCGGGATGCGTAATCGGCGCCTGGCAGGAATAGTTTCGACACACGTACAGGGCGGCTCTTCCGTTGACGTCCCGTTTGTCGCGGAGCAGCGGGTGGCGGGACTCCGGCGCGGCGGGGTGGCGATGCGCGATGATGCGGTGGGGAAGAAAATGGCGCGCGACTTCCCGGCGCAGTTCGGCGCATTCGGGATCGCGGGGCGACCCGACGAAGGCCAGTTCGACCGGTCCGTTCGACAGAAACTCCGCGGCCATCAACGTCTTGGCGAAGGCCCGCGGCACGCGGCCGATGTGTTGCCCATAGGCCCGGACGGCCCGCGCGGCGGCGTCCCGGAAATCTTCGCGGTCCCGGTGAAACGAGAGGCGGGCCAGCGCCATGGCGGCGACGGCGTTGCCGCTGGGCGTGGCGCCGTCCGGGCCTTCGCGCCCCCGCGCGATGAGCAACTCGTGGTCGGCGGCCGTGGTAAAAAATCCGCCCTGCTCCTCGTCGTGAAAGTCGGTCAGCAGCCGGTCGCCCAATCGAACGGCTTCGTCAAGATACCGCTCCTCGCCGCCAACTTCGTAGAGATCGATGAGGGCTTCAATCAGGCAGGCGTAATCTTCAAGATACGCCTTGAACCTGGCTCTGTCGCCGCGAGAGGTTCGATACAGTCCCCCGTCGGGGCGGGAATGCGCGGCGAGCAGAAAATCGGCGGCCCGGCGGGCGGAGTCCCGATACGGGGCATGGTCCAGGACGCGCGCGGCTTCGGCCATGGCGCTGATCATCATCCCGTTCCATGCCGTGATGATTTTATCGTCCAGACCCGGCGGCACGCGCCGCCGGCGCGCCTGATAGACCAGCGGTTTCACCCGTTCGATGGTGTTCAGCAACTCGTCCGGGGCGCAGTGGAGTTGCTCGGCGACCTCCGCCGGGGAACGCGGCGTGCGGGGAATGTTTGTGTGTTCCCAGTTGCCGTCCGCCGTAATGTCGTAATACGCGCAAAACCTGACGGCATCCTCTTCCGACGGCACGATGTCCCGAATCTGCTCGGGAGTCCAGACAAAAAACTTGCCTTCGACGCCCTCCGAATCCGCGTCCGTGGCGGAATAATACCCGCCGTGGGGCGCGGTCATTTCCCGGATGATGTAATCCAGAATCTCGCGGGTCACGAGTTCGTACGCGGGGTGGCGCGTTGCCTGAAACGTTTCAAGATAAGTTTTGGCCAGCAGCGCGTTGTCGTAGAGCATTTTTTCGAAGTGGGGAACCAGCCATCTTTCGTCGGTCGAATAGCGGGAAAAGCCGCCCCCAACGTGGTCATACATGCCGCCGGCCGCCATGGCGTCCAGCGTGTGACGAACCATGTGCAGGGCGCGCTCGTTGCCGGTGTGATGGGAACGCCGGAGGAGAAACGCCAGGCCCGTGGCCGGCGGAAACTTTGGCGCCGGGCCGAACCCGCCGTAGACGGGGTCAAAGTCCTCCGAAAATTGCTCCAGCGCGGCGTCGGTCTCCCTCGGCCCCACGGCAGCGGGGGACGTGGCGCGCAGGGACGTGTGCAGCCGGGCGGCAAAACGCGCGGCGCTTTCGACAATGGCGGCGCGGTCGGTCGCCCATCCGTCGGCAATCTGTTTGAGCACCGTGCCGAATCCCGGCCGCCCCCATTTGTCGGTCGGCGGGAAGTACGTGCCGGCAAAAATCGGATGCTGGTCGGGCGTCAGAAAGACCGTCATGGGCCAGCCGCCGTGTCCATGATTCATGGCGAGGGTGGCCTGCATGTAAATCTCGTCGAGGTCCTGGCGTTCTTCGCGGTCGACCTTGATGCAGACGTAGTGGCGGTTCATCAACGCCGCAATCTCGTCGTTCTCAAACGATTCCCGCTCCATCACATGACACCAGTGACAGGCGGAATAGCCGATGGACAGAAGAATGGGCGCCTCCCGCTCCGTGGCGAGTTGCAACGCTTCTTCGCCCCAGGGATGCCAGTCCACGGGGTTGTAGGCATGTTGCAGCAGGTAGGGGCTGGTTTCGCGGATGAGGCGATTCGGCGCGCGGGCGGGGCGGGTGTCGGTCATGCGCATCACGGTATCACCGGGCATGAACGGCGGTCAATGGAACGGTATGGGGCCGCCGACGTTGGCCGGAAACGGTGGGTGCGCGGAATCCGTCTGTAAGGGGTCATTGGCAGTACAAGGAAACAGAAGGATGGGCGTGGCGGTCGCGGGGATGCCGACAACGTGTTGCGATACAAGGCAACAGAAGGATGGGAACAGAAAGATGGGAACAGAAAGATGGGAACGGAAAGATGGGAACGGAAAGATGGGAACGGAAAGATGGGAACAGAAGGATGGATTCCCGACTACTAACGTCGGGAATGACGGAAGGAGAGAGGCGGGAGTGACAGAAGGAGAAGACGGGGATGACGGAAGGAGAAGGCGGGAATGACGGAAGGAGAGAGACGGGGATGACAGAAGGAAAAGACGGGAATGACAGGAGGAAGGAGGCGGGGACGGCGGTGTTTGCCCCCTCCGTCACCTTCAGAGTCTTTTGCCTCCTCCGTCATTCCCGACATCTTTAGTCGGGAATCCATCTTTTTGTTGTCCTTCCTTCTCAATTGGGACAAGGGAAAAGAAGGATGGATTCCCGACTACTAACGTCGGGAATGATGGAAGGAGAAGACGGGAATGACGGAAAGAGGAGAGGCGGGCCGGCGACGATGTGGGGGCGAAGTTGAGAATCCCTATCGGCGACTTTGAGAAAGAGAATCATGAATAAGAGTAAATACCTAATATATTCTATTGACACACATTGACGGGGCGGTGTAGTCTGACACCATCGGCCGGCGCGCGGCACATCGAGGGCGCCGGGTCATGATGATGTTGACGTTCGCCACACAAGGAGGATGCCCATGAAAGCGAAAGAAGGCGTGGTCGCGTTGCTTAACGAGTTGCTGACGGAAGAGTTGACGGTCATCAATCAGTATTTTCTGCACGCGAAAATGTGCAAGAACTGGGGCTACGACCGCCTGCATCACCATGTGCTGGACCGGAGTTACGGGGAAATGAAGGACGCCCAGCGCGTGATCGATCATATCCTCTATCTGGAGGGGTTGCCCAACATGCAGAAACTGGGCACGGTCCGCATCGGCGAAAACGTGCCGGAGCAGTTGAAGGCGGACCTGGACAAGGAACGCGCCATGGTGGTCCTGCTGGCCAAGGGCATTCAGCATTGCGTGAAGGTGGGCGACTTTACGACGCGCCACATCCTGGAAGACATGGCCAAAGACGAAGAGGAGCATATCGACTGGATCGAAACGCAGTTGGAAACGATTGACCAGGTGGGGCTGCAAAATTATTTGAGCGAGCAAATCAGGAACGAGGAGTAACCGCCGGCGCGTCCCGCCGCCGTTCAACAAAGGAGTCGCGCCATGGCTTTGACCCGTTCGACGATGTTGGCGTTGGGAACACCCGTTCCCGATTTTCATTTGCCCGACGTGGTGTCCGGCAAGACGATCACTCCCGGCCGGGTTGCCGGCCGCGGGGGCTTGCTGGTGATGTTTATTTGCCGGCATTGCCCCTACGTGGTGCACGTGCAGGGGGAGTTGGGGCGACTGGGGAAGGACTACGCCGGGAAAGACCTGGGCATCATCGCCATCAGCAGCAACGACGCGGACGGCTATCCCGACGACCACCCCGACCAACTGCGCGCCATGGCGAACGACCTGGGGTTCGCGTTTCCCTATTGTTACGACGAAAGTCAGGACGTGGCCAGGGTCTTCACCGCGGCCTGCACGCCGGATTTCTTTTTGTTCGACGGGACGCGCCGGCTGGTCTACCGGGGGCAGTTGGACGACAGCCGGCCGGGGAACGGAAAACCCGTGACGGGAAAAGATCTGCGCGGGGCGATGGACGCCGTGCTGGCGGGGAAACCCGTCAGTCAAACACAGGTCCCCAGCGCCGGGTGCAATATCAAATGGAAACCGTGATGCGCACGCGGCTCCTCTCCTTCCGTCATTCCCGACCCCTCCTTCCGTCATTCCCGACGTTAGTTGTCGGGAATCCATCTTTCAGTTTCCTTCCTGTCTGTGATACGAAAGGGAAAAGACAACTAAAGGATGGATTCCCGAATGAAAACGTCGGGAATGACGGAAGGAGGAGGTCGGGAATGACGGAGGGGGGCGAAGGCCGCTGGCGCGCGATAGCCGAACCCGTGCCTGCCCGCCGTTCCCGTGAGCCGCCCGCGCCCACAGCGTGACCCGCGCCCGCCGCGTGAGCCGCCCGCGCCCGCCCGCCTCTACCGCATCCAGGCGAACAATCGGCGGAGCCAGCGTTTCTTGTTTTCGGTGAGGGTGGTTTTTCGCCAGGCGTTGGCGACTTTTTTGATCACTTCGGCCTGGGTGGGATAGGGGTGGATCGTGCCGGCGATGGCGCTCAACCCCAGGCCGCCTTTCATGGCCAGGGTGCATTCGCTGATCATGTCGCCGGCATGGGCCGCGACAATCGTGGCGCCCACCAGCGTGTCGGTGCCCTGCTTGACGTGCACGCGGGCAAACCCCGCGTCTTCCCCGTCCAGAATAGCCCGGTCCACTTCATCCAGTCGAAACGTAAAGGTGTCGATGGCAATGCCCCGGCGTCGCGCCTCGTCCCCGGACAGCCCGACGTGGGCCAGTTCCGGGTCCGTGTAGGTGGCCCAGGGGATGATGAGCGAATCCGTCGTCGCGCATCCCAGCCCGAACGGGTGGGGGAACAGGGCGTTCTGAATGACGATCTGGGCCATGGCGTCGGCCGTGTGCGTGAATTTGAAGGGGAAGCACACGTCGCCGGCGGCGTAGACGCGGGGATTGGTCGTCCGCAGTTTGGCGTCCACCTTCACGCCGGTTCGTCCGTCGAACTCCACGCCGACCGTGTCAAGTTCAAGGTGTTCCACGTTGGGCGCGCGCCCGACCCCGACGAGGATTTCATCGACCGCGATCTCGTGCCGCCCGCCGTGCCGGTCGTACCGCACCACTTTCTCCTCCCCGCGCGATTCCACCCCGGTGATGGCCGCGTCAAACACAAACGAGACGCCGTCCCGTTCCATGTGCGTTTGCACGATGCCGGCGGCCTCCGCGTCTTCCCTCGGAAGAATGTGCGCGCCGCGTTCGATCAGCGAGACGCGGCTGCCGAATCTGGCAAACGATTGCGCCATTTCGCATCCAATCGGCCCGGCGCCGATGACGGCGAGCCGCGGGGGCAGTTGCGTCAGGGAAAACACGGTTTCGTTGGTCAGGTAGCCGGCCTGCTCCAGTCCGGGAATGGGCGGCGCGGCGGCGCGCGCGCCGGTGCAGATGGTCGCGTTGACAAACTCAAGGGTGGCGTCGCCCACGGCGATGGTTCGCGCCCCGGTGAACCGGCCGTCGCCGAGAAACACGTCCACGCCGAGGCCGGCATAGCGGCGCGCCGAATCCACATGACTGATGCGCGCGCGCAGTTTTCTCATTCGCGCCATGGCGGTTCCAAAATCCGCCCCGGCGTCGTCCGGGGCCAGGCCGAACTGCCGGGCCTGTTTGACGGCGGCCCACGCGCGGGACGCGCGAATCACGCCTTTGGACGGCACGCACCCGACGTTCAAACAGTCTCCGCCCATTAAGTGCCGTTCGATCAACGCCACTTTCGCGCCGAGCGCGGCGGCGACCGCCGACGTGACCAGGCCGGCCGTGCCCGCGCCGATGACGACCAGATTATACCGGCCGGCCGGCGTCGGGTTGACCCAGTCCGGCGGACGCACGTTCTCCAGCAGTTGCCGGTTAAACTCATCCATCGGGGCGATGGCGGCGGGGTCGTTCACGACCGTGTCCTGTTCGTGAATTTCCGGTAGGCCAGGGGCATGAGCGCCAGCAATCCCAGAAAGGTGAATGCCAGCAGCACGCCCGGCGACGCGATTTCTGCCAGCGAGTTGATGGCCCCCAGTTGTTGTCCCGCAAACGCAAAGACAAAACTGCCGGGGATAATGCCGATGGACGTGGCCGTCACATAGGTGCCGAGGTTGACACGGGTCAGCCCGGACACGAGATTGACCAGAAAAAACGGAAAGGCCGGAATGAGCCGCAGCGTGAGAAGATAACTGAAGGCGTTTTGCGCGAAGCCGGCCTGAATCGGTTCGATGCGTTCTCCAAACGTGCGCTCGACCCAGTCGCGCAACACGTACCGCGCGGCCAGAAAGGCGGCGGTCGCGCCCAGCGTGGCGCCGATATTGACAAAGATTGTGCCGAGCACACTGCCGAACAAAAATCCCCCGGCCAGCGTCATGACGGCCCCGCCGGGCAGCGAAAAGGCGGTTTGCAGAATGTAGGCTGCCACGAACAGGGCGACGGCGGCGGGGTAGTTGGCATTGGTGTAGGCCAGCAGGCCGTCTCTGTTGGCTTTCAGGGCATCCAGCGACACATAGCGTCCCAGGTCGAAATACAAAAATGCGCCGATGCCGAGTCCCAGAATCGCCAGAATGATGATTTTGACCGCCGGCGTTGAGGATGAGATGGATGGCGTTGAGGACGAGCCGGCGGGAGATGAGGACGTGCCGGCGGGAGTGTGGTCGGTCATCGTGAACTCCGTGGTGTGCGGCGTCGGACGCATTGCGCCGGCCGCCGCCGGTTTCAACCCATGCCGTGACGGCGGCAGTGTAACGAACCGCCCGCGCCGCCGCAACGACACGACGGCACAGGCAGCCTTTGCCAACGGCAAACCTCCGAAGGTGATGGCGGGGGCGGGAATGACGGCATTTGTCTCCTTCCGTCATTCCGCGTCACCGACGCCCAATGGCAGGAAAAACGTACGCACGCGGAATCCATCCGTAAGAGGCTAATGGCAGGATGGAATAAAAGGACAATACAAAAGAAGGATGGATTCCCGATTAAAAATGTCGGGAATGACGGCGGGCGGGGAGGACGGGAATGACGGTGTGGGGCGCGGGCGCGAGGCGGGGGCGTGCGTTCGGGTGCCGCCGCCCGTCAGTCCGCGAAGGCGAAATCGACGGCGAGGCTGCCGTGCGGCGCGACCGTCACCGGCGTTTCCCGCATCCCAAGCACCGGATGCCAGGCCACGAGGCGGTAATCGCCGGGCGGGATGCCGTCAATGCGGAAATGCCCCGCCGCATCGGACACGGCGTAGTAGGGATTGCGCGCCAGATACAGCCAGTTTTCCATGAAGTCGTGGCGGTCGCAGGTCAGGACGACGGCTTGCGCGTGGCGCAGGCGGGTGCCGGGGAAGACCTGTTCCGTGCGACTGTCGGCGCCGAGAATCCGGGTATGCACGGTTTTCAACATGGCAGTATTCTGCTGCAACGTGTACGTGTGCAGGGTATGCCGGATGGCGTCGTGATTGGCAAATTGCACGGCGTCATCGGCCGTGACGACCCCGGTAAAGGGGCCGAAACTGCACGTGTCGAGATGCACGTTGAGATTCAACTCATCCCCGCCGGCGTAATGAAACGCGCCGCGCCCGCGCCCGGCGTGCTCCCTGTCACGGTGCGCGGCAAACGGCTTGCCCCGCTCCACGCCTTCGAGCGCGATGACCGCACCCCGAACCATGCCGTCGCGCACGTCGACTTTTTTCAACGCGCGCTCCGTGCCGCACACCTCCGTCCCTTTGTGGACCGTGAACTGCCGTGGGGACGGGGGGACGCCCGCGAAACTCACGTGGCCGGCGACGGCGCCGCCGTGACGGACTTCAACGACCTCGTAGGCGAATCCCGCGCCCGCCGGCGTCAGCAGAACAAGCGCCACCACGCCCGTCACCACGGCATGATTCCACATGGGTCGCCTCCTTTGCCGGCCTTGGTCGAGCGCCGGGTTCACCGGCGCGCGGCGCGCATCGTGTGTGCCGACGCGCGCCTGCCGTTCATTGTTCGTCAATACACCGCCTGCCAGCCGAACGTCACTATCGAATCCGTTTCCAGTTGTCCGTCCAGATATTGGTAAATCGGCACGCCGCCTTCCACCGCCAGCCGGGTTTCAAACCCCATGAACTCCGGCAGCAGGAGATTGACGCCGCCGAAAATGTCCAGACGCTGGCCGCCGAGGAGTTCCGGCCGTCCGGTCTGCACGGGCGCGGGGAGTATTCTCGGAAAATTCTGATTCACGGCGTTGACGGGATGTCCGATGCGCGGGTCCCGTCCATTATAGGCTTCCCAGTGATTCCAACTGAAACGCACTGACCCGCTCAAACGCCGTTGGATGAGTTCATACGCGCCATGAATATTGACCACATAGGCGTCGCCCTTGGAAAAATCATTGGTGTTTTTGCCCGCCCGCAGGGTCCCGATGGTCTGGAACCCCCACGAGGCCCGGCCCATTTCTCCGCCGTAGGTGATGCCGGGATAAAAATCGAACGTGCCTGACCCCAGGTGCATGGGGTAGGGCAGCCGCACGTCCAAGATGTTTCCCGGCTGGTTCAACTGTTCCGGCACCGGAATGGTGTCACGCGGCTCAATGTCGCCCGTCGGCACGCTGAATGCAAAATTTGCATGAAACCGATGCGCGCCAATGCTGGGGGCTTCCACCGCCCAGAGACGCCAGAGCGACCCGAACCGAATATCGCCGATGCCTTCGGATTTCGTGATGAATTTGCGGCCGTCTCTCGTGAAATGATTCATGTTCAGGTGGGTATAGGGCACCATGGCCATCAGCGTCACGGTGTCGTTCAAGCCATACATGAACCCGAACATGTGCATAATCATCCGCATCGATTCCGGTTGCGCGAGGTAGCCGAATCCCAAAGGGGCCGGGGCGTTGGGCGGCAACCCCGTATTCATCGGCGCCAGGTTGATGGCCTCCGCATTTGTCAGGCTGTTGGTCCCCAGCCGCGTCCCCTGCATCCACATATGCATCAGCCGATACGAGAACATCACCTCCCCCGCCTCGTGGGTGTGGTCGCCCATCATGCCGATGGGGCCGTGGGCGTTGGGGCGGGCGTCGGTGTAAAAATTGCCCGTCGTCAGCCGCTCATTGCGGTCCGCCAGACGTTCCGCCAGCGTTTCCTCGACCCCGTCCATCAGCCCGTCCAGCAACGCCGCATTGGCCCCCTGACCGCCCAGCAGCCCAAACACCAGCAGGCCGGTCACCATGGTTCGCGTGAATGTGTATCGCATTGTCGTCACCATCGTATTCTCCCTTAATGAAAAACCCGATCAACGCCCGGCGGGAATCTCGCCGGCACGTCACCGGCTGAATATCCGCCCTTCCGCAACGGCGCCGTCCATGTGACGGCATTCCATTCGCGGGATGAACTGTTGGAAAAATTCGCAGGCGTTACAGAACGGGAGGGCCGCGCGAAAGGCGGAGCATCAGCGCCGCCGCCGCGACGGGTTGGAACAGAAAGAGGCTGACCCCATGGAGGACGTTGAACGTCGCGTCAAACACCGGCTCGGCGGCGTGAACCGCCTGCCCCGTCGAGCACATCAGGGAGCAGAGCACATGAGAATGTGTGGCCGCGTTATGGTGGGCGTGGTGCAGGGAATGGGCCGCCGCCTGGTTCACCACCACGCCGCTCATGACCAGAAAACAGGCCAGCACGGCGGATGCAAGCATTGTGCGCGGCAGACGAGTCATCATCCCAGTCACCGTTTCGAGCATAGGACAACGCCCGTGCCCTGTCAAGAAAAAAAGGCGCGGGTGTTCACGGGAATGCCGTCGGCGTCGCCGCCGCCATTCGCGCTCGACGGCGCGGGGCGGGTGCCCTATTCTCGCCCCGTAACATGCCCGCAGGAGGGAGCGATGCCCACGTTTGACGAAATCAGAGAAATTGTAGACCGCACCGCCCGCCGACAGAAAGAAACCAGCCGGCAACTCCAGGCGTTCAAAGAGCGGCAAGAGGAATACAATTGGCGTCGCCATCGCCGCTGTCCCGGGCGATGGGGTGACTTGCCACCGGGGGTGTGATATAACCCCCCCGCGCCACGGAGACCGCCCATGACCACCACCGCGCTCTACAAAGCCCTCCTTGAGGCCAACGTCTCCCCGGAGACCGCCGAGCGGGCGGTGGAGGGGCTGGCCGCGTCCGACGAAGCGGTGACCAAAGCCGACCTGGCCGAACTGAAAGCGGCGACCAAAGCCGACTTGACCAGACTGGAGGCGGTGACCAAAGCCGATTTGGCCGAACTGAAAGCGGTGACCAAAGATGACCTGGCCGAACTGAGGGCGGTGACCAAAGCCGACCTAGCCAGACTGGAGGCGGTGACCAAGGCCGACCTGGCCGACCTGAAAACGGCGACCAGGGCCGACCTGGCCGAACTGGAAGTTCGCCTGATCAAGTGGATGATCGGCACACAAATTGCCTTCGCCGGTCTCATCATCGCGGCGGTCAAACTGTTGTAAGCGGGAGTGTATCCATGACACAATTCAACTGGATGAAACTGATAACGAAAATGCCGCGCGTTGGCATTGGGTGCGGGCTTGCCGCGCGCGGCCATGGGCTACACTTTGGTCGGTTGAAGCGACCGCCCGAAGGGGGCAAAATCATGGCGAACGGCCGGCACGGTTGTTGGTTGTTTTTAATGTTTAACATCGGTAGCGGGTGTGGTATGGTCGGCGTGATGGTCGGCGTCATCCGGCCCTGACCAACCTTTCACCGAGGACCATCCAATGGCGGTAGCCGAAACCCAGTCAGCCCAAGTTGATGACCAGAAGGTGCGCGAGATCATCGCCGACCTGCTGCGTCGGGTGGGCGATCTCGAGAAGCAGAACGGCGCGACCGAGAAGCGGCAGGCCGCAAGCGAGACAAAGCACGCCGCGAGCGAGAAGCGTCACGCCGATGATGCGAAAGATGTGGCGGCGGTTAAGGCACAGATTCCGTTTCTCGCCACCAAAGAGCAGTTGGCTGATTTCAGAACCGAGGCGCTGACCGAGATCGCCAACCTCGACAAAAAACTCGAGGTCGGCTTCGCCAACACTATGACCGTGATCGCCAAGATGGAGACGCAGAACGAGAAGAATTCCAAGCACAACATCATGTGGGTTGTCGGCACCGGCATTGCGTTGGCGGCGGCGATTTTTGCGATGTTTCAAACGATGTTGCCGGCGACGCCGTGAGCGGCGCGGC
>JAHRAQ010000010.1 GCA_020027205.1 Nitrospirales bacterium | reverse complement strand
CCGCTGTTGCGGGTGTAGATGTCGTTGGCGGTGGAGCCGGCCGACCAGATGTCGCTGCCGGGGGCGGCGAGGCAGAACGATTGGGCGACGCCGCAGCGGTTGGAGTAACTCGCAATCGTGCCGTCCCGGTCGAGCGCGGCGACGGCGAGGACATGCGGCTGCAGTTCGGGGAAGGCGACGCCGAGGCCGGCGAAGAGTTCGGGCGAGCCGGCGCGTAACGGCGTGCCATCGGAGGGTGTTTGCAGCGCCGCGTTGCCGGCCGCCCAGACGATGATTTTTTTGTCGGCGGGGTCGACGCCACGCTGCTCCAACACGCGCGCCATCGTCGGCAAGGTGCGGCGCACATCGGCGTAGTTGTTGCCGCGTTCGTATCGTTCGATGCCGCCGGCGACGCCGAAACTGAAGTTGACGACCGCGCCGGCGCGGCACCGGTCGTTGTCGTTGCCGCCGGTGCATTCGATCAGCGGGCGGAGAAAGCGGTCGGCGTTTGGCCGGTCCACCGACGCGCTCAACGCGAAGGGGTTATAACCGCTGCCGCCGGGTCCCAAACGCACTTCGTGGAAATGCACATCCGCGTTGAACGCGACGCCGTGCATGGCGAAGCCGTCGCGGTTGGCGGCGGCGATGCCGGCGACGCGGGTGCCGTGACCGAGGTCGGCGTCGACCGGGAAGTAGCCGTCCTCGGTCGCTTTGGTGACCTTGTCGGCGCCGGTGAAGCCGGCGTCGGCGAACTCTTGGTGGAGGTCGCGCACGCCGGTGTCTTGAATCAAAATCGTCTCGCCGGCGCCGGTGGCGTCGCGCGCGTAGGCGGCGGCGGCGTTGATGCGGTTTAGGTGAGGGCTGGAGTCGGTCGTGCCGCCGGCGAGGGTGAAGCGCGCAGCGTATTCGGTGGTCTCGTAGGTCGTCACCATCGTGGCGTGGTCGGGGTCTTCCTCGCGCATCAAGACCGCGGCGGTCGGCGGCGTGCGGGGGAAGGCGAGGGGTTGCGCGGTCGGCGGCATCGGCGGTGGCGGTGTCGGCGTCCCCCCGCCACCGCCGCCGCCACATGATGCCGACAACATCAGAATGAACAGAGTCGCGATGAATCGAACCATGCCCTGTGCTCTCTTTATGTCACCTTCGAAGGTTCGCCGTCGGCGACTGCCTTCTGCTTTCTCTTTCCGTCATTCCCGTTTTCTCTTCCCGTCATTCCCTCCCCCTCTTTCCGTCATTCCTGTGTCCCCTCTTTCTGTCATTCCCGACGTTAGTAATCGGGAATCCATCCTTCAGTTGCATTGTCTTTCCCCGCCCCGCCATTAACATCTTTCGGATGGATTCCGCGCGCCGACGGTTCTCCTGCCGTTGGACATCGTCGACGCGGAATGATGGAAATCAGGATGGATTCCCGACAAAAGACGTCGGGAATGACGGAGGGGGCGAATGCCGTCCTGCTCACTCCACCGTCCTGTCACCCCTCCGTCCCGCCGGCCGCCCGTTCGCCGGCGGCATTGCGTTCCCGTCGCCTGTGAATCGGCATTGTCCGGGCCCTTGTCATGACGGAGTCGTCCGCCTAGAATACCCACGGTGGGGACGATGCGCAAGCAACAGAGAGTGAACCGATGACGGACGACCTGCGATTCGAACGGCGGGGCGACGGCGAGTATTACAAGGTCGTGTTGCACGTCGGCGACGCGTATGTACCCGTCGGCGATGAGGACGTCGCGGCGCTCAAAACGCACGGCGCGTCGGCGGGCGACGACTTGCCCGACGTATTCCTGAACCGGCTGGGCTATTCCTCGTACCTCAAAGAGCGACTCGAACGCGCCTTGCTGACCTTCGGCGACCGCGCCCAACAGGCGGCCGAGATTCGGCGGGCGATTCGGGACCTGTAACGGGCGTCGCGCCGGCGCCGGCACCAGCACCGGCGGCGGTTCGCCACGGCGCGCGACGCACGTCACAAGCGTCCCGCGTCACGCGCGCGTCTCGCGTCATGAATGCGCGGCGGGGCCGGACGGACACCGACGCGCCGCACTCATCCCCGCGTCGCGCCGGCGACGGCGGAACGGACGCCGCTTTCGCCGCGCGTCAATCGTGATACCCGCCCACGATTTTATCGATAAAATTGAGGATGGCCGTTTTCTTCGCGGGGTCTTTCTCCAGTTGCAGGGCGCGTTGATAGTGATCGCCCGCAATCTCCGGTTTGCGCTTGAGATCATAGACGCGCCCCACCCCGAACATGGCCCGCGCGTCGTCGGGGTTGGCCTTGATGGCGACGCTGAAGTTGTCGAGCGCCGCGTCCACCTGTCCGTTCTCCAGCAACATCCACCCGACTTCCGTGGCGGCGGGGCCGAAGTCCGGCGTGATGCGCAGCGCTTCCCGGTATTCGCGCATGGCCAGATCCCGCCGGCCTTTCTGCGCGTATACATCCGCCAGGGCGCAGCGCAGTTCGGCGTCGTCGGGCTTGATCGTCACCGACAGTTTATATTCCCGGAGCGCCGCGTCCATCTTCCCCTGTTCGGCCAGCGCGCAGGCCAGGTTCATGTGCCCCAGCGCGTCGTCGGGCGCGAGTTTGATAATTTCCCGATACTGGGGAATGGCCATTTCCAGCCGGCCATGTTCCTGATACGCCACGCCCAGATTGAGGCGGGCGGCCAGATAGGCGGGGTCCAGGGCGACGGCCCGGCGGTACGCCGTGATGGCCTTCTCCGTCCGGGCCATGCGCTGATACACCTGCGCCAGAAAAAAATGCGGGAAGGGGGAATCGGGCGCCAGCGCCGCGGCCCGGTGATACCTCTCGATGGCCGACTCCGCCTGACCCGACTGCGCCAGGCAGATGCCGTGGATTAAATGCGCGAAGCCGGCGTCGGGATGTGTTTCGATGAGCCGGTCCGCCCAGGCGCGCACGTCCGCCACGTCCGACTCGTTCTGCAACGACTTCGCATACATCCGCCAGGCCCGCGCAAAGTCGCCTTGCAGCAGAGACACGGCGTTCAGAACGAAACAGGCCCTGGGACACGGCGCGTCACGCTCCGCCCAACTCGCGGCGGCCTCCATCACCGCGTCCCAGTCTCCGTCCAGAATACCCCGTTCAACGGCCTGTTCGTCGGCGTGAGTGTCGCGCGTCATGCGGCCTTTGTCTGTCATGTAGAAGAACCGAAAGATGGATTCCCGACTAAAGATGTCGGGAATGACGGAGGGGGGAACGGCGGGGAATGACGAATTGGGCGGCCAGGTGGGCCGCCCGTGGCGGCGGCGTGTTGGTCGGTGTGCGCACCGCGTGTCATGCGGCCTTTCTCCGTCATGCCTTTCTCTGTCATGCCTTTCTCTCCGTCATTTCCGCCTTCTCCCTCCGTCATTCCCGACGTTAGTAGTCGGGAATCCATCTTTCTGTTGTCCTTTCATGATCAGGACAAAGAAAAAAAGGATGGATTCCCGATTAAAAATGTCGGGAATGACGGAGGTGGCTGGCGTGACGACATCCCCGGTGGCCGCCCACGCCGCCCGTCGTCGCTGTGCCGCGTCAGCGCGTCAGCGCGTCTTCCACGTCGCACGGCGTGGCCTCGATCAACGACCCCAGGAACGGGTATTGTTTCGCCACCTGCTGTTTCATCTCCCACGCCACGGCGCGGTACGACCAATGGCCTTTGACGCCCGACCGCAGCCGGCACATATAGTCCGCCTGGGCATAGTCCATCTTGAACACGCACCGCACCCGGAACCCGAACGGAATCGCGTACCGCGCCGCCTCCCGGTCCATGCCACGCAGGCGTTCAATATCGCGCCGCACCGCCTCCATGGCGTCCCGGTACTCCCCGTCCAGACCGGCGTCGCACAGGGGCGCGGGAATCTCATAGCCATGCGCCGTGGTAAAGTTCTGTTGAATCTGCTGGCACCGCCGGTGCCGGTGCAGGTCCCGCCAGCCCCCGATGTCCATTAAAATATCGAAGACCAGAGGATAGCCGCATCGAAACTCTTTCATCAGTTCGTGATGCGCCCCCCGGCGGCGCAGGGCAATGTCAATGGTGTCCCGTTTGTCCTGTTCCGACCACTCGCGCACCAGTTCCAGAATCCGGCGGTACGGCGCGTGACTGACGCGATAGAGCAGACTCGTCACCACCTCGTCCGTCAACGAATGCGGTTCGATGAGATCCACCGGCGTCACCTGTCCGGCCCAGGCCGACGGCGTGTCCAGGCCGGCCTCGCGCAGGACGGCGGCGGCGTGCTTCGCCACGTCCCGATACCCCTCGGCGTGGGACGCATCGGCGCGCGCGTGACGCGCCAGCGTCGGCGCCAGCGGCGCCACCGGCGGCGGCGCGTCGGTGGCGTCATGCGCGCCCCACACGTCCACGGGGGGTTTGGCGCAGGCCTCCTGCAAATCCCGTCCAATCTCCCGCAGTTCGGCGAACGGCGCGGACAGAAACCGGCTGATCTGTTTTTCCAGCGTGCGAATGCTCACCACCTGCCCGACGTTCGTCCTGGCGGACAGCGGCAGCAAATATCTCGTGACGTCGAACGCGCGCGCGGCCAGAGTCCGGGTGTATTGCGCGCCGGTCATGGCGTCGGGTTTGGGATATTTCCGCCGCAAATGTTCGAGCAGCGGATCATGGAAGGCGCGATAAAGCGTGAACAAACTGCCCAGAATGCCCCGGTAACACCCTTCGGTTTCCGTCCCCGCGATGGCCGGCGGCATGTAACAGCCGGACACGGCAAAGTTCTGATACCGGCTGGATTTGGCCTGTCCGTCCCACAACGGTTCGTCTTCCACGACAATCGCCGCCAGTTCGGAAATCTGTTCCAGACAGACGGTCACGTGGCCGAGATCGGCGATCGACGCATGGCCGTAGTCAAAATAAAACTGCTCCCAGAACTTTTCCGACGAATGTTCGCGCACCCATTGCAAACTGTCTTCGATGGAATCCGCGGACCGGCTGTACCGCGCAAGGGCATACGCCGACGGCTCCGGCGGCATCGGCGCCAGCACCACCACCCGATGCGTGTTTGATTCCCCGACGGCCATGCGTTGCGTCCCTTCCGTGCCCCCGCCCGCGCGCGCCGCGCGTCAACACTACCCCACTATAGTCAGGCCATGCCTCAATCTCAAGGCGGCGACGGAGGCCGTCTTTCGGATGGATTCCGCGCGCGCACGGTTCTCCTGCCATTGGACATCATCGACGTGGAATGACGGCAAGAGAATTATCAGCGTCATCATCCCCGCGCCGTCGCATCGTCATCCCCGTCATCCCCGCCGTCGTCGTGTCCTCCCCGCCGTTGCATTTGTCCGACGCGCGCAAAAACTTCTTGCAACGCGCGGCATCGGTGGCTATACTCCGCCGGACTTTCGGGTCTCTCCTTTAACAACGCCGGCACGGGCCGCCCGGGTGCAACCGGGAAGGCCGGATTACACGGTCACATGAACGACACCCGTTCCCAAGGCTCCGCCCACGGTCAATGGTCCTCCCGCCTGACCTTTGTGCTGGCGGCCACCGGCGCCGCTGTCGGGCTGGGCAATATCTGGAAATTTCCCTACATCGCGGGCGAACACGGCGGCAGCGTCTTTGTGCTGGTGTACATCCTCTGCGTGGCCGTCCTGGGCGTACCGATCATGATGGCCGAGGTGATGCTGGGCCGGCGCGGCGGGCGAACGCCGGTCAACACCCTGCGAATGCTGGCGGCGGAAGCACGCGCGAGCCGCGTCTGGCAAATCATCGGATGGGGCGGCACCCTGGCCGGCATCCTGATTCTCTCTTATTACAGCGTCATCGCCGGCTGGACGCTCGCGTATCTCCAATATGCCGTGACGGGCGCCTTTGCGAACTTCACCGGCGACGGCGCTTCGGCCCTGTTCGCCCAATCCATCACCGGGAACCCCCTCACGCAGGTCGTCTGCCACACGCTGTTCATGGTGATGACCATGGTCATCGTGGCCCGCGGGGTGAACCGCGGACTGGAACAAGCCGTCGTCTACCTGATGCCGACGCTCGTGGCGCTCCTGCTGATTCTCGTGGGCTACGCCGTCAACACCGGCCACTTCATGCAAGCGCTCGCGTTTCTCTTCACGCCCGATTTCGACAAGTTCTCCAGCGCCAGCGTCCTCACGGCCATGGGCCACGCCTTTTTCACCTTGAGTCTGGGCATGGGCACCATCATGATCTACGGCGCCTACGTGCCCAAAACCGCGTCCATCGCCGGCACCTCCGTGGCCATCGCCGCCGCCGACACCATGGTGGCGCTGATCGCGGGCATGGCCATTTTCCCGATTGTCTTCGCCAACGGCCTCGACCCCGCCGCCGGCCCCCGGCTCATTTTCGAAACCGTGCCCGTGGCCTTCGGCAACATGGCGGGCGGGACGTTGTTCGGCGCGCTCTTTTTTCTGTTGCTGCTCATCGCCGCGTGGACGTCCTCCATTTCCCTGCTCGAGCCGGGCGTGACCCTGCTGATCGAAAACTTCGGGATGACCCGCTCCAGGGCCGTGGTCTGCATCGGCCTCGTAATCTGGATTCTGGGATTCGGCACGGCGTTTTCGAGCAATCTCTGGTCGCACGTCACCCTCTTCGGGCTGACCATCTTTCAGCAGATCGACTACCTCACGTCCAACCTCATGCTGCCGCTGGGCGGACTGGGCATCGCCGTCTTCGCCGGGTGGGTCCTCACCCGCGACACAAGTCGGGCCGAACTCAACGTCCGCAACACGGCCGTCTACACCGCCTGGCGACTCTTCATCCGCTGGATCGCCCCCGTCACCGTGTCCATCGTCTTCCTCCACGCCATCGGCGTGGTGTAACCGCCGCCCGCGGAATCCATCCGTAAGAGGCGAATGGCAGCCCCCTCCGTCATTCCCGACGTCTTTTGTCGGGAATCCATCTTTCTGTTGTCTTTTCTTTGGTTGGGACAAGGAAACAGAAGGATGGATTCCCGATTAAAAATGTCGGGAATGACGGAGAGAGGAAATGACGGATGGAGGAGACGGGAATAACAAGCCGCCGTCGCGTTACCGTCGCGCCGCCGTCACGCCGCGCCTTGCGCCACCGGTGCCTTTCCCCTACGCTCCCGCGTCATGTCGACACCGCATCCGTGGCTGTTCTGCGCGCTCGCGGGCATTGCGTACGCGCTGTCCGTGTCCAATCTGATCGAGGGATTTCCCTGGGGCGCGCTCGCCTGGGTCGCCCTCGTGCCCCTTCATCTGGCGTTGCGCGGCGCGAGCGCGGGGCAGGCGTTTGCGCGCGGCTGGCTGGCGGGATGCGTCGCGTTCGTCGGCACGATGTACTGGGTGGTGGTCGCGGTGCATCGATACGGCCACGTCCCCCTCGCCGTCAGCATCGCGATCATGCTGCTCCTGGCGGCCTATCTGGGACTGTACATCGGGGTCTATGCCTGGGGCGTGCGCTATCTGGAATCCCGGCGGACGCCCGCGGTCTGGCTGCTGGCGCCCTGCCTGTGGGTGACGCTGGAATACGCGCGCGCCCACGCGCTGACCGGATTGCCGTGGGGCCTTCTGGGTTACTCGCAATTTCGATGGCTGCCCGTCATTCAAATCGCCGGCGTCACCGGCGTGTATGGTGTGTCCTTTCTCGTTGTGCTGGTGAACGCCGTCGTCTCGACGTTTCTGCGCCGGGCCATGGTTCAGTCGGCGCCCCGCGCCTCGGCCCCGTCAACACCCGCCGCCGCGACCCCCTCAACGCGCGCCGCATTCCCCTCAACGCGCGCCGCGTTCCGTCAATCCCGGATTCCCCTCACCGCCGCGGCCGTCCTCGTTCTCGCGGTGTGTCTGTACGGATGGGGGCAACTGGAGATTCCCGCCGCCGACCGCCTCGCCGTCGGGATCGCGCAGGCCAACATCGACCAGGCGCGCAAATGGGACGCGGCGCACCGGAGCGAAACGCTGGATCGATACGAGCGGCTCACACAAGCCGTCGCCGGGGACGCCGGTCTGATTCTGTGGCCCGAAGCGGCCGCGCCCTTTGTGTTCGAACGGGCGTCGCCCGACCGCGCGCGCATCGTGACCATCGCCAAAGACGCGCGGACGCCGCTGGTGTTCGGCAGCCCGGCTCTGCGGCGTCACGCCGACGGCACGGTGTCGCCGTTGAACAGCGCGTTCGTGCTGACCCGCGACGGGGCCGTGAGCGGACGGTACGACAAACACCATCTGGTGCCCTTCGGCGAATACATTCCCCTGAAACCCGCGCTCGCGTTTCTGGACAAACTGGTCGCCGGCATCGGCGATTTTCAGCCGGGACGGAACCCCGCCCCGCTCGCCGTGTCCCTCGGACGGGACGGCCCGCAGGTTCGGTTCGGCGTCGCCATTTGTTATGAAGTCATTTTCCCCGACCTGGTGAGACGCCTCGCCGCCGACGGCGCCAATTTTCTGGTCACCATCACCAACGACGCCTGGTTCGGGCGCACCGTCGCCCCGCATCAGCATTTCGCCATGGTCGTCTTCCGCGCCGTGGAAAACCGCCTCGCGTTCGCGCGGGCCGCCAACACCGGCGTGTCCGGGTTGATCGATCCGACCGGCCGCATCCTGGCGGCCACGCCCCTGTTCACCGAACAGGCCGTCACCGGAACGATTCCCCTGGGCGCCCCCTCGACGCCGTACACGCGGTTTGGCGATGTGTTTGCCCGAATCTGTGTTATACTGACCGCGCTGGCAGTCGCACTCGCCCGCTTTCGAGGACGTGGCGGCGGGCTGCGGCGGCGGGACATGAAAAAAGACAATGCAACTGAAGGATGGATTCCCGACTACTAACGTCGGGAATGACGGCAAGGGAATGACGGCAAGAGAACGTCGGGAATGACGGAGGGAGAAAGGAGACAGCCATGCTTGACGACGTGCGAAGCCGATTGCAGGCCACCGGGGTTCTTGTGCATGACGCGCGGAGGTATCTTTGACCTGCCCGGATTGCGGAACGAACTGGAGGAACTCGAACGGGAAAGCGCCCAGCCGGGGTTTTGGAACAACGCGCGGGACGCCGCCCGTGTCGGCCGCCGCAAGGCCGCCATCGAACGCGACATCGAGCGCGTGACCGACGTGACGCGCCGGCAGGCCGACCTGGAAGCCACGCTCGACCTCATCGCGCACGAAGACGACCCGGACCTGCGCGCGGAACTGGCCCTCGGCACGCAGACGCTGGAGACGATGCTGGCGGGGTGGCGGACGGAGCGGCTCCTGTCCGGGGAACATGACGCCCGCGCCGCGATTCTGGGCATCAATCCGGGCGCCGGCGGGACGGAATCGCAGGACTGGGCGCATATGCTGATGCGCATGTTCGTTCGATGGGCGGAGAAAAAAGGATTCACAGTCGGCGCCCTCGACCTTCAGGCCGGCGATGAAGCCGGCATCAAAAACGCCACGTTGAGCATCGAAGGCCCCTACGCCTACGGCTACCTGAAATCGGAAGCCGGCGTGCACCGTCTGGTGCGAATTTCTCCTTTCGACGCCAACAAGCGCCGTCACACGTCCTTCGCCGCCGTGTCGGTCTGCCCCGAACTGGACGACGACGCGGCGGCGGAGATCGACGAGAACGACGTGAAGGTGGACACCTTTCGCGCGGGCGGCGCCGGCGGGCAAAACGTCAACAAGGTCGAAACCGCCGTGCGCATGACGCATCTCCCCACGGGCATCGTCGTGCAATGCCAGAACGAAAGATCGCAACTGCAAAACCGCCTGGGCGCCATGCGCGTACTGAAGGCCAAGTTGTTTGAGTTGGAACAACAGAAAAAGGACGCCGAGTTTCGGCGGATCGTCGGCGAAAAAAAGGACATCGCCTGGGGCAGTCAAATCCGGTCGTATGTGTTCCAACCGTATCAACTGGTCAAAGACCACCGGACAAATCACGAAACCGGCAACGTCTCCGCCGTCATGGACGGAGACCTGGACCCGTTTCTGGAAGCCTCTCTCGCGCAGCAGGCGGCCCGCGCGGAGTCCTGACGCATCACCGGCGGCGCGCGCACCCGTGTCCGCGCCGGCACGCCGCCGTGGAACCACATGATGGACGACTCAAGTCAACAACGCGAGCAGCGCATTCAGAAACTCGCGACGCTGAACGCCATGGGGGTGCGGCCCTACGGCGCCAGATTCGAGACGACGCATGGCATTGCGCGTCTGGTCGAGGCGCATGGCGCGGACACGAAAGAGTCGCTCGATCAACGCCGGATCGACTGCCGCGTCGCCGGGCGCATCGTGGCGCTCCGCCGGTTCGGAAAAACCGCGTTTGCCTCGCTGCAAGAGGGCGCGCGCCGGCTTCAGGTGTATTGGAAAAAGGACCATCTTGACGCCGGCGCCTTTCAACTCGCGCAGGAACTGGACCTGGGCGACTGGATCGGCGTCGCGGGAACATTGTTCCGCACGAAAACCGACGAGTTGACCGTCGAGACGCAGGCGTTGACGCTGTTGGCCAAGGGCCTGCGCCCCCTGCCGGAAAAATGGCACGGGCTGACGGATATCGAAACCCGGTACCGGCAGCGTTACGTCGATCTCATCGCCAATCCCGGCATTCACGCCGTGTTCGAAACGCGCAGCCGGTTGATCGACGGACTCCGCCGCGAGTTGGCGGCGCGGGGGTTTCTCGAAGTGGAAACGCCGATGATGCAGCCCCTTCCCGGCGGGGCGGCGGCGCGCCCGTTCGTCACGCATCACAACGCGCTCAACGCGGACCTCTACCTGCGCATCGCGCCGGAGTTGTATCTCAAGCGCCTCATCGTCGGCGGATTCCGCCGGGTGTTTGAAATCAACCGGAACTTTCGCAACGAAGGGCTGTCCACGATTCACAATCCCGAATTCACCATGCTGGAAATGTACCAGGCCTATGCCGATTACCACGACATGATGGCGCTGACCGAAGACCTGTTCGTCACACTCGCGCGCGACATTCTCGGCGGCGCGACGTTGGAATACCAGGGGCGCGCGATTGACCTGACGCCCCCGTGGCGGCGCCTGTCCTGGCATGACGCGATTCTCGAACACGGCGGGGTGGACCGGAACGTGCTGGAGAACCGGGACGCCGCCGCCGCCGCCGCCGGGCAACTCGGCCTGGACGTGACGAAGGACGCCTCGCTGACAGACGTCCTGCACGCGCTGTTTGACGCCGCCGTGGAACACCGCCTGACGCAGCCGACGTTTATCACGGATTACCCCGCCGAGTTATCCCCGCTGTCACGGCGCAAGGACGACGACCCGCGCCTTGCGGACCGGTTCGAACTGTTTGTCGCGGGCCGCGAACTCGCAAACGGTTTTTCCGAGTTGAACGACCCGCTGGACCAGCGCGAACGATTTGAAGCGCAGGCCGCCAGGCGCGACGCCGGCGACGCGGAGGCGCACGTTCTCGACGAAGATTTTCTGCGCGCGCTGGAATACGGGATGCCGCCGGCGGCGGGCGAAGGCATCGGCATCGACCGCCTCGTGATGCTGTTCACCGACCAGCCTTCGATTCGCGACGTCATCCTCTTTCCCCAACTTCGACCGGAGACGCCGTGACCCTGCCGTTCGAAGTGTTTGTGGGGCTGCGCTACCTGCGGGCCAAACGCCGCACCCGTACCATTTCGCTCAACACCGCCATTTCCATCACCGGCATCACCCTGGGCGTGGCCGCCCTCATCGGCACCCTCGGCATCATGACGGGGTTTCAGGAAGACTTGCAGGCAAAGATTCTGGGCACGACGTCTCACATCGTCATTCAGGCGCGTGACCAGCGGCCCATCGCCGGGGCGGCGGGGCTGATTCGCCGGATCGAACGGGTGCCGGGCGTGGTCGCGGCCACGCCGTACCTGTTGCGGCAGATTCTGCTCACCTCGAAGACCGGCGTGCAGGGCATCATCCTGCGCGGCATTGACCCGGACAGGGAACCGATGGTCACCGACGTCGCCGACAACGTCACCGCCGGCGCCATGCACGCGCTGGCCGCGTCATCGACCGCGACGTCGCCGTCGACGTCACCATCGACGTCGCCCGCGCGCCCGGCGGCGGGAGCCGCGCCACGCCACGCCGCGCCCGCCCCCGGCATCATGCTGGGCAAAGAACTGGCCATGCGCCTGGGGGTGTTTGTCGGCGACCGCGTCAACGTCGTGTCGCCGGTCGGCCCCATGCGGGCCGTGGGGATGACGCCGAAAATCCGGCCCTTCCGGGTCGTCGGCCTGTTTGCGTCCGGCATGTACGAATACGACGCCTCGCTGGCCTACGCGGCGCTGAACGAGACGCAGCGATTTTTCGGATTCGGAAACACCGTGACGGGCATCGAAGTCAAAACCGGGGACGTGCTGCTCGCCGACGCCGTGGCCGCGCGCATCAACGCCGTGCTCGGCGCGGAGTATCTGGCGAGGGACTGGATGGAACTCAACCGCAATTTATTTTCCGCCCTGCGCCTCGAGAAAACCATGATGTTTCTGCTGCTGGTGCTCATCACGCTGGTCGCGTCGTTTAACATCGTGGGCACGCTCACCATGATCGTGAACGAGAAACAGCGCGAGATCGCCATTCTGAAAGCCATGGGCGCCACGCCGCAGTCGATCATGCGCATCTTCATGCTGAACGGCCTGGTCATCGGCCTGACGGGCACCGCCGTCGGCATCCCCCTGGGCTACGCCTTTCTCTACCTCATCGAACACTACTGGACCTTTGACCAGACCATCTATTACCTCTCGCACATTTCGGTGCACGTCAAAGCCATCGACGTGCTGCTGGTCTCCTGTTCCGCGGTGCTGATCAGTTTCGCCGCCACCCTGTACCCCTCCTGGCAAGCCGCCCGCCTCGCCCCGGTCAGCGCCCTCCGGTACGCGGAATGAACGCCGCCTCCGTCATTCCACGCCGACGATGTTCAATGGCGGGACGCGACGACAAGACAATGCAAAAGAAGGATGGATTCCCGACTACTAACGCCTGCCCCCGACGTTCCCATTCGGGGGTCGGGAATGACGGAAGGAGAGGAATGCGAGAAGGACGACGCGCGGCATGGCGGCCTTTGCCCCCCTCCGTCATTCCCGACGTCTTTTGTCGGGAATCCATCCTTCTGTTGTTCGTTCCTTCCGCGTCACGGACGGAAGGAAACTGAAGGGAACTACTGATTTGACTTCGCACCAATCACGACGGGGCGTGTGTGACACGCCCCATGACCCGCGCCGACGTAAGTGCGGCGCATCAACCTTTTACGGCGTCCGGGACAGGCGCATCTGCGCGTGGAGGTAGCCGCGATAGCGGGCCGATGAAGCGCGAAACTGTACGGGGCTTCGCACTTGTGCGAAGTCACGTAAATAGGTCCCAAACTGAAGGATGGATTCCCGACTACTAACGTCGGGAATGACGGAAGGAGGGGACGGGAATGACGGAAGAGGACAGAAGGGGCGGCAATGACGGAAAGAAAAAGCGGCAATGACGGAAAAAACTGAAACAAACAAAACAGCCCATCAGCCCCCGTCGTCCGGCCCGGCCGGCCGGGCGTCCGCCTCCGCGCCGCCGCTGTTGCGGGTGACCGGGTTGGACAAGTCCGTCGACATGGGGCGTCACACCGTGGACATTTTACGGGACATCAATCTGGAACTCCGGCGGGGCGAGATGCTGACGATGGTGGGCGCGTCGGGAGCCGGCAAAAGCACGCTCCTGCACATCCTGGGCACCCTGGACCGCCCGACGCGGGGCGCCGTCCAGTATGACGGCCGGGACATCTTCGGATTGTCGGAACACGAGTTGGCCCGGTTTCGCAACCGGCGCATCGGGTTCGTGTTTCAATTTCATCACCTGCTGCCCGAATTCACGGCGCTGGAAAACACCTGCCTCCCCGGCCTGATTCAGAAACGCCCCGCCGGGCCATGCGCCGACGAAGCCCGCGGGATTCTCGCGGACGTGGGCCTGGCCCACCGGCTGCATCACAAACCCGGCGAACTGTCCGGCGGCGAACAACAGCGCGTGGCCGTGGCGCGCGCGCTCCTCCACAATCCCGACCTGGTGCTGGCCGACGAACCGACGGGGAACGTGGACTCCCGCACCGGCGACACCCTGTTCCACCTGCTGCGCACGTTCAACGAACGGCGCGGGACGGCATTCATCATCGTCACCCACAACGAACATCTCGCCCGGCAAACCGGCCGCCTGGTCCACATGGCAGACGGCCGTCTCGTCGACGGCGGGTAAAGAATGACGGAAGAGGCGGCGGCAGACAACAACAGCGGGGGTGCGCTTGCTGTCCTTTCCGTCATTCCCGACGTTAGTAGTCGGGAATCCATCCTTCTTTTGCATTGTCCTCACCAAGAGGAAGGACAACAGAAAGATGGATTCCCGATTAAAAATGTCGGGAATGACGGAAGGATGGGTCGGGAATGACGGAAAGGGGCGGCGGCAGACAACAACAGCGGCGCGCGCTTGCCGTACTTTGCTGTCATTGCTGTCATCTGTCCTTTGCTGTCATTCCCGACGTTCGTTGTCGGAAAGTATTTGCCAAAGGCAAATGCTCCGAAGGTCCATCCTTCCTTTTCCCGCCGTCATTCCGCGTCGACGAGGCCATTGGCAGGAGAATGGTGGGCACGCGGAATCCATCCGAAGGAGGTCATTGGCAGGACGGGGAAACAGAAAGATGGATTCCCGATTACTAATGTCGGGAATGACAGAAGGAGGAGGGACGGGAATGACGGAAGGGGGTCTGGATACCGGCTTCCGCCGGTATGACGGATGGGGCGGGAATGAACGACAGCGGCGGATGAAAAAAACACCGGCGGCGCCAACACCACCAGCAACAACACCGACGGCACCGGCAACACCGACAGCACCACCACCGGCACCGGCACGGCACCGGCACCACACCACCGGCACCACCGACGGCGCCACCGCCGCCGGCTTACCGCGTCTCCGCCGTGACGCGGTCCTTGATCACCTCAAAGGTTTCGTCCGGGACCACCCGCTTGGCGAGCAACTCCCCGCGAAGCCGGTAGGGACGATTGGCGACCACCCGTTCGGCCACCAGCCGGGACAGCCCCAGCACGGCCACGAAATCACGCACGGACGCCGTGTTCAGATTCACCAGCCCCGCCGCGCCGGCGCCCGTCGACGCGCTCGCGTGCGTCATGGAGGCCGTCAATACCTCCTCGTCCGACGGACGCGACGCCAGCGACTCGCGGGACTCCTTGAGTTCCTTTTGATAACGGCGCACCGTGCCCCGCAACGTGCGTGCCCGCTTCTGCAACTTTCGATGGTCGCGTTGCAGCGTTCGCAACTGGCGCGTCCTCGCCTTGGTGACCTTGCCCAACTCGGCGTCGTGCATGTCGAGCAGCGCGCGTTCCCGTTCATGGCTTTCCTTGATCCGTTGAATTTCGGACCCCATCACTTCCAGGTTCAGCGCCGCTTTCTCATGTTCGGTTCGCAACTGCTCGTTTTCCCGCTTCAAGGTCCTGCGTTTTTTCCGGCTGCGTTCCAAGTCGGCCCTGGACGATTCCAGATCCGCGATCACCGCGTCATGGTGCGTCTGGGCCACGCCGCAGCCCCCCATGAACCATCCGGCCATGCAGAGCAGACCGACCCCGGCCCGCCGATACCATCCGTCCATCGCCGTCCCTCCAGATTCGCGCCGCCGCTCACCCGAGCCAAGGAGGCCCTCACGGCGCCCCGCACACATTCACCGCACCAGTATGAAAAGCCCCGCCCCGTTTGTCAACGGCCCTCCCCGCCCCGGCTTCCCGCCTTTTTCCGTCCCGCCCACGAAAGCGGGAATCCGGGTTTCTTTTTGCTGTCCTGCTAATGGCGCCTTGCGGATGGATTCCGCGCGCGCACGGCGGCATTTGCCTCCGTCCGTCATTCCCTCTTTCCGTCATTCCCTCTTTCCGTCATTCCCGACCCCCGAATGGGAACGTCGGGGGCAGGCGTTAGTTGTCGGGAAGTATTTGCCAAAGGCAAATGCTCCGAAGGTCCATCCTTCAGTTTCTTTGTCCTAACCAAAAGAAAAACAACGACAGGATGGATTCCCGATTAAAAATGTCGGGAATGACGGACGGGGAATGACGGAAGGATGGGGCGGGAATGACGGAAGGGGCGGCGGCAGACAACAACAGCGGCGCGCGCTTGCTGTCCTTTGCTGTCATTGCTGTCTTTTGCTGTCCTTTACTGTCTTTGCTGTCATTCCCGACGTTCGTTGTCGGGAATCCATCCTTCCTTTCCCTTCCGTCATTCCGCGTCGACGAGGCCATTGGCCGGAGAATGGTGGATACGGGGAATCCATCCGAAGGAGTCATTGGCGGGGCATACCTCAAGGACAAGGCAACTGAAAGACAAGGCAACGGAAGGATGGATTCCCGATTAAAGATGTCGGGAATGACGGAGGGGTGGGACGGGCATGACGGCGGTGGGTAGAAACATCGGCGGCCCCACCCCCCACCGCCCCTACCAGTTCAAATCCAGTTGCAGTTGAATGCCGTGCTCCGCGGCGGCGGCGCGGGATTCCCGGCGGGTGCCTTCCAGACTCATGGTGAGGCGCTGGGCCAGATTCAGGCGGCTGCCGAGGCGGTAGGTGGGGGCCTCGCCCAGGGTCATGCCGCCGTAGGGGGTGAGTTGGTTCACGCCATCCGGGGCGGACAGGCCGTAGGCCATGGTCATGGTCATGGCGGTGCGGATGGGGGCCGGCGTGGCGGCGGTGGCGCCGGGGCTGGTGGCCTGGCTTTGTTGCCACAAGCCGGACAGATTGCCCTGGCTCTGGCCGGGGCCGTAGGTGGGGGCGAGGCTGACGGCCAGTCCTCGACCGGCGGGACCGGGGGCCAGGGTCACCTGCCCGCTCAAGCCCCAGTCTTCGTAGCCGCCGCCGTGGCCCGCCAGCGTGCGGCCCTGGCCGGAGACGGTCAGGCCCATGGCGGGATAGTCGTAGTGCACGCCGCCGCTGAATTCGACGCCGGTGCCCGTGCGCCCGTCGCCGCCGTCGCGCCGCAGGCCCATGGCCAGGGTTGGCTCCAGCGTCGCACCGTGGGCGAGGGGCTGGTGATGGCTGCCTTCCATGGTCAGGCGCAGGCGCTGGGCGTTGAGTTGCATCCCGGTCAGGCGCTCACCGGCGCCGTCCACGGCCAGGCGCGTGGTCAGGATTTCGGCCTTGACGCGCAGCGTGGTGGCGCCGTCGTTGGTCAGCAGGCCGTCACGGCGCAGCACCTGGCCGCTGCCGCCCACGGCCAGGGTGGTCAGCCGGACGTCGCTGGTGACCTGTCCTCGGGAATCGGTAATCTCCACGTCGCCCCAGCCGTAGCCGAGGGTGCTCCACAGGCGCAGCCGGTCGTCCACACTGTGCCAGCCCAGATAGGGATACACGGTGGTCATGTCCACGTCGTAGTCGCCCGACCGGCCGGCGGTGGTGTCGGTGTATTCAAAGGCGCCGTCGGCCCAGGAGGCGGCCAGGCCGGCCACGAGGCTGGGGGTGACGGCCATGTCGACGCCCAGGTGACCGCTGAACAGGCCGCCTTCCCAGTTATGGCCGGCGCCGTTGCCGGCCAGACTGCGGTAGCCGCCGGCGCCCCAGACGGTGACGCCTTCCAAATCGTCGGTGGTGAGCGGCATGGTAAAGGAGGACGCGCCCAGCATGGCGCGCAGGTCCGGGAGGGCGTCGGCGCCAAGCGCCCGGCCCTGGGAGACGAGGAAGTCGGCCAACGTGCTGTGGCCGCCGAGGGTGAACTGCCGGGCCGGAGCGGAGCCGGTCAGCGTGGTGTCCAGCCGCCGCGTGATGGCGCCCACGGCTTCGTCCGCCAGCGCGCGCGAGACTTCGGGCAGGAGGACGCTGGTGATTCGGTTCAGTTCGGTGACCGCTTCGCTCGCGGCGAAGGTAATCGCCGTCGTGGTCGGCGTCGGGCGCAGGGCGTCGGCGACCGCCATCGTCGGTATCGGCATGTTGCGGCCGGTCAGCGGCACGGCGCGAATCGGGGTGACGGTGACATCGCCGAACTCGTCGTCGCCGAGCGGGATGTCGACCGTGTCGCCGTCGGCGGTGTCGACCGGAAGAAGCACTTCGCGTTGGTGGCTGGTGCGCGCGCCGACCGCGCGTGTGCCGACGCCGACCGAGGCCGTGGTGGTCGGCGCGGCGAACGTCAGTTCGTATTCCAACAGCACCGGCGTCAGCAACGGCCCGTTGACGATGTTCAGCGTGAACACCGCATCGCCGCCGGACTCCGCCGTCGCCGGCGGCACCAGCGTAATCCGCGCGCGGTTCGCGCCGGTGTGCGCCGGCGGCAACGTCAGCATCGTCAGCGTATCGGTGACCATGTCCAGCGCGCCGGGCGTCAGCGTCAGCATGGTCGTCCCGCCAAGGTCAAGGTCGGTCAACGCCGGCAGGTTATTGAACACCTCCGCCGGCACCGTGGTCAGCATCGTGTTGCCGGACAAGTCCAGGTCGGTCAGGGCGGGCAAGCCGGCGAGGTCGCTCTCTTCTATCTCGGTCAGCGGCTCCGACGCCGACGGCGGGATGGTCAGCATCGTCACATCCGCCACATCCGTCGCCAGTTGATTGTCGTCGGTCTCGCCGCTGCAGTCGTTGCCGGCGCCGGCGGCGGCGCAGATTGCCTCGCGCACCGGCGTCGCGCGCCGCTCGTCGGCCGGGTCGGTCGGGCGCAAGCCGAGCGACGGCGGCACCACCATCGCGTCCACGGTCGCCATGGCGCTGCCGCCGCGGCCGTCGCTGACGCGCACGGTCAGCGTCACGGTGCCGGCGGCGGCGTGCGTCCAGGTCGCGTTCGCGGTGGTCGCGCCGGTGAAGGCGCCGGCGTCGGCGCTCCATTGATAAGTCAACTCGTCGCCGTCGGCGTCGGCGCCGGTCGCGGTCAGCGTCAGCGTGCCGCCTTCGGCGATGCGCGCGTCGGCCGGCATCGTGGTGATGCTCACCGTCGGCGGCGTGTTGACGACCACCTCAA
>JAHRAQ010000018.1 GCA_020027205.1 Nitrospirales bacterium | reverse complement strand
GAGGTCATTGGCAGGACACAACAACAGACAATGCAACAGAAGGATGGATTCCCGATTAAAAATGTCGGGAATGACGGAAGGGTTGGTCACCCTGCCGTCGGTGCTACTACCGATGCCGCCGTCGCCGATGCCGATGCCGCCGCCGCCGCTACCGTTGCCGGTGACGCCACCCACGCCGTCGCCGATGCCGCCGTCGCCACCGCCACCGGTACCGCCGTCGCCACCGCCGCCACCACCGCTGCCGGTGATGCTCTGCTGGCGGTCATCGACGAACCGGCTCTGCAAGTGCGCGCTATCGAGGCCCTCGGCAAACTCGGCGACCGCCGCGTCGCGCCGTTTCTGTTTCGACTCCTCGGCGCGTTGACGCCGGGCGAGTATGCCAATCGCACGCCGGCCTGCGAAGAAAACGAATCCGCCCGCACCCTCGCCGCCGCCGAAGAAGCCGTCCGCGCGCTGGCGCGTTTGCGGGACGAGCGCGCCGTGCCCGTGTTGATTCACGCGCTGCACAGCCCCCTCCTGCGCGGGGAAGCCGCCGCCGCCCTGGTCCGATTCGGCCCGCCGGTCGTGGCGCCGTTGGTCGAACAACTTCAACGCGAGCATGACGACAACATCCGCCGCCACATCACCGACACCCTCACCCAACTCGGCTGGAACCCCAACCGGGTTCGACTAGCGTCCCCCCCGCGCGATGCCCGGCCCGCCCGCGTCGGGGATTAACCCGCCATGCCGAAAGAAACCCCCGAAGTCATCGTCTCCGAACTCGCGCATGAGGAAGACTGGCGGCGGATGCGCGCCACCGCCACCTGCCTCAAGGGCGGGCCGAACGTCGTCGACCTCATCATCAACGCCATGCGCGCCGGCGCGCCGTCCTATCAGGTCGAAGCGGCCGGGATGCTGGCGCGGATTCGGGACCCTCGCGCGGGAACGCCGCTGGTGGAGTTGCTGCGCAGCGACGAAGACGGGGTGCGCGGGGCGGTGGCGACGGCGTTGGAACATCTGGCCGGCGTGGTGCCCGAAGACGCCGCCGCCGCGCTGGTCGAATTGTTGAAGGAGGACCGTCTGCGGGACACCGTGACCCGGCTGCTGGGCGTCATCCCCACCGCCATCGGCCCGCTCACCGCCCGGCTCAAAGCCACGGACGCCGCCGCGCGCGTGCAGGCCGCCGGCATCCTCGACCACCTGCTCGACCCCCGCGCCGCCGACGCCTTGGTGGACGCCATGACCGACCCCGCGTTGCGCGACCTCGCCATCGGCACGTTGCAAAAACTCCGCGCCGTTCGGGAGCGCATCGACGAGATTATGGATGAACTGCGCGACGTGGAAGAATCCGAACTCCGCGAAGGCGCGCGTCAGGAGGCCGTCCAGAAACTGCATCCCATCGGCCGCCCCGCCGTTGAGATTCTCATCGAGTACCTCGAAGACGACGACTGGGTCGTGCGCGAAGCCGCCGCCGACGTGCTGGGCAAAATCGGCGACGTGCGCGCGGTGGAGCCGTTAATCGAGCGGCTGAAACGGGACAAGGACACCGGCGTCAAGGAACTGGCCACCAAGGGCCTCGGTCTCATCGGCGACGCCCGGCCCGTGCCGCTGTTCATTGACATGATCCCCATCAAACCGTTACGGGTGTTGGCGGTGGAAGCCCTGGAAAAAATCAAAGACATCGAAGCCCTGCGGCCCCACGCCGACCTGTTCAAGAAAATGAAGGGCGACCGCGACGGACTGGTCTCGTACAACTCCGGCCTCATCATCGACAAACTGGAAGCCGCCGCCGCGCAGATGGATGAAACGCAATGGGCGGACAAGGAGCACGCGCATGGCTGACCCGCGCCGTCTGGAACAACTGCTGTCCGCCTTGCGCGACGACAACGAAGGCTTGCGCGATCACGCCGCCGCCGGACTGGGGCAGATGGGCGAAGCGGCGATTCCCGGCTTGATCGGGATGTTTGCGGACGATGATCTGGTGATTCGGGAAGCCGCCGTCACCGCCGTGGTGAGCATCGGGGAAGGTGCGCTGGCTCCCCTGATCGAGGCGTTGGACGACGACGAATGGGCCGTGCGCGAGCAGGCGGCCTCCGCGCTGGGGAAACTCAAACATGCCGACGCCGTCGCGCCCCTCGTGCGCGCGTTGCGCGACAAAGACGGCGGCGTGCGCACCGCCGCAGTCTGGGCGCTGGAACGGATCGGCGACTCCGCCGCCGTGCCCGCCCTCGTGGAGTGTTTGACCGACGCCATGCTACGCGAAGACGCCGCGCGCGTGTTGAAAAAAATCGGCGACGGTCGAGCCACGGACGCCCTGATCGACGGCCTCAAAGGCCCCAACTGGATGGTTCGTCGTCACGCCGCCGAGGCCCTCGGAAAAATCGGCGACGCCAGGGCGTTCGCCCCGTTGACGGAGGCGTTGACCGACGAAGACTGGCTCGTGCGCCGCAACGCCGCCGAAGCCCTGGCCCGTCTGGGCGACCGCCGCGCCATCCCGCCGCTGGTCCCGTTATTGGAAGATGAAAACGAAATGGTGCGCGACACCGCCGAAGGCACGCTGGCGAGTCTGGGCTGGACGCCCGGAACTTAATTGACGCCGCCGACGGCGCGATACAGCGCGACGGCGGCCGCGCGCCCTGTCGACATGAGAAGGAGGAGAACGAGTCATGGCAGATCCCACGCCCACGCCCGCTCCCACGCCCGCGCCCCTGGTGAACATCACGCCCAAAAGCGCCAGGAAGGACGGCTTTAATCTGGTCACCGAAAACGTCATCGCCGTCAACCCGGAGGCCCGGCAACTGGAAGTCGAGTTGCTGGCGTATGACGGGAAAACCGTGATGCTGGACGTGGCCGAAGACGCCTGCGAGGCGTTGCAGAAACTGAAACCGGGCGACGGGGCGACGCTGCGCATTGTCGAGGAAGACGGCAAGCGGGTGGTCAAGGAGTTTCGCATTCGCGCGAAAGATCCGAACGTCGTGAAAAGCGACGCCGCGTTGCTGGATTTAAAAGATTCGCACTGGCTCAATCGCAAATACGCCGTGGAGGTGCTGGGCGAACTTCGCGCCGCCGAGGCGGTGGACGACCTGGTGACCTGTCTCGAAGACGAGGTGGGCGACGTGCGTCATCGCGCGTATGAAGCCCTGATTAAAATCGCCGCGCCCTCCGTGCCCAAAGTCATTCCGCTCCTGGTGTCGGAGGAAGATGAGTTGCGCCAGTCCGCCACCGAGATCCTTCGGAAAATCGGCAAGCCCGCCGTGGAGCCTTTGGCCACGGCCCTGGCCGAAGCCGACGGCCCGCTGAAAAAACGGATCACCAAAGTGCTGGATCGAATGGGGTACAAACCCAAAGAGGCGTGAGGGTGAAGGCCCGCGTCTGTCACGGGGTTGCCAGCCTCTTCTGTCCGTCCCCCGATTAAAAATGTCGGGGGCAGGCATTCCGCGTCGACGATGTCCAACGGCAGGGGAATCGTGTGTGCGCGGAATCCATCCGAAGGCGGTTCCCCTTCCGTCATTCCCGACGTCTTTTGTCGGGAATCCATCTTTCTGTTATTTTTCTCTGGATTAGGACAAGGAAACAGAAGGGACCTATTTACTTGACTTCGCACAAGTGCGAAGCCCTGTACCGTTTCGCGTTTCATCGGCCCGCTATCGCGGCTGCCTCCACGCGCAGATGCGCCCGTCCCGGACGCCGTTGCTAAATGCGCCGC
>JAHRAQ010000004.1 GCA_020027205.1 Nitrospirales bacterium | reverse complement strand
CGCGTCAGGGCGGCCTGGCCCGGCTGTGGAATCAGCAACAGGGCGTTGGCCTGCGCGGCGGCGGTGGCGTTGGCGCAGGTGCCGCCGGTGGCGGCGCCGTCGGTGCGACTGCCGCCGGCCCGACCGCTGCACGTCGCGCGCGCCTGCGCACCACCATGGCGATGACGCTGGCCTACGGCCTGCCAACGACGGCCGGCCAAGGCCAACTCACCCCCTACGGCGGCCTGACCATGGGCGCCGCCCCCGCCTACCACCTCGGCGGACGCCTGACCCTGGCCGACGCCATGACCATGAGCCTCGAAGGCACCCGCACCGAACAAGTCACCACCGCCACCGACTACGGTATTCAACTGAAGGTGGATGTGACCTGGTAGGGGCGGCGGTGGTGGCAGGCGGTGACAGACAGCGGCAGGCGGCGGCAGGCAGCAACGCCCGCGTGCGCTCCCGCTGTCCTTAGTCCGTCTTTAGTCTGTCCTCCATTCCGTCCTTAGTCCGTCCTTTATTCCGCTCATTCATTCCGTCCTTCATTCTGTCCTTCGTCCGTCATTCCCGACGTTAGTAGTCGGGAATCCATCCTTCTGTTTCCCATCCTTCAGTTGCATTGCCTGTCTGTAATACGGCAGGAACAATCACTGAAAGATGGATTCCCGACTAAAGATGTCGGGAATGACGGAGGGGAAGGGCGGGAATGGCGGCGGGGGAAGGAAGTGGGCATGGCAGAGGGCGGGGGCGGGAATGGCGCCGGCGGGGGAAGTTGACAACCCCGCCTGAATGACCTACATAGTGTTTCCGTCTCCTTCCCCGTTTTTTGAACGCCGCATCCACGGGAATATCGCGCATGTCGGGCGAATTGAAGTTGTTCACCGGGACCGCCAACCCCGCGTTGGCGGAGGACGTGAGCGCCTATCTGGGCGTGCCGTTGTCCAAGGCCACGGTCTCGACCTTCAGCGACGGCGAAATCCGGGTCAAAATCGAGGAAAACGTGCGGGGGCGGGACGTGTTTGTGATGCAGTCCTGCGGGCATCCCGTCAACACCTCCATCATGGAGTTGTTGCTGATGCTGGATGCGTTGAAACGGTCGTCCGGCTACCGCATCACCGCCGTGATTCCGTATTTCGGCTATGCGCGGCAGGACCGCAAAGACCAGCCGCGCGTCCCCATCAGCGCCAAGTTGATGGCGGACCTGATTACCATGGCCGGGGCGCACCGGGTGTTGACGCTGGATTTGCACGCGCAGCCGATTCAGGGGTTTTTTAACATCCCGGTCGATCATCTCTACGCCGCTCCGGTGCTGTTTGAATACGTCAACAAAAGCCGGATGCGGGATTTGGTTGTGGTCTCGCCGGACGCGGGCGGCGTGGAGCGCGCGCGGGCGTTTGCCAAACGGCTGGAGGCGACGCTGGCGATTGTGGACAAACGCCGGGAAGGCCCGAATCAGGCCGAAGTGATGAACATTATCGGGACCGTGAAGGGCGGCCATGTGTTGCTGCTCGATGACATGATCGACACGGCGGGGACTATTGCGGAAACCGCCAGGGCCTGTCTGGACAACGGCGCGTCCGCGGCGTCGGCCCTGTGCACCCATCCGGTGCTGTCGGGGCCGGCGATTGAGCGGATTCAGCAATCCTGTCTGACGGAGGTGGTGGCCACGAACTCGGTGCCCATCGGGGACAAGGACCGGCGGTGCTCCAAACTCCGCATCCTGTCCGTGGCCCCGTTGCTGGGCGAGGCCATCAAGCGGATTCACGAAGAACAATCCGTCACCTCGTTGTTTCATACGCCGCCCCCTTTTTATTCGGGGCGGAACCCGGTACAATGAGGGCCGGGTGCGTGAAGGCGGACGGCGCGTCGGAAGGCGGGACGGGCCGTGAGACGAACACGCCGCAAGCCGTCCATGGGGGTCTGTGATGCAGTTTGTTGCCGAAGCCACGGTCAGAACTCAATCGGGGAAAGGGGCGGGCCGGCGCATCCGGCGGGCGGGGCAGGTGCCTGCGGTGGTGTACGGCCGGGGGCAGTCCCGGTCGATCCAACTGGACCCCAAGGCGGTGCATAAAATTCTGGTCGCCCAGGCGGGCGGGACGGGGCTGATCGACCTGACCATTCGGGACGGCGAAGAGGCCCAGCAACGCATGGTCGTGATTCAGGACGTGCAGCGGGACCCGGTGGACGATGCGATGTTGCACGTCGATTTGCTGGAAGTGTCCCTGGACAAGGTGGTGCGCGTGACGGTGCCCATCCACGTCACGGGCGGCGTGCCGATTGGCGTGAAACGCGACAAGGGGGTGCTGCATCAACCCATGCGCGAAATCCATGTGGAATGTCTGCCCCGCGCCATTCCCGAACACCTTGAGGTGGACGTGTCGGCGCTGGCCATGAATCAGGGGATTCACGTGCGCGACCTCGCCGTCGGCGAGGGCCTCAAAATCCTTGACGACCCCGGGGGGATGGTCGTCAACGTGACCGCGCAGATTTCCGAAGAGAAACTGTCCGCCATGCTGACCACGGAAGGCGCCCCCGCCCCCGCCGCGGCGGCCCCGGCGGCCACTCCGGACACCACGCCCGCCGCCGAACCCGGCGGGTCCAAACCCGGCGGGTCCAAAAAATAACGCTGCTTGTCGGACTCGGCAATCCCGGCGGCGCCTATGCCGCGACTCGTCATAACATCGGACGGGAAGTCGTCTCTCGCGCCGCGTTGCAGTGGCGCGTTCCGCTCGCGTCGCGGGGGCCGGCGCGCCAGGGTACCGGCCGACTGCACGGTCATTCGATTGCGCTCGCGCTTCCCGACGCGCTGATGAATGTGTCCGGCAGAGTCGTGGAGGCGTTGCGCGAGACGCACGGCGTTCGGAGTTGTGACGTGATCGTGGTGCACGACGACCTGGACCTGCCCGTCGGGCATCTTCGCGTCAAATCCGGCGGCGGCGCCGGGGGGCATCGCGGTGTGCAGTCGGTCTGCGCGGCCCTGGGCACCGAGGCGTTTGTGCGTGTGAAAATCGGCATCGGCCGCCCGCCGGCGGACGCGGACCCGGCCGAGTTTGTGCTGGCGCCGTTCACGCGGGCGGAACGGGACTGTCTTGAACCCGCGATGCTCCGGGCCGTTGAAATCCTGGAATGTGTGATACGGGACGGCGCGCGGGAAGCGATGAATCGCTATCATCGCCGCGCGCCGGCGTGAGTGCGAGCGTTGACGACGGACGCGGCGCGCCTTCGTGATACGCCGACCGCGCCTTCGCGACACGCCGACCGCACCTTCGCGCTGTTTGACAGTGGATTTTCCCCTGTGGTAGCGTCGCGCCTTCGCCACGACGGCCCCCGTCGACAAAGGGGGTGCGGCGCGTCGCACGGACAACGGGGAGACTCCATGACCGTCTATGAATCCATGTTTATTCTTCGGGCGTCGTTGAGCGATGAGGCCGTCTCGTCGGTCCTCGACAAGGCGAAGGCCATCATCGAGCAGCACGGGGCCGTGGTGCTGACCGCCGAGAACTGGGGCAAGAAAAAACTGGCCTATGAAATGCAGCATGACCGGAGAGGCACGTTCGTGTTTCTCCGGTTTGAGTCGGCACAGGGGCGGGTGGTGAGCGAACTTGAACGGTTGTACCGGCTGGAAGATTCGGTCCTGAAATTTCTGACCGTGAAAGCGGACAAGGCGCCGCCGGCCGTGGATGCCGAGGGGAAAGGCGCCGCCGCTGTTGCCGCCGCCGGCACCGCGCCCGTCGGCGCACCCACCGCCGCCGCCGGCACCGCACCCGTCGGTGCACCCGCCGCCGCGCCTGCCGGGACGGGGTAATCCGCCGATGGTGGCGTTTAATAAAGTCATCCTGATGGGGAATCTGACGCGCGACCCCGAACTGCGCTACACGCCCAGCGGCCTGCCGGTGGCCAGTTTCGGTTTGGCGGTGAGTCGCCGGTTTCGTCAGGGAGAAGAACAGAAAGAGGAAGTGTGTTTTGTGGATATCACGGTGTTTGACAAACAGGCCGAACATTGCGCCCAGTATTTGAGCAAAGGTCGGGGTGCCATTGTTGAAGGGCGGTTGCAGTTTCGGCAGTGGGAAAATCAGGAAGGACAACGCCGCAGCAAGCATGAAGTGGTGGCGCAATACGTGACGTTCCTTCCCAAAAAACAAGGACCAGCCGCGGCGCCTGAACATGGTGGGGGTACGGACGAAGCCCCGGTCGAACCTGCCTACGAGGAACCGCCGGAAGGCGCGTAACGTCCGAGGAGACACGACGTGGAACGAGGTCGACTGTTTCAACGACGCCGGGTGTGCCGGTTTTGTCATGACCCGGCGCCGATTGATTTCAAGGACGTGAACGTCTTGCGGAACTTTCTGACGGAACGGGGGCGCATCATTCCGAGACGGATTTCGGGAAACTGCATGAGGCACCAGCGGAAACTCACCATCGCCATCAAGCGCGCCCGCAGTATCGCCCTGTTGTCGTTTGCCGAAGAACGGTAGATGCCGTGGGAGGGAAGCCCGTGGTTTCCCCGGCCGGTGCTGTCAATGTGCGGGGCGCGTCCGTCGCCGGTCGCCGGCGCCGCCGGGGTGAGGGACGGCGGCCGTGCTGACGGTCAGCCTGCGCGACGTTCCCCCGGAAGGTCTGCGCGTGGCCTGCGCCGTCAGCCGGGAGGACCTGCGGTTGGCGGAGAAGGACCCCGGGATCAAGGACGTCCTTGCGTTGACGGCCTATGTCTACGCCGGCGAAACGGACTGCCGGGTGGACGGCGAACTGCACGGCGTGTTGATTCACGAATGCGTGCGTTGCCTGGAATTGTTTGACAGGCCCGCGGATATTCTGTTTCGGGCGGTGTATCAGGACCCGGAGCGGCGCGGGGCCGGGGACGCCGGCGACGGCGATGAGGCGGACGATGTGTATCCCATGGTCACGGCCCGGGTTGATTTGCACGATGCGTTGCGGGAACACGTCATTTTGTCCGCGCCCATGCAGCCGCTCTGTTCGGAGGACTGCCGGGGGCTGTGCCAGGTGTGCGGGCAAAATCTGAACACGGCGGCCTGCGCGTGCGAAGAAGTCAAAGTCGCGTCGCCCTTTGCGGTGTTGCGGGACGTGCGCGTACTCTCGCGGAAGCCGCCGGTGTCCTGACGCCGGGTACGGCCCGCCGCCGTGTGCCGTGCGTTGTCGGATGTGTCCTGTGAGGAGCGTGTTCCATGCCGAATCCCAAACATCGACATTCCAAGTCCCGGCGGGATAAACGCCGCACCCATCAAAAACTTCACGTGCCGAGTTTTTCCCTGTGCCCGCACTGTCACGAACGCATGTTGCCTCACCGGACGTGCCTGTCGTGCGGCTACTACAAGCGGGCGGCGATCATCGCCATTGACCGGGGCTGACCCCGTCCCATCCTCCGTCCTCCTCACGGGAGTTTCGCTGGCTGCATGAAAATCGCTGTCGATGTCATGGGCGGGGATCACGGCGTGGCCCCCGCGGTCGGCGGGGCGATTGAGGCCATCAAAGAGTTTGATGTCGAGGTGATCCTCGTGGGGCGGGAAGACCTCCTGCGGGGGGAATTGGCGCGGGTGGGGTGCGCGGACCCGCGGGTGTCGATCCATCACGCCGCCGACACCATGGGCATGCACGAGTCGCCGTCGCGCGTCGCCAGAAAAAAACGCAACTCGTCCATTTGGATCGCCACCACGCTGGTCAAAACCGGCGAGGCCCGGGCGGTGGTCAGCGCCGGCAACACGGGGGCGGCCATGGTCTCGGCCTTTTTTTTGCTCGGCGCGATTAAGGGAGTGGAGCGGCCGGCGATTGCGGCGACGCTGCCGACGTTGCGGGGGACGGCCATTCTGCTGGACGTCGGGGCGACGGTGGATTGTTCCGCCCGGCAACTGTATCAGTTCGCCATGATGGGCCATGAGTATGCGCGGCATCTGCTGAACGTGCCGAGTCCGCGCGTGGGGCTGTTGAGCATCGGCGAGGAAGCCACCAAGGGCAACGAAGTCACCAAGGAAGCCTTTCACCTGATCAAGGACAGCGCCCTCAATTTTATCGGGAACGTGGAAGGCCGGGACGTGTACGGCGGCACGGCTGACGTGATTGTGTGCGACGGGTTTCTGGGCAACGTGGCGCTGAAAATCTCCGAAGGGCTGGCGGAGGCGATGAAAAAAATCCTGATGGGCGAGGTGATGCGGTCCCCCCTGGGGCGGCTGTCGCTGGTGTGGCTGGCCGGGCCGCTGATGCGGTTGAAGCGGCGGACGGATTACGCCGAATTCGGCGGCGCCCCGCTGCTGGGGGTGAACGGCATCTGCATGATTTGTCATGGCCGGTCGTCGGCGAAGGCCATTAAAAACGCGATCGGGCGGGCGCAAGCGCTGGCCGGCGGCCGGCTGATTGATCTGATTCAGCGTGACGTGGCCGACAGCCTGACCCCGCCCGTGACGACGACGGCGCCGCGCGTGGCCTGTGAATGAGAAGTCGGATTCTGGGGACGGGTTCCTATGTGCCGACGCGGGTGCTGACCAACGCCGACCTCGAAAAAATGGTGGCGACGTCCGATGCCTGGATTGTGGAGCGGACGGGCATTCGTGAACGGCGGCTGGCGGCTCCCGGCGAAGCCTGTTCTGACCTGGGCGTGCCGGCGGCGCGGCAGGCGCTGGCCGCCGCGAAGGTGCCGGCGTCGGCCCTCGATCTGATTCTGGTGGCGACCTGCACGGGGGATTCGCCGCTGCCATCGACGGCGTCCGTCATTCAGGATCGACTGGGAGCGGGGCGGGCGGCGGCCTGTGATATTGCCGCGGCCTGTTGCGGGTTTGTCTACGCGCTGTCCGTGGCGGATGCGTTTGTGCGGACGGGGGCCCGCTACGTGCTGGTGATCGGGTCGGAAGTGATGTCGGCGGTGACGGATTGGACGGATCGAAACACCTGCGTCCTGTTCGGCGACGGCGCCGGCGCGGTGGTGGTCGGGCCGGCGGAAGATGGCGGCGGCGGGGGCGGTGATGACGGCGGCGGTGGTGGTGGTAGTGGTAGCGGTGACGGCAACGGCGGCGGCAACGGTGACGACGGCGGTGGTGACGACGGCAGTGGTAGCAGCGGTGGTGACGGCGACGGCGGTAGCAGCAGCAGCGGTGGTGGTAGCGGTGGCGACGGTGGTAGCGGCGGCGGTCACGGCGGCAGCAACGCCGAGCGTGGCATCCTGTCGCTGCATTTGCACGCGGACGGGAAACTCTCGGATTTTATTCAAGTGCCGGGCGGCGGCTCCAGCGACCCGCCGTCGGAGCGCGTGGTGGCCGAGCGGCTGCACTGCGTCAAAATGCGCGGCAACGAAACGTTCAAGATTGCCGTCAAGACCATGGAAGAGGCCGTCCGGGAAGCGGTCGCGGCGCAGGGGCTGGAGATTGCCGACATCGACTGGCTGGTGCCGCATCAGGCCAACATCCGCATTCTGCGCGCGGTGGGACAGCGGCTGGGATTGCCGCCGGAGCGGGTGGTGATCAACGTGGATCGATTCGGCAACACCTCCGCCGCGTCGATCCCGCTGGCGCTGGACGAAGCCGTGCGCGGCGGCGCCGTTCAGCCGGGGCAGGTGGTGGTCATGGCGGCCTTCGGCGCGGGACTGACCTGGGCGTCGGGGGTGATGCGGTGGTAGCGGCGGCGGCGGCGGTGGCAGGCATCCTCCCGTCCGTCCTTCCCGACATTCCCGCGCGGATGCCGAGACCATCATGCACGTCGTGGCAGGCATCCTTCCGTCCGTCCGTCATTCCCGACCCCCGAATGGAAACGTCGGGGGCAGGCATCTTGAGTCGGGAATCCATCTTTCCGTTGTTGTTTTCCCTTGGTTCGGACAAAGGAAAAAGAAGGATGGATTCCCGACTACTAACGTCGGGAATGACGAAAGGAGAGGAAGGCGGGAATGACGGACTGGGAAAGTGGGAATGACGGACTGGAAAGGTGGGAATGACGGCGGCGGCGGGCACGGGTGAGACGGCGCGCCGGTTTGGCGCGGGTGTTGGCGGCGGCGTCTTTGAGCGGGCGTCCGGTGCGGAAAGGATAACACATGGCAACGGATGAGCGACCGCTGGAAGGGGAATGGGCGTTAATCCTGGGCGCGTCGAGCGGTTTTGGCGAGGCGGTGGCGCTGGAACTGGCGGGGCTGGGGATGAACATTGCGGGGGTGCATCTCGACCGCAAATCCACGTTGCCCAACGCGGAACGCATTCAGGGGGACATTCGCGCGTTGGGGCGCGAGGCGGTGTTTTTCAACGTGAACGCGGCCGACGCGGAAAAGCGGCGTGAGGTGATCGATGAAATTCGAACAACGTGCGGCGCGTCGGGAGACCGGCGACCCGTTCGCGTGTTGCTGCATTCCCTGGCCTTCGGCACGTTGAAGCGGTTTATCACCGACCCCGGATTAAAAACGTCCGGAGCCGGCACGCCCGGCGACGCCGTGAGTCAGTCGCAGGTGGAGATGACGCTCGACGTCATGGCGAACAGTTTGGTCTATTGGGTGCAGGCGTTGGTGGCCGGGAAATTGATGGGGCGCGGCGGCCGGATTTTTGCGATGACCAGCGCCGGCGGCGCGCGGGTGTGGGCGACCTACGGCGCGGTGTCGGCGGCGAAGGCGGCGCTGGAATCGCACGTTCGACAACTCACGCTGGAACTGGCGCCGCTGGGGGTGACGGCCAACTCGATCATGGCCGGGGTTACCGACACGCCCGCGCTGCGGAAAATCCCGGGGGCCGCCGACATGATCACCCTGGCGCAACGGAAGAATCCGTCGGGCCGGCTGACGACGCCGAAGGACGTGGCCGAGGTCATCGGCTTGTTGAGTCATCCGAAGGCGCAGTGGCTGACCGGCAACGTGCTGGCCGTCGACGGCGGGGAGTTTGTCGTTGACTGATGCGCGCGGCGGCGGCGGGGATGACAGCAAGAGGGAATGGCGGCAAGAGGCGGACACGAACATCGGCGGCGTGGTGTCGGTGACCGGGGGAATGACGGAAAGAGGGAATGACGGCAAGAGGGACGGCGGGAATGGCGGTAAGAGGCGGCAAGGGCCATGGCTGACGACATTGCGTTTCTGTTTCCCGGTCAAGGCTCGCAGGCGGTGGGGATGGGACGGGCGTGGCATGGGCGCCCCGACCTGATGACGCTGTTTGACGAGGCCGGCGCGATTCTGGGGTATGACCTGTCGGCCCTGTGTTGCGACGGCCCGGCGGATCGACTGAATCAAACGGAATACACGCAGCCGGCGTTGCTGGTCACGAGTCTGGCGGCATGGCGGGCGCTGGGGGATGCCGTCACGCCGGCGGCGGTGGCCGGGCACAGTCTGGGGGAATATTCGGCGCTGGTGGCCGCCGGCGGACTGTCGTTTGCCGACGCGGTGGCGTTGGTGCGGACGCGCGCCGCGTACATGGCGGAGGCGGTGCCGGCGGGGAGCGGGCGCGTGGCGGCGCTCCTCGGGCTGTCCGGCGACGTGGTCGAAGACGTGTGCCGCGCGGCGCAGGACGCAGGCGTCGTGGCGGCGGTGAATTTCAACGCGCCGGGCCAGGTGGTGATCGCGGGGGAAACCGCCGCCGTGGAACGCGCCATTGCCCTCGCCAAAACACGCGGCTGCCGGCGGGCGGTGCCGCTGCCCGTCAGCGTGCCGGTGCATTCGTCCCTGATGCGGCCCGCCGCCGAGCGGTTTGCGCCGCATCTGGAGGCGGCGCCGATTGCCGAGTTGACCGTCCCGCTGGTGACGAACGTGGACGCGCGGCCGTGGGTGCGGGCGGAGGACGTGCGCCGCGCGCTGATTCGGCAGTTGCCGTCGCCGGTGTTGTGGGAACAGACCATGCGCGAGATGTGGGCGATGGGCGTGCGGACGTTTATTGAAATCGGGCCGGGCACGGTGCTGGCGGGACTCGCCCGGCGGATTCTGCCGGAGGCGGCGGTGTGGAACGTTCACGATCCGGCGTCGCTGGGAAAAACCTTGACGAACGTGCGTCATTGCGGGTAAGAGCAAGTCCCCATATCACCCAAGCGAGGAGACGTGCTGGAAGGAAAAAAAGTCGTCGTGACCGGCGCGGCCCGGGGCATCGGGCAGGCTATTGCGGACTGTCTGGCGGCGGCGGGCGCCGACGTGGCCGTGGTGGACGTTGACGCCGACCGGTGCGGGGAGACGGTGCGGCTGGTGGCCGGGCACGGGCGTGAAGGAATGGCGGTGGCGGCGGACGTGGGGCGGTGGGATGATGTCAAGGCGATGGTGGACCGGGTGATGGGGGCGTGGGGGCGCGTGGACGTCCTCGTCAACAACGCGGGGATTACGCGCGACGGGTTGATTCTGCGCATGAAAGAAGAGGAATGGGACGCCGTGCTTCGGGTCAATCTCACGGGCACGTTTTATTGCACCAAGGCGGCGCTGGGGCCGATGTCCAAACAGCGGCAGGGCCGCATTATCAATATGGCGTCCGTCGTGGGGGCCATCGGGAACGCGGGGCAGGCGAACTATGCGGCGTCCAAGGCGGCGGTCGTCGGGTTGACCAAATCCGTCGCGCGGGAATACGCGAGCCGGCAGGTGACCGTGAACGCGGTGGCGCCGGGGTTTATCGACACGGCGATGACGCAGGCCCTGGGGCAGGATGCCAAAGACGCGCTGGCCAAGCAGATTCCGCTGGGCCGGTTCGGCCAACCCGCCGACGTGGCGGCGGCGGTGCGGTTTCTGGCGTCGGACGCGGCGGGGTATATCACGGGGCAGGTGCTGCATGTGAACGGCGGGATGTATATGGCGTAACGCGGCGTCCGAACGGCGGCGCGGGCTTCTTGCACGGGAGGGAGGCAGGGCGATGGCTGTTGAAGAGCGGATCAAAAAGATTATTGCGGAGCAGTTGGGGGTGGAAGAGGACGACGTGGTGCCTGACGCGTCGTTTGTCGATGACCTGGGCGCCGACTCGCTGGACACAGTGGAGTTGGTGATGATGTTGGAGGAGGCGTTTGATATCGAGATTCCCGATGAGGACGCGGAGAAGATTCAGAAGGTGTCGCAGGCGATTGAGTATATCAAGGAAAAGACCTGACGGGATTCCCGCTTTTGCGGGAATGACGGACTGGGATGGATTCCCGACTACTAACGTCGGGAATGACGGCAAGAGGGAGGCGCGGAGATGACGGCGTTTGTCCCCTTCCCCCTCCGTCATTCCCGACATCTTTAGTCGGGAATCCATCTTGTTGTTGTTCTTCCTTGGTTGGGACAAGGGAAACAGAAGGATGGATTCCCGACTACTAACGTCGGGAATGACAGAAGGAAGGAATGACGGAAAGAAGAGAGGGAATGACGGCGGGGCGCAAATGCTTCGAAGGTAACGGAGACGGCAACGACTCCGACGGTGACGGTGTGCGGGCGCGGTTGGCATGAATGAGCATTCCCGGCGGCGCGTGGTTATCACCGGCCTGGGCGCGGTGACGCCGGTGGGTATCGGGGTCGAGGCGACGTGGCGGGCGTTGCTGGCCGGGGCGTCGGGCATCGGGCCGATTACGAAATTCGACGCCGCCGGGTATCCCAGCCGGATTGCGGGCGAGGTGCGGGGGTTTGATCCCGCCCGGTACATCGACAAAAAAGACATCAAAAAAATGGACACGTTCATCCAGTACGCCGTGGCGGCCAGCCAGGAGGCGGTGGATGACGCGGGGGTGGCCGTCACGCCCGACAACGCCGAGCGGGTCGGGGTGTACATCGGCGCCGGTATCGGCGGGCTGCCGGGGATTGAGCAATATCATCGGGTGCTGCAGACGAAGGGGCCGGGACGGGTGAGTCCGTTCTTTATTCCGATGGTGATTGTGAATCTGGCGTCGGGGCAGGTGGCGATACGGTTTGGCGCGAAGGGGCCGAATTCATGCGCGGTGACGGCCTGCGCGACGGGGAATCATTGTATTGGCGATGCGTTGCGGATTATTCAGCGCGGGGAGGCGGACGTGATGCTGGCGGGGGGCACGGAGTCGACGATTTGTCCGCTGGCGCTGGCCGGCTTTGGCGCGGCGAAGGCGTTGTCGGGGCGGAACGACGACCCGGCGGCGGCGAGCCGTCCGTTTGATCGCGAGCGCGACGGCTTTGTCATCGGTGAAGGCGCGGGGGTGGTGGTGCTGGAGGAGTTGGAGCACGCGCGGCGGCGCGGGGTCAGAATCTACGGCGAACTGGCCGGCTATGCCATGACCAGCGACGCCTTTCATATCACGGCGCCGCCGGAGGATGGGGCCGGGGCGGTGGCGTGCCTGGAAGGGGCGATCGGCGACGCCGGGGTGCCGCGTGAGAGCATCGGGTATGTCAACGCTCATGCGACGTCGACCATGGCTGACGCCATTGAAACGCGCGCCATCAAAACCGTGTTCGGGGATCACGCCCGCCGCCTGCCCGTGAGTTCCACCAAATCCATGACCGGCCATCTGCTGGGGGGCGCCGGCGGGGTGGAGGCCGTGGTGACCACGCTGGCGCTGTTCCACGGCGTCCTGCCGCCCACGATCAATCTGGACCATCCCGACCCCGACTGCGATCTGGATTATATTCCCGGACACGCCCGCCCGTCGCGCATCACGGCGGCGGTGTCCAATGCGTTCGGCTTTGGCGGTGTGAATGCCTGCCTGGTGTTTCAGGCCGCGCCGGCGTGACGGGCGGGGGCCGCGTTCCTCCGGGCACGCGCCGGCGGCGTTCGACGCACGGCGGGCCTCATGGTGACGAACGAGGAGGGCCGCGCGCCGCGCCGCCGGCAGACCGAAACCCGGAACAGGCAAGTCATCCGTGACGCGCAGCGGGCGCTGGGTTATCAGTTTCACAACCCCGCGTTGCTGGAAGAAGCCCTGACGCATCGTTCGCACCGGCAGGGGCCGTCGTCCGGTCACGCCGGAGACAATGAGCGCCTGGAGTTTGTCGGCGACGCCGTCCTGGGGCTTCTGGTGAGCGAGTATCTGGCGGACGCCTTTCCGGCGTCGGCGGAAGGCGCCTTGTCGCAGATGCGCGCCCGGCTGGTGGGGCGCGACGAGTTGGCGGACACCGCCCGCCGGGTGGGCCTCGGCCCGCTGCTTCGAGTGGGCCGGGGCGAAGAGCGCACCGGGGGACGGGACAAAACCTCCCTGCTGGCCGATGCCCTGGAGGCCGTGATCGCGGCGATTTATCTGGACGGGGAGTTGGCCGCGGCCCGCGCGTTTGTGCTGAAAGCGCTGGCGCCCCGGTTGCGAACCGCGCGGCGGGCGACACCAGAGGTGTTCCGGCGGGATTACAAAAGTCAATTGCAGGAATGGGCGCAACAACGCCTGCGCGCGTTGCCGGTGTATGCCGTGACGGAGGAATCGGGGCCTGACCATCGCAAGACGTTTGCCGTGACCGTTGAGATTGCGCGGACCGTGTACGGCGACGGGCGGGGGGGCACCAGAAAAATGGCCGAGCAGCGCGCCGCGAAACAGGCGTTGGCCCGTCTGACGTCCGCGGAGGCGCGCGGCGTGGTAGAATGAGGATGCAACCCTTGGAGGATCGATCATGACAGGACGGCAGACCGTGCGAACAATGGGAACACTCGTGGCGGTGTGGGGCGTGGCGCTGGCCGGGTTGGCGGGCGTGTCGGCCGACGTCTCGGCCGGCGTTTCGGTCGATGCGCGGGCCGGCGCGGCGCGGGCGATTCCCGTGGCGGAGGAGAAGGCGCCTCGCGTGATGATCAAAACCAAATTTGGCGACATGGAACTGGTCCTGTTCCCGAAACTGGCGCCCAAACATGTCGAAAGTTTTCTCGCGCTGGCCCAAAAGGGATTTTACAACGGCACCATTTTTCACCGGGTCATCCCCGGCTTTATGATCCAGGGCGGCGACCCCAACACCAAAGACCCCAGCAACCGGGCGGCCTACGGCACGGGCGGGCCGGGGTACACGCTGCCGGCCGAGTTCAGCAAGATTCGGCATGAGCCGGGCATTGTGTCCGCGGCGCGCACGGCCGACCCCGACAGCGCCGGCTCGCAGTTTTTCATCATGGTGGGCAAGGCGCCGACTCTGGACGGGCAATACACGGTGTTCGGCGAAGTGGTGAGCGGCATGGAGGTGGCGAACACCATCGTGCGGCAGCCGCGCGACCGCAAAGACAATCCCCTCGAACGCATTGAAATCACCGTCGGCGTGCAATAGGCCGCGCCGTCACGCCGGGCGCGGCGGGTGAATGGGGCGAACAAGACACGCGCTCCCGCCGTCATATCCGACGTCTCTTTCTGCCATTCCCTTCTTTTGCTTTGTCCTGACCAAGGGGAAGGACAACAGAAAGGACAACAGAAAGATGGATTCCCGACTACTAACGTCGGGAATGACGGAAAGAGGGAATGACGGAGGGAGGGCGGCGGTGGGAACGGCGGCGGTGGTGGGAACGGCGGCGGCGGTGGGAACGGCAGCGGCGGCAGCGGGGATGGCGCGCCTGCTACGGGGCGCGAAAGGGGGCGGGTCGGTGCGGAGGCGCGGCGCCGCCGGGGAGGAGAATGCGTCCGCCCGTCTCGCCGAGTGTCGTCAGTTGTTCGGCCACGTCGGGATGCCGGTGTTTCAGAAAGCCGACCAGCCCGTTGAGAAAACGGTTGGACCGCAGGCCGCCGCCGGAAAACTCCGTCAGAAACGCCAGCCCTCGATCCAGCACCGCGTTCACGAGTTGGGCATCGGCTTTTTCGCCTTGCATAAACGCCCGGCATTCCTTCGTGAGCGATTCGGCGAAGGGAGGGGCCATGCCCTCCGGGACGTGGATGGGGCTGAAGGAGCGGCGCAGCGTCTGAATGGCCGCAATGACCTCGCCGTCCTGCGCGTCCTTCCGCGCGTGGAAATGTTTAAACGTGACGGCCTCCAGAAAATACCACACCTCCGCGGCTTTCGCTCCCCGGTGTTCGATCAGGTCCGCGTAGAAGGCCCGCCGTTGCTGTTCAAACTGTTCCCCGATGCGTTGTTGCTGATACGCCACGTTGTCGTCCAGATAGACGCAATCGGTATGGCAGGGGATGCGGACCATGCGGTGCGTGCCGCAGCACGGCCCGCACAGGGGGCCGCTCAACGCCGGGCACGGGCGTTTGCCTTTTCGGTCCCGGCAATACACGCAGTCGCTCACGGCGGCGCCTCTTGCGGGAACCCGCCCGGCATGTAATCGGACAGCGTCCGCTTGCGTTTCGCGCGCGCGCCGGTGTTGGCCGGGTGTTCCAACCCGTTCATCTCGGCGCCGTCGGCGTAGAGATAGGGGACCAGAATCCTGTGATTGCGCCGGTCGATTTTGACGGCGGCGGGCGAGATCAGGAACTCGGCGATGACCCGCATGGACCGGTCGGGGAACACCTGCCAGATTTTCCCCGCCGTCAGATCCGACAGGTACATGCTGCCGAACCGGTCGAAGTCGATCCCGCTTAAATGCTGAAACCTGCCGGTGAACAGCGAATTGGAAATGATTTCGGTGACGGTGCGGTCTTCCGCGATTTCCATCACGGTGCCCCGGTCCAGGCTGGCCACCATCAGCCGGCCCGACGCGGGATGCACGGCCAGCCCCCGAGGCGACGCCAGGGCCTCGTGGCGGACGTAGAGGGACACGGCATGACCGGTGTGCGGGTCAATCTGATACACGGCGTTCCCCGCCGTGTCCAGGACAAACAGTTGCCCGACGCCGTCGGCGATCAGGTCGGTGAACCCGTCAATCCGAAACGGCTGAAACGACACGGTGACCGTGGGTGTGCCGGAGGCGGTGTGAAATCCCCGGACGACGGTGAGGTCGGCCACGTAGAGCGTGTCGCCGACCACGGCCATGCCATGGGGCGAATGCAGCATCGCGCCGTCGCGGCCTCCTTGAATAAAGTGTCGATCCAGCACGGCGCCGTCCCGGCCGAGTTTGGAGATGAATCCGTTCCGGTGGGGTTGCCCGGGGTCGCCGCCGGCGTTGGCGATGAAATAGGCGTCGCCCGACGGATGCGCGATAAAGGACTGGGGGCGTTGGAGTTTGTCGATGGGATGGGCCGGCGCCGACGGCGGCCACCAGAACAGGCACAGCCCCGCCATGGCGAGGACCAATGCCGGTGCGGCGGGCGGACGCCGTCCCGGTGCGGACCGGGAACGCGGGTCGGACGGGCGTGTCACACGCATCATGCTACGGCCCGCCGTCCGACGGTGTCAAACGCCGCCAACGTCCCCCGCGTTTCCCCCGCCTTTCCCGCGCGGGATTTTTTGTTCCAGGCAAGGCGGGCGGTGAAGCGGGTGAGGGAGGCGTGCGTCGGCACGTTGACCGAACACGCGAACCGCCCAACGCCGCATGGGGCGAAAAATCCAAGCGGGCGCATTGACGGCAATTTTGACCCCCTGTTATCGTCGGCGTGACGTCGCCATCCGTGGCGCGCGGGTGAAAGGAGGACGCGGTGTCGGCTCGATGCATTGACGGGAAACAGTTGGCGAAGGACATTCGAGAAGGCGTCGGCGCGGACGTGAAGGCGTTTGTCGCCGGGACCGGCGTGCGTCCCGGCCTGGCGGTGGTGCTGGTCGGCGATGATCCGGCCTCGGCCGTCTACGTGCGGAACAAAAAAAAGGCCTGCGACGCCGCCGGCCTGTTCGTCGTGGATCATCCCCTGCCGGCGGCGACGCCGCAGGCCGCGTTGCTGGACGTGATTCAACGCCTGAACGCGGACGACGCGGTGCACGGGATTCTGGTGCAACTGCCGCTGCCGGCGCATATCGACAGTCAGGTCATCTTGCACGCGGTGTCTCCCGACAAAGACGTGGACGGCTTTCATCCGTTCAACGTGGGCCGTCTGGTGGAAGGGGCGGCGGGGTTTGTGCCGTGCACGCCCAAGGGGGTCATCCGCATGATCGAATCCACCGGCGAAACCATTCAGGGCAAGCAGGCGGTCGTGGTGGGACGCAGCAACATTGTCGGCAAGCCGGCGGCCATGCTCCTGCTGCATCATCACGCCACCGTGACGCTGTGCCATTCGCGGACGAGGGATCTGCCCGCCGTCTGCCGGGGCGCCGACATTCTGGTGGCGGCCATCGGCAAACCGCAGTTCATCACGGGCGACATGGTGAAGGACGGCGCGATTGTACTTGACGTCGGCATCAACCGCCTGGACGACGGGCGACTGGTGGGCGACGTGCATTTTGAACAGGTGCGCGAGCGCGCGGGATGGATTTCCCCCGTGCCCGGCGGCGTCGGCCCCATGACCATTGCGATGCTCCTGGTGAATACGCTGGAAGGCGCGCGACGGGCCGTGGCCTGAAGACGCGCTCTGATGATGCCCCGCCGCCCATGACCATGTCCGACGTTCCCTCCCCGTTGCAGCAGGCGCTGGCCCGCGGACAGTGTGCCGTGACCGTCGAGTTGAATCCGCCGAAGGGCACCAACGTGTCGGGGCTGCTGGAAACCGCCAAGGCGCTGCGCGGGCGCGTGCACGGGATCAACGTCACCGACAACACCGCCTCGGTGATGCGGGCGAGTTCGGTGGCGCTGGCCCGCCTGCTGTTCGAACAGGGCCATGACCCGGTGCTGCAACTCACCTGCCGCGACCGCAACCGTCTTGGCCTGCAATCGGATCTGCTGGGGGCGCATATTCTGGGCATTCGCAACGTGCTGTGTCTCACCGGCGACAGTCCCGGCATCGGCGATCATCCCGACGCGACGCCGGTGTTTGATCTGGACACCGTGCAACTCATGCGGGCCGCGCGGACGCTGAATGAGGGGCGCGACCTGGCCGGGCGGCGGCTGGACGGGGCCACGGCGTTTTTTATCGGCGGCGCGGCGGCACCGGGCGCGGAACCGACGGAACTGGCGCGGAAAAAAATGGCGGCCAAGATCGACGCCGGCGCGCAATTTTTTCAGACGCAGGCCGTGTTTGATACCGGGGCGTTTCAGTCGTTCATGGACGCGGTCCCCGCCGGGACCTGTTACCTTCTGGCCGGTGTGCTGGTGCTGCGGTCGTCCGCGATGGCGGAAGACGTCCGGGCGCGTGTGCCGGGCATTCATGTACCGGACGCGATGATACGCGAACTGTCCGAGGCCGGCGACGCCCGCGCCGCCGACGTGGGGATCGAAATGGCGGCGCGCACCATTCGCGCCGTGCGCCCCTTCTGTCACGGCGTACACATCATGCCCGGCCGGCTGGCCGACCGGCTGCCGGAAATTCTTCGCAACGCGGAGGTGGGCGCGTGACGGCGCCGGAGTTTCAACGCCGGAAGGGCGGCGACACACTGGTCGTCGTGACGGCCTACGACGCGCTGTTCACGCGGCTCATCGAAGAGGCCGGCATCGAGACCATTCTGGTCGGCGACTCGCTGGGCGTCGTGGTGCAGGGACACCGCGACACGCTCTCGGTCACCATGGAAGACATGGTGTATCACACGCGGCTGGTGGCCCGTGCCCGCCAACGGGCGCTGCTCATCGCCGACATGCCGTTTATGAGTTATCAAGTCAGCCGCGAGCAGGCGCTGCACAACGCGGGGCGGCTCGTGCAGGCCGGCGCCCATGCCGTGAAAATCGAAGGCGGCGGCGCGATGACGGACCGGGTGCAGGCCGTGACGGCCATGGGCATTCCGGTCATGGGACATCTCGGCATGACCCCGCAATTCGTACATCAATTCGGCGGCTACAAAGTGCAAGGCAAAGAAGCGGCCCAGGCCGACGCGCTGTGCGCCGACGCCCGCGCGCTGGAACAAGGTGGCGCGTTCGCGCTGGTGCTGGAAGCCATCCCCGCCGCCGTGGCGCACGCCGTCACGCAAGCGGTGTCGATCCCCACCATCGGCATCGGCGCCGGCCCGCACTGCGACGGCCAAGTGCTCGTCCTGCACGACCTGCTGGGGCTGTTCGACGAGTTCGTACCGAAATTCGTCAAGCCCTATGCGCATCTCAAAGCCGATGCGTTGCAGGCGTTGCGGAGATTTAAGGAAGAAGTGGAGTGCCGGAAGTTTCCGGGGGAGGGGGAGAGTTATTAGGAGCGAGGGAGTATTGAAATCGTACTGATATGAAGACGACGCGTTATTTTGAGGAACAAGTGTTGCGCAAACGCCCGTACATTGATCGGGCATGGTGCGAATATACTATGATTAATGCACTTAAAAGCGGGAGGACCAACAAGACGGACGAGTCCGTTTCTGGGGGGAGATTAAGATTCCTGGTGAAACCGTCTCTCGTATCCTGCGTGTTGTGACATTGGACGATGGCGAAACTGTCCACAATGCTTTTTTTGATCGCAATTTTAGAAAAGGAACACCATGAAATTGAACTACTATCCTGACACCGACAGCCTCTACGTTGCGTTCAAGGCAGGTCCCGGCATGGAAACTCGAGAAGTGGCCGAGGGACTGAACGTGGATATTGATGCAAGTGGTGGTGTGGTTGGGTTTGACATTGATCATGCATCCACGCGGATTGATTTGTCCACGTTGGAAACGAAGGCGTTGCCTGTGCGGTCGAAAAAATCCGGTTGACAATGACCGTTGTTTTGTCCCGCGATGTGTCGTGCGACATGATTTACCTGATGAGGACTAAGCAATGAACATTGTATCTAGGTCAATCCATAAACCATTGACCAGAGCGGACATGACCTTTGACGAACGGTGGAATGGTGACGACAAGGGACTGATTACGGCGTGGGAAGTTGGGCGTGCTTGGCGTGATGCTGGGAAGCACGAATCCGTAAAGGCATGTCATGGAGCGTTGCCCGTACTGCTTTGGAAAGGAGGGGTGCGCAAGAAACTAAAAGACACGGATGATGGTCTTGTTGCCATCAAGCACGGGTGTCCGTGGTATCTGGCCCAATGGCAGGGGTTACGCGGAGAAGACCTAAACATTGATCTCAACGGCACTATTGAACATACTTGTACGACTACAGGGCAAATTGTCATTTTCACAAATGACCCCACAAAATGGAGCATAATAGAGTTTGTCCGTCCTGCGTTAGACGGTGGGCGTATCGTTGTCATGACCAGTTGTGTAGAGGATGACCATGAAAAAATCAATGATTGACTTCAACGCTATTGATGTCGAGACAGCCAATGAGGACAGAGCGAGCATTTGTCAGATTGGTATTGTCCAAGTCAGAAATGGAGAAATAACAAATGAATGGAAAACGTTTGTTAACCCGGAAGACTACTTTGATGGGTGGAACATTGACATCCACGGAATCAGTGAGGCTGATGTGAAGGATAGCCCCACTCTTCCAGATATACGAGATAAGTTAAGCCAGCTGTTACGTGGTTTGGTATTGGTCAGCCATACCTCATTCGACCGTGTAGCATTTGAGCGGGCCATGGATAAATATGGCCTTGAGCAACTTCAAGTAACGTGGCTGGATAGTGCCAAAATTGCACGACGTGCTTGGCCGGACAAATTTGCTGTCCGTGGTTATGGTCTCAAGAAAATCGCAAAGACTTTTGGCATGGATTTTCGACATCACGATGCTCTAGAGGATGCTAAGACCGCCGGGAAAATTGTTCTCCGGGCATGTGCTGAATCGGCATTAGATATTGACGACTGGTTGAATCGTGTCCAACAACCCATTGACCTTATTAATAAGAGTAATAAGAACAAGCCCTGTCGACTCGACGGGCGTCCCGATGGCCCTTTGCAAGGAGAAACGATTGTCTTCACTGGGGCACTCTCAATTCCGCGAAATCAAGCGGCCGATTTAGCGGCGGATGCAGGTTGCAACGTCCTAAGTGCTGTCAATAAAACCGTCACGATGCTTGTAACAGGTATGCAAGATATCCGAAAACTGAATGGGCATGAGAAAAGTAGCAAACATCGGAAAATCAAAGCCATGATCGACCGGGGGGATGAGGTACAAATACTTTCAGAAAATGATTTCCTTGCGCTACTGAAGGCATTGTGACAGCGTGAAAGGTGCCAACACGGTGTGTGAGGCCATGGTGCGGTTGGCGAAGATTCGGAAGAAGGACTAGGATTTGTATTAGGTTCTAAGTGGAAAGGGCATGGTTGGGATATACCCATGTGGATTGATTTGTCCACGCTACTTGTGCGACCCCGAAAAAGTGGCTGATGTCGGTGACGTTGCGGAGCGTTCGCCTGAAGTCTGGATTCCATTTTCTCCCTCCGTCATTCCCGACATCTTTAGTCGGGAATCCATCTTTCAGTTGTTTTTCTCCGATTAGGACGAGGAAACCGAAGGATGGATTCCCGACTACTAACGTCGGGAATGACGGAGGGGAGAAGGCAGGCTTCCCGATTAAAAATGTCGGGAATGACGAAAGGGGAAGGGGCGCGGAATGACGAAGGATGATGGCGATGGACGCATTGCGCAAGTCCCCCGCATCGTCATACCGGCGAAAGCCGGTATCCAGAGTTTTAGTACGCCCCGCATCGCTGGCAGTACTGGATACTGGCTTGAAAATTGTCAGCATGTCGTTTCGTAAGATGTCGGCCTTATACAATAAATTGACATAATGTCGGCCCAAATGCTACCTTTTTGGCCACTGACATTGTCAGCAAACCGCCCTGTGCCTGGTTGTCCGTGTCGGTGGCGGTGAAGACGAAGTGATGCAATCAGCCGAGCGCGGTCTGTTTATCTTCAACGAGTAGCCACAATGACCACAACCACGATCGACACCCACGAGTTTTACAAAGAACTCATCGTTGCCGGCATGCCCGAATTGCAAGCCGAAGTGGTGGTGCGCCAGCACGCCAAGCGACATGAAGATTTGGCGACGAAGCAGGATCTGGAACTGCTCAAACAAGATTTGCGATTGCTCAAAAAAGATATCTTGCTGGCCATCGGTGGCATGATCGTCGGCGCGGTCGGCATTATCCTCGCCGTCCTGCCGCTCGTTTTGAAATAACCGATGACCACAACCACGATCGACACCCACGAATCTTTTAAAGAACTGGTCGTTGCCGGCATGCCCGAGGCGCAAGCCGAGGTGATGGTGCGCTGGCAAGTTCAGGGCTAGGAAGAATTGGTGACCAAACAACACCTTGATTTGCGACTTCGTCTGTTTGAACACAAAATCATCATCAAACTCGGTGCGATGCTGGTTGCCGGGTGGGTCGTGGCGATTGGTGTCATCCTCGCGCTATTGCCGATGGTCTTGAAATAATCACGCCGCACGCATTCCGTCACTGCGCCTCTCCCCGTCATAAATTGACATCGTGCCGGTCGCGTGCTATCTTTCCGGCATACATCCGCCCCATGGCAGTACTCCCCGCTCCCAGCCTGTGCACGGGCTGCGCGATCATGAGCGAGGCCGACCCCTTGGGGCTTTTTTTTGCTCTGTTTTCTGATTTGACGGCCAGTACCTTTTTTATGCCGCCGCCGGCGTGAGTTGCACGGAAGGAGCAAGCGCGCGTTATGGGCAACGTTGTGGTTGTCGGCTCCCAGTGGGGGGACGAGGGCAAGGGGAAAATCGTGGACATCCTGGCGCGGGACGCGGATGTCATCGTGCGTTTTCAGGGCGGTTCCAATGCCGGCCATACGGTGGTGACGCCGAAGGGCACGTTCATTTTCCATCTCCTGCCGTCCGGCATTTTATCGAGGGGCAAACAATGTGTGCTGGGAAGCGGCGTGGTCATTGACCCCGGCGCGCTGATCGACGAACTGGATCATCTGGCGGCGCGGGGCGTGAAGGTGGGAAAAAGTTTTGCGATCAGTTCCCGCGCGCATCTCATCATGCCGTATCACAAGGCGATTGACAAAGCCGCGGAAAAAGCCAAAGGCGCGCGGCGCATCGGGACGACGGGGAAAGGCATCGGGCCGGCCTACGTGGATAAGATGGCGCGCATCGGCATTCGCATGGGCGACCTGCTGCATCCCAACGGGTTTCGGGAAAAAGTCGAAAGCAACCTGGTCGAAATCAACGGCTTTCTTCGGCACGTACGCGGCGCACGCGGGTTTGCGGCCGACCGGATTTGCGACACCTACCGAACGTATGCCAGGCGTCTGGCGCCGTTCGTAGTCGATGATTCGCTGCTCGTTCACAAGGCCATGGCGCGCGGGCGCCGCGTGCTGTTTGAAGGGGCGCAGGGCACGCATCTGGACGTGGACTTCGGCACGTATCCGTTTGTCACCTCGTCCAACGCCTGCGCCGGCGGCGCCTGCACCGGGGTCGGCGTGGGGCCGACCAGCATCGACGCGGTGCTGGGCGTGACCAAAGCCTACACCACGCGCGTCGGCAGCGGGCCGTTTCCCACGGAGTTGTTCGACGACGTCGGGAGCGGCCTGCGGGAGCGGGGACAGGAAACGGGAGCCACGACGGGCCGGGCGCGCCGGTGCGGCTGGCTGGACGCGATGGTGTTGCGTTACGCGGTTCGGGTGAACGGCTGCACCTCGCTGGCGGTGACCAAACTGGACGTTCTGGACGGCGTGCGGGAACTCAACATCGCGGTGGGGTATCGTCACCGGGGCAAACTGTACCGGGAGATGCCCGTGGACGCGCGCGTGCTGACCGAATGTCGCCCCGTGTATGAAACACTTCCCGGCTGGTCCGGCATGACCACCGGCGTGACCGTCTACAAGGCGTTGCCGGCGGAAGCCAAACGGTATCTCCGGCGCATCGAAACCCTCACCGCCTGCCCCATTGCCATCGTGTCCACCGGCTCGCATCGGGAACATACGATTATGCTGGACAACCCCATGACGCACACGCGTCGTACTCGCTCCCGCCCCATCCGCCCCCGGCGTCCGCGCGCCACGGCCGGCGCCTGACCAATCATGTCTCCCGTCGCGCCGCCGCGTTTGACAACGTCCCGACCGGTTGGTAGCATCCGACGCTCGTGGGCCGCTAGCTCAGTTGGCAGAGCATCGCCCTTTTAAGGCGAGGGTCCTCGGTTCGAGCCCGAGGCGGCTCACCACGCCGCCGAGTGATGGTGGCGGCTCACCACGCCGCCGGTTGACGGTGGCGGTTCGCCACGCCGTCCGGCCTTTGAGGACGGCGCCCGTAGCCTTGCTTTTGCGACGGGTGCTTGGTACGGTGGGCCTGTGGTGCTGGTGTAAGTGGGCGGGAGCCCACTTTTTTTTGCTTTGCCGTGCCCCGGCACAGTTGTTTGGCGGTCGCGCGACATGGACGACGGGGGACATTCGAGCGGGCCGGGGCAGCACGTCCGGCGGATCGCCGGGCCGATTGCCCAAGCCCTCCATCTTGAAATTGTCGAGGTGGAATGTCACGGCCGGGGCGCCGGCACGATCATCCGGGTGTTTGTCGGAAAAGAGGGCGGGGTGGCGATTCAGGATTGCGAGCGGCTGCATCAGTCGTTGAGCCGGGCGCTTGACGTGGACGACCCCATTCCGCACGCCTATCGACTGGAAGTCTCGTCTCCGGGGCTGGATCGTCCGTTGAAACAGCGCGGGGACTATCAACGGGCCATGGGCCGGATTCTGCGGGTCAACGTCCGTCACCCCGTCGACGGGGAATGGACGGTGACGGGACGGCTGGCCGAGGTCACCGACCGGGGGATTACCCTGCAAGGGCGGGCGCGTTCGGCGCGGCCCCGCGAGGTGCCCTGGGAGGCCATCGTCCGGGCCATGCGGGATCTTGACTGGTAATGGCGGGCGGCGGCGCGCGTGAGCGGCGGCGTGACGGGCGGGAACAGGAGGGGCGATGAAGCAGGACCTGATGGCAGTCATCGAACAGGTGGGGCGCGAAAAGGGCATTGACAAAGAGCGGGTGCTCGCGGCCGTGGAGTCGGCGTTGCTGACGGCGGCCAGAAAACGGTACGGCAACAATCAGAACATTCAGGTCCAGATCGACCCCGACACCGGCGGCATGTCGGTCGTGTCCCTTAAAACCATCGCCGAGACGATCACCGACGACACGTCGCAGATTTCCCTGGACGAGGCGCGGACCATCGACGCGGAGGCCGAACTGGGCGACGAAATCGGCTCGCTCGTGGAACTGGAAGACCTGGGGCGCATCGCCGCGCAGGCCGCCAAACAGGTCATCTGCCAGAAGGTGCGGGAAGCCTCGTGGGAGGCCATCGAGCGGGACTATTCCAAGCGCGAGGGAGAATTGCTGCACGGCGTCGTCGTGGGCCAGGAGCGGCGCAATTACCTGGTGGAAATCGGCAAAGCCGAAGCCGTGCTGCCCGTGCATGAGCAGATTCCGCGCGAGGTCCACCGCCGGGGCGACCGTCTTCGGGCGTTGTTGCTGGAAGTGCGCCGCACGCCCAAAGACGTGCAGGTGATTCTGTCCCGCGCGCACCCCCATTTTGTGGTGAAACTGTTTGAACTGGAAGTGCCCGAGGTCACGGAAAAAATCGTCGAGATTAAAGGGGTGGTGCGCGAGCCGGGGGACCGCACCAAGATCGCGGTGGCCTCCAGAGACAAAGCCGTGGACCCCGTGGGGGCCTGCGTGGGCATCAAAGGCTCCCGCGTTCAGGCGATTGTGCGGGAACTCAAAGGGGAAAAAATCGACATCATCCCGTGGACCACGGACCTGCGCGTGTTGATCGGCGAAGCGTTGAATCCGGCCTCCATCGAAAAAGTGGGCATCGACGAAGAGAAAAAAGCCGCGCTGGTCGTGGTGGCGGACTCGCAGTTGTCGCTGGCCATCGGGAGAAACGGTCAAAACGTGCGGCTGGCCGCCAAACTGACGGGATGGAAAATCGATATCATCAGCGCGACCGAATACGAGAAAGAAAAACTCGAACGGGAACAGGAGATCAAAGCCGCGCTGGCCCAGGAATCCGCCGCGCAAGGGCTGCAGGACACCGCCGCGGCGGGTGCGGCATCGGATGCGCCGCGTGACGGCGCGGCGGATGCGGGGCCTGCGGAGCCGGTGGGGTCTGCGGAACCGGCGGAACCGGCGGAACCGGCAGAGCCGGCGGGGTCGTCCGCCTGTGACGTGCCCGCGCCCGCGCCGGTGTCCGTTGAGTCCGACGGCGCGTCCGCCGGGAACGCGGAGTCCGGGGAGACGTCCGGCAATTCGTGAGCGTCCATGAAAACCCGCAAGACGCCAGGTGACGGGGTGAAAAAAACCGGCAAGCCCGTGCGGAAGGCGTCGAGCACGGCCAGGCCCGCCACCGCCAAGGCCGCGTCCTCCAAAACCGCGCCGTCCAAGGCTGCGTCCCCCAAACCGGCGTTGCCCAAAACCGCGTCGTCCAGACCCGCCGCCGCCAAAGGGAAAAGCGCCGCCCCGACGTCCCGCGCCAAAAGCCGCGGCGCCACGGCCCCCCGCGCCAAAGCCAAACCCGTGGAAAAAGTTGTTCGGGAACCGCGCAAGAAACATATTCTCATCAAACGAAAAAAAGACGACGCGTTGTCCTCCGATGTGACCGCCGCCGCGTTCCCCGACCAGGCCGCCCCGGAGTCGATGACGGAACGGCCCGTGCTCCCCGACGTGGCGGCCGCGGCGCCGGCTGCCGTGGACGAGTCTCCCGCTTCTGCTCCCGCTCCCGCCCCCGCACTCGAATCACCCGCGCCCGCGGCGCCGCCGGCCGCCCCATCGGACCCGGCCAAAGTTGTTGATGAAAAGGCCAAGGCGAAAGACGACGCCAAACAGAAAAAGGTTCGGAAAACCGGCAAGCAGCGCAACTCGGATCTCTTTGCGGAAATTTATGAAGACGCGGCGATGTGGCAGGACCTTCGTCCGCTGCCGGCGTTGAGACGGGATGAGCGGGCGAGGCATGTGCCGTCGGCCACGCCAGGCGAGGTGACGAAGGCGCGAAGGAAGGCGGTGAAACTGGCCTCCGGGATCACGGTGAAGGAGTTTGCGGAACGGTTGGGCCTGCGCGCGGCGGACGTGATTCGAAAGTTGATGGACATGGGGATTGCGGGGACGATGAATCAACCGATGAACCTGGACGCGGGGGTGTTGATTGCGGAAGGGGCGGGGATTGATGTCGAGGTGCAGGCGGGGAAGGAAGGCGATGATCTGCTGGAAGACCTGCTGGAACCGGGGGCGGAGCCGGAACTGGTGCCGCGCGCGCCGGTGGTGACGGTGATGGGGCATGTCGATCACGGGAAGACGTCGTTGCTGGACGCGATTCGTCAAACCAGCGTGACGGAACGGGAAGCCGGCGGCATCACGCAGCACATCGGGGCGTATGTGGTGGGGGTGGGAGGCGGAGATGGATCCCCGAATGGGAACGCCGGGAATGACGGCAAGGGTGCGGTGCGGGCGGGGGGGAAACAGGTGACGTTTCTTGACACGCCCGGCCACGAGGCGTTCACGGCGATGCGCGCGCGCGGGGCGCAGGTCACCGACCTGGTGGTGCTGGTGGTGGCGGCGGACGACGGCGTCATGCCGCAGACCCTCGAGGCGGCGCGTCACGCGCAGGCGGCCCATGTACCGATTCTGGTGGCGATCAACAAAATGGACACACCGGGGGCGAATCCTGACCGAGTGCGGCAAGGTCTGTCGGAACATGGGTTGATTCCCGAAACCTGGGGCGGGCAGACCATTTACTCGGAAGTGTCGGCGAAAGAAAAGCGGGGGCTGGAGACGCTGCTGGAGATGATCCTGCTGCAGGCGGAAGTCCTGGAGTTGCGGGCGGACGTGGGGCGGGCGGCGAAGGGCGTGGTGCTGGAGGCGCGGCTGGATCGCGGGCGGGGGCCGGTGGCGACGGTGCTGGTGCAGGGCGGGGTGCTGAACGTGGGCGATACGTTCGTGGTGGGGGCGACGAGCGGGCGGGTGCGGGCGATGCGGTCGCATGACGGGAAGGCGGTGAAGGCGGCGGGGCCGTCGACGCCGGTCGAGGTGATTGGCCTGCTGGGCTTGCCGGCGGCGGGCGATTCGCTGGTCGTTGTCAAGGAAGAGCGGGTGGCGCGGGAGATTGCGGAGTCACGGCAATCGAAACGGCGGGCGGCGGAACTGGGCGCGGGATTCACGCGGCCGACGCTGGATGACCTGCTGACGGCGGGGCAGGGGTCGGATAAAAAGGTGTTGTCGGTGCTGGTGAAAGCGGACACGCAGGGGTCGCTGGGGGCGTTGTGTGAGGCGGTGGAGGGGCTGTCGTCGGAGGCGGTGGAGTTGCGGATTCTGCACCGGGGCGTGGGCGGGATTACGGAGTCGGATGTGTTGCTGGCGTCGGCGTCGAGGGCGCTGGTGATGGGGTTTCATGTGCGGCCGGAGCCGGGGGCGGCGGCGGTGGCGGAACGGGAAGGGATCGACGTGCGGTTGCATACCGTGATTTACCGCGCGATTGCGGATCTGAAATCCGCGGCGGAGGGGCTGCTGGAGCCGACGTTGACGGAGCGGGTGCTGGGGCGCGCGGAAGTGCGGCAGGTGTTCACGATTCCGAAGGTGGGCACGATTGCCGGTTCCTATGTGCATGACGGGCAGATTGCCCGCGCGAGCGAGGGCGTTCGGTTGTTGCGGGACAACGTGGTGGTCCACGAAGGGACGCTGGGGTCGTTGCGGCGTTTCAAGGATGACGTGCGGGAAGTGGCGCAGGGGTATGAATGCGGGATCGGCATTGAAAACTTCAACGATATTAAAGTGGGCGACGTGATCGAGGCGTATGCGATTGAGAAAGAGGCGGCGAAGTTGTAGGCGGGGATGACGGCACGGCCTTTTGATTCTTTCGGATGGATTCCGTGTGTGGACGATTCTCCGGCCAATGGCGTCGAGGGCGCGGAATGACGGCGTGACGGCCGTGGTCGGCGGGGGCGCGGATGGTGGTCGGGATTTGTCGGGTGGCGCTGCATCTGCCGGACGGACATTCGTTGAAGGCGAAGCGGCGCGTGCTGTCCGGCTTGAAGGCGCGGCTCTGCGGGGCGTTCAACGTGTCGGTGGCGGAACTGGACGATCAGGAGTTGTGGCAGCGGGCGGTGCTGGGCCTTGCCTGCATTGCGAACGACGCGCGTCACGTGAACCGGGTGCTCGATCAGTCGTGCAACATGATTCGGGCCACGCCCGCCCTGGAGGTCCTTGATGTGCGGCTTGAACTCCTGTGACGGGGCCGGGGCGCGGGGGCGGCCCATGGTGTCTTTCGGATGGATTCCGCGTGCGGGCGGGTTTCCGGTCAATGGTGTCGGTGGCGCGGAATGACGGAGAGGATACGGGGCGCGGGAAGGCGTGAACGTCGTGTCGAAAGAGGGGAAACAGAAAGATGGATTCCCGATTACAAACGTCGGGAATGACGGCAGGGGAAGGGTTGGGAATGACGGCAGGGGGAACAAACCGGGGGCGCGGTCGGCCAGGGTGGCCGATCAGATTCGAATGGAAGTGGCCGACATTCTCGCCAGAAAATGCAAGGACCCGCGACTGCAATCGGTGACGGTGACCGACGTGGCGATGAATCGCGACCTGCGCGTGGCCCGCGTGTATGTCTCCCTGCCGGGGGCCGGGGACGACGCGGACCCCGTGATGAAGACGCTGCGGAACGCGGCGGGGTTTGTGCGGCTGGAACTGGGCCGGCGGCTGGAGTTGCGTTACACGCCGGAGGTGCAATTCCGGTTCGACGCGAGCGGGCCTCACGCGGAACGCATCGGCCGGATTCTGCGGGACGTGCTTCCGGCGGACGCGGAGACGGATGCGGGTGTCGGTGACGCGGAATGACGGAAAGAGGGCGGGATGACGGAGGCGGAGAACGGAACGCGGGTTCCCGTGGCGGAGGAGGAGCGGCGGTCGTGATGGCGGGAATGTTGGAGGACGTGTCTCCGGTTACGGGCGTGCCGCCGGCGACGCAGGACGGCGTGTTGAACGTCCGCAAGCCGGCGGGTTGTACGTCTCACGACGTCGTGGCCGACGTGCGCCGCCGGCTTCGGATGCGGAAGGTGGGTCACGCGGGTACGCTGGACCCCGATGCCGTCGGCGTGCTGCCCATCCTGCTGGGGCAGGGCACGCGCCTGTCGTCGGTGCTGGTCGATTGGGATAAAGAATATGAGGCCGTCCTGCGTCTGGGGCGGGAGACGACGACGCAGGATGCCGCCGGCGACGTGACCGGGGAATGGCCGACCGACGGCCTTTCGGAAGACACCGTGCGCGCGGTGATGAAGGAATACCGGGGGCCGCAGTGGCAGGTGCCGCCCATGTATTCGGCGGTGAAAGTCGGGGGCCGGTCGTTGTACAAGGCCGCGCGCGCGGGGAAAACCCTCGACCGCCGGGCGCGCGCCGTTCACATTTACCATCTGGAGATTACGGCGCTGGCCATGCCCGATGTGACGTTCCTGGTGCGGTGTTCCAAAGGCACGTACATTCGAACCTTGTGCGCGGATATCGGCCGGCGGCTGGGCGTGGGCGGTCATCTGCATCGACTCACCCGCACGCGGGTCGGGCCGCTGCGGCTTGACTGCGCCGTGTCGCTTGACGAACTGGTGCATGGCGCGGACCTCGCGCGGCACGGCGCGGCGTTTCTGACGCTGGACGGCGCGGTCGCGCATCTGCCCTCGGTGGTGGTGGGCGCCGGCCCGGCGGAGAAGGTCTGCCACGGTATGCCGCTGGCGGACACCGACGCGGGACATCACGACCTTCCCCCCGACACGCTGATTCGGGTGAAGGACGAACAGGGCCGACTGCTGGCCCTGGCGCAATGGACGCCGCCGTCGCCGGATGTTCCGAACGGGGCGCCGGCGGCGGGGCGGCAGTTAAGGATGGTGATGGTGTTTGGAGCGCGCGCGTAGGGACGCGGGTTCTTGAGATGTGTGGTTGCAATCGAGAAGGAGGTCAGGCATGACGGCGGTCAAGGAAGCCACCACGGTCAGGGAAGTGACCACGGAGATTGTGCGGCGCCATCGGCGTCATGAACAGGACACGGGGTCGTCGGAGGTGCAGATTGCCCTGTTGACGAATCGCATCAATTATCTCACCGACCATTTGCGCGTTCATGCCAAAGATCATCATTCGCGGCATGGGTTGTTGAAAATGGTCAGCCGCCGCCGCCGGTTGCTGGAGTATTTGCATCGGGAGGACGTGGGGCGGTATCGGGCGGTGTTGGGGGTGTTGGGACTGCGGAAGTGATGATGCCGGTCGAGGGAAGAAGAACGGAAGGATGGATTCCCGATTAAAATGTCGGGAATGACAGCAGGGGACACATCGGGAATGACGGAGAAGGAAGGGAGAGACGAATGAAACACGCGGTGGAATGTGACATAGCGGGGCGCACCCTGCGGTTGGAGACGGGGCGTGTGGCGCGGTTGGCCGACGGGGCGGTGTGGGCGGCCTATGGCGACACGGTGGTGCTGGCGACGGCGGTGGCGGCGCGGACGGCGAAACCGGATTTGGATTTTTTGCCGCTGACGGTGAATTATGTCGAGAAGGCGTACGCGGCGGGAAAAATTCCGGGCGGGTTTTTCAGGCGGGAAGGGGCGCCGTCGGAAAAAGAGGTGCTGACGAGCCGGTTGATTGACCGGCCGATTCGCCCGCTGATTCCGGGGGGGTGGTGTTATGAGACGCAGGTGATCGCGTCGGCGCTGTCGGTCGATCACTCGATGACCTCGGACGTGGTGGGGCTGACGGCGGCCTCGGCGGCGCTGGCGATTTCGGACGTGCCGTTTGATGGGCCGTTGGCGGGCGTCCGCATCGGGCGCGTGGGCGGGCGGCTGGTGGTGAATCCGTCGTTGCGGGAGTTGGAGGAAAGCACACTCGATCTGGTGGTCGCCGGCACGGGCGAGGCCATCATGATGGTGGAGGCCGGGGCGACGCGGTTGTCCGAGGCCGTGATGCTGGAAGCGCTGGAACTGGCCCATGCGGAAATCCGAAAGATCGTGGCGACGATTGGGGAGTTGCAGACGGCGGTGGGGCGGCCGAAACGGCCGGTGCCAGTGGTCGAGGTGGAAGAGACCTTGCCGGGCCAGGTCAGTGCGCGGGTGGCGGCGCCCATTCGGGAGGCGGTGCGTATCCCCGACAAGACCCAACGGCAACAACGGTTTGATGAGATTCTGGCCGACGCGGTGGGGGAGTTTGGGCAGGAGGACGCGGGGCGGCGGATTCGCATTAAGGCGCTGTATCGGGAATGCGAGTATCGGGAAGTCCGGGAGATGATTCTGGACACGAAAACCCGCGCCGACGGCCGGGGGCCGGCCGACATTCGCCCCATCACATGCGAAACAGGACTGTTGCCGCGGACGCACGGGTCCGCGCTGTTCACGAGGGGCGAGACGCAGAGTCTGGCGGTGGTGACGCTGGGGACGACGGAGGATGAGCAGCGGATTGACGCGCTGGAGGGGGAATACTTTCGCACCTTCATGCTGCATTACAATTTCCCGCCGTTCAGCGTGGGAGAGGCACGGCCGCTGCGGGGGCCGGGGCGGCGGGAGGTGGGGCATGGGAAACTGGCGGCGCGGGCGCTGCTGTCCATCCTGCCGGGCAAAGAGGCGTTTCCCTACACCATCCGCCTGGTGTCGGATATTCTGGAATCCAACGGGTCGTCGTCGATGGCGACGGTGTGCGGGGGGTCGCTGGCGCTGATGGATGCGGGGGTGCCGATTGCGGAGCCGGTGGCGGGAATTGCGATGGGGTTGATCAAGGAAGGCGACCGGGTGCTGATTCTGTCGGATATTCTGGGACTCGAAGACCATCTGGGCGACATGGATTTCAAGGTGACGGGCACGCGGGACGGGGTCACGGCGCTGCAAATGGACATCAAAATCCAGGGGATCACCACGGACCTGATGCGGCAGGCGCTGGAACAGGCCCGCGTCGGGCGTCTGCACATTCTGGACACCATGCAGAAGGCGCTGGCCGCCCCGAGGGAATCGCTGGCCCCCTACGCGCCGCGCATTTTCACGTTGCAAATCAAAACCGAAAAAATCCGCGACGTGATCGGGCCGGGAGGGAAAGTCATTCGAGGCATTATTGCGGAATGCGGGGTCAAGGTGAATGTCAACGACGCGGGCGTGGTGACGATTGCCGCGGTGGACGAAGCCTCGGCCCAGCGGGCGATTGACATGGTCAACCGGTTGACGGAAGAAGTGGAGGTGGGGAAAACGTATCAGGGCACGGTCAGGAAAATCGTGGATTTCGGGGCGTTCGTCGAGATTTTGCCCAACGTGGACGGCCTGGTACATATCTCGCAACTGGCGGCGCATCGCGTCAAATCCGTGGCCGACGAACTGGCCGAAGGGGAAGAAGTCCTGGTCAAGGTGCTGGAAGTCGACCGGCAGGGCAAAATTCGTTTGAGCCGGAAAGACGCCGTCAGTGACGAGGAGCAGGCGGCGTCGGGTCTCCCCGCCGGGAGTTGACCGGCGGCATGGCCCGCCGTTCCGTCAGCGGCAAAAGGGACGGCGTCGGGTCCCGTGGTCCGGCGGGGATTTTCCATCGGGGCCTTGTGGGGCGAAACCCCGAAAATCCCCCGAATTTCCCCGAAAACACAGGGGGAAATATTTCCTGAAAAGGCCCTTGACAACCCGGAAGGGGATGGGTAGCATGGCCCCCGGCAATGGGACGATCAGCAAGCAGAAAAGTCTGGGCGGAGCGGTGTCCGGTGGAAGGTGAACGGCGTGAGCCATATTCATTGATGTCATCCTACGTAACAAGGAGGGGGAAATGAAGAAGTCATTTTTCCGTGGAGTGTGGGGGTTGGCGGTCGCGGGTCTGATGACGTTTGGTTTCATCGGTCTGGCGGATGCCCAGAAAGGCCCCTGTTCCAGCAACAAGAAATGCAAGGGCGATCCCTCCGAGGTCGCAACGCTCGGGTCCATGAAACTCAAGGGGACCACGGCGTCCAGCCTGAAGGGCCGGGTGTATGCGCATTGGGCGGACAATCCCGACGGGGAAGTGCTCTTCGGCATTCAATATTGGAATACCAGCAGCCCCGCCGAAACCGGCGACCCTCTGGGCCGTGCGTCCGATGACCGGAACGTGGCGATTCCCGATCCGCTGGTCGTCTGTTGTTCGTGGGGGTATCAGGGCGGCGAGGAACTCAATAATTCCTATGCGGGATGGTATAACCCGCAAACCACCGTTCGGTTGCGCGTCAAGAATGCTTCGTTGATGAAGAAACTCACCGAAGCGTCGCAGAAACTTGTGGCGATGGAAGTGAAACTCGATGGTGCGACCATCACGAGTTTCAACGTGCTGCGATAACGGACGACGTCGGCGAACGCCGATGACGGCATGATATAAGAAGCGTTTATCTGCGGAAGCATTTATTCTCGCAAGGAGGGAATCATGAAAATCAGTCAATCAGGCTTGGCGGTTTTGATGGCCTTGGTGATCGTGGCGGGGGGCATGGTCTCCGGCGCCTTCGCCATTGAGGCGTTTCAGGAACGATTTGAGTGGGGCGATCTCAGCAAACCGACGACCCTTCATGCACGGGTGGCCGTGGTGGACCCCTATGACAAAGCCGCGTGGGTCAACGTGGCGGTGTTCGGCGGCAACGCCGAAAGCGGGTATTACTGGCAAAAATATTTCCCCGGCAAGAATCTGAAGGTGTATCCGGGCAATGACAAGGTGTGGAAGGAACTCAAAGCGTTGGGGAAAGCCTCCCACAGCCAGGCGGTGATGGGCGGCACCAAGGCGTCGGCGTATACCTTGGTGGAACTGGTGGTGCAGGAAACCAAGCAGAATCATCGCGTGGTGTCTTCGGTGAAAAAGGTGAAGGAAGTGGCCGGCACACCCGACAAGCCGCGCAGCATCCACAGCCTGCGGACCATCAGCGTGGTGGATTCCATGGACAACAACCACTGGGCACAGAACAAAAAGATGCAGTACGACGTGCTCATCCCCGGCGTGGGAGCGATCTCCGGGGTCATTCCCTATTCCAACCAGAAACCCCACACGTCCAAAGGAACGAAGTCCGGGAAGTTTGGGAAGTTGTTGCAGTAACGCCGGCAGGCGTCCTGCGGGGACAGAGAGAGCGGGCGGAACCCTTGCCGGGTTCCGCCCGCTCTTTTTTTATTTGGTGTTATTTGGCGTCAAGGCGTTGTTGGATGTCCGCCAGGCGGTTGAGCGCTTCCAGGGGAGTCATGGCAAACAGGTCCAGTTGTTTGATCTCTTCAATCAGAGGATGGGACGGGGGGAGCGCGGCGGTGTCGTGAGGGCGGTCGTCGTGTTGTCGCAAGTTGGCCCGCATGGTTTCAGACGACGCATGGTGTTCCAGTTGGGCCAGGATGTCTTCCGCCCGGGCGATGATGGTTGAGGGCAGGCCCGCGAGTTTCCCGACGTGGATGCCGTAACTGCGATCCGCTTTCCCCGGCGTGATTTTTCTCAAGAAAATAACCTGATCTTTTTCTTCTTTCACCGCGACGGTCAGGTTTTGTACGCCCTCCCGACGGTGTTCCAGATCCGTCATTTCATGATAGTGGGTCGCAAAGAGCGTTCTTGCGCCGAGTCGGCCCCGGTCGTGAAGATGTTCCGCGATGGCCCAGGCCAGGCTTAGTCCATCGTAGGTGCTGGTGCCTCTTCCGATTTCATCGAGAAGCACCAGACTGCGGGACGTGGCGCCCTGCAGAATCCTGGCGGTCTCCAGCATTTCCACCATAAACGTACTCAACCCGAAGGCCAGATTGTCGGACGCCCCCACCCGCGTGAAAATTCGATCAATGACGCCGACCCTGGCTTTGGCGGCGGGTACAAAACACCCGATATGGGCCATGAGCGCAATCAGCCCGACTTGCCGCAGAAACGTGCTTTTCCCCGCCATGTTGGGGCCGGTGATGAGCAAGAGCCGGTGGGACTCAAGATCGAGATGGCAGTCGTTGGGGATAAAACCTTCATGCAGATCAAATTGTTCCACGACCGGATGACGGCCGTCCGTGATGGCAATGACGCCGCCCTCGTGAATGTCGGGTTTGACGTAGCCGTGACGGGACGCCACTTCCGCAAAGTTCACGAGCACGTCAAGAAGCGCCGCCTGCCGGGCCATGGCCTGGATGCGGAACACGTGCCGGGCCGTGTCCTGGAGGACGCTCTGAAACCGTTCGTATTCGGCGCGGCGTACTTGTGCCTGCGCCCCGGAAATCCTGGTTTCGAGACGCTGCAATTCGTCGGTCATATACCGTTCGGCGTTGGCCAGTGTTTGTTTGCGTTGAAAATATTCCGGCACGCGGGACAGATTGGCTTTGGTCACTTCAATCGAATATCCGGAGACCTGGTTGTATTTGATTTTCAGAGACTCAATCCCGGTGTGCTGCCGTTCGCGTTGTTCCAAGTCGGTCAGCCATTGCGTGCTGTCCCGCTCGACCGTTCGGAGTTCGTCAATGACGGCATCGAAGCCGTCCCGGATGACCGCCCCCTCTTTGGCGGAGGCCGGGGCTTGTGGGTCAATGGCGGCCTCAAGGACGGCGGCGACGTCCGCCAGAGGATCCCAGCGTCGGAACATGGAGGCGAGAACCGGGTCGTCGATGCTCTCAAACAACGGAATCAGTTTCGGAAGAACGTGCAGAGATTCTTTCAGGCACAGCAGGTCCCGCGGGGTGGCCGTTCCCATGCCCACGCGGCTGCTTAACCGCTCCAGATCGTAGAGTTCCCGCAACAACGTTCGAAGGTGCAGGCGAATTTTCAGGGATGCCTGAAGCGCGGACACCGCATGGAGGCGGCGTTGAATGGCGTCCCGGTCCGTCAGGGGGCGGACGATCCATTGACGCAGCAGCCGGCTGCCCATCGCGGTTACCGTGTGATCAAGCACGGACAGCAGCGTGGATTGTTTGTGCTCGTGGTTCAACGGCCGAACCAGTTCCAGGTTGCGAATGGTCATCGCGTCCAGATGCATTTCACGGGCCGCTTCGCGGATTTCCGGTCGTTGAATGTGCCGGTGATTGAGAATCGGCTGGGTCTGTTTCAGATACTGCAGCACGCCGCCGCTCGCCGGCACGCCGGGATGATCGAGCGTGAGTCCCAGGTCTTCCAGTCGTTCAACGGCGAAATGAGACCGGAGCAGGGCCTGCGCGGCGCGCGCCTCAAACCAGGCGGACGGCTGTGCCGTCACGCGGGGCAACCGAAGGGAGGCCAGCAGCGCGCGGACGTCCGCCGCGTCGGCGTCCATGCTCTCCGGGACCAGCACTTCCCGCGGGCCCAGGCGAACGAGTTCATCCAGCAGATCGTCCCGCCCGTGCTCGCCGGCACAGTCGGCAATGAGGAACTGTCCGGTCGACAGATCAACCGCGGCAAGACCGAAACGGCGCGCGTCATCGGCGATGCGCAGGGACACGGCGGCCAGAAAGTTGGCCGCTTTGGCGTCGAGCAACTCATCGTCGAACACCGTGCCGGGAGTATAGACGCGAACCACCTCGCGCCGGACCAGCCCTTTGGCCGTTTTGGGGTCTTCGACCTGTTCGCAGAGCGCGACCGTTTTGCCGGCTTTCAGCAGTTTGGCCAGATAGCCTGTCGCGGCGTGATACGGAATGCCACAGAGGGGAACGGGGTTGGCGCTTTGTTTGTCACGGGAGGTCAGCGTGATGTTGAGCAGAGACGCGGCCTCGGTGGCGTCTTCGAAAAACATCTCATAAAAATCTCCCACGCGAAACAGCAGGATCGAATCCCGGTGCTCCCGTTTCACGTCACGGTATTGTTTCAGGAGCGGTGTCAGGTCGGACGGACTCATGAAGGGGCCTGCCCGGCATGGGCCGCGATGGTTTGAAGCAGGCCGTGACTGCGCGGCCCGAACGCCCGGACGACGGCGCGGCGGGCGGCGCGCCCCGCGTGAGTGAAGTCAATCCGCAGGTAGTCGTCGGGTAGCCAGGCGTCGGGGAGCCGGTCGGCCCATTCAATGAGTACGGCAAAGTGTCCGGTCAGATAATCGGCCAGTCCCGTTTCTTCCACGCCACGGGAATCGTCAAGGCGGTACAGATCGATGTGCGCCAGGGCAAGGGGGCCGCGGTATTCCTGAATCATGACAAAGGTCGGACTGCTGACCGTGTGCGCGGACAGCCCCGCGCCGTGGGCCAGGCCGCGGACAAACGTTGTTTTGCCGGAGCCCATCTCGCCGACGAGCGCAATGACCCCGCCCGGCCGCAGGCGGCGTCCGAGGGCGGCGCCGAAACGCTCGGTGTGCGCCGCCGATGCCAGGGACAGGGGCCATGGCTGTGCGGGATCACCGGCCATGAGTACCGGCGGCGTCGGGAACGGGAACGCGGTCACCGTCATGCAGGACGCGCATAATGGCTCGCGGCAGAAAGCGCAGGAGATCGCCGGCCAGCAACCCGGCGTGACCGTATACTTCGGCGGCGAGGTCGCCCGCCGTCCCGTGAAGATAGACGCCGCTTTGCGCCGCCTCCCAGGGGGCGAGTCCTTGCGCCAGCAGGCCGGTAATGACGCCGGTGAGCACGTCTCCCGTCCCGCCCGTGGCCATGCCGGGGTTGCCCGTCGGCGAGATGGCGGCGCGTCCGCCCGGATGCGCGATAATCGTGCGCGCGCCTTTCAGCACCACGATGCCGGCATGGGCGCGGGCAAAATCCCTGGCCGCTCCCAATGGGTTGCGGGCGATCATGTCCGTTGTCGTGTCGAGCAGGCGGGCCATTTCTCCGGGGTGCGGCGTCAGCACGGCGGGACGGGGACGCGCGCGCAGAATCCGGGTGTGCCCGGACAGCGCGTTGAGCGCGTCGGCGTCAATGACGGTCGGGCGGTCGCATTGTGTGATCAACGTTCGAATCACGCCGGCGGTTTCGGCATGAGTGGACAACCCCGGCCCCATGCCGACCGAGGTGCGGGATTGGATGAAGGCGCGCAGTTGTGGAAGTGCGCGTCGAGACAGCGTGCCGTCTTTGGTTTCCGGCAGCGGCAGCGTCATCACTTCCATCGCGCGCGCGTCCAGCCGCGCCTGCACGCCGGCCGGCGCCGCCACGGTGACCAGCCCGGCACCCGTCCGCAGCGCCGCGACGGCGGCCAGAAGGGCGGCGCCGCTTTTCCCCGGCGACCCCGCGATGAGGCCGGCATGACCAAACGTACCCTTGTGGGACGACGCCCGGCGCGCCGGCAGCCATGACCGGATCGCGTCGGGTGTCAGCAACGTGATCGGAAGGCGCATCGCCTCCACGTACCGTTCGGGAATGCCGATATCAACGCGCCGCACGCGGCCCGCGTAATCCACGCCCGACCCCAGAAACAACCCCAGTTTCGGATTCCCGAACGTGACGGTCAGACTGGCGCGCACGGCGGCGCCCGGCACGGCGCCGGTATCCGCGTGCATGCCGGAGGGCAGGTCCACCGCGACCACGGGAACCCCCGCCGCGTTCATCGCGTGAATTGCCTCTTCGTACCGGCCGGTGACCGCCGCCGTGGCGCCGGTGCCCAGCAGGGCGTCGACGAGGATGTGGCTTTGCCGCGTCAGACGGCGCATGAGATCCGCGGATGGGACACATGCCACGCGCGCGCCGCCGCCGCCGCCGGCCACGCGCCGATACATCCGTTTGGCGTCGCCGGCGAGGTCGCGGGCCTGGGCCAGAAGACAGACCCGCACGTCGGCGCGCTTGCGGCGAAGGAGATGCGCGACGACCAGCCCGTCTCCGCCGTTGTTCCCCTTCCCGCAGAAAATCGTGACGGTTTTTCCCTTCACGGGGCCGAACGTGTCTTCGATGGCCGCCGCCACGCCGGCGCCGGCCCGTTCCATCAGCACGTGGCCGGGCACGCCGGCGTCCCGGATTGTGCGCCGGTCGAGTGCTCGCATCTGGCGGGCGGTGACAAGTTTCATGCCGTCGTTGGTGCGCGCGCCGGGGTGCTAACGCCCGGCCGTGAACGGGATGCATGCCCGCATGTCCCGGACCGCCCGTTCGAGGCCGACCAGCACGGCGCGGGCCAGAATGCTGTGGCCGATGTTGAATTCCACGATGTCGGTGATCGCCGTCAGGCGCCGGATGTTGTGATACGTCAGCCCATGGCCGGCGTGGACGCCCAGACCCAGTTGCCGCGCGAGCGCGGCGCCCTCGCGCAGGGCGTCGAAGGCGCGATCGATGTCCGGCCGGCGGCTGTTGGCATACGGCCCGGTATGCAGTTCGACGGCGTCGGCGCCGACGCGGCCCGCGGCGCGGACGTGCGCGGGGTCCGGGTCGATGAACAGACTGACCGGAATCCCGGCGTCGCGCAGACGGCCGACGAAGGGCGCGAGTCGGTCTTCGTGTCCCGCGACCGCCAGCCCGCCTTCGGTGGTGAGTTCCTGCCGCCGTTCGGGCACGAGCGTGACGGCATCGGGCCGGACGCGCAGCGCGATGGCGGCGATGGCCTCTTCCGCGGCCATTTCCAGATTCAGGGAGGACGGGACGACGTCGCGAAGCCGCGTCAGGTCACGTTCCTGAATGTGTCGCCGGTCTTCACGGAGATGCACGACCAGCCCGTCGGCGCCGCCGAGGTCGGCCAGCACGGCGGCGGCGACCGGGTCCGGTTCATGGCCGCCACGGGCCTGCCGGAGCGTGGCCACGTGGTCAATGTTGACGCCGAGTCGAGCCATGTCACACCTTCATTTCGCGGCGGAGGGTTGTCCGGCACGGGCGTGCATTATGGCAAAACGGGCACGGCGGTCGCAATGAAACCCGTCCCTGTGCCCGTGGAAGGACGTTCCGGACACGGGAGAAAACAAACTGAAAAAACAAAGACTTGCATTGACGGGGTTTCCGCCCTCTACTACAATGACGCCCATGGGCCGTCGTGAGGTGTCACGTCGGTGACGGCCCGGCGCCGATCTCGAGTTTTCCATGGAACGATTTTTTCGCATTCAACGTCTTCCGCCTTACGTGTTGAGCCAGGTTCAGGAACTCAAACACGACGCGCGCCGGCGCGGGGAGGATATCATTGACTTCGGGATGGGGAACCCGGACCAGGCCACGCCGTCCCATATCGTGGAGAAACTGGTCGAGGCGGCGCACAAAGGCAAGAATCACCGCTACTCGGCCTCCCGCGGCATTACCAAACTCCGTCGCGCCATCAGCGACTGGTACGGGCGGCAGTATGACGTGGACATCGATCCGGAGACCGAAGCCATTGTGACGCTGGGCGTGAAAGAAGGGTTGTCGCACCTCCTGTTGGCGGTGCTGGGGCCGGGCGACGTGGTGTTGACGCCCACACCGACGTACCCCATTCACATGTACGGCGTGATTATCGCCGGCGGGGAAGTGCGCGGCGTCGAACTGCGCCCCAGCGATGATTTCTTCGACAATCTCACGCGCGCGTATCGTCAGAGTCAGCCCCGGCCCAAGGCGCTGCTCATAAGTTTCCCCCACAACCCGACGACGAGCGTGGTGGACTTGGAGTTTTTTAAAAAGGTGACGGCGTTTGCGCGCGAGCGGGACATGTACGTCATTCACGACCTGGCGTACGCGGACATTGTTTTTGACGGCTACCGCGCGCCCAGTCTGCTGCAGGTGCCGGAAGCCAGAGACATTGGCGTGGAGTTTTACTCTTTGTCCAAAAGTTACAACATGCCCGGATGGCGCGTGGGGTTCTGCGTCGGCAACCGGGACATCATCGCGGCGCTGACCAAGATTAAAAGTTATCTGGACTACGGCATGTTTCAGCCCGTTCAGATTGCCAGTATTATCGCGCTCAACGGGCCGCAGGATTGCGTGAAGACCATGGTGAATTGCTACGAACGCCGCCGGAATGCCCTGGTCTCCGGGCTGAACCGCATTGGCTGGGCGGTGGATTCTCCGCGCGCCACGATGTTTGTGTGGGCGCGGATTCCGCCGGCTCACGCCGGCACAGGCTCGCTGGAGTTTTCGAAGTTGCTGCTGCGCGACGCCAAGGTGGCGGTGTCGCCGGGGATTGGGTTTGGAGACGGGGGCGATGAGTATGTGCGGTTTGCGCTGGTCGAGAATGAGCATCGGATTCATCAGGCGGTGCGGGGGATGAAGACGGCGTTGGCACTGTGAAGGGCGGGGAGAGAAGGGGAGAAGAAAGACGAAAGATGAAAAAGAAGGAAGACGAAAAAGAAGGATGGATTCCCGATTAAAAATGTCGGGAATGACGGAGGGGGAATGACGGAGGGGGGAGTGACGGGATCGATGAAACGGGAAATCGGCGTCGGCATCGTGGGATTCGGGACGGTGGGGTCCGGGACGGCCGCTGTGCTGTTGCGGAACGCCGACCTGATCGAGCGGCGCGTGGGGTCGGCGGTGCGGCTGAAGCGCATTGTGGATCTCGATGTGACCTCGGACCGCGGGGTGGCGTTGCCCGGCGGGGTGTTGAGCACGGACCTCCGGGGGCTGTTGGGCGATGCGTCGGTCGACATCGTGGTGGAATTGGTGGGGGGGTGCGGCGCGGCGAAGGGCATCCTGCTGGACGCGATGGCGGCGGGGAAGTCTGTGGTGACGGCGAATAAGGCGTTGCTGGCGACGCACGGCGAAGAGGTGTTTGCGGCCGCCGGTCGCGCGGGGGTGGATGTGGGGTTTGAGGCGAGTGTGGGCGGGGGGATGCCGATTCTGCGGGCGTTGACGGAGGGGCTGGCGGCCAATCATTACGTGTCGCTGGCGGGCATCCTGAACGGGACGTGCAATTATATTCTGACCCGGATGGAGCGCGAGGGGCTGGAGTTTGGGGATGCGCTGGCGCAGGCGCAGGCCGCCGGCTACGCGGAGGCGGACCCCGGGTGCGACATCGAGGGCCTGGATTGCGCGCATAAACTGGCGATCATGGCCGGGCTGGCGTGGGGGACGCCGGTGGATGTGAAGGAGATGTACACCGAAGGCATTCAGCGGGTGACGGCGCTGGACTTGCGGTGCGCGGCGGAACTGGGGATGACCGTGAAACTGCTGGGGGTGGCAAAGCGGGGCGAGACGAGCATCGAGGCCCGCGTGCATCCGACGATGATTGATGCGGGGACGCCGTTGGCGCGGGTGGATGGCATTTACAATGCCGTGCATGTGGTGGGCGACGCGGTGGGCGATGTCATGCTCTATGGGCAGGGCGCGGGGGCGCGGCCGACGGGGAGCGCGGTGGTGAGTGACGTGATGGACCTGGCCCGCAACGTGCGGCTGGGCGCGCGCGGGCGGGTGCCGGCGACGTCGTTTCAGATGGATCGACGGGCGGCGATTCCGATTCGGCCGATGGAGGATCTGGTCACGCGCTATTATCTGCGCTGCATGGTGCGGGACCGGCCGGGGGTGCTGGCGGGGATCGCGGGGGTGCTGGGGGAGCAGGGCATCAGCCTGGCCTCGGTGCGGCAGCAGGCCCGGCGCGAGGGCCGGACGGTGCCGGTGGTGATGATGACGCATCGGGCGGCGGAGCGGGCGGTGCAGGCGGCGCTGCGGTCGATCAACGGGGCGGCGGAGTTGGTGGCGGAGCCGGTCACGGTGATCCGCGTGGAGGACGAGAACCCATGATGCGCTGGCGCGGGGTCATGGAAGAGTTCAGAAAATTTCTTCCGATCACGGAGCGGACGCCGGTGGTCACGCTGTGCGAAGGCAACACGCCGTTGATTCGGGCGGGGCGGCTGGCGGCGCGGGTGTGTCCGCAGGCGGAGTTGCATCTCAAAGTCGAAGGGGCCAACCCCACCGGCTCGTTCAAGGATCGCGGGATGAGTTTGGCGGTGTCGAAGGCCCTTGAGCACGGCGCGCGGGCGGTGCTGTGCGCCTCCACCGGCAACACGTCGGCGTCGGCGTCGGCCTACGGGGGGCGGGCGGCGTTGCCGGTGTACGTGCTGATTCCGGCGGGGAACGTGGCGCTGGGCAAACTGGCGCAGGCGATGGCGCACGGCGCCACCGTGATCCAGGTGGAGGGCAATTTTGACCAGGCGCTGGCCGTCGGCAAGGTGGTGTGCGAAGACGAGGGATTTGAACTGGTCAATTCGATCAACCCCTTTCGCCTGGAAGGACAGAAAACCGCGGCCATGGAAATCTGTGACCAGTTGGGCGGCGCGCCCTCGCATCATTGCCTGCCCGTGGGCAACGCCGGGAACATCTCCGCCTACTGGAAAGGGTACCGGGAATACCTGGCGGCCGGCCAGATCGAACGCTGTCCCGCCATGATCGGCGTGCAGGCCGAGGGCGCCGCGCCGATTGTGCGGGGGCATGTGGTTGAACACCCGGCGACCGTGGCGACGGCCATTCGCATCGGCAACCCCGCCAGTTGGCCGTCGGCGTTGCGGGCGGTGGAGGAATCGTCGGGCGCCATGGAGATGGTGACGGACGAAGAAATTCTCGAAGCGTATCAATGGCTCGCCGGGGAAGAAGGGATTTTTTGCGAGCCGGCGTCGGCGGCGTCGGTGGCGGGGTTGGCGAAGCGGAGCGCGGCGGGGTTGGTGCCGGAGGGCGCGCGGGTGGTCTGCACGTTGACGGGGCATGGGCTGAAGGATCCGGATATCGCCGTCAGCGTGTCGCCCAGGGCGCGGACGGTGAAGGCGACGCGGGACGCGGTGCGGAAGGCGCTGCGGGGGTGAGGGCGGACGGCATGTGCCCCCTCCGTCCGTCATTCCCGACCCCCGATTACTAACGCCTGTCCCCGACCCCCGATTACTAACGTCGGGGGCATGCATCTTTAGTCGGGAATCCATCTTTGTCCGTCATTCCCGACATCTTTAGTCGGGAATCCATCTTTCTGTTGTCTTTTCCTTGCCACAGATAAGACAATGCAAAAGAAGGATGGACCTTCGGAGCATTTGCCGTTGGCAAATACTTCCCGACTACTAACGTCGGGAATGACGGAGGGGGAGAGCGGCGAGTTCCATGGCGCTGTTTATTCAGAAATTCGGCGGGACGTCCGTCGGGAACGTTGAACGCATCCGCCGGATCGCCGAGCGGATCGAGCGCACGCATCGGGACGGGCACCAGGTGGTGGTGGTGGTGTCGGCGATGAGCGGGGAGACGGACCGGCTGATGCGCCTGGCCCATGACGTGACCCCGCAGCCGGACGACCGGGAACTGGCCGTGTTGTTGTCCTCCGGCGAGCGCGTGGCGATTGCGCTGCTGGCGATGCGCCTGCGCGGTTGCGGCATCAACGCCCGGTCCTTTACCGGGCGCCAGGTGGGGATCGTGACCAACAGTTCGCACACGCGGGCGCGGATTGCGAAAGTCACGGCCGCCCCCGTCCGGCAGGCGCTGGCCGACGGCGTGCTGCCCATTGTTGCGGGCTTTCAGGGCGTCAACGCGCAATCGGAAGTCACCACCCTCGGACGGGGCGGGTCGGATCTGACGGCGGTGGCGCTGGCGGCCGCGTTGAAGGCGTCCCGTTGCGTCATCTTCACCGACGTGGACGGGGTGTTCACCGCCGACCCCGGCGTGGTGCCGTCCGCCAGGCGGATTCCGACGCTGTCGTATGAGGCCATGCTGGAACTGGCGAGTCTGGGCGCGAAGGTGCTCCAGGCGCGTTCCGTCGAGTTTGCGGCTCGGTACAATGTTCCGGTAGAAGTACGGTCAACGTTTCAGGAAGGAGCGGGCACACTCGTGACCCATGAAGACGCGGACATGGAACAGGCCGCGGTGTCGGGCGTGACGGGCGACCGGAACCAGGCCAAGATCACCGTGGTGGGCGTGCCGGACCGGCCGGGGATTGCCGCGCATGTCCTGGGCGCCATGGCGGACGCCGCCGTCGTGGTGGACATGATTATTCAGAACGTGAGTCACGGGGGCCAGTTCACGGACATTTCCTTTACGGTGCCGCGCAACGATCTGGCGCGCGCGCTGCCCCTGGTCGAGCGGACGGCCGACACCATCGGTGCGAAGACCGTGGAAGTCCGGGAGGACATCGCCAAGGTGTCGCTGGTGGGGGTCGGGATGCAGTCTCATTCGGGCGTGGCGTCGAAGATGTTTCGAACCCTGTCCGGCGAGTCGATTAATATCATGATGATCAGCACGTCCGAAATTAAAATTTCCTGCGTGCTGGATGAGCGGGATTGCGACAAGGCCGTTCGCGCTCTGCACGCGGGGTTTGGATTGGACCGCCGGCCGGACGCCGGGGATGAAACCGGGCGCCCCGCGCCGCCGGCTCGCAAGGCCCGGAGGCCGGCGTGACGCAACTGGAAATCTACGACACCACGCTCCGGGACGGCGCGCAGGCCGAAGACGTGAGTTTTTCGGTGGAGGACAAGGTCCGCATCGCGCAGAAACTTGACGAACTGGGCGTCCATTTCATTGAAGGAGGCTGGCCGGGCGCGAATCCGCGTGACATCGAAGTGTTTCAGACCATGCGTACCGTGCCGCTTCGACACGCGAAAATGGTCGCCTTCGGCTCGACCCGCAAAGCCGGGCAGTCCGCCGAGGCCGACGCCAACCTGCGGGCGCTTCTGGAAGCGGGCACGTCGGTCATCACCATTTTCGGGAAAAGTTGGACTCTGCACGTGACCGAGGCGCTGGGCGCGTCGCTGGACGAAAATCTCGCGTTGATTCGTGAGTCCGTCGCGTATCTGCGCGCGCAGGGGAAACGGGTGTTTTACGACGCGGAACATTTTTTCGACGGATTCAAGGCCGACGCCGACTATGCGTTGAAGACGCTGCAGGCGGCGGCCGAGGGCGGCGCCGAGCGGATTATTCTCTGTGACACCAACGGCGGCACCATGCCCTGGGAGATCGAAGCGGTCTGGGAGCGGGTGACGCGGGTCTGCCGGGTGCCGCTGGGCATTCACGCGCATAACGACGCGGACATGGCCGTGGCCAACACCCTGGCGGCCGTGCGGCAGGGCGCCAGGCAGGTGCAGGGGACCATTAACGGAATCGGGGAACGCTGCGGCAACGTCAATCTCTGCTCCGTGCTGGCCAATCTCGAATTCAAAATGCACGTCCGCGTGTGGGAGGACGGCCGGTTGCAGCACCTTCGGAACGTGGCCAACTTTGTGTCGGAAATCGCCAACCTCCCGCCGAACAAACGACAACCCTACGTCGGCGACGCGGCGTTCGCCCACAAGGGCGGCATCCATATCCACGCCGTGCAAAAGAACGCCCGCACGTACGAGCATGTGACGCCGGAATCAGTGGGCAACCGGCAGCGCGTGTTGATCTCCGACCACAGCGGGCGAAGCGGCATGGCCCGGAAGGTGGAGAGTTTCGGCCTGTCCATGTCCAAAGATCATCCGCGTCTGCCGGCGCTCCTGGCACGGCTCAAAGAACGCGAGCGGGACGGGTACCAGTTTGAAGGGGCCGAAGGGTCCTTTGAGTTAATGGTGCGGGAGGCGATGGGCACGCACCGCCCGTCCTTTGAACTGCTGGGCTTGCGGGTCGGCGTCGAGAAGCGGAGGGCCGGGGACACGCCGGTGACGGAAGCCACCATCACCGTCCGGGTGGGCGAGGTCGTGGAACAGACGACGGCGGCGGGCGACGGCCCCGTCAACGCCATGGACAATGCCTTGCGGAAGGCGCTCGAAACGTTCTATCCGGAACTGCGCGAAGTCCGGTTGCTGGATTACAAAGTGCGCGTGCTGGCCGGCAGTCAGGGCACGGCGTCCAGAGTGCGGGTGCTAATTGAGTCCGGCGACCGGAAACGGACCTGGGGCACGGTCGGCGTGTCGGAGAATATTATCGAAGCCAGTTGGCAGGCGCTGGCGGACAGCATCGAGTACAAACTCCTCCGCGTCCCGGCGCGCGAGGGCGCGGAATAGAGTAAGGTCGAAGTACGGTCGAGTGGGGAACTATTGACCTAACTAGCCGCGCACATCAATCCACGAATTGTCATACTGGAGGCTGTTCCAGACGTGCTCGCGTTCGATGCGGGGGATGGTGCGGGTAATGGCGAAGCGGCGGGCCGAGCCGGGGATAAGGCGGCGGATGGTGAACTGGGCGCCGTGGGGTTGCCAAGTGAAGCAATGGGTGCCGGTGCTGATGTCGTGCCCTTCCAAATTGCCGCGCGTGTTCACGGACCATCGGTAGTTCGTGTCGGGAAAGCGGACAATCTCTTCCTCAAACAACAGAAACTCTTGCGCGTCCATGTTGCGCACCAGCACCATGAGCCGCAGTTCGTCGTGGTCGTCCAGCGACGCATTCACGCGCGAGTTCCAAATGGCAAGGACGGCCCGGCCGGTGGCCTGAATGTTCTTGCGCGGGTCGGCAATCCGCAACGAATAATCGGGGCTGTTACGGCCCGAAATGAGCCGCACTGCCGACGCATCGTGCGGGGCCGCGGCCTTCACTGTCTTGACCGACCAACCACACCCGTTCCGCATCACGTCCACCACGCCCAAGGGCCGCCCTCGATGGTCGCCTTCCACGCTCCACGCCAGCAGATTGCCGAAGTCATCCCCAGACAGGTCGGTGTGCCCCAGGGCGAGATGGTGGACGAGGCATTTCCCGACGCGAAACAGGACGGCATCGGGAATCGCCCCCAGCGGCCAGGGGCCGTGACTGATGCGCGGGCTACCGCGCAACTTGGGCGTGTCGGAGGGCATGGACGACGCGGGCGAGGACGGCGCGAATCATCGGGACGGGGACGGCGTTGCCGGCCTGCCGCCGGGCCTGGGCGTCCGCCGGCAGAAGGAACGAATCGGGGAAGCCTTGCAGTCGAAAGAGTTCGCGGGGCGTCAGGCGCCGCTCGCCGTTGACGAGCAGATAATTGTAACTGGCCCCGGCGCGCAGGGCGCAGGAATACGGATGGCTGGCAATGGCCCCGCCCTTGTTCTCATGCCAGATGGATGGGGTGACGGCAGCGCGGTGCTGCCGGTGCCGCGACTGACGAATGCGCGCAGAGACCCAATGCCGGCGATCCGGGCGCGGGTCCAGCACCGAGGCCAACGGGGGCATGGTGACGGGCGCCAGCCACGACCAATCCGCCCACGGCAGGCGTGAGGCCACCACCAGCACCCGCTCGCGTTGCTGCGGCACTCCGTAGTCCCGCGCATTCAGGACGCGCCAGTGTGTCGCGTAGCCCAACAAGGACAAGGTGTCGACGATGTAGGCCAGCACCTTGCCGTCGCTGGCCGCGGCGAGTTGCTTGACGTTTTCCAGCACCACCACCGCCGGACGTTTGGCGGCAACGATGCGGGCAATGTCGAGGAACAGAAACCCGCGCTTTTCTCGAAAGCCTTCGCGCTTGCCGATGATGCTGAACGGCTGGCAGGGAAACCCGGCACAGAGCACGTCGTGGTCGGGCACGTCCTCGGCGCGGATCGCGGCGATGTCGCCGACGGGCATGAGACCGAAATTCTGCTGATAGACGGCGCGGGCCTCGGCGTCGATGTCGCAGGCAAAGACGCCCCGCATTCCCAGAGACGCGGCGGCCACATGAAACCCGCCGACGCCGCAGAACAGGTCAGCGAAGGTTCGAAGAACGCTGACGCCTGATGTGGCGGCGTGGCGGCGTGGCGGCGTCCTGTTTCAGGGTAGCAGATTTTCGGCGGGATGTCTTGCGCGGACGGACGAGGGCGGCGGTGACCCGCTCAAACTCGGCTGAAAGGATGGGTTTGCGTTTCGGCACGATTAGGCCACCAACAGTCTCCATGTCACCCGCCGCCCGACCATGCCACGGGCAACCACATCCAAGCATCGCGCGGTGTCCTGTCCGGCGTTGTGCCGTCCGGCAAACTCGTTCACGTACCGATGCAGATGCTTGACGCTGATGGAATGAAAGATACCATAATGCCCGCGTTTGAGCAACGCCCAAAACGATTCCACGCCGTTCGTGTGCGCTTGGTCCCGGACGTATTCCCCGACCGTATGACTGACGGCGTGATGCGAAAAGCCGGGGGTGCCGATGTAGCCCCGATGGGCGTCCGTGTAGAGTGTGGATCCGCGCCGGACGTGCTCCACAATCGCCGCCTTGAGAATATCCCCCGACGTGTGCGGAATCGGAAACGCCCTGACGGTGCCATGGGGCCGTGCCCGCAACCCCATGACCGGCTGCTTTCCGCGCAATCCGGTGCGAGGGCCGCGCTTCGACGCATGGCGATTGTGCTCTTTGCCGCCCATGTACGTTTCGTCCACCTCGACTTCGGGGCCGAGTAACCCGCCACGATCTTGCAAGGCTTCCCGAATCCGATGCTCCAGAAACCACGCGGTCTTTTGCGTGACGCCGAGTTGCTTGCCGAGTTGGACGCTGGAGATGCCCTTCCGGGCCGCGGTCATCAGATACGCGGCCATCAACCAGCGTTGAATCGGCAGGGGACTTTCGGCCAGCACCGTCCCCGTGCGAACGCTGAAATGTTTCCGGCACGCACGACACCGATACGGCATCGGCTTCGCTGCCTTCGTCGCCGCCACGTTGTACGATTGACAATGCGGGCACTGCACCCCGCGCGGCCACCGCTTCTGTTCCATGTAGGCGACCGACGCAGCCTCGTTGGGAAACTGCTCAAAAAACTTCCACAGACTCCACGGGTCTGGCTTCGAGCGAGAACGTTTCATGTTGCCTCCCTTCGTCATGCCGAGGAAGATAACGCAACGTCAATGGCTAGTCAAGTAAATAGTTCCCGTCGAGTGCGTAGAATTCCCTTGACAATTTCACGCGCTCCCGATACGTTCCGGCGCGTGTTTGATGTCCGGGCGGGGCGCATGTCTTGAGCGTCGGCGGGCGCGCTCCTGCTGAACGCCGCGAGAGGCCCGCCAGGGTCGGCAGCGACGATGCGTAAAGCCGATATTGCCAATCATCTCTGTAACCAGGCGGGTCTGTCCAAAACCGACGCCATGGAGATGGTGGAATACGTTCTGGAATGCGTGAAAGATGAATTGCGCCGGGGCGAGGCGGTGAAAATCGCGGGGTTTGGAAATTTTGTCGTCAGAAGCAAGGGGGAACGCAAAGGACGCAATCCCAGAACCGGCCAGGAAATTGCCATTACGCCGCGAAGGGTGGTCACCTTTCGGGCCAGTCAGTTGTTCAAAAAAGCGGTGAATTCGTAGGGCCGGACGGGGACGGGCAGTACGCCTGGCACGCGGGGGGAGGCCCATGGGCAGTCGAATCCCGGAGAAAGCGTTTTATAAAATCGGTGAGGTCAGCACGATCACCGGCTTGCCGGCATCCGTGTTGCGGTTCTGGGAATCCGAGTTCAGTTTCCTGCGTCCTCAAAAAAGTCAGGGGCGGCACCGGGTCTATGATCAACGAACCATCGACGTGGTGCTGGAAATCAAGCAGTTGCTTTACGGTGAAGGCTACACCATCAAGGGTCTCAAACAGTACTGGCGTCGGCGGCGGGGACGCGCCCATGCGCCGCTGGGACTGGCGGGCGGGCAGGTGCAACGCATCAGGAATGAACTGCGGGATATCCTGAACGGCTTGGACGCCGTGGCCGAATCACCCGGTCGGGCGACCCTGTCCCATGAGGCCGGCAGACCGTGAGGCCGGCAGACCATGAGGCCGTCGAGACCGTGAAGCCGTCGAGACCCTGCCGTCCGTGCCTTCCTGCCATGGGACATGAATCATTGTCGGGGCGTAGCGCAGCCCGGTAGCGCACTCGCTTGGGGTGCGAGAGGTCGGCCGTTCAAATCGGCTCGCCCCGACCATGGTGGGACCCGCCCCCTCGTGCGGAACGGTTCTTGCGGGGGGCGGCGTTTTTCTCTCCGTGCCGGACGCCACGGCCCCGGCGGTCAGGCGTACAAATCATCCGTGTCTTCGATGAGGTCTTCACTCTCCGGCATCCCGTAGGCCACAAACTTGGCATAGGACAGATAGATGCCGCTGCTGTCCCGCATGGCCTTCGTGCCGGCGGTCATGCGTTCCAGGGTTTTGGCGTTCGTGCCCTCCGTGGACTGGAGGGAGGTCAGATACTCGATGAGGACGTCGTTGTATTTCTGCATGGCGCGCTCGACGTCGGCGTAGGCCCGCATCACCCGGTCGTTCATGGGCATTCCTCCCGCATCGCCGTTCACCTTACCGAAGGCGCCACGCGCGGTCAACGCGACCATGCGCCGTGACGCGCGCCACGGACGGCCGCCTTCGCCGCGCGGTCAGTCGCCTTCCGGCTCGGTGCCGCCGTGTTGATGGGTGACTTGGTCTTCTTCAAACAGTTCGGCCATTTCCCCGGCCATCGCCTCGTCCTCATGCGGCACCGACACGACGCGCAGTTCCTTTTTCTCTTTCGCGGCGCCGGCCGGGGGCGCGGGGGCCGCGGACGCGGGGTCGGGGGCGTTCACGCGCGGGTCACGGGGGTCGGCGTCATTCATACACTTCCAGAAACGACTGTTCGGTAAAGGCGCGCCGGCAATGCCGGCAGGTCACGAAATACCGGGACTCCCGCACGGACATGACAATGCGAAAGTCGAGCGAGACCCCGCGTTGCTCGCAATGAGGACAGGCGATGTCGTTGAGCCGGTGGGGCACGTCGGGCTGGGTGCGGAGATAAAACTCCATGTCCGTGTACACCGGAAAATGATAATGACAGTTCAGGCACAGCGCCTTCCAGTCGCCGTCGTCGCCGACGGAGCGGCTGTCGATGGCAAACCGGTTTTGTTTGCAGATGGCGCATCGCGCGAGGCGGAGTTGCTCCTGAACATATGGCACGTCGGGCTGCGGCATGGCGTATGGTCTTGTTTTTGCCGATGACGGTCGTCATGGGACGGCCGCCGTCTCAACGGCAGTATAGGAGTTCCGGCGGGGTTGCGCAACCGGACGGGCCTGCCGCCGGCGTGCCGCCGCCGCGCGGGCGTGGAGGAAAACGCGATGCCGGAACTGCCTGAAGCCGAAGTGGTGCGGCGACAACTGCAGCACGTCCTGACCGGGGCCGTGATCGAACGTTTGTGGATTGGACGAACGGATATTGTCCGGCGGGGCCTGGCGTCGCGGGCCTGGTTCGCGCGCGCTCGCATTGTCGGGGTTCAACGGCACGGGAAGAGCATCGCCGTCGTCTGCGAGCGGGGCGCCGAGACGCGGGTGGCGCTCGTGGAACTGGGGATGACCGGGCTGTTGCTCTTCGCGCCCGAGGCCGTGCCGAGTGCGCGGCACGTGCATCTGGTCATGCACATCGCCGGCGGGCCGCCGCTGCGGTACTGGAACGCCCGTCGATTCGGCGGAGTGTACTTTCTGGACAGGGAAGCATGGCGGGCCTATTGCCGGCGGCGCTTTGGCCCGGACCCCCTGACCATGACGGAAGAGGCGTTCACGACTCTGGTCGCGTCGGGCCGCGGCCGCGTGAAACCGCTGTTGATGCAGCAACGTCGAATCGCGGGCATCGGGAACATCTACGCCAACGAATCGTTGTTTCGCGCGGGCATCCATCCCCATGCCGTCGGCCGCCGGTTGTCGCGGCGGCGCATCCGCGGGTTGTTTGATGCGTTGCGGCGGGTGTTGAAGGAGGCCATTCGCCTGGGCGGCTCGTCGATTCGAAATTTCACCGCGCCGGACGGACGCGCAGGGCGGTTCCAAACGCGCCACCGTGTCTATGGCAAGGCCGGCGCGCGTTGTCCCAACGGCTGTCGTGCCACGCTCCGGCGTCTTGCGGACGACCGCGCCTCGTTTGTCTGTCCGGCGTGTCAGACGCGGTAAGGCGACCGGGACGCCGGCGCGCGAACGTTCGCGTATTGCGTCACGTCATCTCCGCGCCGCCGTCTTCCCCGTTGTTCCCCTCCGTCATTCCCGCTCTCTCTTTCCGTCATTCTCTTTCCGTCATTCCCGACATTCCCTCTTTCCTCCGTCATGCCCGTGCCTTTCCCCTTTCCGTCATTCCCGACATTAGTAGTCGGGAATCCATCCTTCCGTGGCCTTGTCCCAACCAAAGGAAAGACAACTGAAGGATGGACCTTCGGAGCATTTGCCGTTGGCAAATGCTTCCCGACACAAGACGTCGGGAATGACGGAAGGGGGGCCGTCATGCCTGCTCCCGACGTTGGCAATCGGGGGACGAAACGGGGGATTGTCCGTCCACGCCGCCATCCCGCCGCCCCGCGTCTTGTGGCCCGCGCGCGCCTTTGTTAGAATGCGCCGGCGTCAACCCTTGGCGGCGTTCCAAAACCGGGAGGTCCGGGAAGTCTCACGTGCGAAAAGTCAAACTTCGTGACGGGGTTGATCTCTCCAATCTGTTCGGCCCGCAGGATTTGCACCTTCGGTTGATCGAAGACGGTCTGTGCGTGCGGGTGTCGGCCCGAGGCGACGAGGTGACGCTGGAAGGCCGGCCCGAAGCGGTGGGCCGGGCCGAACTGCTGTTGTGCGAACTGGCCGAGCGCACGGTGGGCCAACGCCGGATACGCTCGGAAGACGTCACGCGCGCCCTCAAGGCGGCGGATGACCCCCGGTCCGACCCGTCGTTCTTTCTGGACACGGCGCCGATTGCCACGCCCAAAGGCTCCGTGGCGCCGAAGACGCCGTCGCAACAGCGGTATCTCGAAGCCATGCAGCGCCACAACCTGGTCATCGGCATCGGGCCGGCGGGCACGGGCAAGACGTATCTGGCCATGGCCATGGGCCTGGCGGCCCTGACCGGCAAGGCCGTCCGGCGGATTGTGCTGGCCCGTCCGGCCGTGGAGACCGGCGAGCGGCTGGGGTTTCTTCCGGGCGACTTGTTCGCCAAAGTTCATCCGTACCTGCGCCCGCTGTATGACGCGCTGTACGCCATGATGGACGTGGAGCGCGCGAACCGCCTGATCGAGCGGGGGGACATCGAGATCGCGCCGTTGGCGTTCATGCGGGGCCGCACCTTGAGCGACGCCTTTGTGATTCTGGATGAAGCGCAGAATGCCACGTCGGAACAGATGAAGATGTTTCTCACGCGGCTGGGGGTGCATTCCAGGGCCGTGGTGACGGGCGACATCACGCAGGTGGACTTGCCGCCCGACCGTCCGTCGGGCTTGATTCAGATTTCCGAAATCCTGCAACACGTCGAGGGCATCAAGTTCGTGTATTTTCAGGACGACGACGTGGTCCGGCACCGGCTGGTGCAGGAGATTATCCGGGCCTACAACCGGCACGGCAACGGCACGGGCCAGAGCGCGCCGCCGGCACCGCCGGCGCCTCGGGCCTCGGAGGCATGAACGCGGCGGCGGCCGTGTCCGAACCTGGGCCGGGGCCGTCCACGCGCCGGTCGTGCCGGCGTCGCGCCCGTTGCCGTCGGTGACCGCCGCGTGTCCATCCTGATTGATTGCGATCTCAAACGCACGTCGGTGCGGCGGCGCGTGCTTCAGCGCGTGGTCCTGGCATTGCTGACGCATCTCGGCCTGGCCGGCGAGGGCGTCTCGATCCGGTTCGTCGGCGACACGCGGATGCGGCGGCTGAACCGCGCGTATCGCGGGCGGCATCGAACCACGGACGTGCTGGCGTTTGCCTATCGGGAAGCCCGGCCCGGTCCGTGGCAGATTCTGGGGGACGTGGTGATTTCCATGCCCGAAGCGCGGCGTCAGGCCGGCGCGTCGAATCATTCCCTGGACGAAGTTGTGCTGCGCCTGCTGATTCACGGCATCCTGCACGTCGCCGGCTACGACCACGAACGCGGCGAACGGCTGGCGCGGCTCATGCGGCGCAAGGAAGCGGAACTGCTGGCGGCCCTCGCTCCCCTGCCGCGCGTGGTGGTTGAGGCGGAGGGCCGGCGTTCGTGACCCGTGTCGCCGCGGCGGCATCGTCGGCATCGTCGGCGGCGGCGGTGTCGGCGCCGGTGTCGGCGCCGGTGTCCCGGTTTAAATTTCTCATCGTGACGGTTCTCTCCGGCGGGACGTGCCTGGCCTGCCTGTTCCTGTTGTCCCTGTGGGATTTTCGCGCCGTCCTGTTCATGCGGTCTCTCGATGTTCCGTTGGTGGATCGACTGGGCGGCCTCGGCGACGTTCTGGGAGACGGGGTCACGCTGGCGCTGCTGTGCGCGGGGCTGTGGGGTTTCGGTTGGTGGTGGCGCCGCCCGGCGTGTGAACGGGCGGGGCGTGACGCGCTGGCCGCGTTTGTGACGGCGGGGCTTGCCGCGCAACTGTTCAAGCATCTCATCGGACGCCCCCGGCCGCGGTTCGCGCATCAGGAAGCGTTGCCCTTTGACTACGGCCCGTCCCTGCAAGTCGGGCTTGATGCGTTTCCTTCGGGCCATGCCACGGGATCGTTCGCCGTGGCGGCCGTCCTGGCGCGCGCGTTTCCCACGGGGGCATGGGCGTGGTACGGCGGCGCCCTCCTGGTCGGCGCGAGCCGCGTGGTGCGCGGCTCCCACTTTCCCACGGACGTGCTCGGCGGCGCGGTGCTGGGGTTCCTGATTGGATACGTGTGGGCGCGCCCTCTCGCGGAATGGCGGCGGCACCTCACGCGGGCCTGGGCCTGCGCGCTCCCGTTTGTGGTGGGCGGATGCGCGCTGTTCTGGAACGTCTTCAGCCGGCCGGTCGACAGTCCTGTGTCGCGCGGCATGTTCTGGGCGGGGCTGGCGTGCTGCGCGGGCGGGATGGGCGTCCGGTGGCGCATGACCCGGCGGGGCGCGGGGCCGGCGGGGTCAGCGGGGCCGGGGTCGGAGAGCGGCCCGGCGAGTCGTCAACTTGTGCTGATGTACGCCACCGGCGCGATTCTCCTGGGGCTGGCCGTCAGTCTCCAGACGTGGTGGGTGGCGGCGGCGGCGTTCATGGCCTGCGTTGTGTGGTGGATGACGTACCACGACGACCATGAAGCGTACCCGGCGGCGGCAACCACCACCACCGCCGCCGCCTCGACGTCGACGATGCGCACACGGGAACTCTGGCTGACGGGATTGTGGGTGATTGCGGCGGCGGTCGTCCACGGCCTGCGCGGCCTTGCGCCGCTGCGTTAGCGCCGGTCGCCGCGTGACGGGGCGCCCGTGATCGTCGTCTGCACCATCGGGTCGCTGGACAGGAGGACCACGCCGTATCGTTGGAGAATCGGCGCGAACGATGACACGGACGCGGGCAGGCGCGTATGAAGACGGGTGGGCAGGATAATCATGACGCGGCCGTCCGCCTCGGCGTGCGGCGCAAACTTTTCGTCTTCGCCGGGATTGATGAAGTGCACCCGGCGTTTGGCGTAAAACGACAGCGACGGCAGTTTGCGGCCAAAGTGAATGAGCGCGTCATCGGGGGCAAGGTTCAGCCCCGCAACGGCCGCCAGTTGCTGCGGAGGATTGATGAAATACCGTCCGACGCGCGGCAGGACAAACAGAATCACGATGAGCAGGAGCGTCCCCGTCATCCCCGCCAGCGTCCAAAAGGCCCGCTCCCGCCGGGCGTCCCGCCTGACCAGATGCCGAAAGAGCGCCACGCCCAGAAACACGACCACGCCCATCACGACCGGCGCGGCGCCGACGCCGACCTGCCGGGCGGCCGGAAAGTGTTCCGCGATGACGGGTCTCATGCGTTCATACACGAGCGGGACCGAGACCAGAAGGCCGCTGAACAGGTATCCCGTGACGAGGATGATGCGCGTGGCCGCGGTGAATCCTGGCGGGGGCGTCCGCGTGAAGGCGCGCGCGCACAGGACGGCCGCCAGCAGCGCGGCCGGCGGATACAGGGGCAGGATGTAGTGCGGCAGCCGCGTGGCGGAGAGTGAGAAAAACACGAACAGGGCGGCGACCCAGACCGCGCAGAAGAGCAGCAGGCCCTGTTCGCCTCCCGCGGGCCGCGCGTTCATCCACCACGACTTCCAGTTCCGCCACTCGTGCACGAGAGCCGGCAGGAGCCATCCGCTCCACGGAAAAAATCCCAGCAGCAGGACGGGGACGTAAAACAGGATGGTGCCGCCGTGGCCTTCCATGGGGTTGGCGAACCGTCCGAGCGTATGGGCCTGGGCCGCGGCGAGATACTCCGTGCCGTGGATGGACAGCATGGCGAGATACCAGGGCGCGGCAATGAGTACGCAGACGGCCCAGCCGAGCAGCGGCCTGCCGCGGGCGACGTAGGCCGGCCATTGCCGCGTGAGGGTCAGGTACGGCGCCACGCCCAGGAGGGGAATGAGGAGGCCCACCGGGCCTTTGGCCAGCGTGGCCAGCGCCATGCCGATATAAAACAGCCACAGGAACCGCCGGTCCCGCCCCCGGCCGTGAAAGCCCAGCCAGAACCCGCCGGCGGCCAGCGTGGTGAACAACACCAGGGCCGGGTCGGTCAGCGCCATGCGGTGAATGCTCACGAATTCCACGTTCAGCAGGAGCATCAGCGAGCCGCAGAGCGCGACGGTCGGCCCCAGCGTCCGGTGGAGAAAAAGATAGTGCAGCAGAAGGAGCGCGAGGCCGAACGCGGCGGACGGCAGGCGGGCCGTGAACTCGCTGACGCCGAACAGGGCATAGACGCCGGCGGTCATCCAGTACGTGCCCGCCGGCTTGGCGTATCTCGGCTCGCCGTTCAGCGTGGGAGAAATCCAGTCCCCCGTGTCCAGCATCTCACGCGCGGCTTCCGCGTTGCTGCCTTCATCGCGGTCGGTCAGCCCCATGTCGCCGAGGCCGGTGAACAACAGCAGGCCGCCGCAGACGGCCAGCAGCAGCAGATGGAGCGTGCGCGCGGACAACGGCGCGGTGGGGGTGTCAGCCGGCATGGACGGCGGCGCGGCGGTCAGGCGCGGGGGCGTGTTTGCCTTGCATGGATCAGCATGAGATTGCGCAGGTACACAAACGTCCCGATGCCCTGGCCGGCGATAAACACCGGGTCGCGGCGGTAGACGGCGTAGGACAACACGATCAGCCCGCCGATCAGACTCATGTACCAGAACGCCAGGGGCATGTGACTGTCGGCTTTCCGTTCGGACGCGATCCACTGGATAATCCATCGGGAAAAAAACAAACTCTGTCCCAGAAAGCCGATGCCCAGCCAGACGAGTTCCGTCGGCGTCAGGCCGGCGACGTAGGCGGTGATGCCGGACAGGACGGTGTTCATCGAGCGCATTCGTCCGGGGACGGAGAGCCGTCGTCCGCCGGGTCGCCGATGGCGCCGGACGGCGGGGATGACGGGGACGGCGGCGCCGGCACGATCTCATACCGGAAACAGCGCCGCTGCATCCAGCGGACGGCCATGAGATCGGACAGGCCGGCAAAGAGGCGATTGCCGATGCCGTATTTGGACTGTCCGTGGATGCGCGGGAAATGGCGCACGGGCGCCTCGGTGACCGAAAACCCGTGCATCCTGGCCAGCGCCGGGAAAAAGCGGTGCATGTTGTGAAACAGGGGGAGTTGCTCGATGACGCGCCGCCGAAAAATTTTCAGCGCGCAGCCGGTGTCGCGCACCCCGTCGCGGAGCAGGGCGTTCCGAATCCGGTTGGCGACGCGCGACGAGAGTCGCCGGATCACGTTGTCCGACCGTTGCCGGCGGTATCCGCAGACCAGGTCGTAGTCGTCGATCAACGGCAGCAACGCGGCAATATCCCCGGGGTCGTATTGCAGGTCGCCGTCCAGCGTGGCAATCACGGCGCCGCCGGCGTGGCGAAAGCCGGCGTCCAACGCCGCGGCTTTCCCATGATTGCGATCAAAATGCAGCACCCGCACGCTGGCGGTGTCGCGGCGGATGTCCTCCAGCAACGCGGCGCTGCCGTCCGTGCTGCCGTCATCCACGTACACAATTTCGAACGGGGCGCGGCTGGACGGTTCCATGTTGCCCAGGGCCGTGGTGAGTTGACGGGTCAGCGTTCGAAGGTTGTCCCGTTCGTCCTTGATGGCGATGACCACGGAGATCCAGGGTGGAGGAACGTGCGTCATAATCTCTGCCGGGCCGGCCTGCCGCCGGTCTCTCGAACGTGAACGTCCCGTACGAACATGTTGCGCGGGACGAAACCAAGAGCGCGCGCCAAGGGGAAGGACGAGCCGTGCGCGACGAGCGGCGGCAGTGTAGCCAATCGCCTCACGGCGGGTCAAACGGCGTTCCCGCCGGCGCGGCCGCTTCGCCGGGCGCAATGGTAAAACGCACGGCGCCCATGCGCGTTCGATCAGTGGCTTCGTAGCCCACAAAAATGTCAATCCGGTACAGGCCCGGTTTCCAGCCGGCCGGCGTCGGCGGGAAAAATTTGAGATAGCCGCTGTCGTCTTCCACCGCGAGCGCGGCGGTGTCTTCATCGGCGACGGTGTCGACGGAGACCCCCGGCGCGCGCTCGGGAATCAGACGCCCGATGACGTGGTACGGCGTGTAATGCTCGAACACCCGAAAGACCGCGTACACCGCCGTCGTGTCCGGCGCGAACGTCCCGGCGGGACGGACGGGGACATACAGGTGGCCGCGCCGCACGTCCAGTTCTTCTTCGACATCATGCGCCAGGGTGACGTGACGAAACAGTCCGCCGGGCGGCCCGTCGTGCCGGCGTTCCCGCGAGCGGCGCGCGTCGGGCGCCTCGTTCCCGTAATAGTCCAACGGCGCCGGCGCCGCGTCCTCCGGCGCGGGAGGAATGGTGTCAAACTGGGAAAAGCCGTGACGGGTTTCGTCGGGGCTGAACGGCGCGGGGGAGGGCACAGGGGAGGGCGATGGACGTTGAGCCGCGCCCTGACCGGCGAGGCAGAGCAAGAAAAGCGCACCGGCCAGACAGGCGGTCAGCGGCAACGGCGGACGCAAGGCCCGTTGCGGTTTCAACCGTGATTCCTCCGCTCATCTCCCGCCGGCATATGCAATATCGTGCACAATGTCATGCCGCGTTGTTGATGTGCCGACCCGTATCGCCGGTGTGTCACCGGCGCTCCTTCCGTCTGTCGACGCCTCCGTGCATGAATCACGACGGCTACTATAACAGCCCACGCCGTTCCCTTGCGAGGCGAAAAACGCCATTGGTAGAATGGCCGCGGTTTTTCGCGGACGCGCGCGGGGTGCGCGATTGAGGAGGGATGTTCATGGCGGTGCAGGACGGGGGGAATGACGACGCGCTGCCCCAGTTGCTGGGGGAGTTTGCGCCGGTGGACGTCTGGCAGCGGCACATGAACGCCGTGTTCTACGGGCTGCGGGGCGACCGGGTGCGGGATTTTTATCAGACCTTCGCCGCCGCGGATTACCGCCTGGGATATGCGTTGGCGGCGGATTACGTGGAGCGGGCGTTGCAGCGTCTGAAAGCCGCGCCCGCCCCCGGCAACGCCGCCGGCCCGCTGACCGTTATGGAATGGGGGTGCGGCAACGGCAATCTGGCCGCCTGTTTTCTCGACCGCGTGCGGGAGTTGGATCGCGACGCGGCGCTGTATCCCCGCCTGCGGTACGTGCTGCTCGATGCGTCGGACGTTGTGCTGGACGGCGCCAGAGGCAACGCGGACCTGGCCCGGCATCGGGACCGCCTCCGGTTCGTGCATGCCGCCGTGCCCGACCTGTCCTCCTGGCCCGACGGCTCGGTGGATTGCATTTTCTGCAACGAACTGTGGAACGAATTGCCGACCAAACTCCTGCTGCGGAAGGCCGGCGACGTCCTGGAAGAACACATCCGGCCGAATTTAAAAGAAACCCGGCTGGCGGATTTTCCCGACTGGGCCGGGTTCATCCGCCTGTTTGCCAAGCCCGACGTCGACGGGCTGAAACACCTCCCCGCGTTTGTGGACGATCTGGTCTGGGAGCGGGAGTACCGCGCCATCGAAGCCAGAGACGTGCCGTTTCGCCGGCTCATCACGGATTTTCTCAAACTCTTTGACGAAGAAGTGCTGGTGCCCGTGAATACCGGCGCGGCGGTCGCTCTCAAGGAAGCGTGGCGGCTGCTGGCCCCGGACGCGCTCGGATTCAGCGGCTTCGACGCGGGGACCGTGGACGAAGCCGTGCTGAACGACCCGGACAAACCGTGTTACAGCGTCGTGGGAGGGCAGTTGAGTTTTCTGGTCAACTTTGCGTTCCTGGAAGACGTGGCCGAACAGGTCGGCGGACGCGCGCGGGTCGAACCGCAAAAAGAGTTTGTCGGGCGCAGTGTGGGCGCCAACGTGATGAGTTTCATGGACGTGCTGGCCTCCCATCCCCATGTGCCGCGCGGCGGGCCATGGGAAACGGACCGGCTGATTTTGCGGACGATGGAGGCGGTGAACGCGCAGTATGCCGGCCCCTACGAACGGACGGTGGCCCTGCCTCTCGCGCCCGACACCCCCGACGAGGTGCGCCGCGAACTGGAGCGGTTGCTGGCGGGACAAACCGGCCGCGGCATGGCGGACACGGTGGCCTACGTCACGGAAGACGAAGTCATGCGCGCGGCGGGGCAACTGGAAACCCTGGGCTACGACCGCAACGCCCTCCGTGCCGCGTTGACGGCCCCGCCGCAGTCCGTGGATTATTTCCATTTCCACATGGGGCCGGCGCCGTAAGCGGGGCGGGAATCCCGTCCGTCGCCCTGTCTCTCGACGCCGCCGGATTCCCGCTCTCTCCTTCCGTCATTCCCGCTTCGTCGTTCTCGCTTCGTCTGTCGTTCCCGTCCTCTCCTTACCCTCTCCTTACCCTCTCCTTACCGTCATTCCCTCTCCTCTCCGCCATTCCCGCCTTCCTCTTTCCGTCATTCCCGACGTTAGTAGTCGGGAATCCAGTGTTGTTTCTTGCCGTGTCCTTTCTCGTGGTGAAAAGGAAAAAGAAGGGAACTATTTACTTGACTTCGCAGACCGCCTCCGGCCCCGTTGTTTTGTCCGCGTTTTCCGGGGCTTGTGAGGCGCGGCCAGCACCCGTTTCAGGCCCTTGTCCAGTTGCCGTTGCGTGGATGATGTCATGC
>JAHRAQ010000023.1 GCA_020027205.1 Nitrospirales bacterium | reverse complement strand
GGGACGGCACGATTGCGAGTTACTCCAACCGCTGCGGCGTCGCCCAATCGTTCTGCCTCGCCGCCCCCGGCAGCGACATCTGGTCGGCCGGCTCCACCGCCAACGACATCTACACCCGCAACAGCGGCACCTCGTTCGCCGCCCCCATCGTCGCCGGCTCGCTGGCGGTGTTGCGGCAATACTTCCGCGGGCAACTCGGCAACACCGAGTTGGTTGACCGGCTACTCGGCACCGCCAACCGCAGCGGCGTTTATTCCAACCCCGACATTTACGGCCACGGCTTGGTCGACTTGGACGCGGCGACGCGACCGGTAGGCGTCGTGATGGCGGGCATGCCCGGCAGCGTCGGCAACCGCCCATTCACCGGCGGCATTGCCGTCACCGGCGGCGCGTTCGGCGGCGCGCTACAACGCCAACTGGCCGGCGTGGAAGTCGCCGCGTTCGACGCCCTCGGCGCACCGTTCTATCAGCCGATGGCGGCGATGGTGTCGCAGGCGCCACGCAGCGCGCGCCTGCCGCGGGCCTTGCGTCGACAACGGGCCGCGGCTTCGTTCGGGCCGGGCGCGTCCGTCCGCGTGGAACTCGTGTCCGGCAGTTTCAGCCGGCAGACCGACGAAATGCTGATCTCGTTCGCCCCCGGCCTGACGTATCTCACGCGGGACGCGCCCCGCGCGGCCGGCTGGTGGGTGTCACATGGGCGTCACGCCGGGCTGATGCTGGGGCTGTATCGTGACGACGCGGCGTCCCGGTTTCTCGACACCTCGGCCTTTGCCGCGCCCTGGTTGTCGCTGGTGCGGAACGGCCCCGGCGTCGGGCTGTCGCAACCGCTGCCTTTCGGCGGTCATGTGGCCCTCGCCGTGATGCGCGGGACGCCGTGGGAGGAAGGTTATGCGCGCGCCGGCGGCACGCCCGGCACCGGGGCCGTCATGGAATACCGGCCCGGCGGCGTGGCCTTGTCGCTGCAAGCCGGGTTGGTGCGGGAGACCGACGGATTTCTGGGCACGCGCCCACGCGGCGTCTTCGGCGCGGCGTCGGGCACCACGACGTTCGTGGGCGTGAATCACCGCTGGCCGGCGTTTGGGGCCTGGCAGGCGCTGGCCTCCGGCTACGTCGGCTGGACCCGGCCCACGGTGCGTGACGCCGGGTTCTTGCGCGGCGCCTCGCGGCTGCGCAGCAGCGCGTTCAGCCTGGGGCTGGTGCGGCGGTCCTGGTGGCGGGCGGGCGACTGGGTGGGGTTCCGGGTTTCCCAGCCGCTACGCGTGGAATCGGGCGCTGTCGACCTGCGGTTGGCCACGGGCCGGACGAGATACGGCGAAGTCCTGTACCGGCGGCAGCGCATTCATCTGGAACCGGCGGGCCGCCGCCTGCATACCGAAGCGGCCTGGCGGGGGCCGTTCGTCGGCGGCGACCTGTTCGTGAGTCTGGGGGTGGACCATCATGCCGCCCGGGTTGCGCGGCAGGCCCTTCAGTTCGACGGCGCCGTGCAGTTCGAATACGCGTTTTAATTTCCGTTCCCCCTCCGTCATTCCGGGTCGATGATGTTCAATGGCAGGGGAATGGTGGGGACGCGGAATCCATCGGTAAGATGTTAATGGCAGGACGAGGAAAAAAGACAATACAAAAGAAGGATGGATTCCCGATTACCAACGTCGGGAATGACGGAAGGAGGGGAGCGGGCATGACGGAAGGAGGCGGCGGGAATGTCCCCCCTCCGTCATTCCCGACGTCCTTTGTCGGGAATCCATCCGAAAGGGGTGGTGGCAAAACGGGGGAAAAGGACGGGGAAACAGAAGGATGGATTCCCGATTAAAAATGTCGGGAATGACGGAAGGAGAGGAGGGGAATGACAGGAAGAGAGGATGGGAATGACGGGAAGGGAGGGCGCGGGAATGACGGCGGGGGCGTACAGGATAGCGGGGATGGGAATGACGGCGGTGGCGGGGGATATTAATGGCGGGGGCGGACACGGTGATGACGGGGATATGACGGATGGCGGGCGGACGGGCGGTGGTGGACGGCTGGGGTCAAAATTGCAATGCGGGGGTGAACGTTGTAGTCTACATCTTCGCCCGAATGCAGGTGCGGAACATGGAGAGCAAGCCGGGTCGCCTGCCTCGGCATTCCGTTCAAAGATGAGTGAGTCTGATGTCCCGCGTGTATAATTTCAGCGCCGGGCCGGCCATGTTGCCGGAGGCCGTGTTGCGGCAGGCCCAGGAGGAGTTGCCGGACTGGCGCGGGGCCGGCGGCTCCATCATGGAGATGAGCCACCGAGGGAAAGAGTTTGTCGCGGTGCATGAAGAGGCCGTGCGCGACGTCCGCGAGTTGCTGGGGGTGCCGGACGAGTACACCGTGCTCTTCTTGCAGGGCGGGGCCACCGGGCAGTTTGCGGCCGTGCCCCTGAATCTGTTGCGGGGGAAACGCCGGGCGGAGTACATCCTGACCGGTGCGTGGGGGAAAAAAGCCGTGGACGAGGCCAAAAAATACTGCGACGCGCACGTGGCGGCGTCGTCCGAAGACGGCAAGTTTGCGTCGATTCCCGCGCGCGACACCTGGGCGTTGAGCGGCGAGGCGGCCTATGTCCATTACACGCCCAACGAGACCATCGGCGGCGTGGAATATCACTGGGTGCCGGAGACCGGCGGCGTGCCGCTCGTCGGAGATTTTTCCTCGACGCTGTTTTCCCGCCCCCTCGACGTCGGCCGGTTCGGGGTGATTTACGCGGGGGCGCAGAAAAATATCGGCCCGGCCGGCGTGACGCTGGTGATTGTGCGCAACGACCTGCTGGGCGGCGCGTCGCCCGCCACGCCCGGCGTGTGGGATTACACGCGGCAGGCGAAGGACGATTCCATGTTCAATACGCCGCCCACGTTCGCCGTGTACGTCGCGGGCCTGGTGTTTCAATGGCTGAAGCGGCAGGGGGGGTTGGCGGCCATGGCGGCGGTCAACGAGCGCAAGGCGGCGAAGTTGTACGCCGCGATTGACAACTCCCGACTGTATCGGAATCCCGTGGAGGTGTCCTGCCGGTCGTGGATGAACGTGCCGTTTGTGCTGGCCGACCCGGCCCTGGACGGCGCGTTTCTCAAAGGGGCGGCCGGCGCCGGGCTGACCGCGCTCAAGGGGCACCGCTCCGTGGGCGGGATGCGCGCGAGCATGTATAACGCCATGCCGGAAGCCGGCGTGGACGCGCTGGTCGACTATATGGCGGAGTTTGAACGACGGAACGCGCCGGGCGCCGGCGTGGGGAACACACCATGAACATTCTCATCAGCGACCGTTTGTCGACGCGTGGCGTTGACGTGCTGGAACGGGGCGGGTTCACGGCCGACGTGAAGACCGGGCTGTCCCGCGACCAGTTGCTGGACGTCATCGGGAACTATGACGGCATCATTGTGCGGTCCGGGACCAAGGTGACGGCCGACGTCATCGACGCCGGCGGCCGTCTCAAGATTATCGGCCGCGCCGGGACCGGCCTGGACAACGTGGATTGCGACGCCGCGACGCGCCGGGGGATTGTCGTGATGAACACGCCGGGCGGCAACACGATCACCACGGCGGAACACACGGTGGCCCTGATCGTCGCCATGAGCCGCAAAATCCCCCAGGCCTCCGCCTCGACGAAGGCCGGCAAGTGGGAGAAAAGCGCCTTCATGGGGACGGAGTTGTACCACAAAACCCTGGGGCTGGTGGGGTTGGGACAGATCGGCGCCTATGTGGCGACGCTGGCGCAGGGCCTGGCCATGAACGTGATCGGCCATGATCCCTATCTGTCGGGCGAACGCGCGTCCGCGCTGGGCATCGAGGCCGTGGACCTGGACGAGTTGTTCGCCCGGTCCGACGTGATTTCGGTGCATACCCCGCTGACCAAAGAGACGCGGTCGCTCATTGATGCGCGGGCGATGGCCCTGATGAAAGACGGCGTGATGCTGGTCAACTGCGCGCGCGGGGGCATCGTGAACGAACGGGATCTGCACGCGGCGCTCACCGGCGACAAAGTCGCGGCGGCGGCGTTTGACGTGTTTGAAGAAGAACCCGTGAAGCCGGATCATCCGTTGCTCGGCCTGCACAACTTTATCTGCACGCCGCATATCGGCGCCTCGACCGAAGAAGCGCAGGAAAACGTGGCCGTGGCGATTGCCGAGCAGTTTGTCGACTATTTTAAAAAAGGCGTGACGCGCGGGGCGGTCAACGTTCCGTCGGTGCCGCCGGAGATGCTGCCGCAACTCCATCCCTACCTGGCGTTGGCGGAGCGGATGGGATGTTTCCAGTCGCAACTGGTGGACGGCGGCATCGAACAGGTCACCGTGGAATACGGCGGCGAGGCGGCCGCTCTCACCCCGGCGCCCCTGACGGTGGCGGTGCTGAAGGGCCTGCTGGCGCCGATTTTGCAGGATACGGTCAACACCGTGAACGCGCCGCTGGTGGCGAAAAAACGCGGCATCGAGGTCAAGGAAATCACCGGCGGCGACGCGGGCGAATATGCGAGCGTGATCCGCCTGTCGCTGAAAGCCGGCGACCGCCGCCACCATCTGACCGGCACGCTGTTCGACAACAAAGAACCCCGCATCGTGGAAAGCGACGCCTATGCGGTGGAGGTCATCCCCGACGGCCATATGCTGCTGATTCACAACGTCGACCGGCCCGGCGTGATCGGGATTGTCGGCCGCATTCTCGGAGAGCACGACGCCAACATTTCCTGGATGCAATGCGCCCGGAAGACGAAAGGCAGCGACGCGCTGCTGATCATCGGCCTGGACGGCCCGCCGCCCGCGCGGGTGGCGGACGCGCTCAAGGCACAACCCGACGTGTTGTCCGTGCGCCTGCTGGATCTTTCGCGCGCGTTGTAACGCCGCCTCCCGTCCGTGCGATGACCCGACGCCTTCACCCATCCCCGGCGCGTCCTTCGGCGCCGCCGGACGCGGCGTCCCGCTCGCTGACTCCGATCGGGATGGCCACGCTGCTGCCGGACGCGGCGCAGCGCGTGCGTCATCTGGAGCGCGTGATCTTCGACGGGTTTGCGCGCTGGGGCTACCGCGAGATCATCCCGCCGACCCTGGAATATCTGGACGTGCTGTCGGCCGGCTTGCCGGTGGAAATTCTCGAAAAATGTTACAAGGTCGCCGACTGGGCGACCGGCAGAGTGTTCGTCCTGCGCCCGGACGTGACCGCGCAGATCGCGAAAATTGTGGCGATGAGCCTGGCCGGCCACGCCGCGCCCCTTCGGTTGAGTTACCGCTCGACGGTGTTCCGCCATGAACCCGACCACGCGGGCCGTGAACGGGAAATTTTTCAACTGGGGGTCGAACTCATCGGCGCCGACGAATCTTGGATGGACGCCGAAATTCTGGTCCTGCTCATTGCATCGCTGAAGGCCGCCGGGCTGGCCGATTTCAAGGTGTCGCTGGGCCACGTCGGGTTTTACCAGTCGCTGCTCGCGCAGGCGGGCTTGTCGGCGCGGGGGCGTCAGCAGGCCGAACTGGCCGTCGCCCACAAGGACCTTCCGACGCTGGAACAACTGCTGAAACGCGAGCGCGTTTCGCCGGGACAGGCCCGCGCCATTCTGGGCGCGCTGGAGCGGTACGGGCGCGAAGAAGTGCTGGCATGGGGGCGCGCGGTTGCCGGGCGCAATCCCCGGTTGCTGAACCCGTTGGCGCGGTTGACCGAGGTGTACGAGTTGCTGGACGCCGCCGGGGTCAGGGATCACCTCTTGCTGGACCTGGGGGAGTTTCGCGGGTTTGATTACTACGACGGCATCGTCTTTGACGTGTTTTCCGCGAACGTCGGATGCGAACTGGGCGGCGGCGGGCGCTACAACCATTTAATCGGACGATTCGGGCGCGACCTGCCGTCCACGGGATTTGCCCTGGATCTTGACCGCCTGTTCAAGGCGCTGGACGGCCGCGGCGCGGAGCGGGCGCCGGAAGAACGGCGCGTGCTGGTGGCGGCGCCCGCGTCGAGGTTCCGGCAGGCGTTTCGCGTGAGTCAACTCCTGCGCGCGCGCGGGCTGACGGCCTGTTACGCGCCCGCGCGCCGGGGGGGCGCGGGCGGTTTCCGGCTGATTCGCGCGCAGGCGCGCGCGTCCGGCATGGCCTGGGCGGTGCTGGTCGGCCCGTCGTCCGTGTCGAGCGACGAGGCCCCGGTCATGGTCGGCGCCGCCACGGGCCGCGCCGCGCGAACCGTGCGCGTCCGCGACCTGCCCGACCTGATTCTGCGAGGCGCCCATGCCCGCCGCTGATGCCTCCGATCTCCGCCTGCCCCCGCAAAATCTGGAAATCGAGCAGTCCATCCTGGGGGCGATCATGCTGGAAAACAGCGCGCTCAACACGGCGCTTGAACTGATCGCCCACGACGACTTTCACCGCGGCGCCCACCGGGATATTTTTTTGGCGATGACCGACCTGTCCGAGCGGAACGAGGTTGTGGATCAACTGACGCTCACGGATTGTCTCAACACGAAAGGCCACCTTGAACGGGTGGGCGGCGCGGCCTACGTGGCGGAACTGGTGCAGGCGGTGCCCAGCGCCTCCAACATTCGCTCCCATTGCAAAATCCTGCGCGACAAGGCGTTGTTGCGCGGCCTGATTCGCGTCTGCACCGACGTGGTGGCCCAGGGCTATGACGAGCGCGCGGAGCCGGCCGCGCTGCTGGAACAGTCGGAGCGGGAGATTTTCCAACTGGCCCGCGGGCGCATGGAGAAGGCGTTCGCGCCCATGAAGGAGATCATGCGGCAGGGGATTGAACTGGTTGCGAGGTTGTCACAAAAGAAAGAACGCATTACCGGCGTGCCCACGGGATACGGGTCGATAGACCGGATTACCGCCGGCTTGCAGCCGTCGGACCTTATTATCGTCGCGGGACGCCCCAGCATGGGGAAAACCAGTTTTGCCCTGGGTATCGCCGAACATGCCGCGATTCACGCGGGGTTGACGGTCGGCGTGTTCAGCATGGAAATGTCGAACGGCCAGTTGGCGCTGCGGATGTTGAGTTCCCAGGCGTTACTGGACGCGCATGATTTGCGGACGGGGCAACTCCAGCGGCGGGAGGAGTGGGATGCGTTGGCCGCGGCGGCGAATCGCCTGGAACAGGCCAGGATTTTCATCGATGATTCCGGCGGACTCACGGTGCAGCAGATGCGGGGCAAGGCCCGCCGGCTCAAAGCGGACCAGGGGCTGGACCTGTTGATCATCGATTACCTCCAACTCATGCAGGGCCGTCACGACGCGGAATCCCGGCAACAGGAAATTTCCGACATCAGCAGATCGCTCAAGGCTCTGGCCAAGGAACTGGACATCCCGGTGATCGCGTTGTCCCAGTTGAGCCGCGCGGTGGAGGCGCGGAAGCCGCCCATCCCGGTGTTGGCCGACCTGCGGGAATCGGGGGCGATTGAACAGGACGCGGACGTGGTCATGTTTATTTATCGAGCCGAGGAATATGATCCGCAGGATGAGGCCAGTCACGGCAAGGCGGACATCCTGATTCGAAAACACCGCAACGGACCCACCGGCGACGCCACACTCCATTTCGTGAAAAAGCACGCCAAGTTTGCCGATGAGTATCAGGAATCTTGACGCGCCGGGAGTTTTCCGGTAGCCCTGTGTGACGACGGGGCGAAGGGACGCGAATGCGGTCGACACACTCACAACGGCGGCGTGGTTGGGGGGCGCGGGCGGCCCTCTGCCTGTTCTTGTCGATGTTCGCGGCGTCGTGCGCCGCTGTGCCGGAGATCCGTCCCGCCGCCGGCGAGCGCGCCGCCGCCGCGCCGCCACCGCCGCCGCCGCCGCTCCTGCCCGCGCCGGCGCATTTCCATTTTTTGCGGGGCTATCTGGCGGAACTGACCAACGACGTGCCGGTGGCGCTGCGGGAATACCGGGCGGCGCTGGACGTTGATCCGGCGTCGGTGTTTTTGCGGTTGAGGCTGGCGGCGTTGGGGGTGTTGTCGGGGGGGCTGTCGCAGGCGGTGGCGGTGTTGGACGACATTCCGCGGGATCGAATCCGGGACGGGGCGATGCTGAATCGGGTGGCGAAACTGTATGCGGGGGCGGGGCGGCCGGAGCGGGCGTTGGAGTTGTACGATGACGGCATCCACGCGAATCCTGACGGGGCGGGGTTGTATTTTGCGAAGGGGGCGCTGTTGCTGACGTTGAAACGGCCGGCGGAGGCGGAGGGGTCGTTGACGCTGGGGTTGGTGCGGGACCCGGAGTCGCACTTGGGATATTTTTATCGGGGCAGGGCGCTGGAGGCGCAGGGGCGGCGCGACGAGGCGAAGGAGGATTATCGTCGCGCGATTGCTCGTGCTGCACAGTATGTGCCGGCGTCGCGGGCGTTGGCGAGGGTGCTTGAGGCGGAGGGGGATGTGGCGGGGGCGATTGGGGTGTT
>JAHRAQ010000012.1 GCA_020027205.1 Nitrospirales bacterium | reverse complement strand
TGATAGGCGTTGATGGTGGATTTTGATGTCGCGTGTTTCCGGTTGCCTTGCGTCATGCCGTCTCCTTTCTCAATCAATAATCGGCATTCTAGCAAGGGCGGTCTGCGAAGTCAAGTAAATAATTCCCAAAAAGAAAGATGGATTCCCGACTAAAGATGTCGGGAATGACAGACGGGGGGCTGGCATTCCCGACGTTTTCATTCGTGGGTCGGGAATGACGGAGGGGGCAGCGGGCAGCCGGCAAGACAGCGAGGAGCCGGCAGGGATTAGACAGCGTCCGGCATCCTTGACAGGTCGACCGGGGATTTGATAGGGAGCGGGAAACTCGGCATTTGGCTCGGCACGCCATTTTCAGAAGAGGGATTACGCATGATCGGCTCCTTTGGGTGGATGGAATTATTGCTCATCCTGTTCATTGTGCTCATTATTTTCGGGGCGGGGAAGATTCCCCAACTTGGCGAAGGGCTGGGCAAGGCCATCAAGGGATTCAAGAAATCCATTCATGAGCCGGAGGCCATGGACGTGACGCCGCAGGACGAGGCGGGCCTGGAGACCGGCGCGGCGCCTGTCGCGGGTCAGCCGGCGCCGGGAGCGCAGCCACCGCCGGGTCAGTTGGCCGAGCCGCCCGTGGCGCAACCCGTCGCGCAGCCCGCTGCGCCCAACGTCGCGTCGCAGGCCGGCGAGCCGTTGCCGCCGCGCCACGGGCAGCAGCCGTAATCCGCATCATGTCCGGCCGCTCCGGCGGTCACGCAAGGGGGGGGCGACGCACGATCATGTTCGGCCTCGGCGCCATGGAAATCCTCATCATTCTGGTGCTGGCCTTTCTGTTGTTCGGCCCGAAGGAATTGCCGGAAATTGGCAAACAGATGGGCAAAGCCGTGCGGGGATTCAAGGAAACCGCAGACGACCTGCGCCAGTCCGTTGAGCCGGAAATCAACATGATTCAGCAGGAAGTGAAAATGGCGGAACAGGACTTCACCTCGTCCGTCAAAGACGCGGAAGACACCATCAAAGGCGCGGGGGAATCGGCCTCCTCCGCCATGCACGAAGGCAACAAGGTGGCCTGACAACGGCCGCTTGGATTGTTCGCCCCTTCTGTCCGTCACGCCCGCCCCGTCCGTCATTCCCGCCCCCTCCCTCCGTCATTCCCGCCTCCTCCGTCCGTCATTCCCGACATTAGTAATCGGGAATCCATCCTTCAGTTGCCTTGTCCTAACCAAAGGACAGAACGACAGAAAGATGGATTCCCGACAAAAGACGTCGGGAATGACGGCGGGAGCGGGCAGGGAAGGCGCGCAGGCGCGGGCGGGACACCGCCACCACCGTCTTGCCGGCCCTCGCCATGGTCGCCCGGCCCGCTCCGGGCATCCATCCCGCGGCGGGGGCGGGGGGCGTGAAAAAAGTCTTGCCAGCGGGGGGCGAACCATGCTATAGGTCGGCTCCCCATGCTGGCGTGCCCGTCAATCAGGAGAGCGGGTTCGCAGTCTGGGGCGATTTTGCGTCAGGCAGACAAGGGGAACGGGGGTTATTTTTCGTCATCAAAGGAGGAGGAGGAAGATGAACCCACTGCAATTTTTCACGAGGACGGCGAAGACCGTCCCGGCTGTCGCCGTCCTGTGTGTGGCGATGACGGCCATGCCGGCGGTGGCCGAAAAGACCACTCCGGCCACGGACAAGAACACGGCCGTGCCGGCGGTGCCGCGCGCCATTCCGGATTTGATTCCGTATCACAAGTTCGATCCGCCCACCAGCAAGTTGTTCGACGCGAGCAAGTTGACCATCTCCGGCGACATCCGGGTGCGGCCGGAGTTTCGGAACAACATCGGGTTTAGTGCCGGGCAGAACAACACGTTTTTTGTGCAGCAGTGGACGCGGCTGGGTTTCCACTATGCCGTGTCGCCGGACGTGACGTTCTTCTTTCAGCCGCAGTACTCCAAAAACTGGGGGTCGGGTCGGAACAGTGCGGGGGGAGATCCCAATTCGTCTGATGGCACCCTCTTTGCCCGTCAGGCCTTCATGTTGGTCCGGAACTTTCTCGCGCCGGACCTCACCATCAAAGCCGGGCGGCAAATGGTCGTCTGGGGCAACCATCGCATGTTCGGGCATTTTGACTGGAACAACGTGGGATGGTCGTTTGACGGCGTGACCGCCAACTACAAACTCAATGCGTCGACCAACCTGCAAGTTGGCTGGTTGCGGGTGGATGAGACCAACTGTAGTGGTGTAACGTCAGGTGGTTGTGGTCGTCCGGGCACGGCTACCGATCAATTCACCAGAACGGATGGCAACGCGGATGGCGATGTTATCTTTGTCCGCGCGCCCATGAAAATCATGGGCATGGTCGTGGAGCCGACCTATATCTGGCACAACGGCGGCACTCATCGTAGAATAAGCGATACTGCCGACTTGGTACTTCCCCGTCCAAGCAACCAGTCCCGCCATACCCTTGGCGGTCGGGTGGTCAAGAAAATGCCTCTGGCCGGCGCCCGTGTGGACGCCACGCTGGAAGGGTACTACCAGTTAGGGGATATCGGGGCGAACGAGACGACGGGCCGGGATATGGATATTGAGGCCCACGCCTTCCATTTTGACGCGGGTGTGACGTTGCCGGTGCCGATGCAACCCCGTCTGGGCGGTGAAATCAACTTCGCGTCCGGAGATGAAAACCCCGCTGACGATACCTGGGGTGGCTTTGACCAGTTGTACCCCACCAACCACATTCACTTCGGGTACATGGACCGCATGTCCTGGAAAAACATGAAGCATTATTCGGTCGGCCTTCAGGTGCGGCCCACCAAGGCCAGTCACTTTGAGGTCAGCGGACACTGGTTTGCGCTGAATGAAGAGCGGGATCACTGGTATGGCGCCGCTCAAACGGCGTTTATGCGTTCGGCAACAAACAACACCGAGGACGATCTGGGCCAGGAAATTGACGTGGTCTATACCAAGTTTTTCACGCCGGGCAACCACGTGGGCTGGCAGATCGGCGGCGGTGTGTTCTTCCCGGGAGATTTCGTCGAAACTGGAGCGGCTAACACAATCGCCGACCCAAGTTCCGAAACCTGGGGCTACACCCAACTCTGGATTAACTTCTAATCCGTTGTTGCATCGCGCGGGGAGGCACACGCCTCCCCGCCCTCATCCCATCCCCGCCGAGGGCCACCCCCCGGCGGGGATTTTTTTGTGCGCTTTTGAGAAATAAAAAACTGCCGGCTGTCTTGACAAGGATGGCCTGATTTCCCATACAATTGCCGCACGACATCATCGGACAATGTATTTGCAAATCAAGAACACGAAGTGCGAACCATGAAATCTAAAAATCCAAAAACGGGAAAACGAACCACGGAAATTCTGGTGCGGTCGGTGTGGGATGACGAGGCAAAGGTATGGACCGCCACCAGTGAGCATGTGCCCGGCCTGGTGGTTGAGGCCGCTTCGCTGGATGAACTCGCGAAGGAAGTCCAGGTGCTGGTGCCGCGACTACTTGCTTTGCAAAACAAAGCGTTGCCGGGCCGAGTGCCGGAAGTCGTGCCGATCGCCATGTATCAGCGGCTGGCGCCGGCGGGGTAGTGGCGCGAGGATACTACAAGGCTGTCACGAATATGCTGGCACAACACGGCTATTCCAAACGGCGTTCAGGAAGCGGCTCCCACGAAATTTGGACGAATGTTGACAAGGCCGTACATGTCACCGTATCCACCAATCTGAAATCCCGCCACACCGCAAACGCGATTATGAAACAGGCAGAAATACAACATAAGTTTTAGGGCACCATTCGTGTCGCGTTGATCGCCTGACGCTACCCGTCCCGTCGTTTCCGTCACTTCCCCCCTCCGTCATTCCCGCCCCCTCCTTCCGTCATTCCCGACATTTTTAATCGGGAATCCAGTCTCCTCCCTCCGTCATTCCCGACGTTAGTAATCGGGAATCCATCCTTCTTTTTCCTTGTCCCAACTAGGGAAAGACAACTGAAGGATGGATTCCCGACTAAAGATGCCTGCCCCCGACGTTTTCATTCGGGGGTCGGGAATGACGGAGGGGGCGGTGCCGACCCCGTTCAGTTTTCCATCGACGGATTTTCCGGCGTTGCGGGGTTTGTGACACCGGGTTCGACCACGGGTTCGGCGGTCGGTTCGGCGGCTGGTTCGGCAAGCGGTTCTCCCGCCGGTGGACTGTCCGGTGCAGGTTCAACGACGGGTTCGACCACAGGTTCGGCGACAGGCTCAACCACCGTTTCCTCCGCCGTCGGCGTGTCCGGCGACGGTTCCGCCGCCGGTGTTGTGGTGGACTCGACCACAGGTTCGACCACGGGTTCAATCACAGGTTCAGTGACCGGTTCAGTCACCGTTTCTCCCGCCGGCGGACTGTCCGGTACAGGCGTTGCCGGCGGCGTTGGGGCGGGCTTGGCGGTGGGTGCCGCCGGTCCCGGCAACGAGTCGTCCGGTGTCGCGGGTTCGTTGACATCGGTCTCGACGACCGTTTCCTCTGTCGGCGGAAGGTCCGATGAAGGTTCCACCACCGCCGTCGTCGGAGCGGGTTCGACAACGGGTTCAACGGCGGGTTCAGCCACTGTTTCCTCCGCCAGCAACTTGTCCGCCGACGGTTCTCCCGCTGGCGGCGTCGCGGGGGGCGCGGCTGTGGATTCGGTTGGCTCCGCCGCCGCCGGTGTCGCGGCGAGGTCGGTGTCGGGCATCGTCGGCGCCGGCGTCGGAGCGGGTGCGACAGTGGACTCGGTCGGTGCCGGTGCCGGGTCGATGTCGGCGTTGGCATCGGCGTCAATGTCGGTGTCGGGCATTGTCGGTGCCGGCGTCGGGGCGACTTCGGGCGTTGCCGTCGCCACCGGCGCTACCGCCGCCGCCGGTGCCGACGGCAGGGCGTCCGGTGTCGCGGCGTTGCCGACGCCGGCCGCGGTCGTGTGCCGCGTGAGCGGAATGTCCAACAGGGGCGAGGACACCGGAAGAGCATGGGTGACCTCGCTCACGCGCGCCGCGCTTTCGAGAAAGTCGCCCACGGTCACGTCCCGCCTGTCGCCCGCACCCGCAATCAGCCCGGCGAAAACGTCGGCGGCGGCAGCGGCGCCGCCGGCGGCATCGTCCCCGTCATCGGGCACATGGCGAAGTTGTACGAGTGAGGTGTTGTCCGACAGGCCGCCGTCCCAGCGAACGAGACGGGATTCGTCGCCGCCGGAGTTGTCCGCCGGATGGTTCAGGGGAATCAGGGGCGCGTCAAGGAGCAGCAGCGTCAGCCGGTTGTCAAACGTGTCCAGAGCGCGTTGCAGCGTGCGCAGGGAGATGAGCCGGTTCGCCGATGCGTCCGGCGACCCTTCGTGGGGCACCAGGTAGACTTCTCCGCTCGTCGGGTTTTTGACGGCCTGCCCGGAAAAATACACCAGCAGCACGGAGTTCGCGTCGAGGCGTTCACGCCCCCAGGTGAACAGCGCTTCTTCGATGTCCGATTTGGCGGCGTGGCGGCCTTCGAGAACGCGAATGTTCGGCTCGGTGAACGCGCCGGTCGAGCGCAGGCGTTCGCCCACGGTTTTCATGCGCCCGGCGGGGACGTGATAGGCGTCCGGCCAGTCGTCACGGTAGGCGTCCATGCCGATGAGGACGGCCACGTAGTTTTCTCCGGGTGACGTCTCAAGGCCCGGCGGCCCGGCGGATGCACCGGCGGCCTGCGCGGAGTCGGCGGACGTCTGCGCGGCGGGCGCTTCGGCGCGCAGCGGCGCGAGAATGCGGTGCGTGCCGACGGGCGCGCTCCCGCCGGCGGGGGTCAGCGAGATGATTAATTCCCCCGTCGGCTCGTTCACGGTGAGCGGCAGGCGGCCGCGAATCTCCGTGGTTTTGGTTTCTCCCGGTTGAAACTCGCCGAGGCCGACGGGCAGCGAGGTGACGTCGGAAAAGGCTTTGACCAGGACGTCGCTTCCGGTCAGGTCGGCGCGCGCGGCCATCAGCGGGCGCGCGCCCGTGTGCGTGGTCTCGATTTCCAGCACAAGGGTTTCGCCGGCTTCCAGGATCAGATTTTCGTTGGCGTCCTTCAATCTGGTGCGAAACGTCAGCGTCGGCCCGGTCACCGGCGCGGCGCGCAACGGCGGCGGGGCTGCCGTGGGTGGCGGCGTGACGACCTGCGGCGCGGCCTGCGGGATGACCGGCGGGATTGTCGATGCGGCGGCCGGCGGCGTTGTCGGTGTGACACCCTGCGGCGTCACCGGCGCGGCCGGTCGGGCGGTCACAACTGTCGTTGCCGGTGCCGCCGCCACCGCCGGTGCCGCCGCCGGCGCGCCCTGTGGGAGCAGTTCCGGCACCACGTCCGCGAGGTGTTCGGCCAGATTTCGCGCCGCGCTCCCGACGGTGTCATCGTATTGTCCGGTGACGCATGACACGGAGTGGCCGGTCAGGGCCGGTGTCCAGACGGTCATCTGCTCGTTGAAACGCAGCGGGATGCGCGCCAGTTCCGTTCCGTTCCGGTCCAGGAACACGGCCTGCAGTTGCAGGTTGAGAAAGACCAGATAGTTGTCTTCTTCCGCGATGCGGTCGACGTCCTGCAGCGAGTGACTGACCAGGTTGATGTGGACGGTGAGGTCGGGTGACTGCGCCGCGCGCACCGCGTCGCCGTCGCCCGCATAGGCCGAGACGGATTGAAACCGCTCCCGTCCCACCGCGAGAAACGCCTGGGGAATAATCTCTCCCGCGTTCAGGGTATAGGGCAATCCGCAGGCCCGCGTGTCGATGCGGGCGTCCGTCACGCTCGCGTCGAAGGCATAGGCCACGGAGACGGGAAGGACCGGCTCCGGGTCCGTCTCAAAGCCGGTGCGCGGCAAACTCGGCGCCGGCAGGCCGAGGGCCTGACAGCCCGACAGCGCCAGGCAGGCGAACAGCAGCGCCGTACGCGGTGTCATACGCGGCGCTCTCATGTGAAGGATGTGACGGCTGTGGCGGCGTTCATGTCCGCTTGAACTTACCTGATGCCCGGCGCGGATGCAACGTGCCGGACGGAACAAGGAAACAGAAAGATGGACCTTCGGAGCATTTACCTTCGGCAAATACTTCCCGACTACTAACGTCGGGAATGACGGAGGGAGGGGCGGTGGGCATGACGGTAGCCCCCTCCGTCATTCCGTGTCAACGATGTCCATTGGCCGGAGAATCGTGCGCACGCGGAATCCATTCCCCTCCGTCATTCCCGACATCTTTTGTCGGGAATCCATCTTTCTGTTTCTTCGTCTCCCCGGAAGGAAACTGAAGGATGGATTCCCGACTACTAACGTCGGGAATGACGGAAGGAGGCAAATACTTCCCGACTACTAACGCCTGCCCCCGATCCCCGATTAAAAATGTCGGGGACAGGCGTTTTCATTCGGGGGTCGGGAATGACGGAGGGGGAGAGCGGGAATGACGGAAGGGTATCGCCGCGCAGGATTTTTCGTTCCAGGCAAGGCGGGCGGCGCCGGGGGCGAGGGAGGCGTGCGTCCGCACGTTGACCGAGCGCCCAAGCCGCCCAACGCTGCATGGGACGAAAAATACAAGCGGGAAGTCAGCGGTAATTGACGAATTGCATGTCGATGCCGAAATCCTGCGCTTTGAGGAACGCGATGACGGCTTGCAGTTCGTCACGGCTTTTGCTTTGCACGCGCACGACGTCGCCCTGAATCTGCGCCTGGGCCTTGAACTTGTTTTCCCGGACGCTTTTCGCGATGGCCTTGGCCTTGTCGTCCGCGATGCCGTTCTGAATGGTAATCCGCTGCCGCACGGCGCCGCCGAGGGCCGGTTCGATCTTGCCGTGGATGAGGGCTTTCAGCGACACGCCGCGTTTCACGCATTTGCTCTTGAGGATGTCGAGGACCGCCGTGAGTTTGTAGTCGTCGTCCGCTTCGACGCGCAGCCCTTCTTTGTCATCGAACTCGACGTTCGCGCGCGACCCTTTGAAGTCGAACCGCTGGCCGAGTTCTTTCGTGGTCTGCTCCACCGCGTTTTTGACTTCCTGTGCGTCCACGGTGGACGTGATGTCAAACGAGGATGTTCCGGCCATGCGTTCGTCTCCTTTGTGCGGCCGCCGGGCGTCCGGCTTCCGTCAGCAGCATTTCCCCGCCGGCAGTCGCAGCCCGTCGTCGCCGCGCTCCGTGGTCGGCGGCGGTTGTTTCAGGACGAGGCGTCGATACCAATGTCTCGCGCTGTCGATCAGTACCACGCAGGCCAGCGCCGCCACCACCCCCACCAGCGCGGCGTTGAGCGCCATGGTCGCCGTGGCCACCGGGTCCGCGGCGGCGCGCGCGCGCGCCACGAACATCCACCACAGTTCATAGCAGCCCGTCAGCGTGATGACGCCCACGAACACCATGGGCGCCGCCGTGACCCAGAGGTAGCGGGCCTTGCCCATGTTGATGAGCAGGGTGGTGCCGACGCACAACGCCACGGTCCCCAGCAACTGGTTGGCCGCGCCGAACATGGGCCAGATGGTGGCGATGGTGCCCGTGCCGATGAGCCATCCCCACGCGCCGACCACGAACGCGCTCGTGCCGACGACGCCGGGCCACCAGTTGATGCGGCGAAGCGGCGCGTACAGGCGCCCCCCCAGTTCCTGCACCACGTAGCGCGCCACGCGGGTGCCCGCGTCGATGGTCGTCAGGATAAACAGGGCTTCGAACAGCAGCGCGAATTGATACCAGTAGGCCATCAGCCCGGCCATGCCCGGCAGGGCGGAAAAAATCCAGGCCATGCCCACGGCCAGCGACACCGCGCCTCCCGGCCGGCCGGCCACGTCCGTTTCCACGAGGCGCGAGAGGGTGTCGATGTGCGCCACGGGGAAGCCCATGGCCGCCAGTGCGTCCGCCGGCAGGCGCGTGTTCATGGCGAAGTAATCGCCGGGGATGAGCAGGGACGCCGCGATCAGCGCCATGACCCCGACAAAACTTTCCAGCAGCATGGCACCGTAGCCCACCAGGGCCTGCGACTCGCGCGCGATGAGTTTGGGCGTGGTGCCCGACGACACCAGCGAATGAAAACCGGAAATGGCGCCGCAGGCGATGGTGATAAACAAAAAGGGAAACAGGGGGCCGGGGATAATCGGCCCGCCGCCGTCGATGAAACGGGTGACGCGCGGCATGTGAAGGTCGGGGGCGAGCGCGACCACGCCGGCGGCCAGCAGGCCGATCACGCCGAGTTTCATAAACGTCGACAGATAATCCCTGGGAATCAGCAGCATCCACATGGGGAGCGCCGACGCGAGAAAGCCGTATCCGGCCAGCAGCCACACCAGCGTGGTCCGGTCGTGGGTGAACCAGACCGCCAGGTCCGACTGGGCCGCCGTGTTGCCGAACACGACGGCCAGTGCCAGCAGCGCGAGGCCGATGAGGGACATTTCCCCCACGCGCCCGGGGCGCAGGCGGTGGTGATACCAGCCCATGAACAGGGCGATGGGGATGGTCATGGCGACGGTGAACGTGCCCCAGGGATTGTGTTCGAGCGCGTTGACCACGGCCAGCCCCAGCCCGGCCAGCGCCACGATGACGATAAAGAACACGGCCACGGCGGTGGCCGTCCCCGTGACCCATCCGATTTCCGCGCGCGCGATTTCCGGGAGCGAGCGGCCGTGGCGGCGCAGGGAGCCGACAAGAATGACAAAATCCTGAACGGCGCCGGCCACCACGGCGCCGATGACAATCCACAGCAGCCCCGGCAAAAATCCGAACTGCGCCGCCAGCACCGGTCCCAGCAACGGCCCCGCGCCGGCGATGGCGGCGAAATGGTGTCCGAACAGCACGTATTTGTTGGCGGGATAATAGTTGACGTCGTCCCGGAGTTGCACGGCCGGGGTTGGCCGGCGGTCGTCCAGTTCCATGACCCGCCGGGCCAGGAACCGTCCGTAAAAGCGGTAGGCCAGAACGTGAAAGCAGCCGGCGGCGGTGACCAGCCAGAGTCCGTTGACGGGTTCGTCGGGGTTCACCAGCCCGGTGACGATGCCGAACGAGACGGCGCACAGGCCGGAGACCGACGTCCACAGGATGACGCGCAGCCACGTCATCACGGGGATGCCGGCGGCGCCAACGCGGGTTTGCCGCACCGGTGGCGCATGGCGTTCATGGCGCGGAAGACCATGGGGTTGGTGAGCAGTCGGCGCTCGAGGCGCCGTTTGCCGGGCACGTCGAGCAGGGAGATGCCGATGAGCATGGTCAGCACGCCCTGGCCGGGCAGGACGAGCATGGCGAGGCCCGCCATGAACAGCGCGATGCCCGCCGCGTTTTTGACCGTCAGCCCGGCGTAGCGCAGCACGGGATGGCGGCCTTCCATCCACACGCGCGCGTGGGAGCGGAGAAAATAATCCGCCGGCAGGCGGATCACGATCAGGGGAATCAGGAACAGCGTGCCGGCAAACATCAGGACCGAGGCGGCGCCGATGACGATCAGCGCCCCGTCGGGCATCAGGCGCGCGAGGTCGGATACAACAGTCTGGATGGAGGCCATGGGATGCATTCTTCGAGTGAGTGTGACATAGCACGTTTGACGAAAATTCGACAAGTTCGGCGGCGGCCCGCCGAGTGTCCTTCTGTCCCCCAATTTAATAACGTCGGGGCCGCCCCCTCTGTCATTCCCGACGTCTTTTATCGGGAATCCATCCTTCAGTTGTTTTTCTCTTTGGTTAGGACGAGGAAACAGAAGGATGGATTCCCGACTACTAACGTCGGGAATGACGGAAGGAGAGGACGCGGGAATGACGGAGGGGAAGGGGAAGAAGAGGAGGAAAAGAGAAAAAGAGGAGAGGAGGAGAAGGAGAAGAAGGAGAAGAGGAAGACGGCCTTTGTCTCCCCTCCGTCATTCCCGACGTCTTTTGTCGGGAATCCATCCTTCTTTTGTCTTTACTGACCGGATGGATTCCCGATTACTAATGTCGGGAATGACGGAAGGAGGGGATAGGGAATGACAGCAGAATAGGCGTGCGCCGGTTGAACGGCGCCGTCGAGAGCGGTAGGATACCGGCCCCGGCGCGTGCGGCGCGGCGCCGTGAGCGGGAGGCCCGGCCATGCGGCACTACTGGTTGTTGAAATCGGAACCCTCAACGTTTTCCATCGGCGACCTGGCGCGCGCGCCCCACAAGACGACCTGCTGGGAGGGCGTGAGAAATTATCAGGCGCGCAATTTTCTGAAGGCCATGGCCGTCGGCGACCTGGCATTTTTTTACCACAGCAACGCGGCCCCTCCGGTGATTGCCGGCGTGGTCGAGGTGGTGCGGGCGGCCTATCCCGATTATTTTGCCTGGCGGTCCCGCAGCGTCTATTTCGACGAACACAGTTCAAAAGATAATCCCCGATGGGTGATGGTGGACGTGTGCCTGCGGAATGTGTTTCGCCGGCCGCTGCCGTTGGAGCATCTCCGAACGGTGCGCGGCCTGGAAAAGATGGAGTTGCTCCGCAAAGGCTCCCGCCTGTCCGTGCAGCCGGTGCGGGATCGTGAATGGGCGGTTATCCTGGGGTTGTCTCACGCGGCCCGTTGAGCGGGGCGTCCCGGGGACGGACGGGGGCGGCCCCGCCGGAATATTTTTTTCGATGCGAAAAAGAAACTGTTGACAATCGGTGATGCCGTGTTATACAAGGGTTCCATAACTCTGCATGGCCTCGTCGTAAAGAGGCCGCCGCCGGTTCCCGCGTGAGTTGTTAAGCCCGCGCATTCGCAAGCCCACTTAAAAGTAAAAGTCCAAAGTCCATCAAAGTCCACTTTGACGCAATCAAACGCACGTCGATCCAATTTCGATCCAAGACCAAAGGAAATGGCCTTCCTTCGTTAACTGCGATGCGGCGGATTGTCCGACCGCCCCTTCCGGCGTCATGATTCCCGTCCGCATCGAGCATGGCACACGACGCGCGTGCGCGTGGTGACTCCATTGACGTTCGGGAACGGGCGTCGCGGCGGCGGGCCGCGGCAACCGGGAATTTTATGAGGCAGAGACGGCACGGGAGAGGTGTGATGGTTTTTCGTGATTTTCGTGAGAGTGTTCGGGAGACCGATGTTCGCCGCGCGACGGGAGGGGCCCGCCTTCCGGCCGGTCATTGTACAACCCACCGCAGGAGTGTCCTATGTATCTCGCAGAATTAAAACAGCAATCCATCGGCGAACTGGCCGAACTGGCCCGCTCGTTGAAGGTTGAAGGGTCCTCGAATCTCAAAAAGCAGGAATTGATTTTTGCCATCCTGCAGGGGCAGTCGGAGCAGAACGGCGTCATCGTCGGCGAAGGGGTGTTGGAAACCCTGTCCGACGGCTTTGGATTTTTGCGCGCGCCGGCGTCGAATTATCTGCCCGGTCCCGACGATATTTATATCTCGCCCTCGCAAATCCGCCGATTCGGTCTCCGCACGGGCGATATTATCTCCGGGCAGGTGCGTCCGCCCAAAGGCGGCGAGCGGTATTTCGCCCTGCTGAAAGTTGAAAAAATCAACTACGACGAACCGGAAGTGCAGCGGGATGAAATTCTGTTCGACAACCTGACCCCGCTTTATCCTGAAGAACGCATTAACCTGGAGTTTGACCCGGAGGAATACTGCACGCGGGTGATGGAACTGATTGCGCCCGTGGGCAAGGGTCAGCGGGGGCTGGTCGTGGCCGCGCCGCGCACGGGGAAAACCATGTTGCTGCAAGCCATGGCCCGCGCCATCCTGCACAACCATCCGGAGATTCTACTGATTGTTCTGTTGATCGACGAACGCCCGGAAGAAGTCACGGACTGGCAGCGGCAGGTCAAAACCGCCGAGGTCATCAGTTCCACGTTTGACGAACCTCCCCAGCGGCACGCGCAGGTCGCCGAGATTGTGATGGAAAAGGCGAAACGGCTGGTGGAGCACAAACGCGACGTGGTGATTCTGCTCGACAGTGTCACCCGGTTGGCGCGGGCCTACAACACCATCGCGCCGCCGAGCGGCAAGGTGCTGTCCGGCGGGCTGGATTCCAACGCGCTGCAACGGCCCAAGCGGTTTTTCGGTTCGGCCCGCAACATCGAACACGGCGGCAGCCTCACCATCATGGCGACCACCCTGGTGGACACGGGCAGCCGCATGGACGACGTCATTTTTGAAGAGTTCAAAGGCACCGGGAATATGGAAGTCCATCTGGACCGCCGGCTGGCGGACAAGCGCGTCTTCCCGGCCATTGACATCAGCCAGTCGGGGACGCGGAAAGAAGACCTGCTGGTGGACGGCGACCGGCTGAACAAGATGTGGGTCCTGCGCAAAGTGCTTAGTCCCCTGGGGGCGATGGATGCCATGGAGTTTCTGATGGATAAAATCGGCGGGACCAAGAACAATCAGGAATTTCTTCAGTCCATGAATCGGTGAGGACGGGCGCCTTTGCCGCCGGCCGGTCGTTCGTGATACAGAACACGCGAGTGCGCCACGGCGAACGGCATGTGTTGGGAGACGTGAGACCATGAAGGCGGACATTCATCCCGAATACGTCACGGCGACGGTCAGTTGCGCGTGCGGCATGACCTTCGAAACCCGTTCCGCCGCCGGCTCGTTGAAGGTGGATATTTGTTCCGCCTGCCATCCTTTCTTTACCGGCACGCAGAAGATCGTCGACACGGAAGGCCGCGTGGAGCGGTTTAAGAAAAAATACGCCGGCCCCGCCGTCCGCCCCGCCGCCAAAACCAAACCCAAAACCAGAACGAACATCAAGCCCAGCATCAAACCCAGCATGAAACCCAAAGCCAGAATCAAGGCCAAACCCAAACCCAAAACCAACGTCAAAACCAAAGCCTAGCCCGCCCCGTTCCCAGGCCGATCGCGTTTCGTGGAGTTCCAATGAGTTCCAATGTCTGTTGCCTCGTGTGGAGCGGTGTATCTCATGTCCGACGACAAGACGGAAAACGGCCCCGTTGAGGGATGGCGCGCCCAGTGGGAAGCCGTGGCGCGCCGCTATGAGGATTTGACCGGTCAACTGGCGGACCCCGCGGTCCTTGGCCGTCCGTCGCTGGTGATTGCCCGCAACAAGGAGCGGGCCGACATCGAAGAAGTCAGCCGGCTGTTTGCGGACTATCAGGCCGTGTTGCGGGACCTTGACGGGACGGAGCGGATGCTCGGCGAGCCGCACCTGGACGCCGCCCTCCGGTCGCTGGCCGTTGATGAGGCGGCGGCGCTGCGGGAACGCCGCGCCCGCATGGAGGAACAGGCACGGGCGTTGCTGCGCCCCCGCCGCGCCGACGACGACAAAAACTCCTTCATCGAAATCCGCGCCGGCGCCGGCGGCGGCGAAGCGGGCCTGTTTGCCGGCGAGGTGCTGCGCATGTATCTGCGCTACGCGGAAAAACGGGGGCTGCGGGCGCAACTGATTGACGCCGGCGAGACCGGCATCGGCGGGATCAGGGACGCCATCGTGCTGGTGGAGGGCACGGGGGCGTTCGCCGCCTTTCGGCATGAAAGCGGGGTCCACCGCGTCCAGCGCGTCCCGGCCACGGAGGCGAGCGGACGCATTCACACCTCCACGGTGACCGTGGCGGTGATGCCCGAAGTGGAGGACGTCGACGTGCATCTTGATCCGAAAGATCTTCGCGTGGACACGTTTTGTTCGTCGGGCGCGGGCGGGCAAAGCGTCAACACCACCTACTCGGCCGTGCGCATCACCCATCTGCCCACCGGCATGGTGGTGACGTGCCAGGACGAGCGGTCGCAACTCAAGAACCGGGACAAGGCCATGCGGACGCTGCGCACGCGCATCGGCGACGCGGAACGCGACAAACAGGTCGCCGCCGTCGCCGAACAACGCCGGGCGCAAGTGGGCGCCGGTGACCGGAGTGAAAAAATTCGCACCTACAATTATCCGCAGAATCGCGTCACGGATCACCGGATTGGCTTGAGCGTGCATACCCTGAACGCGGTGCTGGACGGGGACCTGCGCGCGCTGGTGGCCGCGCTGGACGAGGCGCGGGATCCGGAGAACGACGGGGCCGGGATGGGAACGGGGCGGTCGTGACGGCGGCGACGGATGCCGGCCGGTTACGCCGGGGGCGGGCGCGGCACGGCGCCGACGCCGGCGACGCCGACGGGGACGCCGACGACGGCGGCGACGGGGTGACGCTGTGGGCCGCGTGGCAACGGGGCGCGGCCATGCTGCGCGAGGCCGGGGTGGACAACGCCGATGGCGAGACGTTCTGGCTGATGGAGGCGGCGCTGGGGTGTTCGCGGGCGGCGGTGTTCGCGCATCCTGACCGGCGGGTGACGGCCGCGGAGTGGGCGCGGGCGGCGTCGGCGTTTCGCCGGCGGGCGGCGCGTGAGCCGTTGCAGTACATCGTGGGGACGCAGCCGTTTCTGGGGCGTGAGTTTCTGGTGCGGCGCGGGGTGTTCATTCCACGGCCCGACACCGAGACGCTGGTCGAGGCGGTGCTGGCGGCGACGACGGCGGCGGCGGATGAACGCGGGCCGATGGTGGACGTGGGCACGGGGTCGGGATGCGTGGCGGTGTCGCTGGCGCTGGCGCGGCCGTCGGCGCGGGTGGTGGCGACGGATTGCAGTCTGCCGGCGTTGCATCTGGCGGAGGAGAATGCGCGGCGGCACGGCGTCGGCGACCGGGTGCGGTTGGTCAACGGCGACGGGCCGGCGGCGTTGTCGGGATGCGTGGGCGCGGGGACGGTGTCGGTGATGGTGTCGAATCCGCCCTACATTCCATCGGCGGACGTGGACGAGTTGCCGCCGGACGTGCGCCTGTTCGAACCGCGTGACGCGCTGGATGGCGGGCCGGACGGGCTGGCGTGGTACGACCGCCTGCTGGCGGAGGGCCGGACGTGGGTGCGGCCGGGCGGGCTGCTGGTGATGGAGGTGGGAGCGGGTCAGGCCGGGGCGGTGTGCCGCCGGGCGCGGGCCTGCGGCGGGGCATGGGCGGTGCGCGAGGTGCGCCGGGATGCGGCGGGGGTCGAGCGGGTGGTGTGTCTGGAGCGGACGCGGGCATGACGGCGTGACGGCATTTGTCTCCCTCCGTCATTCCCGACGTCTTTTGTCGGGAAGCATTTGCCAACGGCAAATGCTCCGAAGGTCCATCCTGATTTCCGTCATTCCGCGTCGATGATGTTCAGTGGCAGGAGAACTGTGGGTGCGCGGAATCCATCCGTAAGATGTTAATGGCAGGGCGAAAACAAAAGGACGAGGAAAAAAAAGGGACATATTTACTTGACTACGCATGAGCATAGCCCCGTACAATTTCGCGTTTCACAGGCCCTCTCTTGAGGCTACCTCCACGCGCAGATGCGCCTGTCCCAGACGCCGTTACTACATGCGCCGCACGTTCGTCGGCGCGTGTCAGGGGCGTGTCACACACGCCCCGTCGTGATTGGTGCGAAGTCAACTCAATAGTTCCCAAAAAAAAGGATGGATTCCCGATTAAAAATGTCGGGAATGACGGAGGGGAGAGAAACGGGAATGACGGAAAGAGAAAAGGGGAATGATAGAGAAGGAGGCATGACGGATGGCATGACGGACGGGGACGGCATGACGGGAGGGACGGAATAACGCAGGGGGGTGCGTGGATCGTTTGATTGTGACGGGGGGGCGGCGGCTGGAGGGGCGCGTGACGGCGTCGGGGGCGAAGAACGCGGCGTTGCCGATTCTGGCGTCGACGCTGTTGGGCGCGGGGGAATGCGTCATCTCCAACGTGCCGGCGGTGCGGGACGTGGGCACGATGCTGGAACTCCTGAAAGTGCTGGGGGTGTCGGTCACGCGGGAAGCGGGCCGGGTGACGGTGGACTCGACGGCGGTGCGGTCGGTCGAGGCGCCGTATGATTTGGTCAAGACGATGCGAGCCGGCGTGCTGGTGCTGGGGCCGCTGTTGGCGCGGTGCGGGGAGGCGGCGGTGTCGCTGCCGGGCGGGTGCGCGATTGGGCCGCGGCCGGTGGACTGGCACGTGGACGGGCTGCGGCGTCTGGGGGCGGCGGTGTCGCTGGAGCATGGGTGCATCCGGGCGCGGACGGCGGGGTTGACGGGCGCGCCGGTGGCGTTCCGAATGCCGACGGTGACGGGGACGGAGAATGTGATGATGGCGGCGTGTCTGGCGCGCGGGACAACGGTGCTGACCAACGCGGCCTGTGAGCCGGAGGTGGTCGACTTGGCGGATTTTTTGATCGCGCGCGGGGCGAAGATCGACGGCGCCGGGTCCGCGCGGGTGGTGATCGAAGGGGTGCCGGCGTTGCGGGGGGCGGCGCATGAGGTGATTCCCGACCGCGTGGAAACGGGCACGTATCTGTGCGCCGGCGCGATGACGGGCGGGCGGGTCGAAGTGGACCGGTGCCGGCCGGGGCATCTGGAGGCGGCGCTGTCGGCGCTGCGGGGCGCGGGGGCGGAGGTGACGGCGGCGGCGCGGTCGGTCACGGTGGCGGCGCCGCGGCGCCTGCGGGCGGTGGACGTGGCGACGGCGCCCTATCCGGGGTTTCCCACGGACTTGCAGGCTCCGATGATGGCTCTGCTGTGTCTGGCCGAGGGGACGAGCGTCATCACGGAGTCCGTGTTCGAAGGGCGGTGGCTGCACGTCCCGGAGTTGCGGCGCCTGGGGGCGGCGGTGACGGTTGATGGAGCGCGGGCCGTTGTGAAAGGATGCGACGGGTTGTCGGGCGCGCCGGTCATGGCGTCGGACCTGCGCGCCGGCGCGGGCCTCCTGCTGGCCGGGTTGGCGGCGTCGGGCGAGACGGCCCTGGCCAGGATTTATCACATGGAACGCGGCTATGAACGCATCGAGGAAAAACTGCGGGGCCTGGGGGCGGTCATCCGGCGGGAGCGGGGCCGCGCATGAGTGACGTGGTGACGGTGGCGTTGTCGAAGGGGAAACTCCTGGCGCCGGCGCTGGCCCTGTTTCGGAAGGCGGGTTATCTGGACGCGGGGGCGGCGTCGTTCGATGACCGCGCCATGGTGCTGGACGCGCCGGCGGCGGGCCTGTCGTTTCTGATGATCCGGCCGACGGACGTGCCCACCTACGTGGAATACGGCGCGGCCGACGTGGGCGTGGCGGGCAAAGATGCCCTTCTGGAGCAGCAGTTGGACGTGTACGAACCCCTGGACCTGCGCATCGGGTGGTGCCGGATTTGCGTGGCGGCGGTGGACGAGCCGGAACGCCGGCCGCGGTTGTCGTCCAAACTGCGGGTGGCCACGAAGTATCCCAACATCACGGAACGGTATTTTAATGAACGGGGGACGCCGGTGGAAATTATCAAACTCTACGGGTCCATCGAGTTGGCGCCGGTGGTGGGCCTGGCGGACCGGATCGTGGATCTGGTGTCGAGCGGGCGGACGCTGAAAGCCCATCATCTGCGGGAAACGGAGATGATCGCCGAATCCACCGCGCGCCTGATCGTGAATCGCGCCAGTCTGAAAATGAAACATCAAAAGATCACCGCGATGATCACGCGGCTTCGCAAGAGCCGCCCCGCGGCGGCGGGACGTTCGGCGGGCCGGTGACCATTGTCTTTTCACATGAGGCGCGCTATCCGAAGGCGATGGCCCGCGTGTGCCATCGGGGCGAGGCGCAACGGGCCGCGATCGACACCGCCGTGCGGCGCATCGTGGACGACGTGGCGCGCCGAGGGGACGCCGCGGTGGTCCGGTACGTCAAACAATTCGACGGGTTGTCGCTGTCGCCGGGACGGTTTCGCGTGTCCCCGGGGGACATTCGGCGGGCCTGCGCCCGCGTGCCGCGCGCGGATCTTCAGGCCCTGCGTTTTGCCGCCCGGCGCATTCGCGCGTTTCATCGCGCGCAACTGCGGTCGACCTGGGTGCGCGACGACGGGGGCGTGACACTCGGCCAACTGATCACGCCGTTGGACGTCGTGGGGTTGTACGTGCCGGGGGGGACTGCGTTGTATCCGTCCACGGTGTTGATGAACGCGATCCCCGCGAAAGTCGCCGGCGTGCGGCGGGTGGTCATGTGCAGTCCGACGAGGTCGGGCGACGTGGCGCCCTGTTTGCTGGCGGCGGCGGAGATTGCCGGCGTGGACGAAGTGTACCGGGTGGGCGGCGCGCAGGCGATCGGGGCGCTGGCCTACGGCACCAAACGGATTCCCAGAGCGGATAAAATCGTGGGGCCGGGCAACCGGTACGTGGCGGCGGCCAAACGCCTGGTGTATGGGGCCGTGGACATCGATATGATCGCCGGCCCGAGCGAGTTGCTGGTGATCGCCGATGCCTCCGCCAACCCCGCCCACTGCGCCGCCGACCTGCTGTGCGAGGCGGAACACGATGAAGAGGCGCGCGTCTGGCTGGTGACGACCTCGGCGTCGCTGGCCGGGAAGGTGCAGCGGGAAATTCGCGCGCAACTGCCCCGGCTGACGCGGCGGCGCATCGCGGCGCGCGCCGTGGGGCGCCATGCGGTTATTTTCGTCGTGGCGACGCTGCGGGACGCCTTTGACGCGGCCAACGCCATCGCGCCCGAACATTTGGAACTTCTGCTGCCGCGGCCGTTTGATCACATGAAACGGATCCGGCACGCCGGCGCGATTTTCATGGGACGCCAGACGCCGCCGGCCGTGGCGGATTACGTGGCCGGGCCGAATCACGTGCTGCCGACCGGAGGCTCCGCGAGATTTTTTTCGGCGCTGTCCGTGGATGATTATCTGAAAAAGTCGAATATCGTGGCCTATACCGGGGCACGACTCAAAGCCGTCACCCCGCACGTCAGACGGCTGGCGGGCATGGAGGGGTTGCAGGCCCACGCCCGTGCCATGGAAAGTCGGGCGTCATGACCGCCGGGAAACATCCATCGCCGCCGCCTCGACGGGCGGACGTCAAGCGGGCCACGTCCGAGACTTCGATTCGGGTGCAATGGGGCCTGGACGGGACCGGGCAGCGGCGGATTGCCACGCCCGTGCCGTTTATGGATCACATGCTGGACACCCTCGCGCGTCACGGCTGTTTCGATTTGACGGTGGATGCGACGGGCGACACCCGCATCGACGATCATCACACGGTGGAGGACATCGGCATCGTGCTGGGGACGGCGCTCCACGACGCGCTGGGCGACAAGGCCGGGATCGGCCGGTTCGGATGGGCGGCGGTGCCGCTGGACGAAGCGCTGGCCGAGGTCGTCGTGGATTTGAGCGGACGGCCGTTTCTTGTCTACAATGTCACGTTGTCGCACCGGGAAGTGAAAGGTTTTGATCTGGGCCTGTTCGAAGATTTTTTCCGGGCGCTGGCGAACCAGGGCGGGTTGAATCTTCACGTCAACGTCCGGTACGGGCGCAATCCGCACCATATCATCGAAGCCGTGTTCAAGGCGTTTGCCAAAGCGCTTGATCAGGCGACGCGCCGGGACGACCGGGTGACGGAGGTCCCGTCCACGAAAGGCTCGCTCGCGTAGGCGTCACGGGGCGCGCCGCCGGCCCGTCCGTCCGCCCTCCGTCCGCCGCCGGGGTGAGGCATGATTGCCATTATCGATTATGAAATGGGGAACGTGCGCAGCGTCCGGCAGGGGTTTGAAACGGTCGGCTGTCGCGCCGTGGTGACGCGGGACCCGCGCGTGATTGACCGGGCCACTCACGTGGTGTTGCCGGGCGTGGGCGCGTTCGGCGAATGCGTGAGGAATCTTCAACGGTTTCATCTGATTGATCCGTTGCATCGGGCGATCGCGCGGGGCAAGCCGTTTCTGGGGATTTGCCTGGGGCTGCAGGTGCTCTTTTCAGAAAGCGAGGAGTTTGGCGTCCACCGCGGGTTGAATATTTTGCGGGGGAAAGTCAAACGATTTCCCGCCGGGTCGTCCCCGTCGCTGAAGATTCCTCACATGGGATGGAACACGATTCGGGTCAAACGGCCCATGCCGCTCTTCGAGGGCATTGAGTCCGAGGCCCACGTGTATTTCGTCCATTCGTATTACGTGGAACCCGAAGAGCCGGAGACGGTCTGCACCGAGACGTCCTATGGCGCGCCGTTTGCGTCGAGTGTGACCAAGGGCAAGATTTTCGCGTGCCAGTTTCATCCGGAAAAAAGTCAGCGGGTGGGGCTTCAACTCCTGCGCAATTTCGGGGCCTGGTCGTGAGCGGCGTCGCCGCCGCGCGTGACGCCGCCGGGCGGCCGCGCGCGCCGCATCTCGCCGCGTTCTGCGGTGTCATGCTGTGCGCGGGGGCGGCCTGTGCTCCGGACACCGTCACCGTGCGCGAGTATCCGCATTTTGCGCCCCACGCCATCACCAGGGTGGCGATTGCGCCGTTTCGCGGAGTCAAAGACGCGCGCGCCGGCGCGCCGTCCTTCGGCGCGCCGCCGCCGGACCAGGACGATGCCGGGATTCGCCGTTCGCTGCGCGGGGCCGCGCCGGCGCGCCGCCTCGCCGGTGCGTCGACCGTGTCCGTCCCGCCGTTCGCGCCGGAGGCGATCCGGCACATGGTATATGCCAGGCTCAAACGCAATCCCCGCGTGCGCGTGGTACCGCCCGACGCCGTTGAAGACATTCTTCGGGACGCGGACGCGGAAGGCGACGCCGGCGCGCGCCGGGCGCAACGGCTGGGGCGGCGACTGGAAGTGGATGCGGTGATTGAGGGCGTGGTGCGCGTGTATCGTGAACGGGAAGGCGCCTCGTTCGCCGCCATTCCGGCCGCCGTCGGGTTTGAACTGCGCCTGCGCGGCGCCGGCGACGGGGGCGTGTTGTGGGTGGGCGAGTATTTCGAAGAACAGAAACCGCTGACGCAGGACGCGCGTGGTTTTTTCGAGCGGCGCGGCGCGTTTGTGACGGCCGAAGAACTGGCGCGCGACGGCGTGATGCGCGTACTGCGGCGCCTGTCGCTGGGGGAGGAATCTCCGGGCGACCGCCATGGCTCCGCTTCCCCGTGAAGGCGCGTCCCGTTCCGGGCGTCTCGCGTGTGTCGCTACCGATGAGTCTTGTTCGTCATTCCGGCGAAAGATGGAATCCAGTGCAACCATTGAACAAGTATTACCTTAAAGAATGAACTTGATTGCTTCAAACGACAAGCGCCTTCGGTTACTTATGGAAATTTTGCTTGAGACGATTTCAAGAAAAAGACGCATATCGTATAAAGAAGTAACAGATGCGGCATGCGAGAAAAATGCGAGATTAGGAAAAGGGATGCATTATCGCAACTCACTTCACAAAGTGTTGGGCGAGCTAAATGGCCGCATACAAGGAAAGAAACCGAATGCCCCGACAATGAGTGCGATCGTCGTAAATGGAACGTCGAAATTGCCAGGACCGGGGATCGAGGGATTTCCCGGTTTTGAGGACTGGAGTGGGGCCGACGAGAAACAAAAACGCAAAATAGCGGCAACGGCTCAAGAAAAAGTATTCTCTTATCCGCATTGGTCTGAAGTATATGAATCGCTGTTTGGCAAAAAGCCGCCGTCGATTAAAAATGAAACATATCGAGAGCGGGATGGCAATGTTGCACAGGGGGTTCACGGTTTTGGCGGTGAAAGCAGGGAACACAAGACATTGAAGGAATTTATTGCTAAAAATCCGAAAAAATTAAAAATCGAAAAAAGTGCACAGTGCGAAAAAGAATTCTCGTTGCCATCCGGCGACAGAGTGGATGTGGTATTTGTGGGGAGCAATGGAACTACATTGATAGAGGCAAAATCGCGCCTGTCTTCAGATGATGACTTGAAGCGGGGAATTTATCAGTGCGTAAAATACCGTGCTGTCTATTGCGCGTGGCGATGTGATTTGTTAGATGTCAGCAAAAACAGTACGCGTAAGTTTGCGCGGGTTATTTTGGCAACTGAACGCGCGCTTCCAAGCGAATTGGTGGAATTGACAAAGGTGCTCAAGGTCGAACATCGGCAAATAATTCGCAGTGTTCCGCGATGATGGTCATACCGGCGATTGATTTAAAAGACGGGCGGTGCGTGCGCCTGCGCCAGGGCGACATGACGCGGGAGACGATGTATTCGCGTGACCCGACGGCCATGGCCCGGCACTGGGAAGCCCTGGGCGCGCCACGGCTGCACGTGGTGGATCTTGACGGCGCGGTGCACGGCGCGCCCCGTCACCGGGAACTGGTGTGCGCGATGGCCAGGGCCGTGTCCATCCCGATTCAGGTGGGCGGCGGTCTTCGCTCGCTGGACGACATCCGGGCCTATGTGTCCTGCGGAGTCGAGCGGGTGGTGTTGGGTACGGTGGTCTGGGAAACGCCGTCGCTGCTTGCCGAGGCGTGCGAACGGTTTCCCGGCGCCATTGTCGTGGGGGTGGACAGCCGGTGCGGCAACGTCGCGCTGCGCGGCTGGACGACGTTGTCCGGCGCCACGCCCGATGAGGTGTTGGCGTCCCTGACGGCCTACCCCGTGGCCGGGGTCGTGGTGACGGAAATCAGCCGGGACGGCATGTTGGAAGGCCCGGACGTGGCGGCGCTGCGGCGGGCGGCGGCGGTCTGCCCGGCGCCCCTGTTCGCGTCCGGCGGCGTGACGCGCGTGGAAGACATTCGCGCGATTAAAGACGTGGGGCGCGGCATCCGCGGCGTGATCGTCGGCAGGGCGCTCTACGAAGGCGCCCTGGATCTTCCGTCGGCGCTGGCCGAGGCCCGCGCGTGAGGGGCGCGTGCGCGGGATGTTGACCAAGCGCATCATTCCCTGTCTGGACGTGAAGGACGGCCGGGTGGTCAAGGGCGTGAACTTTGTGAATCTTCGGGACGCCGGCGACCCCGTCGAGGCCGCGCGGCGGTATGACGCTGTCGGCGCGGATGAACTGTGCGTGCTGGACATCACGGCGTCCCACGAACGCCGGGGCACGTTGCTGGACGTGGTGTCGCGAACGGCGGAGCAGGTGTTTATGCCGCTCACGGTCGGCGGTGGGGTTCGCACGCTGGAAGACGTGCGGCGTTTGCTGCACGCGGGGGCGGACAAAGTGAGCGTGAACACCGCCGCCGTCGCCGCCCCGGAGTTTGTGGCGGAGGCCGCGCGCCGCTTCGGGTCGCAATGTATCGTGGTGGCGATTGACGCGAAACGAGTGGGCGACGGGCATGAAACCCCCGTGGCGGAGGCCGCGCGGTGGGAGGTGTTCACCCACGGCGGCCGCACGGCCACGGGGATTGACGCGGTTGACTGGGCGCGCCGCGTGCGGGACAAGGGCGCCGGTGAAATTCTGTTAACCTCCATGGATCGGGACGGCGCGCGGGACGGTTATGACCTGCCGTTGACGAGGGCCGTGGCCGACGCCGTGTCGATTCCGGTGATTGCGTCCGGCGGCGCCGGCACGCTGGAGCATCTCTATGAGGCGCTGGGAACCGGCGGGGCCGACGCGGTGCTTGCGGCGTCCATTTTTCATTATGACCGGCACAGTGTCGGTGAGGCGAAAACCTATCTCAAGAATCGGGGGCTGCCCATGCGGATGGTGAACGGCCATGACGCCTGAACGCGGCGCCGGCGGCGCGGGCGAGGGGCCTGACGGGATGACCATACGGTTTGACGACCACGGCCTGGTGCCCGCGGTGGTGCAGGATTGGCGCGACGGCGCGGTGCTGATGCTGGGCTATATGAACCGGGAATCTCTCGACCTGACGCGGCGCACCGGCGACGTGCATTTCTGGAGTCGTTCGCGCAAGGCGATCTGGAAGAAAGGGGAAACCTCCGGTCATACGCTGCGCTGTCGGCGCCTGTTTCTTGATTGCGACGGGGACACCGTGCTGGTCAAGGCCGAACCCGCGGGGCCTGCCTGTCACACGGAGGCGCGAACGTGTTTCTGGACGGAAGTGACAGCGGAGGGTCTCGCGTCACAGCCGGGCGGCGAAGAGGCCAACGGCGGCATTGTGGATCAACTGTACGCCATGGTCCTTCAACGCAAAGCGCATCCGCAGGCCAAGTCGTATGTGTCGTCGCTCCTTCAGGGCGGCCCCGACCGGATTCTTAAAAAAGTCGTGGAGGAAGCCGGCGAAGTCTCGCTGGCCGTGAAGAACGAAGACCGGGACGCGATTATCCACGAAGCGGCGGACTTGCTCTTTCACACTATCGTGGCGCTGGGTTATTGCGACATTCCCGTGACGGCCGTGCAGCGGGAATTGGGCAAACGGTTTGGACGGTCGGGCGTCAGGGAGACGCCGCCGCCGAACCGCGACCGGTAGGCATTCACGCCGGCTGCGCCCCGGTTGACGGGCCGGTACGCCGTTGGTATAGTGTTCAGAACTCGTTGTTTTCCAACGAGTTATGCGTGTTCCGCGCGTGCCAGCGTCGCCGGGACACACGCTTCGGAGAACAGCCTTGGCAACCGCGCGCGCCGGCATTCCCCCCGCGACCCTTCAACAGATTCGTGACGCCGTGGACATCGTGGACGTGGTGTCCCGCTACGTCGCGTTGTCGAAAACGGGGCAGAACCATCGCGGCCTGTGTCCGTTTCACGATGAAAAAACGCCGTCCTTTACCGTCACGGCCGCGCGGCAGATGTTTTACTGTTTCGGGTGCGGCGTGGGCGGCGACGTCTTCACGTTCCTGATGCGCAAGGAAGGGCTGGATTTTCTGGAGGCGGTCGGCGAACTGGCCGAGCAGGCGCGCGTCACGCTTCCGCAACATTCGTCACGGGCGCCGTCGCAGGCCGGGCAGCGCAAACGGCTGGAACATCTGCATGACCTGGCCCGGGGCTGGTTTCAACGGAATCTTCATGAGACCGAAAAGGGCCGGGCGGCGCTGGCCTATCTTGCCGACCGCGGTCTGACGCCGGCGACCGTGCGGGACTTCGGCCTGGGCTATGCGCCGTCGTCGCGGGACGAACTGACGCGCTATTTGACCGGCCAGGGGGCGTCCCGCGCCGACATGGAGGCGTCCGGTCTCGTGATGGCCGGCGAGGCGCGCGGCGCTTCGAACGCCGGTCGGCCGTTCGACCGTTTTCGGGGACGGGTGATGATTCCCATTGCCGATCTTCGGTCGAACGTGGTGGCGTTCGGCGGCCGCGTGTTCGAAGACGGCTCCCCCAAATACCTCAATTCCCCGGAGACGCCGCTCTTTCAGAAGGGCCGTTGCCTGTATGGATTGGACAAGGCGCGCGCGGCGAATCCGCACCTTGACACCCTGCTGCTCGTCGAGGGGTACTTCGATGTGCTGGCCCTGTGGCAGGCTGGCATTCACCGGGTGGCCGCGCCGCTGGGGACGGCCCTGACCGGCGATCATGTCACCCTGTTGCGCCGCTTTGTCACCACGGTGGCGCTGACGTTTGACGGCGACGCGGCGGGCGTCGGCGCGGCGTTGCGCGCGCTGGATGTGTTTCGCGACAGCGGGATTACGGTGAAGGTGGTGGTGATGCCGCCGGGCCACGATCCCGATTCCTACGTGCGCGCCCACGGGGCGGAGGGGATGCTGGTGTTGCAGGAGCGGGCGCCGACGTTGCTGGAGTTTGCCGTGACGCATTGTCTGGACGGCGCGGCGCACGAAACGATTGAGGCCCGGACCCGGCGCGTGGACGCCGTGCTCGGCATCGTGGCCAAAGGCGCCAATCCCATCGAAAAAAGCGCGCAGATTCAATGCGTCGCCGAGCGGCTTGGGGTTCGACCGCAACTGCTGCTCGACCGCTATCCGACGCTGCTCGAACGTCAACGGGTCGTGGCGTCCCGCCGCCGGCCCGCGCCGCCGCCGCCGCCGGCGTCTTCCGACCGGCCCCGGCGTCCCGACCCCAAAGCCTTTCGCGAGGAACGTGAAATCGTCTGGTTGATGGTGCAGGACAAATTGCGCCCGGAACATTTCCCGGCGTTGCGGCCCGAGGCGTTTCGGTCTCCGCTCTACCGCAAACTTGTGGAAATGGGCGCGCGCCGTCTCGATGCCGAAGGCCGTCTCGATGTGCCGGGCCTGCTGGAGGACGCCGGTGCGGATGATGAATGCCGCGAGACGGTCGCGGAACTCGCCGCGTCCGAGAAGGATTTTGACGACCAGGAGGCGTATATTCGGGGGTGCGTGAGCGCGTTGGAGCGGCACGATATGAAACTCCGTCTGGATGAACTGATCGCGCAACTTCGCATGGCCGAACGCGAGCGCCGCACCGAGGACGTGGGCCGTCTGAATGCCCGGATCGAAGAGTTGCGGGGGAAAAAAGCCGGATATGCCGCCGCCCCCATCGCTCCGCGCTGACGCGCCGGTTCCGCGTTGACGCCGCCGCGCCGGCACCGGCGCGCTGACACCGGCACCGGCATCCGGCACCGGCGCCCGGCGACGGGACGCCGACCGGGCCATGCGCCGGTCGACCCGGTGTCACGATGTCACGGCGGGGGGTGCGGCGCCGAAGGGGCGGACGGCCGGCGGGCGAACGTGCGGGCAGGGCCCATAGCTCAGTTGGTTAGAGCGGCTGACTCATAATCAGTTGGTCCCAGGTTCAAGTCCTGGTGGGCCCACCACGTTTTGCCATTTGCGGGTCGGGTGCGGTACGCGGTACAATGGGGCGTGGTGATGATCCTGCCCCGTCCGGTGAACATGCAGAGGTCTTCTTGAATTTGCAACTTTCCCGCCTGGTGCATCTGCAACGGCTTGACCGCGATCTCCACACACTCGAACAACGGCAACGGGATCTTCCCCGGCAACTTCAGGCGGCGCAGGCGCCGGTCGGCGAGGCGCAGCGACGCCTGGACGGTCTGCAAACGTCGCTGGAGACCCTGACGGCCGAGCGGCGCAACGGCGAACGGGATTTGAGCGAGCACGAACATCACATCGGAAAAATGCGTGACCGGCTCAACGAGTTGAAAACGAACAAGGAGTATCAGGCTCATTTGTTTGAACTCGATCTGGCGGCGAAGAAAAAAGACGCGCTGGAGGAAACCATCCTTCAGGCCATGGAGCGCGCCGAAACCGTCTCGAAAGAACTGGAGGACGCACGGGCGGCGGTGCGGGATTTGACGCTGCACATGGAGACGGAACAGGCCAGGGTCACGTCCGCGGAGGCGACACTGACGGACGAGGCGGCGGCGCTTCAGCGTCAGAAGCAAACCGCGCTGGAGACGCTGGACACGCGCATTGCGCATCGATACGCCTCGCTTAAATCGTCGCTGGGACTCGTCGTGGTGGCCCCGGTGCGCGGGAGCACCTGTCTGGGATGTCAGTTGCAGATTCCGCCGCAACTGGTGGCCAGCGTGAAGCGTGCCGACGAACTGTTGACCTGCCCCTATTGCCATCGCCTGTTGTACGCCGAAGAGGCGTTCAGCGACGCATCCGATTCCCCGGACGCGCCGCCCGCCGTCCCGGACCGTCTCGAAGAGCGGGTGGCCGGGGAACGCGGCGCTCGCTGACCGTGGTCCCGCCGCGCGCCGTCGTCGCCCTTCCGTGGCTTGCGCCGCGCGCCGGTGCGGCGTATCATGGCGGCGGGTATGACGGCGTGGGTCAGGTGGCCGCTCGCCGGGCGTGAGGCGTCCCCGGTGAGAGGAAAGTCCGGACTCCAGAGGGCAGGGTGCTGGGTAACGCCCAGGCGGAGCGATCCGACATGAGCGCCACAGAAAACACACCGCCTCGCGATGGCTGTTTGGCGACAAATGGCGTCCGGGGTAAGGGTGAAAAGGCGGGGTAAGAGCCCACCGCGTTCATGGCGACATGGACGGCAGGGTAAGCATCACCCGGAGCAAGACCAAATAGGAGGACGCCCCGAATGGCCTGATCGGCTTCCGCGTCGCACGCCTCCCTGTGAGGCTGGTTCGGCGGGGTTCGGGAAAGGTTGGCCCGACCGAGGTTCTCGGGTAGGTTGCTGGAAGCGCATGGCAACATGCGTTGTAGAGAAATGGTCGCCACCGTGCCGCACCGTCGGCATGGCACAGAATCCGGCTTATCGACCCACCCCCATACCCTTTTTTTTCGCGCGACGCGGTGCCGCCGCCGGCGTCGCGTGGCGGCGTTTGACTCGGCCCGTCTCCTCTGTTACGCTTTCGTTCCCCGTTCCCGAACAGCGAGTCGGTCCCCATCGTCTAGCCTGGCCCAGGACGCCGGCCTTTCAAGCCGGCAACACGGGTTCAAATCCCGTTGGGGACACCACCATACACGGAGCCGCCGGGCCATGGTTCGGCGGCTCCGTGCGGTTCGACGTCCCGCGTTGCCGTGGTGATGCGGCGGGGCGTGCCCCGGTTGTGATCCCCGATCGCGCTTTGTAGAATGGGCCGGCGGTCGTGAATACGCCCGCACGAGGTTCGCCATCCCCGCCGGATTCGCGGGGTCGAACCCTGTGAGCGGCGTTGCGGAAGGGAGGAGGCACATGTCCTGGGAACATGCGCGCGTGATGGGGGTGATCCTTGGTATCGGCGTGCTGGGAGCGGCTCCCGGCTGGACACCGGCGTCGGCTGAATGGACGTATGAGTCCGCCGAACCGCCGATTGAATCCCAATTTGACATGATCAAAGGCAAAGACGGGGCGCCGATGATCGGGATTCCCGAAGGGGAGTTTCTGATGGGGGACAATGACGGGGCGAGGAATCAGCGTCCCGAACATGCGGTCAAACTGGACAGTTATTATATCGATCAGTTTGAAGTGACGATGGAGCGGTATCAGGTGTTTCTTGATGACACGAAGCACGAGTTGCCGCCCTTGTGGGACGATTACGCGGCCACGGACAAGGCAAAAGATCATCCCGCCGTCGGCATGGCGTGGGACAGCGCGAAATCGTACTGTGCCTGGGCGGGCAAGCGGCTGCCGACGGAAGCCGAATGGGAAAAGGCGGCGCGCGGGGACGATGGCCGCCGGTACCCCTGGGGGCACATGCAGCCGTTTGTGGACATCGCGCGGTACAATCTTGGAACCACCGGATGGGTCAGTTACGAAGTGACGCTGGCGCCGGTGACCAGCGGCGTGGCGGGGATGAGCATCCGTCACGGCTTGACGCAGGGCACGAAAAGTCCCTACGGGCTGTATCACATGGCGGGCAACGCGTCGGAATGGGTGGCGGACTGGTATGACCGGGCGTATTACGAAAAAAGTCCGAAGGACAATCCCGCCGGCCCCGCCGAGGGCGCGCGAAAAGTCTACCGGGGCGGGTCATGGGAAGACCCCCCGAAATGGCTGGAAGTCACCGCGCGCCGCAGCGCCGAGCCGCAGTTCCCCATTGACGCGAATGATTTGACGATCGGGTTTCGGTGCGCGATGGATGGGAAGAAATGATGAACGGTGTTTTGAGGGAGACAGGGTGTGTGATTCCCGGAAAGGCGCGATGATGAACAGCGAATATACCGCGGTGATTAGTATGACGCGGCGTTATGTGTGCCGTGCCGCGTGACCTGTATGTCGAACGTGGCCCCGTCAATAATCCGCGTCACCGGGCCTCGAATGATGTCGGCCATGTGTCGATTCGGAACCCGCCCGGCTTCACGAACACCCCGTCGTTTCTCCGCAGTTGCGGCACACCAGGCACATGCCGTTTCGGACCAGTTTGAATTGTTTGCAGTTGGGGCAGGGGTCGCCTTCGTAGCCTTTGTGATGCGCGATGGCCATTTGCGTGGCGGTGGCGAGTGATTCACGTTTCAGCGAGAGGGGGGTGGTGGTCCCGTTGCCACGGCCGTCTCCATGGCCGGCCGCGCCACCGTTGGTGATGTCCTGCCGGGCGGGGAACAGCGCGGGGTCGATGCTGGTCGTGGTGATGGTGCTGGGGTCGGCGGGCGCGTCGTCCGTGCATTCGGGGTCTTGAATGACGGAATCTCCGCGAAGGTCGTCCGGGTTCACCTGTGCCAGTTCCGTTTTGCCGAGATAGGCAATGGCCAGTTCGCGGAAGATGTAGTCAATGATGGACGTGGACATCTTGATATGATCGTTGAGATTGACGGGGCCGTTGGGTTCAAAGCGGGTGAACAGAAAAGCCTCGACAAATTCTTCAAGCGGGACGCCGTGCTGAAGCCCTAGGGAAATGGCGATGGCAAAACAGTTCATGAGACTGCGAAACGCCGCGCCCTCTTTGTGCATATCGAGGAAAATTTCTCCCAGCGTGCCGTCTTCGTATTCTCCGGTGCGCAGATAGATTTTATGGCCGCCGATCATGGCCTTTTGCGTGTAGCCGCCGCGCCGTGAAGGCAGCGGGCGGCGTTTGGCCAGATACCGCACCATCACCCGTTCCGTCACGCGGTGCGCCGTCCGCATGACGTCATCGCGCTGCCCGACCTGTTCCTCGCGGTCGACGAAGGCGCTCAACGGCTGGCTCAATTTGGAGCCGTCCCGGTACAACGCCACGGCTTTAAGCATGTGCCGCCAACTCATGGCATACGCGTCCCGCACGTCCCCGATGGTGGCCCCCGCCGGCATGTTGATGGTCTTGCTGATGGCGCCGCTGATAAACGGCTGCGCCGCGGCCATCATCCGAATATGCGCGTCGGTCGAAAGACTGCGTTGCCCGATGCGCCCGCATTGATTGGCGCAGTCGAAAATCGGCAGATGCTCGGCGCGCAGATGCGGCGCGCCTTCCACCGTCATCGTGCCGCAGCAAAAATCATTGGCGGCAAGAATTTCTTCGGGGGCAAACCCCAGCGCGGTGAGCATGTTGAACTGCGGGTCGTCGAGTTGCGCGTCGGAAAAGCCGAGCACGTCCCGGCAAAACGCCTCGCCCAGTATCCATTTGTTAAAGGCGAATTGAATTTCAAACACCCCGTCCAGACTCGCTTCCAGCCGCTCCAGCGCTTCCGGGGTGCACCCTTTGGCGCGCAGCGCTTCATGGTTCAGGAACGGCGCCTGTTTTAATGTGCGGGTGCCCGTGGCGTAGGTGATGATGTCGTGAATCTGTTCCTGGGTATACCCCAGTTTCTTGAGCGCCGGCGGCAAACTCTGGTTGATGATTTTGAAGTAGCCCCCGCCGGCCAGTTTCTTGAATTTGACGAGCGCGAAGTCGGGTTCGATGCCCGTGGTGTCGCAGTCCATGACCAGCCCGATGGTGCCCGTGGGGGCGATCACCGTGGCCTGCGCGTTTCGAAATCCGTGAACTTCTCCCAGGGCGATGACGCGATCCCAGGTGTCCCGCGCGGCGCGCAGCAGCGCCGGCGGGGTCGCCGCCGGGTCCAGGCCGCGGGGCGTCGTCGTCAGGCCCTCGTACTCTCCGGCCGGGGCATGGTACGCGGCCCTTCGGTGGTTGCGCATGACCCGCAGCATCGCGTCCCGGTTTTTGGCGAATCCGGGAAACGGGCCGAGCGCCGCCGCCATTTCCGCGGACGCGGCATAAGATTCGCCGGTCAGGATGGCGGTGAGGGCGCCGCAGAGAGCCAGCGCTTCGGGCGAATCATAGGGAATGCCCAGCCGCATCAGGAGCGATCCGAGATTGGCATAGCCAAGCCCCAGGGTGCGAAAGGCAAAACTGTTTTCGGCAATGGCCTTGCTGGGGAAGCCGGCCATGAGCACGCTGATTTCCAGCACAATGGTCCAGAGCCGGATGGCGTGCTGGTAGCCTTCGATGTCGAAGTCGCCTTCCGGCGTGAGGAAGGCGCCCAGATTCAGCGAGGCCAGATTGCACGCGGTGTCGTCAAGGAACATGTATTCGCTGCAGGGATTGGAGGCGTTAATCCGCCCGTCCTCCGGGCAGGTGTGCCATTCGTTGATCGTGGTGTCGTATTGAATGCCGGGGTCGGCGCAGGTCCACGCCGCCAGGCAGATTTGCTCCCACAGCGCGCCGGCGTTCAGGGTTTTGGTCACGGCGCCGTCCGTCCGGCGGGTGAGCGGCCACTCGCCGTTCGAGCGCAGCGCGTCAAAAAATTCGTTGGGGATTCGAATGCTGTTATTGGAGTTTTGTCCGGCCACCGTCTGGTAGGCTTTGCTGTTCCAGTTCGTGTCGTATTCATGGAACACAAAATGCGTGCAGCCCTCCCGCGCGTAGGCAAACATGCGTTGAAGATAGGCTTCGGGCACGCCGGCCCGGCGCGCCCCGCGAAGGGCGTCTTTGAGCGCCGGGTTGCGTTCGGGATCGCATTCCGTCGTCCCGGGAGCGGGATGACAGGCTTTCAGTACGACGTTCAGCCAATGGGCGCAGGCGCGGGACCCCGCGACCAGCGCGGCGACTTTCTGTTCTTCCAGCACCTTCCAGTTGATGAACTCTTCGATGTCGGGATGGTCCAGGTTCAGGCAGACCATTTTGGCGGCTCGCCGCGTGGTGCCGCCCGACTTGATGGCGCCCGCGGCCCGGTCGCCGATGCGGAGGAAGGACATCAGCCCGGAGGATTTTCCCCCGCCGGCCAGCGGCTCGTCTTCTCCGCGCAGTCGGGAAAAATTGGTGCCGGTCCCCGACCCGTATTTGAACAGGCGGGCCTCACGGACCCACAGATCCATGATGCCCCCCTCGTTCACGAGGTCGTCGTCGACGGATTGGATAAAACAGGCGTGCACCTGGGGGCGTTCGTAGGCGTTCCCGGAACGGTTGAGCGTCCCGGTGCGCGGCTCGACAAAATAATGCCCCTGCGCGGGGCCGCTGATGCCGTAGGCTTCGTGGAGACCCGTGTTGAACCACTGCGGCGAATTGGGGGCGGCCATTTGTTTGGCCAGCATCACGCACAGTTCGTCGTAAAAGGCGCGGGCATCCTCGTCGGCGTCAAAATATCCGTGGGTCTTGCCCCAGTGCGTCCAGCATCCCGCCAGGCGGTGAAAGACCTGCCGGGCGTCCCGTTCGCCGCCGGTCACGGGGCGCCCGTGGTCGTCGGCGAGCGGCGTTCCGTCGGCGTCGCATTGCGGGACTTCGGCTTTGCGGAAATACTTTTGCGCCAGAATGTCCACGGCCAGTTGCGACCATTGCTTGGGGGCCTGAATGTCATCAAGCCGGAACACCAGTGAGCCGTCCGGATTTCTGATTTCCGACGACCGGGTGGAAAACGGCACGGTCTCGTAGGGGCTGGCTCCAACTCGGGTAAAGCGGCGGGTGATTTTCATGGCGGTCGTCTGTGGTGTGTCGGCTGGTCGGCCACGTGAACGTTGAAATGAGGATACACAATCTATAGCGGAGGCGTGGAATTGTCAATACTAAATGTGGGGTGTTGTGACACCCGGTTGGGGATACCGGTGGATGACCTGCGAATAATGCAAGACATTGTGATTCAACATATTTTGGCATAGACGCGGCGCGTGATTCACAGGGAGTCGCGCGCTGAGCGGTCTTCATCAACAGGTCGCGGTGGCCGGGGGAAAATTTTTTCTCGATGGCGGGGTGTCGCGCGCCGGCGTTGGAGCGAAGTCTCGACGCCTCACCGTCGACGCTCGCTTTTTGCCGGTCTCCGGCTTATGCTTCGAGCGATGTTCGGCGTTTGGAAGACCCCGGCTCGTCGCACCGCGACGCGCGGCGGGCGAACGTGAACCTTCCTTTATACAACCCAAGGTGGTGAACCATGTATGTCTGGAATCATCGGATTGTGCTCACGCTCCTGGCGGTGTTCGGAGTGCTGCAACTGGTGTTCTGGGTCACGGCGGAAGGCGGCAGCCGCAGCGCGCTGCCCACGCGCGCCACGTACTGGCTGGTGGCCAACTATCTGTTGCTCCTGGTGTGGGTGGCCGTCTGGATGTTTGATCAGGCGCGCGTCCGCGGGAAAACCGTGTGGCTCTGGCTGGCGCCGTTTCTGATCGCCCCGCTTCCCACGCTCATGCTGTTTGTGCTGGCGCTGCAGAGACGGCCGCGGTAGCGGAGGCCCCGGCGGGGCCGGCATCAGCCGATCATGATGCGGGATTCCGGAACCCGCGACCGGGGCGGGGTCGTGGTGTGCATGGCAAACAGGCCGATGAGAAGCGGCCCGAAACGCCCCAGGAGCATGGAGATCATAATCACCGCCTTGCCGAAGTCGGTGAAGAGGGCGGACAAACTGCGCCCGGCGCCGTCGCCGAGGGACATGCCGACAATGCCCATGGCGGACGTGACCTCAAACATGATGCCCAGGAACGGCCGCTCTTCCGTGAACGCGAGGGCCAGGGTGAACACCGTGATGGCGGTGAACGCCAGGATGCAGAGACAAAACGCTCGAACCACCAGTTCCCGCGAAATTCTTCGGTGAAAGATCTCGACGTCGTGCCGGCGTCGAAGCACGGCCCAGATTGTCAGCCAGATAATGGCGAACGTCGTGGTCTTGATGCCGCCCGACATGCTGCCGGGCGACCCGCCGATGGTCATCAGGAGCAGCAGAAAATACAGGGTGGCGTCGTTCATCATGCCGAGGTCGATGGTGGTGAAGCCCGCCGTGCGGGACATCGTTTGAAAATGCGCCACGGCCAGCCGTTCCCCCAGGCCCAGGGGTTGCAGCGTGCGGGGATTGTTCCATTCCAGGATGGTGATGCCCACGGTGCCCGAGACCAGCACGAGCAGGGTGACCACGATCACGAGTTTGGTATGCGTCTGAAATCGAAATCTGGCGCCCTTGAAATTGTCCCACGCGTCCTGAAACACCAGAAAGCCGATGCTGCCCAGTACGACCAGAACCGTCACGATGAGATTGATGGACACGTCCATCCGGTACGACGCAAGACTGTCGGTGAAGAGGGCAAAGCCCGCGTTGTTAAAGGCCGACACGGCATGAAAAACGCCGGCGTAGAGGGCGTCCCCCCACGCCATATCCCGTGAAAATCGCGCGGTGAGCAGCGCCGCTCCCAGGCCCTCCGCCGACAGCGTGGCGACGGCCACGATTTTGACGTAGCGCACCGACCCGGCCATGTCGAACATGCTCAACGTTTCGGCCAGCATCATCCGGTCCCGCAGGCCGACCCGGTGTCCCAGAGCCAGCAGAATCAGCGTGGCCAGCATGGCGTAGCCCAGGCCGCCGATTTGAATAAGCAGGAGAATGATCACTTGCCCGAAGACGGTGAACTCGTGGGGCGTGTCCAGCACAATCAGCCCGGTCACGCAGACGGCCGAGGTGGCGGTGAACAGGGCGTCGATCACCCGCAGGTCCGCGCCCTCCGGGGTGGCAAACGGCAACAGGAGCAGGCCCGCGCCGACGACGATCAGGGCGACGGCGGCCAACGCCACCACCTGACCGGGCAGCAGGTGAACGGACGGCAGCCGGGCGCGCCAGGAGGACGCCGCGGGGCGGTCACGCATGGCCGCGGGCCTTCTGTGTCGTGTGTGTCATGGCGGTGCCGAATGGGCGGTCATGCGGTCACGGTCACGTGCCCCGGCGGCGCGGGGCGGACGCGCGGGCGGCGTCAACAGGGCTGCCCGTTGAACAGGCAGGGCTTGTAGCGGCTGGCGTCAAACTCGATGTTTTCCTGATAGACGAGTTCGTTGCCGTTCACCCCGTCCTGCCGGGGGTCGTTCCACATCGTCCGGTTCCACCAGTAAAACAACGGATGGGTTTCATAATAGTAGACGGGGTTCCCGTAGGCGCTTTGCCGATGCTCCAGCACGTGCCGGCTTGTCACGTAATCCACGTCGTTCGTGCCCCGCAGCGAATACAGGAACAGGATCATGCGGGTTTCATGATCATAAATTTCATCCACGCGGGTGTGTTCATCCGGCTCGTCGGGCAGGAGCGTCTGCGCCCGGCCCGGGACGGCAAGGAGCGACCCCAGGAGCAGGACAAGCACGATGGGGGCATTTCGAACAGGATGGATCATGGGGCGCCTCTTTGCATGACCGGGCCGTATCTCGTGCGACGCTTGAACATTCTACGCCGACCCCGTCCCCGGCGGCAATGTGTTTTTGTCTCCCCGCCGTCCCCCGATTAAGAATGTCGGGAGCAGGCATGTCCGCTCCCCTCCGTCACCCTCGGAGCATTGGCCCCCTCCGTCACCTTCGAAGCATTGGCCCTCTCCGTCATTCCCGACATTTTTAATCGGGAATCCATCTTTCTTTGGGTTGTCTGTTGGCTTGTCGTTCAGCACGGCGGTTCTCTATACTACACCGTCCGCAGAGCGCGGCGGGGACGGGCGGAACGCGAATGAAAAAGCACGTCACATTGTACACGGTCGGCTGCCGTCTCAACCAGGCCGAAACCGCCGTCCTGACGGATCGGCTGACGGGCCTGGGCTACCGGACGGTGCCCGATGGAGAGCCGACCGACGTGCTGGTGCTGAACACCTGCGCCGTCACGGAGCGGGCCGAGGCCGACTGTCGGCGGGTCATTCGCCGGACGCTGCGCCGTTCTCCTCATGCCCTGGTGGCGGTGACGGGCTGTTACGCGCAAACCGGCGTCACGATTCTGCAGAACATTCCGGGGGTGGATCTCGTGCTGGGGAACCGGGACAAAATGCTCCTGCCGGACTACGTGGACGCCTTGTGCCGCGGCCGCCGCAAGCGGTCGGCGCCGTTGATCCGGCACACGAGCCTCCTCGACAGAAACGATTTTGCGCAGGACGGGGTGGGCGCCTATTCGACGACGCGCGCCAATCTGAAAATCCAGGACGGCTGCGATTTCATGTGCTCGTTTTGCCTGATTCCGTTTGCCAGAGGCCGCGAACGAAGCCGCCTGATCGGGGACGCGCTGCGGGAGGCCGAACACCTTGCGGCACGCGGCCATCGTGAACTGGTGCTGACCGGGGTGAATATCGGGCGATTCGCCGACGGGGCCGCGGGGTTGCTCGACCTGATCCGGCGACTGGAAACCGTTCCCGGTCTGGCGCGCATCCGCATTTCGTCCATCGAGCCGACGACCATTCCCGACGCGTTGCTTGACCATATGGGCGCGTCGAGCAAACTGTGCCGCTTTCTCCACGTGCCCCTGCAAAGCGGAGACGACGCCGTGTTGTCGGCGATGAATCGCCGCTACTCCGCGCGCGAGTACGCGGCATGGGTGGAACGCGCCGTGCGCGCGATTCCCGATCTCTGCGTGGGCACCGACGTCCTTGTGGGCTTTCCCGGAGAAACCGAGCGGCAGTTTGCCGAGACCTGCCGGGTGGTCCGGGACCTGCCGCTGGCCTATGCCCACGTCTTTCGTTATTCCGCCCGTCCGGGTACGCGCGCCGCTCGTTCGGGCCGCGCCGCGCCGCCGGCATCGGTGATCAAAGACCGCCATCGCGCGATGACGCGCCTGTCCCGCGACAAACGTCTGGAGTTCTACCGGCGGTTTCTCGAACAGGAGCGTCCGGTGTTGTTTGAATCTTCGGACGGGGACGGGACGCTCCGCACGGGCCTGACGGATAATTTTATTCGCGTGAGCGTGACTCATGCCGACTCGCTGGACAACCAGATCAGGCCGGTCCGGCTGACCGGGGTCACGGAGCACGCGGCCCTGGGCGAGTTGACGGACGCGCCGCCGTCGCGGCCGGGGTCGTTGCCACGGTTGGAGCCGCCGTCACGGCCGGGGCCACGACTGCTGCCGGTGCTGCCGTCGTTTGCCCCCGCCGTCGGCGTCGGCGCGGCGGGTTCGTCATGAACGTGTCCGGAGATTCTTCCATGCCCCGCCGCGTCTATCTGCAAACGTTCGGATGCCAGATGAACGAGTACGACACGGAACTGGTGCGGTCGGTGTTGCGCGACCGCGGGTTTGCGTTCACGTCGGAACCGGCGGCGGCCGACGTGCTGTTGATGAACACCTGCGCGATTCGGGAACATGCCCATGCCCGCGTCCATGGCCGTCTGGCCCAATGGAAAACCCTGAAGCGGACCCGCCCGGTGGTCATCGGCGTTCTGGGGTGCATGGCCCAGAATCTCAAACAGGAGTTGCTGGACGCGCATCCCGCCATCGACGTGCTCGCGGGGCCGGATGCCTACCGCCGGTTGCCGGAGTTGCTGGCCCAGGCCCTGGAACGCCGGGAACGGGCCGTGGCCGTGGAGTTGTCCGAATACGAAACCTACGACACGATTCTCCCGGAGCGTGCGCCCGGCGTCAATGCGTGGATTGCGATTATGCGGGGGTGCGACAACTTTTGCACGTTCTGCGTGGTGCCGTACACGCGCGGCCGGGAACGGTCGCGTCCCGCGCGGAGTATTCTGGACGAAGCGCACGCCCTGGCGGCGCGGGGGCACCGGCAGGTCACGCTCCTGGGGCAGAACGTCAATTCGTACCGCAGTCCCGCCCCCGACGGCCGCGACTTCGCCGAACTGCTTGCGGACGTCGCCGACGTGCCCGGCATCGAACGGGTGCGCTGGACGTCGCCGCATCCCAGGGACTTTCCTCCCGCCCTCCTGGACGTGGTGGCGCAGCATCCCCGCGTGTGCCGGCACATTCATCTGCCCCTGCAATCGGGTAGCGACCGGATGCTGGACATGATGGGCCGGTCGTACACGCGGCGCGACTACGTGGCCCTGGTCGACGACATCAGGCGGCGGGGCGACATCGCGATCACCACGGACGTCATCGCGGGATTCTGCACCGAGACGGACGACGAGTTCCGCGACACGTATGACCTGGTGCGGGAGATCGAATTTCAATCGGCCTACGTGTTCAAATATTCGGAACGCAAGCACACCATTGCCCGGCGGAAATTTCCCGACGACGTGCCCGAGGCCGTCAAGTCGGAGCGGGTCACGCGCCTGTTCGATCTGCAACGCGAGATTTCCGCCGCGCACAACCGGCGGCTCATCGGCGCCGACGTGACCGTGCTGGTGGAAGGCCGCGCGAAAAAATCCTCGAGGCAATGGATGGGGCACACCGACGCCAACGTGACCGTGGTCTGGGACAAAGATGCCGCGCCGTTCGCCCCCGGAGACCGGGCGACGATTCAAGTCAACGACGCCTCGGCCTCCACGCTCTTCGGCGTCCCCGTGCCCGCCCTCGCGCCGGCTGTCTGAACACGTCTGTTCCGCGCGCGCGGCGCGTTTCTGTTTCTCTGTCCGGTTGACGCCCCCCGTGGCGGCTTGTATAACGGGCGCAGTCCCGAACGATCAGCGTTGCGCCCGTAGCTCAATGGATAGAGCACTTGACTACGGATCAAGAGGTTAGAGGTTCGACTCCTCTCGGGCGCGCCAATCCATCCTCCGTCACTTCTTTCTGTCATTCCCGACGTTAGTAATCGGGAATCCATCCTTCTGTTGCATTGTCCTTGGTTAGGACAAGAACAAGATGGATTCCCGACTAAAGATGTCGGGAATGACGGAAAGAGAGGAACGGGGCAAATACTTCCCGACTAACGATGCCTGCCCCCGACGTTTTCATTCGGGGGTCGGGAATGACGGAGGGGGGTGTCATGCCCGCGCGCACCTCGTCTCTGCCGCTGTCCCGTTGCCCCTCCGTCCTGCCCGCGTCCCCTCCTTCCGTCATTCCCGACGTTTTTAATCGGGAATCCATCCTTCTGTTTCTTTATTCCGGCTGTCCCACGCCCCGCGGCGTGCACCGGCGCTACTCATCGGTGTGCGCGCCGGGGTTGATTTGCCACAAACTCCAGTCCACCGCTTCCCGCAGTTCCTGCATGTGCGGGTCGGTGGACGGGGAGGTCCAGGCTTTCAGCCCGAGTTGTTGCAGGGGCGCCGCCGATGTCTGATCGGGAATGTTCCCCACGGCTTTCACAATGGCCGTCTGCACGCGCAGCGGAATCTCCGGTGATTGCATCATGTCGAGAAGCGGCGGCAGGATGCCGGTGTTGCCGCTGCGCGCTCCGATGTCGCCGAGAGATTCCGCCGCTGCGGCCCGAATCTCCACCGACGCGGCGGTGTCCGACAGGAGCGTCATGAGCGTGGGAATGGCCGGGTCGCCCATGTGTCCCAAGGCCTCGGTGGCCGGCAGCGTCACGTCGGGCTGGCCGATGACGGCCCGCAGCGCGCGCAGCATGGTGTCGTCCGGCACGTGGCCGGCGAGTTCGATAATGTCGAGTTTGACCGCCGTGCCGGTGGCGGGCGCGGTCAGCAGGGAGGCGAGGCGCCGACTTTGCCGCCATTCCGCGGCGAGCGCCAGCGGGAACGTGCTGGTGTCCAGCGCCCGGCACAAATGCCGCAGCGCGAATTGTCCCGCATCGGATTCCCCGCCGGCACGGGCGGCGTCCCATGCCTGTTCGAACGGGGTGCGGACTTCATAACGCCACGGTCCCCGTCGTCCGTCCAGAACGTAGCGCAACCGGCAGGCCGGGCCTTTCCAGACGCGGGACGGTGTGCCCGTCCGGGCCGCCTGCGCGTCGGTTCGCGTGACCCCTTCCCAGGTTTTCCGCTCCTCGCATTTCACATGCACCGTCACGTCATGCGGCTCGGCGGCGGCGACGACCGTGAAGCCCGTCGCGGACAACCGGCGTGAGACCGCCCGCCGCACCGGGGCGGCATCCACCAGGCCTTTTTCCGTGACGGCGAGCGCGTGGACGACAATGCGTTCGGCCTGTTGCAGCCGCGCTTTTTGTTGCGGGTCAAGAGACAGGCGGCGGGCGGGAGATTGTTCGGGCGCGCAGCAGACGCCGAACAGGACAAGACCGACGACCCAGTACAAGGACGGAAGATTCCACATGCCGGCAGGACTCCCAGGACTCTCGTTGAAACGGCGGGCCGGTTGCCGGCGCCGCACGGCACAGGCGTTCTGCATAGCAAGCGGAATGGAGAAAACGCAAGCGGGTGCGGCTATCCCGCTCCGTCACCGGCGAAGGTTTGCCCCCTCCGTTATTCCCGGCCCCTCCTTCCGTCATTCCCGTTTCCCGATTACAAACGTCGGGGGCAGGTATTTTTAATCGTGAATCCATCCCCCTTCCGTCATTCCCGACGTTTTTAATCGGGAATCCATCCTTCTTTTTCCTTGTCCTAACCAAGGGACAGGACACAACAGAAAGATGGATTCCCGACTACTAATGTCGGGAATGACGGAGGGGGCGGCCAATTAACATCTTACGGATGGATTCCGCGCGCGCACGGTTCTCCTGCCATTGGACATCGGTGACGCGGAATGACGGAGGAGATGAGGAAGCGCGGCGCGCCGATGTTCGGAACGTGACGGCGCCGAGGTCGGGGCGGCTGGTACTAACCGGTACGCCGGCCCGGACGCGTGCGCCGCGACGGACGCAGGCCGGTGGTCAGCGTGAGGGTGCACTCGAGGCGGGGATGGTCCCGGTCGCTGATTTTGTACAGATGGAGTTCCAGAATTCGATTGTCGTTGAGATTCATGGCTTCGCAGAGGGCGTCCTGGGTGATTTTGATTCCGCCGTCCAGGTCGCGCCGCAGGAGCGTCGGGAAGTAACACCGCATGGTCAGCGTCATGGCGCGTTCCCCCGCCTCGCGCAGAAAACGATGCCAGTCGGAAGACGAGGCCGCCGCGCCCGCCATGAGGAGTTGCCCGACCGTTCGTTTATAATGGCGTCCCGCCGCCGCCAGTACGCGCCGCCCGTTGACGGTGGCGTATTGCCTGTTGATGCTGGGCGGCACGGGCAGGACCAGGGACAGCACGTCGCCGGTCAGGGAGAACGACGGGCGCACGTCGGCGTCGGCGTGGAGCGGCGGTGTCGAGCGCGGGCCGCGCGCACGGGGGACGCGGGGAAGCCGGGCGCCGGTTGTGTTCCGCGCGAAGGGCCGGCGCGCCGGGTCGTCGGTCGGTGCCGGCGCGGCGCCGTTGGGCTGCCATGCGTTCACAAATGTTTGAGGCAGGCGCACGGGGCGGCGCATGGACGGCACGGACGGCGTTCGCCGGCTGGTCAACACGGGTGTTCCGTCACAGGAGGTCGAGCATTTTGCCGGCCTGTTCCTCCAAAGCCTCGCCGTGGCGCGCGAGATAACGGCGCCATTCGGACGGATTCCAGATTTCCAGGCGGTGATACATTCCCACGAGGACGATTTCCAGATCATCCTCAATCGGGACGAGTTTTCTCAATCGTCCGGGCACAAGGATGCGCCCGGCCTTGTCGATGTCCGAGGACGCGGCTTCGGCCACCACGTAGTGCATGAAGAGCCGGTTCTGATCTTCCGTGAACGTTTCTTTGGCGCGGGCCAGCACGTTGTCCCATTCCCGCATCGAATAGGCCGACAGCGGCCGGTCCTGTCCCTTGACGAACATCACACGGGCGCCGCCCGCCTCCCCCTCCAGGAGTTCGCGCAGGGGCGTCGGAAGAATGAACCGCCCTTTTTCGTCCAGTTTGCAATGATACTGTCCGGCAAACATTGTGGTACCTCTTGTGGCGGGCGCCGCCACGTCCCGTCCCCGCCGGGAACGCCGCCCATCAGCAGGTCAGCCTAGAGAAAATCATCTAGGAAGTCAAGGGCGCGCATCCCGTCGCGTCCGCGTCGACGACGGCGCTTGCTCCCTCCGTCATTCCGCGCCACCGGCGTGGAGAACCGTGGGCACGCGGAATCCATCCGCAAGAGGTCAATGGCAATCCCCTTTCCGTCTGGCAATCCCCTTTCCGTCATTCCCGACCCCCGAATGAAAACGTCGGGGGCAGGCATCTTTAGTCGGGAATCCATCTTTCAGTTGTTTGTCCTGATCAAGAGAGAAGACAACTGAAGGATGGATTCCCGACAACGAACGTCGGGAATGACGGATGGGGAGATTCCCGATCAAAAATGCCTGCCCCCGACATTTTTCATCGGGGGTCGGGAATGACGGAGGCGGCGCGCGTCAGACCATCCTGGCCAGGGTGCAGACGTACACGGCCTTCGCGCCGGCCCGGCGAAGGGTTTTGGCGCATTCATTGACCGTGGCGCCCGTGGTGAAAACGTCGTCCACGAGAAGCAGGGTTTTCCCTTCAATCGCGGCGGGGGCGGTCACGGCAAAACACCGTCGAAGATTTTTCAGACGCTCGCGCCGCGTGAGGGTGGTTTGCGGCGGGGTGAGTCGTGTCCGCCGAAGGGGGCTGGGCGGCACCGGGAGATTCCATCTCCGGCCCAGATGTCGCGCCAGCAGCAATGACTGATTAAATTCCCGTTCCCGAAGACGCCGGGGGTGCAGCGGCACGGCCAGAATGGCGTCGATGTCCGCCGGAGGCGCGCCGGTCCCGGCGATGAGTTGCGCGAGGGGAAGGGCCAGTTGCGTTTTGCCGTGGTACTTGAACAGCACGATGGCTTCTTTCAACGGCGACTGATAGGCGAACGGCGTTCGGGCCAGATGATAGGCCGGAGGGCGTCGGCGGCAGTCTCCGCACAGGTGCCCGGGGCTGTGCGAGAGCGCGTGCGGCGATGGAAACGGGCGGGCGCAGCGGGGGCAGGCCGGCGATTCGATGGGCGTGATGCGGCTCCAGCAGGGGCGGCAGAAAAAGGGAATGGGGTCGTCACGAAGGGCCTGGCCGCACAGGCGGCACGGCATGGGAAAGACGGCGTGCAGGATACGGCGAAGCCATCGAGCGGGTATCGTCATGGCCCGCGCCTCGCTTCGCGTCGCCCTGTCCCGGATTGGATGCGGCGCACCGGAGGCAATCTAGGAAACGCGCGTCCGGGTGTCAAGCATTGTGCCCGCGGCGCCCTCTCCATCATGCCCTCTCCCCTCCGTCATTCCCGACGTTAGTAGTCGGGAATCCATCTTTCTGTTTCCGTCTTTCTGTTTCCTTTTCCTAACCAAAGTGAAAGGCACAACTGAAAGATGGATTCCCGACTAAAGATGTCGGGAATGACGGAAAGGGGATTGCCATTGACCTCTTACGGATGGATTCCGCGTACCCACGGTTCTCCCGCCATTGGACGTCGGTGACGCGGAATGACGGACAGGGACAACGCCGTGTTGTCCCCGCACGCCCCCCTTCCGTCATCCCCGTTCCCCTCCGTCATTCCCGACGTTAGTAGTCGGGAATCCATCCTTCTGTTTCCGTCTTTCTGTTTCCTTTTCCTAACCAAAGGAAAGGCACAACTGAAAGATGGATTCCCGATTAAAAATGTCGGGAATGACGGATGGGGGCTGCCATTAACCTCTTTCGGATGGATTCTGCGCGCGGGCGGGTCTCTTATCGTTGGACGTCGGTGGCGCGGAATGACGGAGAGGGGCAACGGAGAGGGACAACGGCAGGGATTTCAAATTAAAACACGCCCTGCGCCGCCGTGCGTTGTTGGCCGTTCGGCGGGTGTGGTATAGACCACGGGAAGGGGGCACGTCATGGACGCGGTGCGCGAACGTTCCATCGAGCGGTCTTTGGACAACGATGCGTCCGCGGCCATGGTGACCCTGGAGGACGTCTGCAAGGACTATCGCCGGGGGAACGTCACGGTGCCGGTGCTGCGGGGCGTCACGCTTCGGGTCGAGGCCGGAGAATGTTGCGTGATCATGGGCCCGAGCGGCAGCGGGAAAAGCACGCTGCTCAATCTACTGGCCGGCCTGGACACCGCGACGTCCGGCGCCATGTGTCTCGGTGGCCGGTCGGTACGCCACTTGTCCGATGCCGACTGGACGCGGTATCGCCGTGAGTGGATCGGCATGGTGTTCCAGGCGTTTCATCTGGTGCCGGGGCTGACGGCCGCGGACAACGTCGGGTTGCCGCTGCGCTTGCGGCGCATGTCCGCCGCGCATATTCGAACACGGGTCGGGGAGGCGTTGGAGCAGGTGGGCATGACGAACCGGGCCGCGCACCGGCCCTGGGAACTGTCCGGCGGGGAACAACAGCGGGTGGCGCTGGCGCGCGCGCTGGTTCATCGGCCGCGCCTGCTGCTGGCGGACGAGCCGACCGGCAACCTTGACGCGCACACCGCGCAGGAAATCATCGAGTTGATTCGGCGCGCGGCGCGGGCGGACGCCCGGACGGTGCTGTTGGTCACCCATTCCGACGCCGCCGCGCGGGTGGCCGACCGCGTGTACGAATTGCGCGACGGGCGCCTGCATCTTCGGCCGTCCCGCCTGGCCGTGCGTCCCGCCACCGCCACCACCGACGCCGACGACGGTGCCACCGCCGCCGCCGCCGTCACCGCCGCCGATGACGCCACCGCCGCCGTCACCGCCGCCGGCGGGCATGAGCCGTTGTGAGCGCGTCCATGGATCTGTCCGTCGAGTTTGCCGGCGTGCGGCTGGCAAGTTGTCTGATGAACGCCGCCGGCGCTTTGTGCGTGACACGGGACGAACTGGAAGCCCTGGGCCGCGCCCGCAGCGGCGCGATTGTCACCAAGTCCATGACGCCGGCGCTCCGGCGCGGCAATCCCGATCCCCGCTATCACAGTTTTCCCGGCGGCTCCATCAATTCCATGGGGCTGCCGAATCTGGGTGCGCCGGCGTATGCCGCGTTGCTTCCCGACCTGCGGCGGTTCGGGAAACCCGTGATTGCCAGCGTCGCCGGGTTGAGTACCGCCGAGTTTCTGGAGGCGGCGCGGGCGATCACGGCCGTGCGGCCCGACCTGGTCGAAGTCAATCTGTCCTGTCCGAATATTCCCGGCAAGCCGCAGATCGGCTACGACGTGCAGGCGTCCCGCGCGTTGTTGCGGCAACTGCGCGAGGTCGTCACCGTGCCGATGGGCGTCAAACTGCCGCCGTATTTTGATCCGGTGCATCAGGACGCGACGGCCGCCATGTTGCGGGAGGCCGGGGTGGCGTTTGTGTCGGTCATCAACTCCGTGGGCAACGGGCTGGTGGTGGACCCGGAACGGGAATGCGCGGTGATCAAACCCAAAGGCGGGTTCGGCGGCCTGGGCGGCGCCATGATCAAACCCGTCGCGCTGGCCAACGTGCGCGCGTTCTGGAAGTTGTTCGGCGGCCGGATGCCGATTCTCGGCACGGGCGGCGTGGTCTCCGGCGCGGATGTGTTTGAACATGGATTGTGCGGCGCGTCGGCGGTGCAGGTCGGCACGGCGCTCATGGACGAAGGGGTCGGCGTGTTTGAACGGCTGGAACGCGAACTGGGGGAGATTCTGGCGCGGAAAGGCTATCGTTCATTTGAGGATTGCCGGGGAAAATTGCGGGAACTCTGACGCCGGCCGGACGTCCCGCGAGGCGGCCGGCGCTACCGGTTGGACGCGGCCTGTTTTGGAATCAGGCGCAGGAGCATGCCCTGACGGAGGAGTTGGGCCACGTTGCGCACGCGAAGCCGCCGCATCAGATTAAACCGGTGGACTTCCACGGTGCGCACGCTGATGTCCAGTTGGTCGGCGATTTCCCGGTTCGTGTGGCCCTGGGCCACGAGGCGCAGCACTTCTTTTTGACGGGCGGTCAGCAGGAGGGCCTCGTCGGCCCGGTCCGCGTCCCTGACCCGCCGCGGGGCCGGCGCGGCGCGGCGCCGGGCGTGGCGAACGTCCGCCCCGGATTTGGCCGTCACGCCCGCCCCCTGCGCGCCGCGTCCGGCGATGCGCACGTCGGGGACGTCATGGACAGGCCGCCTTGTCCATCAGGCCGATGCGACCGATGGCGATTCCGTAAAGGCCGAATTGCAGGATGAGGTAGACGGTCTCCATCATGACAAACATCCCCGCGTCGTTGACGTGCTGTTTGGCGACAAAGGCCAGTACATGCGACGTCCAGAAGAACACCCCGATCAGCAACGCATATCGAAGGCCGTGCGCCACGCCGGATACGCGGCGTCCCAGCCTGACGCGCGGATACAGCCAGGACAGCGCCGCTCCCTGAATGACCACGCTGATGGCGCCCAGCGCGAAGTCCGGCTCGCCGTCAAAATAGCCAAAATGCCGGTAACGCTCCTCAAACAGCACGATGTGCCACAGCACGGCCAGCGTCAATGTGCCCGCCGTGTAGGCCGCCGTGCCCAGAAAGACCGTCGCGTGACGCATCGGATCATCGCTCTCGAAGCCGGCGGCACACCGTCATGCGGCGACGAGCGTACGTCCCGGACGGATTGTGTCTCGCGGATTTTTTTCGCGCGCCCTCCAGCGTGTCGCACCGTACCATAACGCCATTTCGGGAAACAAATGTTGTTCAACCGCCTGTGTGTCTTTGTGTCGCTCGCCGTCGGGCATGTGACGAGCCGGCCGCTTCGCACCGCGCTGACGGTGGCGGGCGTCGGCATCGGCGTGGCGGCGACGTTGGGCATGTCGCTGGCGAACCGCACGGTCTTCGAGGCGTTTCAGCGCAGCGTGACGCGCGTGGCGGGCGAGGCCGCCATTCATCTCGCCGGCGCCGACGGGCGGCTGGACGAACGACTTCTTGCACGGATTCGGACGCACCCGGACGTCCGCGGTGCGCATCCCTTCATCGCCCAGTCGGTCATGTTCGAAACGGACGGCGGGACCGCCCGGCCGGCGCTGGCGCTGGGGCTGGACGTGCTGGATTCGGCCGGCTGGTCGGCGGGAGATTCGCCCCGTCCGGCGTCTCTGCGCGACGACGCCGCGCTGACCGCGCTGCTCGATGACGACGCGATATTTCTGGGCCGTGACCTGGCCGCGAGTCTGGGCGTCGGTCGCGGCGACCGCGTGACGGTGCGCGTCGATTCCCGTCACTTCGACGCGACGGTGCGCGGCGTGTGGCCGTCGTCCGCGCGCGCCGGGCGGGGGGACGCGGCGGTGATGGACATGGCCGCGGCCCAGGTGCGTTTTGCGCGGCTGGGGCACCTCGACGGGGTGGATCTGGTGACGGCTCCCGGCGTGCCGGTGGATCGCGTGATGCGCGACTTGCGCGAGCGTCTGGGGCCGTCCGTGCTGGTCAGCCGGTCGTCGCAGCGTCACGGGCCGGTGCGGCACATGCTGACGTCGTTTCAGTTGAACCTGACCGCGTTGAGCGCCGTCGGGCTGTTGGTCGGCATGTTTCTGGTGTACAACGCCGTCGGCTTTTCCGTGGCGCAGTCTCGACGGGAGATCGGCATGTTGCGCGCGATCGGGATGCGGCGGGGGCAGATCGGCCTGGTGTTTCTGGGCGAGGCGGTGCTCGTCGGCGCCGTCGGCGGCGCGCTGGGGGCGGCGTTGGGGAGCGGGTTGGCGCATTGGTTGGTGGCGATTGAAGCCGAAACGGTGACCGAACTCTACGGCATGGAGACGTCGGGTGTGCCGGCGTTCAGCCTGTCGGTGGCGGCGGGCGGTTGTCTGCTGGGCATGGCGCTGTCCGTGGTCGGGGCGTTGGGGCCGTGCCGGGAAGCGAGTCGAACCGCGCCGGCGCGCGCGCTGGCGCCCGGTCAATATGACGCGCCGTGCCGACACGACGGCCCGCCGCTTCAATACGACGCACCGTGCCGGCATGACGGCTCGTCGCTTCAATACGACGCGCTTCGTCGGCACGACGGCCTGCCGCTTCGCTGGACGGCGGCGGCTTTGGCGGCGCTGGGCGCGGCGGGGTTGTTGTCCCTGCCGGGGCCGGTGAACGGGTTGCCGGTGTTCGGGTATGCCGCGGCGTTTTGTGTGCTGCTGGGATGCGCGTTGCTGGCGCCGCTGGGTCTGTATGTGCTGGGCGCGGTGACGTCGGCGTGCGCGCCCGCGTCGTCCGGCGTGCGGCTGGCCGTCGACCAGATTGCCGCGTCGCCGGCGCGCAACTGTGTCACGCTGTCGGCGTTCATGGTGGGCATCGCCATCGTGGTGGGCGTGGGCGTGATGGTGGCGAGTTTTCGCGACACCGTCGAACGGTGGATCGATCAAACCTTCATGGCGGATTTCATCGTGGCGCCGCACGCGGCGTTGCTGGACGCGCATCAACTCGACGCGGCGCGCGGGTTGCCGCCGGACGTGATGCAACGCGCCGGCGCCGTGCCGGGCGTGGCGGCGGTCGATCCCTACCGGCAGGCGCGCATTCAGGTCGGCGACGCGCAGGTCTGGCTGGTGGCGCGGGACCTTGCCCTGCACGCGGAACGCAGTCGGTACCTGTTTGTGAACGGCGATTCGTCACGCCGTCTTCGACGCGCCGTGGCGGAGCGGGGGGCGGTGGTGTCGGAAGTGCTGGCGCGGCGGCTGGGCGTGGGCGTCGGTGACGAGTTGACGTTGCCGACGGCGGCCGGGCGCAGGGACGTCACTGTGGTCGGCGTCTTTTATGATTACGCGACGGACGGCGGCAAGGTGGTGATCGACCGGTCGCTCTATCGAACGTGGTGGGGGGATGAGACCGCGACGGTGCTGGGGGTGTATCTCGCGCCGGAGGCGAATCCGATGCGCGTCCGGCGTGAGTTGCGGGATGCGTTGGCGGTGGCGCCGGCGGTGACGTCGGCGGTGGTGGCATCGGCGGTGACGCCGACGTCGGCAGCATCGGTGACATCGGCGACATCAACATCGTCGGCACCGGTGACACCGGCGGCGCCGGCCGTGGTGGTGGTCGCCAATCACGAACTGCGGGCGGACGTGCTGGCCGTGTTTGACCGCACCTTTCGATTGACGCACGGCCTGGAAGCGGTGGCGGTGGTCGTGGGACTGCTCGGCATTATGAACACGCTGCTGACGACGGTGCTGGAACGCCGCCGCGAGTTGGCGACGTTCCGCGCCATCGGCGCCGGTCGCGGGCAGGTGCGCGGGCTGGTGCTGCGGGAGTCGCTCTGTCTTGGCGTGGTGGGGCTGGCGCTCGGACTGCTCGGCGGCGTGCTGCTGGCGGCGTTGCTGATTTACGTCATCAACAAACAGTCCTTCGGCTGGACGATTCAGATGACGGTGCCCGCGCACCCCATCCTGACCGCCGTGCTCATCGCCGCCGTCACCTCGCTGGCGGCAGGCTGGCTGCCGGCACGCTGGGCCACGCGCGGCGCCATCGCGGAGGGGTTGCGGGAGGAGTGAGTTTTGTCATTCCCGCGAAGGCGGGAATCCTCTCGACGCTTTCGCCTGTCCCCTCCGTCATTCCCGACATTAGTAATCGGGAATCCATCTTGTTTTTTCTTTGCCCTGTCTTCGTGTGTCGGTGGCGCGGAATGACGGAGGGGAAGGACAAGAACAAGAACAGAAGGACAAGAACAGAAGGACAAGAACAGAAGGATGGATTCCCGATTAAAAATGTCGGGAATGACGGAGAGGGAATGACGGAGGGAGGAATGACGGAAAGAGAATGACGGGCGTCAGGTTCGGCAGGCGGGCGCGGGATTTTCCGTTGCCACCTCAAATCCCAGGGCTTCAATCATCCGCAGGACTTCATTGGCGGGTTGGCCGCCGGCGGTGAAATTGAAGGATGTGTCAACGCGATGCCCCTACTCAACAATCAGGGAGACCGGATTGGTGGTGCCGCTGATAATCGTTGTTATGTCTCCTGTTGTGTTGATCGCAATGATGCGATGGTTGTCGGTGTCGGCGATAAATATTTGTTTGTTGAAGACCACAAAAGAGTTTGGTGAGTAAAGTGTCTTTGTGCCAGAGAAAGATAAGGATGCCTTTGAAGGCGACGTCTTGATAAAACTTTTGTTTGCGTGCAACGCCAGCGATTGTTCGGCTTTGATCCATGACGCAATGTGGAAATTTGTCTTCAGATTCCCCGAATCGTGGCCAAAAATGAACTTGGTTGTATTTTTCTTGAAATCCCAGATCGATAGTCTGTTTGAATGTTCTCCGAGAATTAACAGATCAGTACCGGAAAGAAAATGAACTTTGTTGGGAAAGTACTCTTCAATGGAGGCGAACGCCACACCAGTCTCCCTGTTATAAAGAGTTACTTTGTGCCCGAATGTATCTGCGATGGCCAGCGTATCCGGCCGGACGTCAAGATCTCGCGCAGATGACGCGGCGATGAAGTCCAGTTGTTTTTTTGTTCCGTTGGTTAAGTCCACCTGCCAGATATTGTTTGATTTTGGGGAACTCCCGCAAAGAAAAATGTGGGGGGGGGGTGATGTGAGCGCAGGAAAGTCTTCCTATGCCGGGGGTCATCCTATTGGCAAGAACGCCGTACGTTGAATCCACGAACTTGATTTGCTCTCCATCGACAAATCCAATTTGATTTTTGTGGCGGAATAAAGAACGAGTCTTATCGTTTCCCTGAAATTGCCACAGAACATTCCCCCGGTTATCGATTTTGGAAACCTGCGCCCCAATGTCGTCGGCAAAATATATGGCTTCAAATGCCGTTGTGCCTGAAATGTGTATGTCCGGTTCGGGTGTAAACCTGCTTGTGATGATAGTGCCGCGCCCCGGCACATAGTAGCTGGGTTGGTATTTTCCTGATACGTGGTATTTGACGCGGTGATACTGTCGGACCGTCTTATAGTAGATGGCCCGTACCAGGGAGGATTCAGAAATTTCCTCCTGATATGTGAGGGCGATGACTATGATGACTGCCGCGGACACAAATGCAACAATGATTTTTCTTCTTGGATTCATGATTGAGGGTTTGTGAATCGTGCTGCTTCGGAGCAAGTCAATGTAGCAATAACAAGAGGACATTGACCCTTGGAAAAATCAACGTCCTCGCCGTGTCCGTCATGCTATCACGTCTGTCTCCCGATTAGAATGGCGAGGGCAGGCTGTTCCCCCGATTTCCTGGCGGGAATCTATCTTTCTTCGTCCCATTCGGAATAGTACAACAGAAGGATGGATTCCCGATTACTAATGTCGGGAATGACGGAAAGAGAGTGACGGAAAGAGAGTGACGGAAAGAGGAAGTCGTCGTGTCCGTTCCATCCTCTCTGTCATTCCCGCTGTCAGTAGGCGGGAATCCATCTTGTTTTTCTTTGCCCTGTCTTCGTGTGTCGGTGGTGCGGAATGACGGAGGGGAAGGACAAGGACAAGAACAAAAACAGAAGGATGGATTCCCGATTACTAATGTCGGGAATGACGGAGGGAGGAATGACGGGAAGAGAATGACGGGTGTCAGGTTTGGCAGGCCGGTGCGGGATTTTCTGTTGCGACTTCGAAGCCCAGGTCTTCGATCATTTGCCGCACTTCGTCGGCGGGTTGGCCGGGGGTGGTGAGGTAGCCGTTGACGAAGAGGGAGTCGGCGACGTAGAGGGCCAGGGGTTGCAGGGAGCGCAGGTTGAATTCGCGGCCGCCGGCGGCGCGGAGTTCGCGTGTGGGATGGATGAAACGGAAGAGGCACAGGATGATGAGGCACCGTGACGGGGTGAGGTGCGCGGCGTCGGCGAGGGGGGTGCCGGGCATGGGATGGAGCATGTTGAGCGGGATGGAGTCGGGCGCCACGTCGCGCAGGGCGAAGGCGAGGTCCAGCAGGTCGTCGTCGGATTCGCCCATGCCGACGATGCCGCCGGAACACAATTCCAACCCGGCGGCGCGGGCGTTCCGCAGCGTGGTCATCCGGTCCCGGTACGTGTGCGTGGTGCAGATGGACGGGTGAAAATCTTCGCCGGTGTTCAGGTTGTGGTTGATGCGGTCGACGCCGGCGGCTTTGAGTTGCCGCGCCTGCGGTTCCGTCAGGAGGCCCACCGAACAGCAGACTTGCAAGGGCAGTTCCCGTTTGATGCGCGTGACCCCGGCGGCGATGTCGTCGAGTTCTTTGTCGAGTGGCGTGCGGCCGCTGATGACGACGCAGTACCGTTGTGCGTCGGCGGCGTGCGCGCGGCGCGCGGCGTCCAGCATGGCCTCCGGGGCCACGAGCGCGTAGCGGTCGATGGGGCCGGTGGCAACGCTGGATTGCGAACAGTAGTGACAGTCTTCCTGGCAGGCGCCGCTTTTGGCGTTGAACAACATCTGGATGGCGACCCGGCGGCCCCGGAAGGCGTGGCGAAGTTTATACGCGGCGTTGACCAGGGGCAGTACGCCGGCGTGCTCGGTGCGGAGAATCGCGCGGCCTTCCTCGCGGGTGACCGCGTGGCCTTGCAAGACCCGGTCCGCGAGCGCGTTAGAGGTCGTGTCACATGACGTCATGGGCGTGCTCCCTGCGCGCGCGCCGCCGCGCGGGCGGGTGGGTGTCCGACGGCGTGACGCGACGCTCCGGCGGACGCGGGGCGCGACGCGGACGCGGGGCGTGACGCCGCCACGCCTGCCGTGGCCGGTTCATAGTCGGTCTGCGGGAGTTGCGGCGCGTCGTTCCACATTTTTTCCAGAGCATAATACAGCCGGACGTCGTCGCGGAAAATATGCACCACGATGTCGCCGTAATCAAGCAGCACCCACGTCCCCGCCGCCTCGCCTTCTCTGGCGCCGCGTTCCCCGAAGCGCTGTGCCATGTCCCGCCGAATCGCTTCGGCGATGGCTTTGACGTGGCGTTCCGAGTTGCCGGAGCCGATGACGAGGTAGTCGGCAATCGAGGTGAGCGCCGCCGTGTGCAGCACCATGACGTCGGCGGCCTGTTTCTCCAGGGCGATGCCCCCGATGGCCAGCGCTTTGTCTTTAACGTCTGAAATCCGGTGTCTCCTTACCGCGCCCCGTACAGGCGGTGGCGCAGTATATAAGAATGCACCGGGGACGGCAACCAGTCGGCCACGTCCGTGCCCTCCCGGAGGCGCGCGCGAACGGCGGACGCGGACACCGGACAGGGGGGCATTCGCAACAGCGTAATCACGGTGCCGGCGCCGGTGCGCAATTCCACGCGCCGGCGCGTGCCGTCGTCCAGTTGCGCCAGGTGGCCGGCGGGCGGCGCGGGCAGGAACGGCAGCGACGCCGCCTGGGAAAATCGCGCCGGCGGCCGCGACTGCACAAGTACATTGGTCGACGAGACCAGCGTCTCGACCGATTTCCAACCGGCCATTTCAAGAAAGGCGTCAAGGCCGATGAGAAACCAGAGTTCCCCCCGCACGGTGCGCCGCAGGGCGCGGATGGTGTCGACGGTATAGGACGTGCCCGGCGCGGCGGTTTCCATGTCGGTGGCGGTGAAGGTCGGCGCATCCGCAATGGCGCACTCGACCATGGCCAGCCGGTGGTGCGCCGGGGCCAGGTCGGCGCCGGCCTTGTGCGGCGGGCGGTCTCCCGACGGCAGGAAGAGAATCCGGTCGAGGGCCAGCGCCTCTTGCGCGTGGACGGCCATGGCCAGATGGCCCCGATGCACGGGGTTGAAGGCGCCGCCCAGCAAGCCGGTGCGCATGGGTGGGGAATCGTTCACCGCGTGATGACGAACGGGGCCGGGGCGGCGCGTCACAGGAGCAGCGCCAGGTTGTCCCGGTGGATGACCTCTTCGTAGTCCTGCGCGCCCAACTCACGGTGAATATCCTGCGTGCGCCGCCCCTTGATGGCCGCCACGACATCCGAGGACATGTTCACCAGTCCTTTGGCAAACTCGTTGCCGTCCGTATCGATGCAGGACACCGGGTCGCCGGGCACGAACGCGCCCTTCACTTCGAGAATCCCGGACGGCAGCAGACTTTTGCCCCGGTGGGCGAGCGCGTCCACGGCGCCGGCGTCCAGAATGAGTTGCCCCTTGGCCCGCAGCGTGCCGGCAATCCAGTGTTTGCGGCTGTGCCGTTTTTCTCCCGTCGGCATGAACAGGGTGCCGCCGTCGCCGCCCGCGAAGACGCGCGGCAGCAGGCCCGGCGTGTCGCCGTTCAGCAGGAGCGTCGGGATGCCGAACCGGCCGACGAGTTTGGCGGCTTCGATTTTTGTCATCATGCCGCCGCGGCTGTCCTGGCTGCGGGAGCGGCCCGCGCCTTGTTCGATCTCCGGCGTGATGTCCGTCACTTCGCCGATGAGCGCGGCGTCGGGGTGGCGCCGGGGGTCCCGCGTGAACAACCCGTCCACGTCCGACAGAATCAGCAGCAGGTCGGCGTCCACCAGATGAGCCACCTGCGCCGCGAGGGTGTCGTTGTCGCCGAAACGAATTTCCTCCACCGAGACCGCGTCGTTTTCATTGATGACGGGAATGACGCCCAGGCCGAGCAGCGTGGTGAGCGTGTGCCGCGCGTTGAGAAACCGTTTGCGGTCGGCCAGGTCCTGGTGGGTGAGCAGCACCTGGGCGATGCGCTGCCCGGTGTCCTGAAAACTGTTTTCATAGGCGCGCAGGAGGTAACTCTGTCCGGCGGAGGCCGCCGCCTGTTTCAGGGGAAGGGTCTGCGGGTAGGTGGTCAGTCCGAGTTTTTCGATGCCCGCGACAATGGCGCCCGACGACACCAGCACCACGTCCCGGCCGTCCCGTGTGAGTTGCGCGATGTCGCCGGAGAGGCGGTGAATCTGGTCGAGGCGCAGCCCGGCGGCCCGCGCGGCCAGAATGCTGCTGCCGATTTTGATGACGAGGCGCCGGGCCTTCGACAGGAGGCGCGTTCTCATGCCGTGTCGCCCGCCGTATCGCCTGCCGTGTCGCCTGCCGTGTCGTCGGCGTGAAGGGGGTGGGCGAGCAGGGCGCGCAAGGCGTCCAGTCCTTCCCCCGTGACCGAGGCGACCGGGAAAAAGGGAATGTGCCGCTGCTCGCAGTACCGCCGGAGCGCCCGAAGGCGTGCGCCTTGGCCCCGGATGTCGAACTTGGTGCCGGCGACGGCGAACGCGCGCTGTCCCAGGGCGCGGTCGAAGGCGGACAGTTCTTCCCGAAGGACGCGCAACGCGCGCACCGGATCGTCCGCGGTCCACTCGGAAATATCAATCAGGTACAACAGGAACCGCGTGCGCTGAATATGTTTGAGAAACTGGTGCCCCAGGCCCTTGCCCGCGTGGGCGCCACGAATCAGTCCGGGGATGTCGGCCACGACGCAACGCTCGTAGTCGCCCGTGGCCACGACGCCCAGATGCGGCCGCAACGTGGTGAAGGGATAGTCGGCGACGTCCGGGCGGGCGGCCGAGAGCGTGGACAGCAGCGTGGATTTTCCGGCGTTCGGCAGCCCGACCAGCCCGACGTCGGCCAGGAGTTTCAGTTCCAGATCGAGAGACACTTTTTCGCCGGGGACGCCCCGTTCATATTCCCTGGGCGCGCGGTTGGTGGGCGTGGCGAACCGGCTGTTGCCTTTGCCGCCTTTGCCGCCCCTGGCCACGACGGCGGATTGGTCGGGGGCGACCAGGTCCGTCAGGACGTCGCGGGTCTTCGCGTCTTTGACGATGGTGCCGACCGGCACGGTGATTGTCACGTCGGCGCCGGCGCGCCCGTGACGCCGGCTGCCGTGTCCGGGACGCCCCGCCCCGGCCTCGTAATGGCGTTGATATTTCAGGTCCAGCAACGTCGTCACCCGTGTGGAGGCGGTGCAGACGACGTTGCCGCCATGGCCGCCGTCGCCGCCGTCGGGCCCGCCACGGGGCATGTACTTTTCCCGGCGGAAACTGCACGCGCCGTCGCCGCCGTCGCCGGCCTGCACGAAAATTGTTGCGTGGTCGATAAACATGAGGCCCCTTCGGCGTCACGGCGTTCGGAAACGGCGGAGACTCGGAAGGCGGAACGCGCGGGCGGTTCGGATGAACCGGAGCGCGGGGTTACGAGGAGGGATAGACGCTGATTCTGCGCCGCGCGGCGGCGCCTTCGAATTTCACCACCCCGGCGATTTTGGCGAAGAGGGTGTGGTCCCTGCCCATCCCGACGTTCTGGCCGGGATGAAACTTGGTGCCCCGCTGGCGAATGAGAATACAGCCCGGCCGCACCCGTTCGTCGGCGTATCGTTTCACGCCGAGGTATTGCGGATTGCTGTCGCGTCCGTTGCGGGACGACCCGCCCCCTTTTTTATGCGCCATGCCGCTGCTCCGTGCTCCAGTTAACCGGTGACGATGGCCTCGATGCGGAGTTGGGTGAATGATTGCCGATGGCCGCGTGTTTTGCGGTAATTCTTGCGGCGTTTTTTCTTGAAGACCCTGATGGATCTCGTGCGCCCGTGCCGGATGACCGTGGCCTTCACGCGCGCGCCTTCAATCTCCGGCCGTCCCAGCAGAGGCTCCCCCTCCGCCGCGATGAATCGCACGGGGTGGAGTTCCAGAGTCTGCCCCTCTTCTGCGCGCAGGGCGTCTACCTGAAGCACGGCGCCCGGTTCGACCCGGTATTGTTTGCCGCCGGTTTCCAGAATCGCGTACATGCCCGTCGTGTACCATGCGTCACGCGGGAGTGTCAAGGCGGGACAGGGCGCGCGGGGAAAGTGTCCAGTGCGGGGGGAGCGTCCAACGCAGGGAGCAGTGCGTTATCCGTCATTCCTGTCCCTTCTTTCCGTCATTCCCGACATTAGTAATCGGGAAGTATTTGCCAAAGGCAAATGCTCCGAAGGTCCATCCTTTTTTTTCTTCGTCCCGCCATTGGACGCCGGTGGCGCGGAATGACGGCGTGGAATGACGGCGGGCAGAGCCGGCGGCTGATTGACAGGGGCGGACCCCCTCGGTATAACTGTCCGGCGCGCGGTCGCGGTGCGTTGGCACGGACGGTTTCTGTTTCGGACCCCACCCCGCACACAGGTTTGGTCATGGTGACGGCAAGCGAAAAAATCTGGATGGACGGCGCCTTTGTGAACTGGCACGACGCCTCCGTTCATGTGCTGACCCATTCCCTGCATTACGGCCTGGGGGCCTTCGAGGGCATTCGCTGTTACCGGGGCAAACACGGCTCGGCGATTTTTCGGCTGCACGAGCACGTGGACCGGCTGTTTGAGTCGGCGCACATCATGTTGATGGACGTGCCGTACAGCCGGAAGGACGTGGCCGAAGCCATTGTGGACACGGTGCGGGTCAACAAACTGCAGTCCTGTTACATTCGACCGCTGCTCTACGTGGGCGCCGGCGACATGGGTCTCGACCCTTCGAACAATCCCGTCAAACTGGTGATTGCCGCGTGGCCCTGGGGCACCTATCTGGGGGACGAGGCGCTGGTGCGCGGCATTCGGGCGAAGGTGTCGTCGTTCACCCGGCACCATGTGAATGTTTCCATGACCCGCGCGAAAGTCCCCGGCTACTACGTCAATTCCATTCTCGCCAAACGCGAAGCCAAACAGGCGGGGTACGACGAAGCCATTTTCCTGGACCCGGAGGGCTACGTGGCCGAGGGGACGGGCGAAAATGTGTTTATCGTGTCCCGTGGCGCGTTGCGCACGACACCGCTGACGTCGATTCTGGAAGGCATCACCCGTCACGCCATTCTGGAACTGGCGCGGGAAAAAAAGATTCCGGTGATCGAGGAACGGTTCACGCGGGACGCGCTGTACGTGGCGGAGGAAGTTTTCCTCACAGGCACGGCCGCCGAGGTCACGCCGATTCGGGAGATTGACGACCGCCGGGTGGGCGACGGCAAACGGGGGCCGGTCACCGACCTCCTGCAGAAATCATTTTTCGATATTGTGAACGGCGAAGACCCTTCCCGCGCCAAGTGGCTGACGCCGGTCTGATTTGCCGCCTGGATTTTTTGCCCCATGCGGCGTTGGGCGGCCTGGGTGTTCGGTCAACGTGCCGGTAGCACGCCTCCCTCACCCCCGGCGCCGCCCGCCTTGCCTGGAACAAAAAATCCTGCGCGGGGAGTTTGGTGTCGTTGCTGTCGCCTCCGACATCGCCGACACGAAGACCTCCAACTCAAGTCCGTCATACCGGCGAAAGCCGGTCTCCAGTTTTTCCGATGTGCAATATACGGCAAAACTCTGGATGCCGGCTTTCGCCGGCATGACAACGCGGGGAAGGCGCCCCCTTCCGTCATTCCCGACGTTTGTAATCGGGAAGCATTTGCCAACGAGGCAAATGCTCCGAAGGTCCATCCTTCTCCGTCATTCCCGACATCTTTAATCGGGAATCCATCCTTCTGTTGTCTTTACCCCGGGCAAGAAAAAAGAAAGATGGATTCCCGCCTACTACCTGCGGGAATGACGGAAGGAGGGGAGGGGGCGGGAATGACGGAGGGAAAGCGGGAATCCAAACTTCTTTTGAGATGTGAAGAAACCGGAGTCGGTTACGGGGCGGTGTCGTCCGCCGGTGATTCGGATGCGGCGGGGATGACGGTGTCACCGGTGTCGGTGTCGGAGGACTCGGCGGGTGTTGTGGCGGTCGTGCCGCCGGGTGCGGTGCGGCCGGTGGATTGACCGGCCGGGGACGAGGATGCGTCGATGACCGAGGACGCCATGTGGTCGTATTTGGATAGCAGGGCCAGGCCGAGCGAGGTGAGCATGAACACCGCCGCCGTCACGATGGTGACCTTGCTCAAAAACGTGCCGGCGCCTCGACTGCCGAAAATCGTCTGACTGGTGCCGCCGAACGCCGCGCCGACTTCCGCGCCCTTGCCCGCCTGCAGCAGGATGGAGGCAATCATGACGAAGCAGACAACGAGATGTAACACAACGGCGGCGGTGTACATGAACGGGGTCTCCGGATTTACGCGGAAGACGCGAATTGACAGAGTGTAGCAAAGCCGTCGGGATCAAGACAAGTTTTTCCCACCAGCGCCCCGTTGATTTCGGGGGACCCGAAAAAGTCGCGGGCATTGTGCGTCGAGACGCTGCCCCCGTAAATAATCCGCGCGTCCCCGCCGACGGCGCCCCATTCCGCCGTGAGCATGGCGCGCAACGAGGCATGGACCGCTTCGACCTGCCGCACATCGGCGGCCTGTCCGGTGCCGATGGCCCAGACGGGTTCATAGGCGATGGTGAGGCCCGCCAGTTGATCAAGGGCCACGTCGTGCAGGCCCCGGCGGAGTTGCGTCCCGACCACCTGCTCCGTCCGGCCGGCGTCCCGTTCTTCCGGCGTTTCCCCCACGCAGAGAATGGGCGCGAGATCGTGCCGCACCGCGGCTTTCAGTTTGCGATTCACATCCGCGTCGGTGTCCCCGAACAGCCGCCGGCGTTCCGAATGGCCGATAATCACCGCCCGGCACCCCGCGTCTTTCAGCATGGGGCCGGAGACGGCGCCGGTGTAGGCGCCTTCGGGTTCCCAATGTAAATCCTGCGCGCCCAGGCCGAAGGCATCGTCGTCGCGCCGCGCGCGCCGGACGGCGTCGAGGGCGGTGAACGGGGGGATGAGCAGGATGTCCGCGTCGACGCCGGGCGGCAGGGCGCGCCGAAACGCGCGGACAAAGGCCGCGGCCTCGGTCGCCGTCAGGTGCATTTTCCAATTGCCTGCGATGAGCCGGGGTTTCACAAACGCGGTGCGGGTCCGGCGGGCCTCTTCTGTCATGTCCGCTCCCCTCCCTCCGTCATCCCCGCCTTCTCTTTCCGTCATTCCCGACATTTTTAATCGGGAAGCATTTGCCCTCTTCCGTCATTCCCGACGTTAGTAGTCGGGAATCCATCCTTCTGTTTCCAGTCTTTCTGTCGTCCGTTCTTTGGCGAGGACAAGGACACTGAAAGATGGATTCCCGACTAAAGATGTCGGGAATGACGGACGGGGGCATTCCCGCCTTCTCTTTCCGTCATTCTCTCTTTCCGTCATTCCCGACCCCCGAATGAAAACGACGGGGGCAGGCGTTAGTAGTCGGGAATCCATCCTTCTTTTGTCTTGTCCTTTTCCCTCGCCCTGCCATTAACCTCTTTCGGATGGATTCCGCGCGCGCACGGTTCTCCTGCCGTTGAACATTGTCGACGCGGAATGACGGACGGGGCAAATGTCGTCGTGCCGCATCCTTCTCCCCTCCGTCATTCCCGACGTTAGTAGTCGGGAATCCATCCTTCTGTTGCATCGTCTTTTTGTTGTGTCCTGCCGTTGAACGTCATCGACGCGGAATAGCCTGCCCCCGATCCCCGATTAAAAATGTCGGGGACAGGCTGTTGGGAATCGGGGGACGGAAGGAGGCAATCCGGTTTCACAAAGGCGGCACTGGTCAACGGAGACGGCGGGCCGGCGCCGCCGGTCAACGGTCCGGCAGCGCCGCAAGGCCCGGCAGGTCCCCCCCTTCCAGCAACGTGAGCGCCGCGCCGCCGCCCGTGGAGATGAACGACATGTTTTCGGTTTCGCCGGCGCGATGCACGGCCAGCGCCGTTGACCCGCCGCCGACGATGGTGAGGGCGTAGGCGTCGGCGACGGCATGGGCCATGGCCTGGGTGCCGCGCGCGAAGGCGTCCCGTTCGAACAGGCCCATCGGACCGTTCCAGAGAATGGTTTTGGCGTCGTGCACGGCCACGGAAAAGAGTTTGACGGAGGCCGGGCCGATGTCCAGCCCGTGCCAGCCCGCGGGAATTTCCTGCACGGGCACGATTTTCGTTTCGGCGCCGGGGTCCAGGCCGGCGGCGACCACGCAATCCACCGGCAGGTAAAATTTGACGCCGCGTTCCAGGGCATGTTTCCGCACGCCGTCGGCAAACGCCAGCATGTCGTGTTCGACGAGGGATCTGCCGATTTCACAACCCATGGCTTTGAGGAACGTAAAGGCCATGCCGCCGCCGATGATGACCTTGTCGACTTTTTTCCCCAGGTTTTCGATGACGCCGATTTTCCCCGAGACTTTCGCGCCGCCCAGAATGGCCACCAGCGGGCGCGCGGGATTTTCCACGGCGCCTTCCAGGGATTCCACTTCCCGCTTCATGAGATAGCCGGCCGCGGAGGTTTTGATAAAGTTGGTGACCCCGACGGTGGAGGCATGGGAGCGGTGCGCGGTGCCGAACGCCTCGTTGATAAACACGTCGCCCAGCGAGGCCAGGTCCGACGCGAACCGGGGGTCGTTGGCCTCTTCCCCCGGATGGAAGCGGAGATTTTCCAGCAACAGGACGTCGCCGGGTTTCAATTGACTCGCCAGATTTTTGACGCCGGCGCCCGCGCAGTCCGGCGCGAAGGTGACCTCCTTGCCCAGCAGGCGCCCCAGGCGTTTGGCCACCGGCGCCAGGCTCAACGCCGGGCAGACGACGCCCTGGGGGCGGCCCAGGTGGGAGCACAGAATCACGCTGCCCCCTTCGTCGATGACGTGGTTGATCGTGGGCACGGCCGCGCGAATTCTGGAATCGTCCGTGATCTGGGCCGCGTCATCGAGCGGCACGTTGAAGTCCACGCGAAGAATGACGCGCTTGCCCCGGAGTTCCACTTGGTCAATGGTTTGTTTGGTGATCTGCATGAGAAGTCCCGGTCGCCGGCGCCCGGAGCGTCACGCGGTGTCGCGGGGCGAGCGCCGGTCGCGCGAGGCCAGAAAGGCCACCAGGTCCCGCAGGCGGCAGGCGTAGCCCCACTCGTTGTCATACCAGGCAAACACCTTGACGAACCGGCGATGCATCACCGTCGTGAGCGGGGCGTCGATGGTCGCCGAGTGGGGGCTGCCGTTGAGATCGACGGAGACCACGGGCGCCTCGGAATACGCGACAATGCCCTTGAACGGGCCGGCGGCGGCCTCGGCGAACGCCGCGTTGACGGCGGCGGTGTCGCAGTCCCGTTCCGTGCGGACGCTCAAGTCAATCAGCGACACATTGGGCGTGGGGACGCGGATGGCGCCGCCTTCGAGTTTCCCTTTGAGTTCGGGAATCACCCGGTGCAGGGCGCGGGCCGCGCCGGTGGAGGTCGGGATCATGGACAGCCCCGCGCTGCGCGCGCGCCGCAGGTCCTTGTGCGGCAAATCCAGCAACTGCTGGTCGTTGGTGTAGGCGTGAATCGTGGTCATGTAGCCGTGCTCGATGCCGAACCGGTCGAGCAGGATTTTGGCCACCGGCGCCAGACAGTTGGTGGTGCAGGAGGCGTTGGAGATGACGTGATGCGACGCGGGGTCGTAGGCGTGTTCGTTGACGCCCAGCACGACGGTCACGTCGGCGTCTTCCCCCGGCGCGGAGATGACCACGCGGGGCGCGCCGGCGGAGAGATGCCGCGCCGCCTCTGCGCGGGCGGTGAAGCGCCCCGTGGCCTCGATGACCACGTCCACGTCAAGGTCTTTCCACGGCAGGGCCTTGGGGTCCGGCCGGGCCATCACGCGGATGGGGTGGTGATTGACCAGCAGGCGGTCGTCGCCGGCCTCCACCGTCCCCGGAAACCTGCCATGCACCGAGTCGAAGGTCAGCAGATGTCCCAGGGTGCCGGCGTCGGCGCGGTCATTGACGCCGACGACGGTCATGGCGTCCGGGTCGGTCAGGGAGGCCCGCAGGAAGTTTCTCCCGATGCGCCCGAAACCGTTGATGCCCACCCGAATCGCCATACGTTCCTGTTGTGTGAAATGCGTTCAAACCAGCAGGGAAAGGCAGGGGAAAAAGGATACGTTGCGAACCGGCACGAAGTCAAATCGCCGCGCCGCCACGTTGTCCCGCCGCCGTGTCACCGCCCGGCCACGGCGGCGCGCCCGCCGTCATGCCGGCGTCCCCTCCTTCCGTCATCCCCTCCTCCCGTCATTCCCCACGTTCGTAGTCGGGAATGACGGAGGGGGGGATTGCCAATGGTCTCTTGCAGATGGATTCTGCGTGCCACGATTCTCCTGTCGTTGGACATTGGTGACGCGGAATGACGAAAACCAGGATGGATTCCCGATAAAAGATGTCGGGAATGACGGAGGGGGGCGACGCGGGTCGACGAGGCGACGTCGGCGACGTCGGCGCGCTAGATCTTCATGGCGTCGCGGATTTCTTCGAGGGTGCGGGCGGCGACGTCGGCGGCGCGGGCGCGGCCGGCTTGCGTCACGTCTTCGAGGCGGCGGGGGTCGGTTTCGATCTCGGCGCGGGCGTCCCACACCGGGGAGAGGCGCGCCACGACGCGGTCCGCCACCAGTGTTTTGCAGTCGATACAGCCGATGGCCGCCGTCCGGCAGTCCCGGTTGACCTGTTCCGTGACCGCGGCGTCGGAATAGATTTTATGAAAATCAAACACCGGGCAGACGTCGGGGGTGCCGGGGTCGTGCCGTTTCACCCGCGCGGGGTCGGTGACCATGGTTTTGAGTTTCTGCCGCACCTCGGCCTCGGTGTCGGACAGATGAATCGTGTTCCCGTAACTCTTGCTCATCTTGCGCCCGTCGGTGCCGGCGACTTTGGGGAACTGTGTCAGCAGGGCGTCGGGTTCCGTCAGCACGCCGGTGCGGTAGAGGCTGTTGAACCGCCGCGCGATTTCCCGCGTGAGTTCCAGATGCGGGAGTTGATCCCTGCCGACGGGCACGGCCTCGGCCTTGTAGAGCAGAATGTCCGCGGCTTGCAACACGGGATACCCCAGAAACCCGTGCGTGGAGAGGTCGCGCCCTTCAAGTTGCTCCTGTTTTTCCTTGTAGGTCGGGTTCCGCTCCAGCCATGGAATGGGGGTGATCATCGACAGGAGAACGAACAGCACCGCATGGGCCGGCACCTGCGATTGAATAAAGATCGTGGCCCGGTCGGGGTTGATTCCCGACGCGAGCCAGTCCAGCAGTAAATCCCGGACGTGGTCGCGCAGACGGCCGGTGTCTTCGTAGTTGGCGGACAGCGCGTGCCAGTCCGCCACAAAGAAGAAACAGTCATGTTCCTCCTGCAACGTTTTCCAGTTGGCGAGCGCCCCCAGGTCATTGCCCAGGTGCAGGCGCCCGCTGGGCTGCATCCCGCTGACGACGCGCATCAGTCAGTCACTCCGTCATTCTCTTTCTTTTCCTTGTCCCAACCAAAGGGAAGGAACAAAAAGATGGATTCCCGACTAAAGATGTCGGGAATGACGGAGGGAGGCGATGCCGTCTCGTCATCCCGATGTCCCTCCTTCTGTCATTCCCGACCCCCGAATGGGAACGTCGGGGGCAGGCGTTAGTAGTCGGGAATCCATCTTTCTTTTCCTTATCCTGCCAACAAACTCGTCGGCGCGGAATGACGGAGGAGCCAATGCCACCCCGCCCTGTCGTTGATTCATTGACGGCGCAATCCTCACGGGATGATGACCATCATGGCCTGGATGATCGTGCCGATGACGCCGCTGATAATGGGAATCCGCGCATCGAGAAACAGCAGGCCCAGAATGATGAACATGCCGTAGGGTTCCAGTTGCGCGACGGCGAGGGCCGCGGGGCGGGGCAAACTGCTCACAAGAATCCGGCCGCCGTCCAGCGGCGGAATCGGGAGAAGATTAAACGCAAACAGCAGGGTGTTGATGACGATTGAAAACAGGGCCATGGCCATGAGGGGCACCATGACCATGCCGAGCAGGTCGGCGCGCGGCGTGACGCCGGGCTGGGGCGGCCAGGATTCCCGCAGCGTGGGGTCCGCGGCCAGCAGGAGATTCAGCAGGAGGCCGCTGCCCAGGGCCAGCGCCAGATTCATGGCCGGCCCCGCCGCCGCCACCAGGGCCATGTCGCGCCGGGGGTTCCGCAATCGTCCCGGCGTGACGGGCACGGGTTTCGCCCAGCCGATGAGAAAGCCGCCGGGCAGCAGCAGGCACAGGAGGGGTACGATGATGGTGCCCATGCGGTCGATGTGCGCGAGGGGGTTCAGCGTCAACCGTCCGTGCCGCCGCGCCGTGTCGTCGCCGTAATAATTCGCCACCCAGCCATGCGCGTATTCGTGCAGCACCACCGCGAGCATGAGCGGCAGGATGACGTAGGACAGCGTGTGAAAAAATGACGCCATGGGTGTGACGCGGACGCGCGGATTAATTCACCTGCACCAGCCGGCCGTTGCGGATGTGAATCATATACACTTTGCGGTCGAGGATGCCACCCTCGTCAAAGCGGCCGACGCCGCCCAGCGTCGGCAGGTCCCGCCGCTCGGTCAGTTGGTCGCGGACTTCGCCCCCGACGGTGGCGCCCCGGCGGATGGTATCGAGAACCGCGCGCATGGCGTCGTAGGCCTGGGCCGCGAACACGGACGGGTCGGTCTGAAACCGCTCGCGGTAGCCGGTGACAAAATGCCGCACGTCCGGGTCGTCGCTCTGCAGAAACAGGGCGTCGCCGAACAGGCCCCCGTCAAGCGAGTGGTGCCCCCAGGGCAGGAGATTCGGGTGATTCCATCCGCTCGTGCCCAGCAGGGGCACGGTCACGTCAAGATAGTCGAGTTGGGCGGAGAGAAACGCCACGTCGGCGAGGCGGCCGGGGAGAAACAGGGCGTCAAAGCCGGGCACGTACACGGGCGGCTTGTCGGACTGAACGGGAGGCGCGTCGGGGGCGTCCGGCGCGTCCGGCGTGTCGGAATCTGCCAGCGTGTCGGAATCTGTCAGTGCGCCGGAATCCGCCGGCTCCATCCTGCCGTCACGGCGCAGGTCTTTCGCTTTGAGGCGCGTGATTTGCGCCGTCGCGTCGGTGGTGCCCGGTTCATACGACTCCTCGGCGACGATGATGCCCCCGTGCCCGGTGACAGTCTGCCGGAAAATGTGATTCAATCGCCGTCCGTGGACGGTCCGCGGGGTCAGGACGCAAAACCGGGTGTAGCCGAACTCCTGCATGGCGTAGGCCACCAGGCGCCCGACCTGGAGCGGGGTGGTCATGGCGGTGCTGAACCAGTACCGTCCCAGGCGTTTGACGTCGGGGAGCGTGGCGGTCGGCGTGATAAACGGCACGGCCGCGCGGTCGGCCACGTCGGCCAGGCGCCGCGCCTCGCGCGCCGACAACGGGCCGATCAGGGCAATCGGATGAAAAGATTCGATCAGGCCGGCCACCTCGCGTCGCAGCGGCGCCGCCGTCCGCGCGCTGTCCTTGACCACAAGGCCGACCGCGTTGGAACCCAGAAAGGCTTCCTGTTGCAGCGCCAGCCGCACCCCTCTGAACGCCTCGGTCCCAAAGGCTTTCATGGGGCCGGACAGGGGCAGGAGCGTCGCGACGACGTGGCGGTGGGCCTTGATTTTGGCCATGAAGGAATGCAGGAGCGCGGTCGCGGTGCGGGTGTAGGGATGGGCGGGGAATCGGTGCAGAAAGTCGCGGATGTCGAGTTCGGCCAGAATCTCGTCGCCGCGCGCCGTGTGCAATTCGATGAGGCGAATCAGGGCCAGGTCGCCGGGATAGGCGGCGGGAAACACCTCCAGAAGTTCGGCCAGCGTCCGCTCGTCCATTTTTTGCAAAATGAGGCCGTTCACGGTGTCCAGAAGATCGCCACGCTCGGCGTCCTTCGCTTCCTTCATGTGCGCCATGGCGGTGCGAACGGCCGGCAGGTAGTGGCCCCGCAACTCGTAGGCGCGGCGCAGGTAATGGTGGGCGGCGCGCCGTGTCGTTTCGTCCGACGTCCGGTCCAGCATCCGGGACAGCAGGGCAATGGCGGGCTTGGGCCGGCGCGTCTCGATATAAAAGGCGCCCAGCCGCAGTTGCGCCTCGCGGCGCAGGGGGGATTTGGGATATTCTTCCAGAAATTGTTCGAGGATCGCGACGGCTTCGGTGTCGCGGGCCTGCCGGTGCAGGGCGATGGCGTATAAAAATGTGAACTGGTCCGTCAGGGCCGGCGGGGACGCGCGCTCCAGAAACGACTCGATCAGGGCCAGCGCCGCGTCGACGCGGCCCTGTCCCAGGTGGACGCGGATGTGCGCCAAAGCGCGCTTCTCAACAGCGCGCTTTTCTGTGGCGCGCTCCTCAACGGCGCGCTTCTCGGTTGCGCGCTCTTCAACAGCGCGCTTTTCGGTCGCCTGTTCTTCATCAATCGCGCGCGCCGGGGCCGGGAGCGGCTGCGCCATGGCCGCCGCCGGGCACAGGAGGACGCTGATGAGCAGGCCGCGCATCAGGCGCGACGGAGACAGGCGGGTGGCGATGTTCATGGATTCTTGCGGCGCATGGTGTCTCCATAACGCCGGACTCGGTTTCTGTCAACCGCGCCTGCCCGCGTCCGCCCGCCGCCGGGCCGGTGACGGGGCGCGCCGCCGCGTCCCGGCGCCGCCCCGCGCCGCCGCCGCGTGCGCGGGCCTGTCGGGGGAGTTGGCGCATGAGTAACACCCGGACACGGCCAACGTGGCGCATGGACGACCTGATTGAACCGTATCTGACCATGCTGCGGGTCGAAAGCGGCGCGGCCGACAATACCATCATGGCCTATCGCCGGGATCTCGAAAAACTGCGGGCGTATCTGGCGTTGCGGGGCCGGCACGATCCGCGCGACGTCGCGCGGGATATGACGGGATTTCTGTCCCATCTGCGCGGGCAGCGTCTGGCGCCGGCGTCGGTGTCCCGGTGTCTGGCGGCGGTCCACGGGTTTTACCGGTTTTTGAGCATGGTCCACGGGGCGCCGGAACTGCTGTCGTACCTGCCGGGGACGCCGAAGCCGTGGATGAAGTTGCCCAAAACGCTGTCGGAATCCGATGTGACCGCCGTGCTGGAATTGCCGGCCGGCCACGGGCTTGAAGACGCGCGGGATTCCGCCATGGTGGAGTTGATGTACGCGGCCGGCCTGCGCGTGTCCGAACTGGTCGAGTTGGAAGTGGCGGCGGTGAATCTGGAAACGGGGACCGTGCTGGCCACCGGCAAACGCGACAAACAGCGCATGGTGCCGATTGGCGACGTCGCGCGCCGGAAACTGGAGACCTATTGCCGTGACACGCGCCCGGCGTTGCTGAAAGGGCGCGCGTCCGCCGCCCTGTTTGTCACGCGGCGTGGCGCGTCCATGACGCGGCAGAGTTTCTGGAACATTCTCCGCCTGCGCGCGCGGCGGGCCGGCATTCGCACGCCCATTTCCCCGCACATGCTCCGGCATTCGTTCGCCACGCACCTGCTGGCGCACGGCGCCGACCTGCGCGCCGTGCAGATGATGCTGGGCCACGCCAACATCGTCACAACCCAGATTTACACGCACGTCGAACACACGCGGCTGAAGCAGGTACACACCGAACGTTTCCCCCGAAAACGCCGCCGGGGGAAGTAGGGGACGCGGGGGGAAGCCGCGCCCCTTCCGTCATTCCCGACATTTTTAATCGGGAAGTATTTGCCAAAGGCAAATGCTCCGAAGGTCCATCCTTCTGTTGTTTTTCTCTGATTAGGACAAGGAAACAGAAGGATGGATTCCCGACAACTAACGTCGGGAATGACGGAGAGGAGGGAATGACGGAGAGGAGGGATGCGGGAATGACGGAGGGAAAGGGGATATGCGGAATGACCGCGCAGGATTTTTCGTCCCAGGCAAGGCGGGCGGTGAGCGGGTGAGGGAGGCGTGCGTCGGCACGTTGACCGAACACGCGAATCGCCCAACGCCGCATGGGGCGAAAAATACAAGCGGACGCCGTGTCCGGTTGCAAAGAAAAAATGTCCTGTGGCAGGGTGCGTCCGGTGAGCGGCGGCGCGCGGCCGGGACGTCGGAAGGAGACAGACGATGAAGTTCAAGCGGCAAGTGCATTACGTCAAGGGCGTGTTTGTCTGCCCCAAATGCAATCAGACGTTTGTGCAGGAAAAATGGATTGAGGAGTTCCGCGTGCGATGTCATCGTTGCGACTACCGCGGCACGCTCACCCATGTGTCCGTCGAAGAACACATGGAAGAAGAAACCGAGCGCCTCTGACCACCGCGCCGGGCGCATGTGCGCCTGTGACCGCGGACGCCTCGGCGTCGATGCCGGCGGCCACGCGGGGAGTTGTGATCGACCCGTCTGACATCGCCCGCGCGGGGGAGCCATGAGCGACGCGCCCGACATCACCCGCGCGCAATGGACCATCTACTGGGAGCGCGAATACACCACGGCCATCGCGCCGGAGCGCGTCGCGCTTGAGTTCCATCCCCACCGTCCGCTGATGACCAACATGCCGCTGCAGGAACAGCGCGCGCTGGCGGCCGGCGGCTACAAGGTGCTTCCCGACGATTGCGGGCCGGTGCGCATGGCGGGGCACTACGGCTATCTCGTGCGCTGTCCGGTGGACTGCCGGCTTCGCCGCACCGGCGACGGCGTGAAATGGCAGGCGCCGGAAATCCGGCCGGAAGAACGGCTACTGGGATACAAGTCGTTTTCCGGCATGTACGTGGACACCATTCTCAACAGCGGCTACGCCAAACTCTGCTGCGGGATTCGATTTTATTACCCCCACTATCTCGGCATCATGCTCAAGGACCTGCCCAACCATTTCTATCATGACCCGGCGCGCACCTTTTCCGTGTGGGAAGGAATTAAATCAAAGGAATACAATCTCACCCCCAACCTGTACGACTTTCTGCCGGACTACGACGCCTTCGTCGCCAACGTCCTGCTGCAACTGAACAAACCCACCACCCTCAAACGCGGCGACCCCGTCGCCCTGGTGATTCCGGTGTTGCTGCCGAAGCAGTTTAAGTTGGAGGAGTTGACGGCGGAGAGGAAGAGGGGAGGGGGGTAGGAGTCGGCGCGTGTCTCTTTCCGTCACCTTCGGAGCATTTGCCTTTGGCACATGCTTCCCGCGAAAACGGGAATCCATGGTTCTTTCTCCCTTGCCCGGCCTTCCTGATTTGTTATAACGTCATACAACAATGAGGATCGGGACTCATTGCGAAGACATGGATGCTTCATTACAACGACTTTGAATCCACCCATGCCGGAAGTCGCGCGTTTTTACGGCATCGTCGTCAAGTTGTTTTTCGGCGACCACCCGCCGCCGCATTTTCATGCGGTCTACGGCGAGCATGTCGGGCTGTTTAATTAACATTGACACCCTTGAAATGTTTGAAGGTGACTTGCCGCCTCGCGCGCACAAGTTGGTGGTTGAGTGGGGTAAAATCCACCAAGACGAACTCAAGGAGATGTGGGACACGCAAGAATTCCGCAAACTCACTCCGCTTGATTAACCATGCACCCGCCCAAAATCACCGCCGCCAAAGCCGTCACCGACCGCATACTTTATGTGGAGTTCGCGGGCGGCGAGGCGCGGCGGTATGACATCAGCGCGTTGCTTGCGCGCGAGATGTTCGCGCCGTTGAAAAACCCGGCGCTGTTCAAAGCGGTGACGGTGGAGCCGGGCGGCTACGCGGTGAGTTGGGGCAAAGAAATCGACATCAGCGAATATGAGTTGTGGCGCGGCGGAGAGCCGGTGGAGAAATAGTTGGTTTTGTGAGAATGTGCGTTGCCAAACAAGAAGACGCTTTGTTCATCATGCTCGGCGCGTTGCGACAGGGTCGTCTTCACGCATATTTGTTCAGCAACCGCGCGAAAGCATCATCGGCGTTGGTCAACCGCACGCCGCCGTTTTGATATTCGGCGTAGCGGCGGTCCAGTTCGCGTTTTTGCCAGTCGGGTACGGGCAACGCGCCGTTGTCGGCGGCGATTGAATCCCAAATGTTGTCCACCAACGTCTGCTTCTCATGAGCCGGCAGTTTGGCGACTTCACGTTTGATTTCGGCAAGGTTCATGGTGTGTCGGTGGCGGGTTGAACGCGTACATTATCCCGCACTCGCCCGGTGAATGCAAGCGTCATAACCCAGACGCGGTGCATCCCCTTCGGCGTTCCTGCTCCCTCCGTTATTCCGGCGTAAGCCGGAATCCAATGGTGTTTGTACAACTACAACAGGACGGGACTGGATTCCCGCTCGTGGGCTGGAATGACGGAAGGCGTTGCGTCCGTCTTTATCATTGGTCGATGCTGTTACTCAAGCGACCTTCAATGTCAGATACAATGTCGACTAGTTCGCGGACGTCCCGCTGTACGATATTTTCGATATCCGCATGAAAGATTTTGTTACGGATTTTTTTCTGCAAGCGAATCCATCGTCCGTGTTCCAGGGGCGTAATTTTTTCTTTGTTCTTTAATGCGTCGAGATAATGGACTAACGTCGGATATTTATCTCCTTTGTTCTTCGCTAGGCGTATTGCTTCTTCTTTTGCATCTTGCTCATTGGCGAATTTTTGTACGTTCTCTTCCAGCGCGTAACTCCCAACAAGTGTTGCCAGATGATTGTTGACCTCGCAAAGGGCAGTGGCCAATTGTGTATGAGAGAGAATATTGAGAGGTCCTGCCAGATTTTTTGCCCGCAATTGGAGCATGAATTTGTCCTTTTCAAACTCTTTTTTGATGCTTTGGTCTTTAGGTTCTTTGCTGTTGCACTTGTGTTTCAAAACCCAGAGAGCCTTGTCGGCTTCCGCCGCAGTAGAAAAGCCATACTCCTTACGGATTTTCCTAAGGTCGCATAAATAATTCCAATATGTTTCCGTGGCGTCGCCCCCGCTACACAGACAAAGAATGGATGCAACAGGCGGGCTTAGAATCCCAAATGACTCGGGGCGGATAAATCGCAAAATGATTGATACCAGTTCAATTTGTCGAAATGCCTCGAGGAGTTTTTTGATCTCTCTCTTTTGTTTCTTTGCGTTTTCTTCGTCTCCCTTTGACAATTGATGAAAGGAGAAATTGTCTCCCCAATTTTCTTCCAAGTCGACAAGGTCGGGGAAAAGCCAGTATTTATTAAACCACCAATAGTTTTTCCCCTTATTCTTATCTTTGAAATAATCGCTGAAGTGTTTATGAAGGTTTTCAACGCTTACCTTTCCAGACCGCAACTTTTGAGCGTCGGCCTCAATAGCTTCCATGTTAAATGGCCGCCCAAATAGGTCTTTGCTGACTTTGGGAAATTGTTCCAGGCAATCATGCAGATAATTTTTACTCATAGCGCAGGTTTCTGTTTTCAAGAAGGTCTCGGATGACACTCAACGCTCGACCGGTGCCGTATATGCCGGGACGGGTCTGTCGGTACACCGCAAGAACCCTGTTGGTCACTTCTCCAACATCTCCGCCTTGTTTGGGCCGATCATACACGCACAAGACATCTTGTGGAGAGGGCCATTCCAGTACTGACACACGGTTGCCAATTTCCTTGTCGGTTTTTCTGTCTGGTTCGTTAATGTTCTGTGATAGCGCAACATGAATTAACTTTTTGTCTCCTGTCGGTGTCGGCAAGATTACGGAACCGCGGCTTGTTGTTTTGGCCTGCCGGGGAACTGCTTGATTCACCTTTTGCAGATCAGAAAATGTTCGAATCAGGCAAGTTAATCCCGTAACCGCCTTGCCTGCTTCAAGGGCCATTTTTCTTGCGGGCTTGCCGGAATCGATGAAGACAAAATTTCCCGATTGTCTCCAGTGATAGCCAATGAATTTAACGTCTCGTGAATAGCGGCGAAGTTTTTCAAATGTTTTTTGTATCGGGAGACAATTTTGCCCACGATTGCCCATATTGACCGGCAAGAGAACTGCGCGTGCGGGGTTGCGGGAGTGGTTGCCCATAAATGTCCGTAAAGCGTACCGCTTGCGAAGGATAGTATCGGACTTTGACCTTCGCAACGCATCTTGTAGAAAACAATCCGGGCCTTCCCCCTCTTGCCCGTCCGTCTTTTTTGTTATAACATCCGTTATAACAAGGAGGGCCGGAACTCATGCAGAATTTAAAAGTTCGACGGGTGGGAAATTCCCTGGGGGTTGTGTTGCCGAAAGAAGTGTTGTCGCGGTTGAATCTTCGCGACGGCGATCAGATTTTTCTGACCGATGCGCCGGACGGCAGTTACCGACTCACGCCGTATGATCCTGAATTTGCAAAGCAGGTGAAGATCGGCAAAAAACTGATGGCCCAATACCGCAATGCGTTGCGTACCCTGGCCCGATGAAATCCCCGGTCTGGGTTGATCGCGAGGCCGTGCTGGCCATACATGACGCATTGTTAAGTGAGTTCGGCGGCGCCCCGGGTGTGCGTGATGACGCGCTTTTGGATTCGTCGTTGACCCGCGCTCGCAATCTCTTGTCAGACAACACGTCCGACATGTTTGTCCTGGCCGCCGCGTACATTCACGGCATTGTGCGCAACCATCCGTTTGTCGATGGAAACAAGCGCACGGGATTTGTCGCGGGAGGAATTTTTTTGGAAAGAAACGGTAAGACCCTGCGGGTGTCGGAGGAGGAAGCCGCGGCGGCCATGCTTGCTCTCGCCGAGGGAACCATGAAGGAAACCGCCCTGGCGGTCTGGCTTCGGAAGCATTGCCGATGACGCATCAGACATGGACGTGAGATATGCTTCTGCCTCCCGCCAATGGCAATGGCTTCATGATGTTTCCCCCACCGACTCCCTCAACGCCTCCAAATTCTTAATCACCAGCAAATCCCCGTTGGCAGTGGCAACGTCGATGCCCCGGGCGCACACCTCGCGGCAGCGGTCGGGCTGGTTGTGGTGTTGCAGGCATTGCGCCAGGGCCAGGATGGCGGCGGAGTAGGTGGGTTTGACTTCGATGCAGCGTTCCAGGGCCGCAATCGCCTCCGCCCAGTTTTCATCCCCCATGCAGGCCTTGCCCAGGCCGAACCAGAGCGTTTCGTCGTTGGGGTCCATCTGCAACACTTTTTTGAATTTTTCGATTTTGGGATCGGGCATCGTGTCTCCTGTGTGAATGGGTTGCCTGTCCTGCCATTGGACATCTTTCGGATGGATTCCGCGTGCCCACGGTTTTCCTGTCGTTGGACATCGTCGACGCGGAATGACGGAAGGGGAGTCACCCGCCGTCTGCTGTCATTCCCGCGACTCTCCCTCCGTCATTCCCGACATTAGTAGTCGGGAATCCATCCTTCTGTTTCCCGTCCTGCCATTGCCACCTTACGGATAAATTCCGCGCGCGCCCACGCCCACGCCCACGCCATTGAATACCGACGGCGCGGGAACGGCGGTCGAGAAAACCCTACCACCACCGCCGCCGCGTTGTCTAATGTCGAACCCTGTGCTACCATCGGCCATGTGCTCCGCCCCCGCGCTCTTTGGCGCGCCGTCGGGCGCGGCGGGCATCCCGCAGAACACGGACGAAACCCCGGAGAGTACACGACGACATGGGTCGCGTCGGCATTGTCACACATCCGGCGTATCTGGAACACGACATGGGGCCGCGGCATCCGGAGTCGCCGGAGCGGTTGCGGGCCATTCTGTCACATCTGGAATCCTCCGGGACGCTGGCGCGGTTGACGCGGATTGACCCGCGCCCGGCCGACCTGCGCTGGATGACGCGCATTCACGACCCCGCCCACGTGCAATGGCTGGACGCACAGGCGCCGCGCGCGGGCCGCGTCGAGATTGACGCGGACACCGCCCTGTCGCCCGGCTCGCTGCCCGCCGCGTATCTGGCGGTCGGCGGCGCGCTGGCGGCGGTGGACGCCGTCATGGAGCGCCGCGCGGACCAGGTGTTTTGCGCGGTGCGGCCGCCGGGGCATCACGCCGAGGCCGGCCGCGCCATGGGGTTTTGTCTGTTCAACACCGTCGCCATCGCGGCGAAATACATTCAGGAACACCACGGTCTCGCGCGCGTGTTGATTGTGGACTGGGACGTGCATCACGGCAACGGCACGCAGCATGTGTTTGACGACGACCCCTCCGTCCTCTTTTTCAGCACGCACGAATATCCGCATTACCCCGGCACCGGCGCGTCACAGGAGCGCGGGCGCGGCGCGGGCGTCGGGTCGACCATCAACGTGCCGCTCGCCGGCGGGCAGGGCGACGACGACTACCGGGCCGTGTACCGCGACGTGCTCGTGCCGGCGGCGGCCGCGTTCAAGCCGGACTTCGTGCTGGTCTCGGCCGGCTTCGACGCGCACCGGGACGACCCGCTGGCGAGCATGGCGTTGACGGACGACGGCTATGCCGACCTCACCCGCATCGTGGCGGGCATTGCGACGACGCATTGTCACGGCCGGCTGGTGGCCTGTCTGGAAGGCGGCTATCACCTGCGGGCGCTGGCGGCGTCGGTGGAACGCCATCTCCTGGCGTTGATGGACGCCTGACCATGGCGGGCCTTCGACGCGGCGGAACGTGGCCGGCGGCGCTGGCGCTGGGCCTGCTGGCGGTCGCGGCGGCGCTGTCCTATTTTTACACGGAGATTCGTCCCACCGTCATTTTCGGCCTGCGCGACGACTACGCCCATGCCATTCCGTTTCAACCCGTGCCGGCGGGACTCGAGTCCATCCGGGCCGAAGATTGCGGCGCCTGTCATCGGGAGATTTACGACGAATGGAAAACCAGCGTCCACGCCGACGCCTATGACGACCCGTTTTTTCAAGCCTACTGGGAAAAAGACGACCGCGTCTGGGTCTGCCTCAACTGCCACACTCCGCTCGCCAATCAGCAGCCCACGCTGATTCAGTCCATCCCCGGCAACCGCGTGGACAAGGCGGTGCAGGTCGCCAATCCCCGGTACGACGCCGCCTATCAGCGGGAAGGCGTCACCTGCGCGGCCTGCCACGTCCGCGACGGCGTCATCCTGGGGCCGTTCGACGATTCGGCGGCGCCGCATCCCGTCAAATACGACCCCGCCTTTCGCACCACCGAGGTCTGTCATCGGTGTCACAGCGTCGTTTCCGGCCCCCTGCAATTTTACCGCGCGGGGCCGTGCGGCACGTATGCGGAATACGAAGGCGAGTTTTTTATGCGGGAACGGGGATTCACCTGTCAGCATTGCCACATGCCGGACGTCTCCCGCCCGGCGGCGGCGAACGGCCCCATTCGACAGGGCCGGCGGCATCTCTGGCGCGGCGGGCATGATCCCGACATGGTCAAGCGGGCCGTGTCGATTCAGGTCACCACCGACCCGCCCGCCCCCGTGCCGGGCGACACCGTGGAGATGACGCTCAAGATTATCAACGCCGGCGCCGGCCATACCATCCCCACCGGCGACCCCGACCGCCATTTTACCGTGGAGTTTGCCGTGACAGACGGGGAGGGGCGGATTCTGCGTGAGCAACGCGACACCATGGGCCGGTGGATTCTCTGGCAGCCGGTCATCCTGGAAGTCTACGACAACCGCCTGCGGCCGCTGGCCAGCCGCGACTACCGGTTTGCCTACCGGATTCCCGAAGGGCGGTCGGATCTGGCGGTGGACGTTCGCGTCCGGTATCATATTCTGACGGACGGACAACATGCCATGCTACGGGACTCCTATGGGTTGCAGTCGGACCGCCCGTATCGGTATACCATCTACACGCGCCGGTTCCCGCTCGGCGCCCCGGCGGACGCGGACGCCGCGCCCCCCGTGGCCAAAGCCCGCACCGCCTGCGCCGCCCCGCACACAAAAGCCACCGCGGGATAAGATGTCACGGCCATGGTAAGGAAACAGAAAGACGGAAACGGAAAGATGGATTCCCGACAACTAACGTCGGGAATGACAGAGAATGACAGAAAATGACAGCAAGAGAGAAGGCGGGAATACCCCCCTCCGTCATTCCCGACATCTTTAGTCGGGAATCCATCTTTCCGTTGTCTTTTCCTTTTAGATAACCCATGTACCTGATCGACACCGACACCCTCTTCCACAACCTTGGCCGCGACGACCTCGTCATCATCGACGTGCGCGGCGCGGGCGCGTACACCGCCCACATTCCCGGCGCGGTGCACAGCACCTGGCATGAATACAGCGACCCCAACGCCACGGCCAGGGGGCTGCTGGACCCCGACGTCGCCCGGCTGGAGCAGCGGCTTCAGGCCCTCGGCGTGAACAATTCGAGCGACGTGGTGATTTATTCCAACCCGTTCGACAACTGGGGCGACGAAGGCCGCATGTTCTGGATGCTGCAATATCTGGGCCACCGGAAAGTCAAAGTCCTGGACGGCGGCTGGCCGAAATGGACGCTGGAACAGCGGCCGTACGACCACGCGCCGGCGCGCCCCGTCCCCGGCGCGTTTCGGGCTGACGTGCAGCCGGACGTCAGCGTGACCAAACAGGAACTGAAACAGTTGCTGAAACAGCCGCAGTCGAACACGGTCATCGTGGATGCCCGCAGCGTGGAGGAATACGCGGGCAAGGAACTTGACGGCCTGCCCCGGCCGGGTCATATTCCATCCGCCGTCAACGTGCCCTGGAACGCGTTTCTCCGGCAGGACGCCACCCTCAAGCCCCTGCCCGTCGTGCGGGAAATGTTTCACGCCCTCGGCGTCCGCGAACAGCGGGAAGTCATCACGTATTGCCTGGGCGGCGTGCGGTCGGCCTGGGTCTATTTTGTGCTCAAACTGGCGGGCTATGAACACGTCAAAAATTATCCGGGGTCGTGGTGGGAATGGAGCCGGGACTTTGCGGCGCCCGCCGAAAAAGACATGAAACTGCTCGCGCAAGTGACACGACGCGCCGAAGAATCGAAAGAATCAAAGGCGCCGTCGTGACACGGTGCGCAGGGGAGAATACAAGGAAAGAACAACAGAAGGATGGAAACAGAAGGATGGATTCCCGACTAAAGATGTCGGGAATGACGGAGGAGGGGAGATTAATCGCGCGCGGTGTCCGCGCGTGATCACTTTACCATTTCACCCAGGGAGGTATGTCATGATGTCTCGTATGATGTTCGCCAGTTTGTTGATGGCAGTGTGCTGGATGGCCGCGCCGGCGATGGCCGACGAGGGCGGCCATGTGCACGAAGCGATGGAGCACACGATGGAAGCCGTCGAGCATGGCAACATGGGCCATGCCGACGCCGTGGTGACCCACGCCGAGGAAGCGCTGACCCACGCGAAGATGGCGCAGGAAGCGATGACCGACTCTCACCTCGACGAAGGCGTGCATGAGTTGGAAGAAGCCATTGCCCACGGTAAACAGGGCCATGCCAAAGTGGCGACCGAACACGCCATGAAAGCGGCCATGCATCTTGGCCAAACCCCCGGCGGCATGATGATGGGCGGCGACATGAAGCACGACGACGGCATGATGAAGCACGACGACAAGATGAAGCACGACAAAACCATGCCGTAAAGACATCAAGCCGCAACGAGCCGTCAAAAACGGGCAGGGCGTTCCTGCCCGTTTTTGTAATCAGCGCCGCCGGGCCAGCGCCGCCGGGCGTGCGACGCGCATCGTGGATGCCCGGAGTGACGGAAGGGCGGGCAGGCCGGACAGGCCGGACAGGAATCCCCCGGCAGGTTGCGCCGGTCGCGTCCCCTCTGCTACCCTTGCGCCATGGACAAGGCGGTGGAATTCGATACCCCCAAGTTTGCCCGGCGCCTGACAGGGCGAGGCTTCTCGGCGGAGCAGGCCGAGGGGCTGGCGGAGGAGTTGGGCGAAGGGCTGGTCAACCAGATTAACGCCAATCTGGTCACCAAGCCCGACCTTGCCGACTTCGCCACCAAGGCCGACCTGCTGGCCCTCAAAGCCGACCTGTTGGCCTTCAAAGCCGACTTCAAAGCCGACCTGCTGGCCCTCAAAGCCGACTTCAAAGCCGACTTCAAAGCCGCCATGACCCATCTGGCCACCAAGGCCGACCTGGAAGTGACGCAAGCCAAGGCCGAAGCGTTGCTCGCCAACACCAAAGCCGACCTGCTCAAATGGTTCATCACCATCATCATCGCCGCCTCCGGCGTCATCATCGCCGCCATCAAACTGCTCTAACCCCGCGCCCCCGCTCCCCTTCGCCCCCGCGCTCCCTCGGAACCTTCGCCCCCGCCGTCATACCGGCGAAAGCCGGTATCCAGTCCCCTCCGTCACCTTCGGAGCATTTGCCCCCCGCCGTCATTCCCTCGCGCCCCCTCCTTCCGCCATCCCCCCGCGTCCCCTCCCTCCGTCATTCCCGACATTAGTAGTTGGGAATCCATCCTTCTTTTTCCTTGTCTTTTAGTTCCATCCCGCCCCAGGCATCTTGCAGACCAAATCCCCCGTACGCGACTATGACCCATGCGCGTCGGCTATCTCCAATCCCACCCCGAGTTTGGGGCCGTGCAGCGCAACATCGACCAGTTCGCCTCGCAACTCGGCGACGTCGACTGCGACCTCCTCGTGCTGCCCGAACTGGCCTTTTCCGGCTACCAGTTTGCGACCATGGAAGAAGTCCTGGCCCTCGCGGAACCCGTGCCGGACGGCCCCACCACGCGGGTCTGCGCGGACCTGGCCCGCCGCCACCGCCTGCATCTGGTCGTCGGCCTGCCCGAACGGGACGGCGGCACATATTACAACTCGGCGATTCTGGTCGGGCCGTCGGGATTCCTGGGCTGCTACCGCAAAACCCATTTGTTTTTCGAAGAAACCCTGTTCTTCAGCCCCGGCGACTCCGGGCTGCGCGTCTGGGACATCGGCCCGGCGCGCCTTGGCGTGATGATCTGTTTTGACTGGTATTACCCGGAAGTCGCCCGCACCCTCGCGCTGCGGGGGGCGGACGTTGTGTGTCATCCCTCGAACCTGGTCCTGCCCTGGTGCCCCGACGCCATGGTGACGCGCTCCCTGGAAAACCGCGTCTTCAGCATCACCGCCAACCGCGTCGGGCGGGAAGCCAGAGCCGGCAAACCGCCGCTGACCTTCATCGGCGCCAGTTCGATCATCGCGCCCGACGGCACGGCGCTGGCACGCGCGTCCGCCGCCGACCCCGAGTGCACCGTCGTCGAGATCGACCCCGCCGCCGCCCGCGACAAATCCCTCAACCCCTACAACCACATCCTCCACGACCGCCGCCCCCAATCCTACGCCCTTTGACCATCCCCCCCCCGTCGCCCGTCGTCCTTTCCGTCATTCCCCCCGCCGCCATTCCCGCCGCCCCCTCCCTCCGTCATTCCCCCGTCCCCTCC
>JAHRAQ010000011.1 GCA_020027205.1 Nitrospirales bacterium | reverse complement strand
AGTAGCACCGACGGCAGGGTGACCAACCCTTCCGTCATTCCCGACATTTTTAATCGGGAATCCATCCTTCTGTTGCATTGTCTGTTGTTGTGTCCTGCCAATGACCTCTTTCGGATGGATTCCGCGTGCGGGCGTCTCTGCGGCCAATGGCGTCGACGGCGCGGAATGACGGCCCCCGACATTTTTCATCGGGGGACGGCGGGCGGTGTCGGTGGCGGCGGTGTCAGCGGTGGTGACGGCTACGGCGGCGGCGGCGGTGTCGGTGGCGGCGGCGACCGCTGTCCCGCCCGGCAGGCCGACGCCGCAGGCCACGCCCACCGCCGCCGCCCATGTCACCCACCGTTTCATTTATTTTTCACGCGCCGAAACGTCGAAACCATGCGGCAACGGGATGGAGCACAGACAGGAACACACGGGAAGAAACCGCCCCGTTGAACCGGCGCGGGGGAACGTCCCGCCATCACATTACTGTCGTTCAACAACCGGGGCGATGGTCACGTCGCGCCCCAGCACGGCGGGCGTGAACCGGGGAGGCGTGCGCACCGTCAGCGCCGTCTTCCGGCGGGCCGGCGCGGGAAGTTGAACATCAACCGTGATCGTGCGGCCCGGCTCAATGGTCACGGGGCGCTTCACGACCCGCTTGATGCCCGGATGCCAGGCGCGAAGGGCATACTCGCCGGGGGGCACGTCGTCGATGGAAAACCGCCCGCGGTCGTCCGTCCGCACATGGTACGGATTTTCCACGGCAATCGCCCAACTTTCCATGTAGGCGTGAAAGCCGCATTGCATGACAAAGGTTCGACGTTTCTTGCTCAACCGGAATTGCCGCACCAGGGACGCGCCGGGTTCATGATTGTGCCTCGCGTGTACGTTGCCCCGCTGATGGTCATGGTTGAAAGGCAGCGGGGAATTAAACAGCACGCGCGTCCCCGTGGCGGCCGACGTTTCATAGGCTTGAATATCATGCATCACGGGGTCCATGTTCACCACTTCGACGCCGTGTCCGCTTCGCACCACCGTGGTGAACGGCAGGAATCGACAGTCCCGCGCCTCGATGCGGGGCACGGACACGGCAAAGGGCTTGCCGGCCGTGACGCCTTCCAGCAGAACGACAACATCCCTGACCCGCCCCTGCTCGTCCACGAAAAAATCCCGCAGGAGCCGCCACCCCTTGCCGTTGGAGATGCGTCCGCAGTATTCGGGGTCCGGAAAGGTCACCAGATTATAGGCCTTGGGGGCCGGAACGGCGCCGGCCAGCGTGACGGTGCCCTGGACCCGCCCCCCGTCGGCGACGTCGCGCACCTCATAGCCCCACGCCGCGCGGTCGGCCGTCACCGCCACGGCGCACAGGAACACCGCGACGGCGGCGTGCCCCATGACGCGCGTGCCGTTACGGACGCTGCAACCGGACAGAGGGAATGATGTCACCGCCGTCTCCCAGCAGTTCGAGGCCAAAGTGAGGGTTGTCCTGCATTTCATGCACACTGCGGCGCCCCGTCACGGGCGCGTAGGCAAACCGCGCGACGCTGGTCCGCCCCGCCTCGACGGTGACGGGCTGCTCCAGATAGGTCTTCATGCCGGCGTGCCAGACCGTCAGCCGGTAGTCTCCGGGCGGCACGTCCGTAATCTGAAACGCGCCGTCGTCCCCGGTGATGGCATAGTACGGATTGTCCACCACGATCCCCCAGGAAAACATGTAGGGATGAAAGCCGCATTGCATCACAAAAATATTCCGCCCCTTTCGGAGGTGAATCTTCTGCACCATCGGCGCGCCCGGCAAATGCCGGTGGCTGTTCACCACCCCCAGCACCTTATGGAACGGATTCATGGGCAGCGGGCGATTAAACAGGACCCGCGCGCCCCGCACGCGCGCCGTCTGGTAGCCCTGAATGTCGTGTTCAACGGGGTCCATGTTCACCACCGTGATTTCATCCCGGTCGCGCACCACGTTCACAAACGGCAGGAAGTCGCAATCCACGGCTTCGATGCGCACCCCGGGCAGGACAAACGGCTTGCCCCTGTCAATCCCTTTGAGCATCACCACGGCGTCTTTCAGAACGCCGCCGGGGCCGACGAGAAAATCTTCGACAATCCGCCACCCGGTGCCCGTGGAAATGCGTCCGCAATACCGGGCGTCGGGGATGGTCACCAGGTTGAACGCCATGGCGCGCGGCTTCTCGCCGGCGATCGTCACGTCACCCGTAATCGTGCCGCCGTTGGAAACCGGCATGGCATCGTACGCCCATCCCGGCGACCCCGACAACACCAGGCCGAGGACGGCCCACGCCCATCCTGCCAGGGTCGATGTCCCGCCGTGCTCCGGCGCCGTTCCCGACGTGTTCATGCTGTTGTGCGTCCCTGTCTCCGGTTGCCGCCCGTCCCGCCGGCACGGGCGTTTCGAAAAAAAACGGGGAAGCCGGGCACCGGCTCCCCCGTCCTGCTCATCCCGTTCCCTGCTCCAACGGGTGCGGGTCGTCAGCGAAGCGAAACCGGCGTGGCATCGCCCTCCGGCGTCCGTGGCGTCCGCGCTTCCTTGACGCCCGGCGCCGCCCCCCGAAGCGGAAGAAGGTGCTGGTCATTGACGGGCAGCACCCGGAAATACCCCCATTGCCCCGACTGCGAATACGGCAACCGCGCATTGCTGTACACGTAATCCCCCGTCAGGGCATACGGCCCGCCCGCCGCGGGAATAAAGACGTCAATGCCTTCGGACCCCGCAAACTCCACCACGCTGATCTGGTCGGCGCCCCGCATGAACGGTTCAATCGGCCATTCATGTTTTTCGAGCGTGAACATGCCGTTCTGTTCGTTGCTGGCGCCGAAGACGTGAATCCGCACCGGGTCGCCCGCATGGGCTTCAATCAGCGGCGTGACCGGGTCCTGCGGATCGTCCACCTGGCACGGCTGAAACATCCGCCCCAGCGAACATCCGAGTTCCTCGCGATACAAATAGGGTTCGCTGCGGTAATTGACCCCGATGAGTCCGGCCACGTTCTGCACGTAGGGCATGAAACTGGTGCCGATGATATTGTCTTCGTCCTGGAAATACAGGGACACGTCGCGATAGTTGGCCCGGTATTCGTTGCCGGGAATCGTCCGGTCCACAAGGACGTCGGCCATCCAACTGTTCTTCAGGGAAATATCGGCCCCGGTTTTCGGGTCACGATACTGCGACCCCTTCGGCCCGATCACAATGCCGCCAAACAACCCGTTGCGCGGATTCATGGCCACGTTCCCCCAGTCCCACACCAGGGACTGCGTTTCGCCGGTGGACGGGTCCGCATAATAGGTGTAGGTCCGGTGTTTCCCCGGCGCCACGGTTTGATCGCCGGCATTCTTGCCAAGGTTGACGCCTTGAGAATCCGTGGGATCAAACGCCAGCGAAAAGGCGGAGAACGACGCCCGGCTCTCCTTCATTTTGTTGGTGAGTTTCACTTTCAGACAGTCTCCGACGTTCGCCCGCAGGGTCAGCGGCATGGGCTGGAAGGCGCCGGACACCTTGGCCGCTTCTTCCTCCAGAATGTAAATTTTGGCGTCCGGGTTGCGCACGGCGATGGTGCGTTCAAAGTCCACCTCGATGGCTTCTTCCACGTTGGGATTGAAGGCCATTTGCGGATAATCCATCGCCACGACGTTGAACGATTTCACCGGCGCGTCGGGAGGACACAGCGGCAGGGGTTTCTTCAGACCGGGGCCGCCGAACCCGGCGTTCGGCAGGGGCCGCAAATCGGGCACGGGTTTCTCCAGCACCCGCACCACCCCCCAGGAGCCTTCGGACAGTTTCGAATTCCGGCCGTTGAAATACATGTAATCCCCGGGTTGCAGCCGAGGCCCGCCAGCCTGCGGCACCACCAGGTCATATCGTTCGGCAATGCCGATATGAATGGAGTTCTTGCGGTTGGCGTCACCCGCGTACCGTTCGGTCAGGAAGTTGTGACCGGAGACGGTGAACACGTTGCTTTCGTTCATGGTCACGTCAACCAGCCGGAAGACAATGGTGTCGCCCAGATACGCGCGTAGCATGGACGTGCTCGGATCCCCGTGGACGGCGCTGCTGAACAGTTTCGAGGGATCCGCGTTGTTGGCCAGCCGCTGCGCAAACGGCTCGGCCCGGAAATTGAGGGCGCCGCCCGTGGTATGCGTGCCGCCGTTGAGAAACGGCATCGGCGTCATCTTGATCGACTTGTTCGGCGGCATCTGGAAAGACACCGTTCGCCCGGCTTCCAGCGCCACCTCCACCGGCTGCCCCGGAGGATTCCCGGCCGTCACCACGTTGACCGTGTGCGGCACGGTGTCCATGATCTGCACCATCAATTCGCGGAAACTCCCGCTCACGCCGTAGCCCACGGGTTCCGCGGTGTGAATGTCCATCACCGGGCCGGTCCGTTTGGCCTCGCCCGTCGCCGGGTCATGCCACGTCGACCCGAACGGCTCGATCAGAAACGAACAGACCGCGCCGTGCGGCCACGTCGTGCCGCCGAACGCATGGTCGTGACAGAACACGGATCCGACGTCCGCGTCCGCCCAGAACCGCTGGCGCACAAATTCCACGGTCACGATGTCCCCGACCGGATGCGCGTGGACCAGCGGCTTCTTCAGGGTCAGCGTCTTGGCCTTCGCGTCAATGCCGACAATGCGGCGCACTTCCGAGCCGCCGACGTTATCGGCGCCGACCAGCAGCACGGTGCCGGTGTGATACTGCCCGGCGTTCGTGACGTGAATGGTTTTGGCGCCCGCCTTCGCGGCCTTGGTGAACTTGGCGTTCATGGGCACCGGCAAGCCCTTCTTCGTTGTCTTTTCGAACTGGGTGAAGGGCCGGACGGACTGCTCATAGGAGAAGCCGGTGATCACGCCGTCGGAGGCCTGGTTGTCAAACTGGACAAAATGGAAATGGGTGTTGATCTTGGACGACTGAAAGTTGGTGACGTCGTCGTCCAGCCATTCGCTCGTCAAAATCCAGTCCATGCAGTCATAAATGTTCGCGCGAAACACCAGCGGCACTTTCAGGTCGTTGTCCTTCCGAATCGCGGCCTCTTCGTCGTGCACCACGTATAACAACCCGTTCGGGTCCACGATGGCGTCCTGCTTCCCTTCCGCCGCCGACAACTCAATCGGCAGTTTGATGAAGTGGACGTTGTATTTTTGCGACCCGGCCCGGTCGGGGCACAAACTCCACCGGCCGTTTTCGCCAGGCCGGGCCGGCTCCGCCGACGGCCGGCCGTCGTCGTCCAGATGGATCATCTCCAGCCACGGGGCGGGATTCCGGTCCGGCGAAAACGGCGCCCGCTTGCCGAAGTGCGGCGTCAGCCACGGCCATGCGACCTTGCCGGTGCGCGGCTCGAACCAGATCGCCCGCCGCGCGCCGGCTTTATACCCCTGCCAGGCGGCCCGGTATTTGGGATTGTCAATCGTGCTTTCCTTCTCGCTCATTGCGCGATTTCCGTCCCACACCCAATCCACCACGGTCGCGTCGTACGATTTAATTTGACCGACCTCACCCTTCACGTGACCGGGAAGTCCGCGAGTCGGCAACTGCATTTCCACCCAATCATGCACCCGCACCACGGCCGGGTCGGCGTCCCAGTCGGTTTTTTTGCCGTTCTCAACAATCGTGAACCGTTTTCCAAACCAGTCCACGGTGGTCCCCACCAGTTGGTCGGACGTCACCGGTTTGGCGATGCGCCCCAGGCGGTCCGGCAACTCGCGCAACGGAGGCATCACGTCGTTCTGAATGCCGGGGACTTGCAGGGTGTTGTACACGCGCCAGTACCCCCACATGCCGGCCACGTAGTGATGCGCCACGTGGCAATGGAAGAGAAAGTCGCCGGCCAGATATTGACACAACCCCGACCCGCATTCGGTTTCCAGATCGATCGCTTCGGACGGCCCGATCACTTCCACGTCCACCCGGTCCGATTTGGCGCGAATGAGCGGATACTTCACCGGCCCGTTCTGCCCCTTGTGCCACATGGGCATCTGATCCACCGCCCGCGGGCTGCGGGTCCACCGAATGGAGCCGCCGTGCGGATGGTGGGAATGGAACACTTCCGACCCGCCGTGCACCAGGCGAAACTTGGCCGGATCGCCCAGATAACTCCGTGGAATCGTCGGCCCCGCGTCCCCAAACGTGTACGCGCTGTAGGCCATGGATTCGTCTTCGAACCCGAAGTACTCATGCTGCACATGCATATTGTTGATGCCGAACGGCTCACTCCGGTAGTTCAGCGCCCTGGCTCCGGGCCGGTAGGCGTCGGTCAGCGGATCACGCTGCGGCAGGAAGTCCCCGTGCCGGTTCACGGGACGGAAGGCTTCATCGCCCACTTCGTGATAAATCAGCACAAACTCCCGGAAGTCCGGCCCCTGGCCGTTCTGAATGATGGCCTGCCAGCCGCTCGGCATCGTCCCGGCGGCCCCCGTCCCCAGCGGGTCCAGATAGTCCGACCCCGCCGGCTCCACCACGAACACCCCGAACAGCCCCATGACCGTCAGTTCCCGGTCGTTGCTGTAACTGTGGAATTGCCGGCCGCCTTCCTGCGTGGCGGGGTGGATATACCACTCCATATGCACGGGCGCGGTTGTGCAATTTTCTTCGCACTCTTCATCGGGACCGTAGGCGATGGCATCGGGATTCGTCGTCGTCGCGGGCCGGCCGGTCTTGCTGACCACCATGCTGGAGCCGTTGACGTGGAGGCTGACGTCTTCGCCGAATTCCAACTGGTTGCGCAGGGTGATTTTCACGCAATCGCCCTGGTTGCCGCGAATCACCAGCGGTTGAATATGCTGACCCTGAATGCCGTTCTTCACGGCGCCCGGGTCATGGTGGCCTTCCGACTCGCGCGCCTCGGCGTTTTTCGCCTCTTCCTCGCGCACCTTCTCGATATTCCCGGTCAGGGCGTACATATAGCCGGGGTAATAATCCAGCCATTGATTCAACGTGATTTCCACGTTGATGGCCGAGATGTCATAGGCCCGCACGGGCGCCGTCTCCGGGCATTTTCCGCCGCCGGTCATGGCCACCGGTTCGAGGTCGGCATCGGAGGACAGCAGGTAGTTGCCCTTGCCCGCGCCGTATTGATGCATCATGGACATCGTGTCGAAGTTGCCCGCGCTGGAGGCCGCCGTTTCGTGCTGCATCTGTTGCATCAGCCGCTCATGCTGCCGTTCCACCAGCGCGGCGCGCTCGGCCCGCCCTTCCTGCGCATTTTCGACAATGGTCTGCCCTTTCAGCCGCTCGGCCCAGGCCGGACTCTGATGCGCGTGATTCATCCCCGTGGCGTGGGCAAGTTGCCGCGCATCGCGCTCCTTGACAGCGCGCGCTTCGACAGCGCGCTCGGCGGCGCCGGCCACGGACAGCGGGCACAGCAGGCACAGCAGGGCAAGGAGCCTCCCCCATCCCGGCACCGCATGGAACGTCGCAGAACAACGATGAGAATGGAACATCAACATGGAACGGCCTCCCTCAAGAAAAATATACAATGACCAGGCAAAGATTCTACTCCGACAATCCGGACCGTCACGAACAAGACCCGCGCGACCCGAAAGAAAACGTACTGAAAACCACAGGGAAGTGTCAAGCGGCCTTGAGGATGCCGAAAACACCATGCGCCAACCGCATCATGGCCCCGTCACGCCCGCCCCGTTTCGGACAGTACGCAACGCCGGAAGGCCTCGGCAATCGCCCGCGTCACGGCGCCCGGCGTGCCTGCGCCCACCGGCGCACCGTTCAGCCGGACGACGGGCAGCACTTCGATGGTGGTGCCGATCAGAAATATCTCGTCGGCCCGCGGCAATTCCTCTTCACGAACGGCCCGTTCGTCCACGGCAATGCCGAGTTGCCCCGCCAGGTCCAACACCACCGCTCGCGTGACGCCGGCCAGCAGTTGGTCGTTCAGGGACGGGGTGACGAGACCGCCGTCGTTGACCAGGCACACGTTGCTGGCGGCGCCTTCGGTCACCACCCCGTCCCTGACCAGAATCGCTTCGAAGGCGCCGGCCTCGTTCGCGGCCTGTCTGGCCAGAAGATTCGGCAGCAAATTCAGACTTTTGATGGAACACCTGGCCCACCGCAAATCCGGAAGCGTGACGGCGCCCACCCCACGCCGTTGGGACGCATCCGGCCCGGCCATCTCCCGAAACGTCATCACCAGCGTGGGCCGCGTCGCAGACGGGAAGAGGTGCTCCCTCGGCGCCGCGCCGCGAGTCAACTGAACATAGACCTTGCCCTCGCCGCATTGACTCCGCGCAATGCCGTCCCGGATGGCCGTCTCCCATTCGGCGGCGGACAGCGGGCACGGCAGGGCAATGGCCCGCGCGCTCCGCTCGAATCGAAGGAAGTGGTCATGCAGCCGAAAGGGCGCGCCGCGATACACCCGGATCACTTCATAGACGCCGTCGCCGAACTGGAAGCCGCGATCCTCTATCGAGACGGTCGCGTCTTCCAGGGCAAGAAAACGTCCGTTCAGATACGCGAGGCCGGGCATGGGAAGACCATGGCGTCAGGACGCCCGTTCCCGAACATGGACCAGAAACACCCGCCGGTCTTCGGCGGTAAACTTCCAGGCCATCCGCTTGTGAAACTCCAGCCGGTGCGTGCCGGGCCGGCACGGCGCGAAGGCAAACCGGCGGTTGCCCGATTCCACCGCGTTATTGCTGGTGGTGCGCACAAACTCATCCTCCGTCAGCGCCACGTCACGCGCGTCGTAGACGGGCACCCATTGTTCGCCCCGCGTGCGGTCTTCCCAGAGCGTCACGGTCAGGGGCGCGCCGACCACGGCATCCAGACGTTGCGCATCGGGCTGTTGCACGTCCATCAACGCCTCCTGTCCGACCGAACTCCGCGCGACTCACCGCTCCCGGCACAGGGAGCGGACAAAAATCTCGCCCTCCCGAACCAGCACATCATAACTGGCGACACAATACCCCCCGCCATCCGTCCCAAACCCCGTGCGCACGTCAAACCGGAGATCATGCCACGGACACCCCACAATGTAGCCTTTCAGTTTTCCTTTGGCGAGCGGCCCGCCTTCGTGCGGACAGACGTTGTTGATCGCGAACACCGTTCCGTCGACGTGAAACAGCGCCACGGTTTTGTCTTTCACCGCGACAACTTTCGACGTGCCGTGAGGAAAATCTTCCAGCCGGCCGACGTTCACAAACTCGTCTGGCGAGGGGGATTCCATGAGTCATCCGAGGCCGCCCCGGTTGCCGAACACCGGCGCTCCTTCCGTCACGCGCCGCCGTGAGCGCGCCGCCTACATCCGCAGGGCAAACACGAGTTCCTGCCCCACGGAGACCGCCGCGCGGTCGACAAATCCGCCGTTCGCCATGAGGACGTACCGCGCCCGTTCGGGAGGCGGCCCGTGCCGCTCGCAGGGATCGATCTCGCAGGGGACGGCGGTTTCCACGATATGAACGATGTGTTTGCTTTCATTAATCCACATCATGTCAACGTTAAACCGGTATTCTTTGGTCCAGACCCGATGCAGGCCGGACTGCTCAAACAGAAACAACAGACCATGGCCGTCCGGGAGTTCGTCCCGAAAGGCCAGGCCAAACAACAACTTTTCCGGCGTCTCGGCGACTTCCGCCTCCAGCACGGTCCCGCCGGGGAAACGGACGAGCATGACGCCCGGGTCCGTGGGGGTGTTGAACAACAGCGCCCCGGAAATCAACAACAACGACATGAGCGCCAGAAACAGGAGCCGTTTTTTCGATCGCGGGGGTGATACCTTGCCCGTTGAATGTGTCCGATGCGAAGTCATGGTACGTCACGACGGATTCGAAACCGCGGCCGCGGGACAGCGGCCGGCTGTCCAAGGACCGGCGCCCCCGGCCAACGGAGCGCGCCCGCCGCCTCATCATCGCACGGCGGTGCCCCTCAACGAGGCCGCACCCCCGCGTCATTTACCATTTGACCGAAATCATTTATAGTTAAAAAAGCGAGACCGTGGCCGTCTGTCCGCTCACCTTCGCAAAGGAGGCCGTCCCATGATGAACAAGACTCTCCTGTGTTGCCTGGGCGTCGCCCTGTGCCTCTCGTGTGCCGCGCCGGCGCCCGCTTCATCCCCCGTCGCGCCGGTGGTCATCGACCATTTCGTCGCCGACCTGTTCCCCAAAGCCAGCCGCTATTTCTGGATCGTGAACGCCGCGCAGGAAGAAGACACGCGGCGGGAAACGATCGTTGACCTCAACACCGTGGTCACGCCGGCGGACGGGGCCGCGCCCGTTGAAACCCGGTTTTTACTGCTGATCATCGACGGGAAAGTGTTCGCGGCACAGGCAATCCCGGTCAACGCCACGGTTGATTGCGGAAAAGGAGAAGAAGTGTGACCCGGCGCAAGCGCTCAATAAATAAAAAATAAATAAAAAGCCCCGTTCCGGATATGGGAACGGGGCTTTCGCGCGTCATCCGCTGTCCGCGAAACAACGAGGTTCGAATCCGTTACTTCAGAATCAGGAGGCTCGAACCAAGATGCGCCTTGTGCAACTGACATTTGACTTTCATGTTGCCGGGTGCGGTCACATACGTCAGGTCGCTCATCGGGATGCCCACGTACTTGGTTTCTCCCGGCTTCAACGTAATTTTGACGTTCATGGACGTGGGACCGGCGAACGCCGAATCGGCGGACAGGTTGAAGCCATGTTCGCCATCCAGCGCATTGGTGACTTTGATCAACACCGGCTGACCTCTCCGCCCGCCGGTGCCCTGATTGCGAAGATCCAGCACCGCCGTGCCCGGATACCAGGCTTTTTTCCCGCCGATTTTCAAGGCGATAAACTCCAAATCCACGTCAAGACTTTTGAACGGCTGACCCACCACAGACCCGGTGGCAAGATCGCCGATCATCGGCCCGCCGGACTGCAACGCCAACGCCGCCGAAGAACCAGCCGCCACCAGCATGACACTCAAAAGGACGGATAGAAGCACCTTGTGCATTGCCGTACCTCCCCCTGACTAAAGGACGTTAATAAAAAGTGCCGTGGTAAAAACCTCAAGACCCACTCAATGACCTGACAACTTTGCCTGACAACTTCAATCATCCGCACACACAAAGAGGGTTCCTTATAGCATATGTCATCCGGTGACGCAAGGCGGTTTTTCCCGGTGCCCGCAAGCCCCAAAATCCGGCGGGCGGCCGCGGTTTGACCCGGCTCCCCGCGCGCCCCACCCCACGGGGCCGCCCTCCCCAAAGGCCCGGCCCCGTCCGCGACACCCCGTCCCGCCGTGCCGCCACCCCCGCCGACCGGCCAGGGCACGGGAAGGCGCGAAAGTCGGTTCCCCGTCGACGATTCAACGATGAGAGGCCGCCTGTGCTACAATGGCCCCCCGGGCCGAAGACATCCCCCGCCGGAATCCCGCGGGTCTTCCCTTCCATGAAGCCGTTGCCGATGAAAACATTCGCCCCCGTCACGGTCAGCCTGCTGTGCGCCGCCCTCATGCCCGTCGCGGGCGCCCCGCCACGGGCCGCCGCGTTTTCGATTGAACAGCCCAAAGCCTTCAGCGACCACCCGTCCCATCAACCCATCACGGTGGTCATCGACGTCGGCGAAGTCACGGGCATCACCGGCGTCGCCTTCTCCTGGCACGAGGAACAGGAAGACATGACCGCCGCCGGCGACGGGCCGGCCGTCGTCACCACGTCCCCGCCCTTCGGCATGGCCCTGCGCCCGCCCGGCGGCGCCACCGGCGCCTACCGCCTGCTGGCCGTGGCCGAACAGAAAGGCCGGCAAAACGACCGGGAGGTCTGGGCGGTCTTTGACGAAATCCTCCTGCATATCCACCCCCACAGCCCCCTGCGGGCCATCGAATTTCAGACGGACAAACCGTTGAAATTCGGCCGCGCCGGCGCCGTGCGGGTCTATGATCAACTGGATTTTCTCGGCAAAACCTTCGAACTCCCGGTGGTGGGACGTTTCGCGGACGGCACGGTGCGCTCCATTCGCCGCGCGTCTGCGGGGACGACGTACCACGTCGATAACCCGTCGGTCATCACCATCAGCGAAGACGGACGGCTGCGCCTGACCGGCAACGGCGGCGCCAAGGTCACCGTCCGCAACGGCGGATTGACAGGCACGCTGGACGTCCTGGTGGACGTCAATGCCGACCCCAACCGGCCGCCCCTCGCCGACCCCGGGCCGGCCCGGACCATCGAGTCGAACAGGATCGTCGTCCTGAACGGCCTCAACAGTTACGACCCGGAGGGCGGCCCCCTCCGGTACCGCTGGGGCCAGATTCGGGGCAGCAAGGTGGCCCTCCTCGACCCCCTGGCGTCCCAATCCCGTTTTTTGGCGCCGTTTGTGGTGGAACCCCGGCTGTTTCGATTTCAACTCACCGTCACCGACGCCCAGGGCGCCGACAGCGCGCCCGCCTGGGTGGATATTGTGGTGGAACCCTGACGGACCGGCGGGACGCCGGCGGCACGCCGCCGGTACATGAACCGGGCATCCGCAGGCCGGCCGCGGCGCACCCGGCATCGGCGCGGTGCCGGCGGCGTGCCGCCGGTGTCGGTGATGCGGTGGCAGGTGGCGGCGGTGGCGACGCCGGCGGCGGTGATGCGGTGCCGATGGCGGTGGCGGTGCCGGTGGCGTGCCGCCGGTGTCGGTGATGCGGCGGTGGTGGTGGCGACGTCGGCGGTGGTACCGGCGGTCGTGCCGGCGCCCCCTCCGTCATTCCCGACATCTTTAGTCGGGAAGTATTTGCCAAAGGCAAATGCTCCGAAGGTCCATCTTTCAGTTGTTTTGTTGTTCCTCATCCCGACAGGAAAGAAACAGAAGGATGGATTCCCGACTACTAACGTCGGGAATGACAGAAAGACAGTGCCGGTGATGCGGTGGCGGCGGTGGCGGCGGCGGTGCCGGCGGTGGTGGCAGCGGCGGTGCGGCGGTGCCGGTGGCGCGACGCTGGTGGCGGTGATGCGGCGTCGGTGGCAGTGGCAATGGTAGCGGCGGTGGCGGTGATGCCGGCGTCGGCGGCGGCGGTGACGGTGGTGGCAGCGGCGGTGGCGGTGCCGGTGGCGAAGCGGTTACGGAGAGGCGGCGGACAGACTGTGGCCGGCTTTCAGCCAGGCATCGATCCCCACGGCGGCGCGCCGCCCCTCCGCAATCGCCCAGACAATCAGCGACGCCCCCCGCCGCGCGTCGCCGGCGGCAAAGACGCCCGGCCGGCCGGTCATGTAATGGTCATCCGTCGCCACGTTCCCGCGAGCATCGCAGTCCACGCCCAGACTCTCGAGCAGGCCGTCTTTCACCGGGCCGGTGAAGCCCATCGCCAGCAGCACCAAATCCGCATCCATGGCAAACGCGGTGCCCGCCTTCGGGACACAGGCGCCGCCGTCGTGGGACACCCGTTGCGCGTGGAGTTGACGCACCCGCCCGCACGCGCCGGAAAACTTTGTCGTCGAGACGCTCCATTGCCGGTCGCACCCCTCGTCATGGGCATGAGACGTGCGCAGTTGCATCGGCCACAGCGGCCACGGCGTCGACGCCGCGCGATGCGGCGGCGGCTCCGGCAACAACTCAAACTGCCACACCTCCCGGCACCCCTGACGATGCGCCGTCCCCAGACAGTCGGACCCGGTGTCGCCGCCGCCGATAATCACGACTCGTTTGTCTTTCGCCGTCAGGCGCGCGTCCGCCGGGTTCTCCCCGGCGTTGATCCGATTTTGCCGGACGAGGTACGGCATGGCGAAGTGGACCCCCTCCAACGCCCGCCCCTCCACCGGCAAATCGCGCGGCTGCTCCGCCCCCAACGCCAGGCACACCGCGTCAAACCGCCGGGCCAGTTCGTCCCCCGTCACCGTCACGCCGACGTGCACGTTGGGTTCGAACCGCACCCCCTCGGCGACCATCTGCTCCAGCCGCCGGTCAATCACCCACTTTTCCATTTTAAAATCCGGGATGCCGTACCGCAGCAATCCGCCGATGCGATTCGCCTTTTCGAACACGGTCACGCCGTGCCCCTCGCGGGCCAGTTGCTGTGCCGCCGCCAACCCCGCCGGCCCCGACCCCACCACCGCCACCGTCTTGCCCGTGCTCGACACCGGCGCCACCGGCTCGATCCAGCCTTCATCGAACCCGCGGTCAATGATGTTCCACTCAATCGCGCGGATGGAGACGGGGTCGGCATTGATGCCGAGCACACAGGCCGACTCGCAGGGCGCCGGGCACAACCGGCCAGTGAACTCCGGAAAATTATTCGTCGCATGCAACGCCTTCAGCGCATCTTTCCACCGCCCCCGATGCACCATGTCATTCCATTCGGGAATCAGATTCACCACCGGGCAGCCGGTCGCGCTCTGACAAAACGGCACCCCGCAATCCATGCACCGCCCGCCCTGGTTGACCAGTTTCGCTTCCGCGAACGGCTCATACATCTCCTTCCAATCCAACACCCGCAACGCCACCGGCCGCCGGACGGGGTCTTCCCGCGCATAGTTTAAAAATCCCCGTGGATCACTCACCGGCCGCTCCCCCCGCCGTCATTCCCTATCCGTCATTCCCGACGTTAGTAGTCGGGAATCCATCCCTCTGTTCCCTGTCGTCATTCCCGACATTCTCATTCGGGAATCCATCCTTCCGTTCCCCAAACCCCCTCCTTCGCGCCGCCGCCTTCCGCTCCGCCAGCACCCGCTTGTAATCCAACGGCATCACCTTCACAAACTTCGGCAGCATCCGGCGCCAGTCGTCCAGCACCATGCGAGCCTTGCGACTGCCGGTGTGGCGCGCGTGTTGTTCAATCATGGCGCGCAACGTGCGCACGTCGTCGTCCGCCGTCACCGCCTCCAACTCCACCATGCCGAGATTGCACCGGGACTCGAACTTGCCGTCTTCGTTCAGGACGTAGGCTTCCCCCCCCGACATCCCCGCCGCAAAGTTCCGCCCCGTCCGCCCCAACACCACCACGACCCCGCCGGTCATATATTCACACCCGTGATCCCCCGTTCCCTCAATCACCGTCCGCACGCCGCTGTTCCGCACCGCAAACCGCTCGCCCGCCGTCCCGTAAAAATAACACTCGCCGCCCGTCGCCCCATACAGCGACGTGTTGCCGATGAGAATCGTGTCTTCCGGTTCAAACGTCACACCCCGCGGCGGCGTCACGATAATTTTGCCGCCGGAAAGCCCCTTGCCCAAATAATCATTCGACTCCCCTTCAAGGCGCAGCGTCACCCCGCTAACCAGAAACGCGCCGAACGATTGCCCGGCGGACCCCGTGAAGGTGATGGTGATGGTGTCCGGTGGCAACCCCTCCGCCCCATGCCGCTCCGCCACACGACCCGACAGCATGGCGCCCGTTGTGCGGTCGGTGTTGCGAATCGGCAGGTCCAGCGTCACCGGCTCCCCTCGTTCGATGGCCGGCTCGCACAGCGTCAGCAGCCGCCGGTCCAGCACGTCTTCCAACCCATGCTGCTGCGGGCGCACCTTGTGCGTCGCCACGCCGGGGCCGACGTCGGGCCGCCACTGCAACGGCGTCAAGTCCAGCCCGCCGGCCTTCCAATGGTCGACGGCGTGCTGCACCTTTAATTTATCACTCCGGCCGATCATCTCCGCGAACGTTCGAAATCCAAGGTCCGCCATCAGCCCCCGAACTTCCTCCGCCACGAAGTAAAAGAAGTTCACCACGTGCTCCGGCCGCCCCGCAAACCGCTCGCGCAGCACCGGGTCCTGCGTGGCGATGCCGACGGGGCAGGTGTTGAGATGACACTTCCGCATCATCACGCAGCCTTCCACAATCAGCGGCGCGGTGGAAAACCCGAACTCCTCCGCCCCCAGCAACGCCGCCACCACGACGTCACGGCCGGTCTTCATCTGTCCGTCGGTTTCCACGGTGATGCAACCGCGAAGGTCGTTGAGCACCAGCGTCTGATGCGTCTCCGCCACCCCCAGTTCCCACGGCACCCCCGCCGACTTGATCGACGCCAGCGGCGACGCCCCCGTCCCGCCGGCGTCCCCGCTGATCAGCACCTTGTCGGCATGTGCCTTGGACACCCCCGCCGCCACCGTGCCCACGCCCACTTCCGACACCAGTTTCACCGACACCGCCGCGTCGGGGTTCGCGTTCTTCAAATCAAAAATGAGTTGCGCCAGATCTTCAATCGAATAAATATCGTGATGCGGCGGCGGCGAAATCAACCCCACGCCGGGCGTCGAGAACCGCATCCTCGCAATCACCTCGTCGACCTTATGCCCCGGCAGTTGCCCCCCCTCTCCCGGCTTCGCCCCCTGCGCCATTTTGATCTGCAACTCCCTCGCGTTGACCAGATAATGCGCCGTCACCCCGAACCGCCCCGACGCCACCTGCTTGATGTACGAATTCTTCGAATCCCCGTTCGGCAAGGGGATGAACCGCGCCGCGTCTTCCCCACCCTCGCCCGTGTTGCTCTTGGCGCCGATCCGGTTCATCGCAATCGCGAGCGTCTCATGCGCTTCCTTGCTGATGGCGCCGTACGACATCGCCCCCGCCGTGAACCGCCGCATGATCGCGCCGGCGGATTCGACCTCGTCCAGCGGCAGGGGCCGCGGCAGGCGCCGGAACTCAAACAACCCGCGCAGATGCGTTCGATGCCGCGTGTCTTCATTCACCAGTCGCGCATATTCCGCGTACGTGCCGGCGTCGTTGCGGCCGGTCGCATGTTGCAGTTTCGTGATGGTCTCCGGATTCCAGGCATGATGTTCGCCCTGAACGCGGTAATGCACCTCGCCGCCGAAATCCAACATGCGAACGGGCACCGGGGCGTATCCCAACCCGTGCCGGCGCAACGTCTCGTCGCCGATTTCCCGCATCCCGATCCCCTGAATGCGTGAAGGGGTGCCGGTGAAGTACCGGTCCACCAGATGCCGATGCAGCCCGACGGCTTCGAAAATCTGCGCCCCGCAATAGGACTGCACTGTCGAGATCCCCATCTTGGAAAAAATCTTCAACAGCCCCTTGTTGATCGCCTTCACAAACTTCGCGGACGCGGTTTCCGCGTCAATCCCCTCCGGCAAATACCCATCCAGTTCCAAGTCTTTGTAGGTTTCGAACACCAGATAAGGATTCACCACCCCGGCACCATACCCGATGAGGCAAGCAAAATGATGTGTGTCGCGCGGCTCGCCGGTCTCAAGAATCAAGCCCACTTCCGTCCGCGTCGCCTCGCGCACCAAGTGATGATGGACCGCCGCAATCCCCAGCAACGCCGGAATCGGCGCCCATTCCTCCCGCACGCCGCGGTCGCTCAAAATCAGAAACTTGGCCCCCTGCCGAATCGCCTTCGACGCCTCCTCGCACAAACCATCCACCGCCGCCCCCAGCCCGTCCGGCCCTTCGGACACCCGGAACAACAGCGACAGCGTCCGGCTGACAAAATGGGGGTCTTCAATCTCCCGCAACGCCGCCAGTTGCGCGTTCGTCAGAATCGGCTGCTGCACCCTCACCCGCCGGCACGCCTCCGGGACTTCCGCCGTCAGGTTCGGCTTCGGCCCGATATTCGTCACCAGCGACATCACCAACTGTTCTCGAATGGGGTCGATGGGCGGATTCGTCACCTGCGCAAACAGTTGCTTGAAATACTTCGGCAACAACTGCGGCCGGTTCGACAACACCGCCAGCGGCGTATCCGTCCCCATGGACGACACCGGTTCCTCGCCGGTGATCCCCATCGGCGACAACACCATTTTAATCTCCTCCACCGTGTAGCCGAACACCTGTTGCCGTTGCCGCAGCGTGGGATGATCCGGTTGAGACACGTTCAACGGCGCCGGCAGTTCATCCAGCGACACGCGCCACTGCGTCAGCCAGGAGCGGTAGGGTTTGCTGGTGACAATCTGCGCCTTGATTTCCTCGTCGTCGATGATGCGCCCCTGCTCGGTGTCCACCAGAAACATGCGGCCCGGCTGGAGCCGCCCCTTGGCGCGGATGCGCTCCGGCGCCACCGGCAGCACCCCCGCCTCGGACGCCAACACCACCACGTCATCCGTCGTCACCTGCCACCGGCACGGCCGCAACCCGTTGCGGTCCAGCGTCGCCCCGATCTGTGTGCCGTTCGTGAACGCCACCGCCGCCGGCCCGTCCCACGGCTCCATGATCGACGCGTGATATTCATAAAACCCCCGCCGCTCCAAATCCATATGCGGATTGCCGACCCACGGTTCCGGAATCAGCATCATCATGACGTGCGGCAGCGACCGGCCGGCCAGCGCCAGAAACTCCACCGCGTTATCCAGACAGGCGGAATCGCTTTGCTCGTCATCGACAATGGGATACAGTTTCTCCAGATCGTCGCCGAACAGGTCCGACGCCAGCCGCCCCTGCCGCGCGCGCATCCAGTTGACATTGCCCCGCAAGGTGTTGATCTCGCCGTTGTGCACCAGATACCGGTACGGATGCGCCAGCGGCCACGACGGAAACGTGTTCGTGCTGAACCGGGAATGCACCAGCGCCAGCGCCGAGGCCATGCTGTCATCGGCCAGGTCCGGGAAAAAGAGACCGAGTTGCTCCGGCAGGAGCATTCCCTTGTAGACAATCGTGTTCGACGACAAACTGCACACGTACACCTGCTCGCGCGCGCCCAGCGCGGAGTCGCGAATCGCCCGCGCCATGCGCTTCCGCACAAGGTACAACTTCCGCTCAAACTGCGCGTCATTGAGAATATCGCGCGCGATGAACAGTTGCTGAATGGCGGGCAGGGTCTGTTGCGCAATCTCGCCGACGTGTTCGAGTTTCACCGGCACGTCGCGCCACCCCAGAAATCGCAATCCCTCTTCGCGGATCATGGATTCCAACAGGCCCTCGCATTGACGACGCAGCGGCTCGTCCTGCGGGAAGAACACCATCCCCACCCCGTAGCCGCCCGCGCCGGGCAGGGCGATCCCCCGCTCCTCGCAGACGCGCCCGAAAAACGCATGAGAGATTTGCAGCAGCATCCCCGCGCCGTCGCCGGTGCGGGAATCACTCCCCTGCGCGCCGCGATGGTGCAGGTTGTTCAACACCCGCAGGGCGTTGTCGATAATCCCGTGGGACGGGCGGCCCTTGATGTCGGCCACAAAACCGATGCCGCACGCATCCCTCTCAAAGCGAGGGTCGTACAGCCCTTGTGGGGGGGGAAAACCGCGCATGGCGCCACATGAACGAACCATCCGACGCATGGCCGGAAGAACAAAACGTACTGGATGCGGCGTACGGTGTCAAGGCACAGTCCGCGAAACCCCGCTCCCACGCGCGCGTTCCGCGCCGCCGTCACGACGCGCGGGCCGCGCGCGACACGCCGCCGCGTATCTTGACAAACCGCAGACCCTCTCCTAGGATGACCGCGCAATGGCCACCGGGCACTCGGCGACACAACGGTCACTCACGATGGATGCGGTGTGGGACATCTATCATGAGGATCTCGAAGACATTGAATCGCACATCCACCGGCATCTCAACGCCGGCACCCCGCTGATCAACGAAGTCGCCGCCCACATCCTCAACGGCGGCGGCAAACGCATCCGCCCGCTCCTGCTGACGCTCTGCGCCCGCCTCACGGGCTACGTCCCCAAAGACGATCTGGTCCTCGGCAGCCTCATCGAATTCATCCATACGGCGACGCTCCTGCACGACGACGTCCTGGACGAGGCCGCCCTCCGCCGGGGGCAACTCACCGCACAGCGCATTTGGGGCAACCGGGCCAGCATTCTGGTGGGGGATTATCTCTACTCACGGGCGATGCAGGAGTTCTCCTCTTTCGAAAACCACGACATGAACGAGACCATGGCTGTGGCCTGCCGGAAAATGGCGGAAGGGGAAATTCTTCAACTGGCCGCCAACCGGCAGCCGCTGATTCCCGAATCGGAGTATCTGCGGATTGTCGAATACAAAACCGGCGCCCTCGTGGCGGCCGCCTGCAAAGTCGGCGCCATTCGCGGCGGCGCCTCCCCCGCGCAACAGGACGCGCTGCATCAATTCGGCATGGCCCTGGGCATCGCCTTCCAACTCGCCGACGACCGGCTGGATTATATGGCCGGCAACACGCATCTGGGAAAAACCCCCGGCCAGGACTTGCTGCAAGGCATGGTCACCCTGCCGCTGATTCATTTATTGCAACAGTTGCCGGTTGAAGATCGACAACGCCTGGTCACGACCATCGAAACCGGCGCCCTGGACGCGCACCACCTGGCGCGCCTCACGGCCCTGATGCATCGCCACGGCTCGCTGCAATACGCCGGGAATCGTTCGCGGGACTACATCCACGCCGCCCTGGTGAACCTCGACGCCTTCGAAGACTCCACCGCCAAGCGCGCCCTCACCGTCGTCGCCGAGTACATGATCAACCGGGATCGTTAATCCGCGGCCGCCGGGGCCTCCTCACCCCGACGACGACGCAGCCGGCGCGGCCTTCCCCCGCAACCCGGCCAGGCACGCCAGCCCCGCCAGCATCCAGATCAGTTCGCGCAGGCGGCGCACGAGGGCGAAGGCCATCCCCGTCGTCTCGCCGTACCCCAGCCCCATCAGCAACACAAGATAGCCGCCTTCCTGCGCCCCCAGGCCGCCGGGAATAAACGACGCCGCCCCCTTGATCATGACGGCGACCGCCGCAATGGAGAACGACAACAGCCAGCCCGTCTCCGCGCCGAGGAAATACAAAATCGCATAGACCTCCACCGCCTCCATCAGCCAGGCCACAAAATGCGCGCCGAAGGACAACGCAAACGCCCGCCGGCGCCGCCGGTAAAACTCCCGCACCGTCCGGTCCAACTCCAGCAACCGCGCCCGCCGGGCCTCAAGCCATGACGACCGAATCCGGCACGCCGAGACCAGCGTCAACACCCCCGCCCCGATCCCGTAACGCTGGACGAGCGCCAGCAGGCAGACGGCAAAGACCAGCATCCCCACACTGACCCACGCGGCCATGACGGTCGACGCCCCGCCGCCGGCCCACCCCAGCAGCCCAATCCCCAGCACCATGAAGACCACCTGCGCCAGCACCATGGTCGTCTTCGCCACCACCACGGACGCCAGTCCCTCGACCATGGGCACATCGAACCGCGTCAGCAGATACGCCTTCACCGGCTCGCCGCCCAGCATGGCCGTCGGCGTGGTCGCGTTGACGGCTTCGCCGGACATCCGCACCAGAAACAACCGGACAAACCCGACCCGGCGCGCCCAGTCTCCCAGCGTCAGCCGCCATCCCCAGGCATCCAGCACATAGGCCGCCAGGAGCGGCACGAGAATCAGGCCAAACGGGACAAGGCCAATCTCCTGCGCCGTCTCCGCAATGCGCGACGGGCCGACGTGCCGGACCAGCCCGCCCAGCACACACAACCCGACCGCCAGCAGGATGATTCTGATCATGACTCGGTCATGGAAAACACGCCGCGCAAGACCGCACCCCGATGCCCCCCTCCGTCATTCCCGACATCTTTAGTCGGGAATCCATCCTTCAGTTATTTTTCCCTTTCGTATCACAGACAGGAAGGAAACTGAAAGATGGATTCCCGACAACTAACGTCGGGAATGACGGACTTAGGGACTTAGGGACTTAGGGACTTAGGGACTGGGGGACTGGGGGACTGGGGAAATGACGGAGAGGGAATGACGGAAAGCGGGGCACATCGCAACACACTAACAGCCTTCCGCATCACCTTGAGGCACCCGGCGAAGGTTCCACACCATCGCCCCGGCAAACACCACAGCCCCCGCCGCCGCCAGCCACAAAAACCACGGCAGCGCCCCCGCGCAGGCGCACACCAGCACCACCACGGAAAAATCACGATTGGCCACGCGCCCCAGCAGAAAATCAAAGCGGGCCTGGAGCGCGGGACTCAACCGGTCCCACCGCCCCGCCGCCTTGACGGCCCTGACCCGCTGCACCGCCCACAACGCCGCCCCGTTGGCGACAATGGCCACGGCGGCGGCCATCAGCGGGAGCGCGCCCGCCGTCAATGGAAGGGCGCCGGCCTGCCATCGCCCTTCATGGAACGCGCCCCAGGCAATCCCGGCGAAGATTGCCATATGCACCACATTGTCCGCCACGATGTCCAGTGTCTGCCCGAACCGGGAGTCCGCAAACGTCAGACGCGCCACTTCCCCGTCGCAACAGTCAAGAATCACCGCGACCTGAAACAGCACGGCCCCCGCCAGACCCTGCCGATACGACCCCATGGCAAAACAGGCCGCGCCCAGCAGCCCCAGCGCCAGCGACAGCGCGGTAATCACATGGGGCGAACATCGCAATCGCAGAAAGATCCGGGTCAGCGCTCCGGAGATTTTTCGATTCACCCATCGATCCACCACCCCGTCCATCTCGCCCTGAACGCGGCGCAGATCGCGGAACAACATATGCTCCGCCTCCCGCGTCCCGCCCGGCGGCCGGATATCCCGATACCCATGCGCGACCACCGACACCACGCGCACCGCGCCTGCCTCGGCGGCCCGCTCCAACGCCAGCCGAATCGGCCCCGCCGCCGGTGCCGCCAGCGCCGCCGGTGCCGCGCCGGACGAGATGAAAAACCGCACCGGCGCCACGACCAGATCCACGGCGGAGGCCGGCCCATGCGCGCCCCCCGCCGCCACGTCCGGGTCGGAGGCATCGTAACCGGCAAACACCACGCGCGGCACACGCACGTCCGGCTGATGCGGCACCACCCGCCACCGCACCACCGGATTCGCGTCCCACCCCCGCGCCCCCGGCGGCCCCACGGTCACCAGGGCATGGCCGTCGCGCCCCTTCTCCCGCAGCGCGGCAATCAACGACGGCGGAAACACGCCGTGACAACCAAGAATCACACACGCGCCACGAATCCCCTCCGTCAAAGCCTCCCACGACAGCCCCTCCAACGGCGGATGCTCGCCAACGGAAAACCAGCGCAGGTCCATCCGAATCCGGCGATCGCGACGAACCAGAGCACGAAGCGCCGGCTCATCCCCGCCCGCGAGAATCCGCGCCCGCTCAATCCCGCCCCGCTGCACCGCGCACAGCGTCCGTTGCAACATCGTCATCCCGCCCACGCGCGTCAACGGCCCGACGGCGGCACGCCCCGCCGCGCCCTCATCAAACACACCCGACGACGCCAGCACAATGGCCGTGTCAATCGTCACGCCACCCCCTCCGTCATTCCCTCTCTCCGTCACTCCCCCTCTCCGTCATTCTCCTCTTTCCGTCATTCCCGACATTAGTAATCGGGAATCCATCCTTCTGTTTCCGTCTTTCTGTTTCCGTGTCCCAATCAAAAGAAAGACAACTGAAAGATGGATTCCCGACTAAAGATGTCGGGAATGACGGAGGGGACAAATACCGCTGTCACTGCACCATCATGCCCCCGCCCCGCACCGCTATTCCCGCCGTCCTCTCTTTCCGCCATTCCCGCCATTCCCGCCATTCTCTCTCTTTCCGTCATTCCCGACGTTAGTAGTCGGGAATCCATCCTTCTGTTTCTTTCCATCCTTCTGTTTCTTTCCGTCCTTCTGTTTCTTTCCGTCCTTCCGTCCTTCCGTCTTTCTGCCATTCCTTCTTTTCGTCATCACCGTCCACCGCCGTCCGCATCGTCCCACCGGGGCAACAAAGGCACAATATCCCGCCGCGCCCGTTCCACGTCTTCGGGAAAATCAATCTCAATCCAGGGCAGGCCCCCGATTTTCTCCACACCGACCGGCACCTCGCGAAAAAAAGATTCCAGAGCGTCTTCATATTCCACATCCAACAGCCCCCGGTTCACACAAGATTCCACCGACCGCAGCAACGCGGGCACCGCCGCACGGGCCACGCGCAACATCCCCACGCCTTCGCCCAGCGCGTCGCAGCCGTCGGGAATCCGCTTGGACAACGCCGCCACCCGCCCCTCGCGCACCGTCACCATGCACTCCTCCGTCCGCTGCGTCACCGTCTCGTCCACCAGCAGAGCGTTGGGAGAAGACGCATCGAGCAGGCGGTCCAGCATGGCCGGATGAAACAGCACGTCGGCGTCCATGATCACCGCGTCCTCATCCGACGCCGACGCCGACACCAACGCCGTCCGCGCCGCCCACAGCGACCCGATGCTCCCGCGCGCAAAATCGTCGTTGACCAGAAACGTCACGTCCAGAGGAAAGGGCCAGGCGGCCACGGCCTCGCGAATTAATTCCCGTTGATAGCCGACCACCAGACAGATTCGGGTCACGCCCCGCCGACGCAGAGCGTCGAAATATCGGTACAACAGCGGCCGCCCTCCGATGTCGAGCAGGCACTTGGGACGGTCGCCGGTCATCTTTCGCAGCCGCTTCCCCATCCCCGCCGCCAGGATGACCGCTTTCATGCGTTCCCGGTCTCGCGCCTCATCACGTCTTCAAACGCGCCCAGAAACCCTTCAATGTCCGCGTCCCGCAACGCCCCCATCGTCGCCACGCGGAAAATCTTCGACGCAAAACGGCCCTGGCCGGCGTAAATCACGTAGCCGCGCTCTTTCAGGCGGTCATGCAGAACGGCGTAGGTCAGGCCGTCCGGCACGTAAAACGCCGTCAACGAATTCGACCGGAGTTCCGCCGGCAGCACGGCCCGCACCCCAAGCGTGTCCATGCGTTCCCGAATCATCGCCGACAGCCGCCCATACCGCGCCATGCGTTGCGCCACCCCTTCTTCGAGAAGTTCGGACAGCGCTTCGTCAAACGCGGCGAACACCTGCACCGCCGGCGTGAAAGGCATCCCGCCCTGCTCCCCCGCTTCGTGATAATTCGCCAGACTCAAATACCAGGAGCGCCGGGGATACTTCACGACGTTCTCCATAAACCCTTTTCGAACCAGCACAAACGAAACGCCCGGAAATCCCTGAATGCATTTCCCCGACGTGCCGGCCACCATGTACATATGCCGCCCCGCAATATCCAGCGCCTCACCTCCCAGCCCGCTGATGGAATCCAGCACAAAGACGCACCCGCGACCGTCCACGTGGTCGGCAATGTCATGCACCGGGTTCAGCAGCCCCAGCGTCGTTTCATGATGCACCATGACCACCGCATGGGCCGCCGGCTGCTGCTTCAGCGACTTGAGAATGGCGTCCGGGTCCGGCGGGGTGTCCCAGTCGCATTTGATTTCCGCAATCCCCAGCCGCTGTGTTCCGATGATGGACGACAGCCGTTCCCCGTACACGCCGTTGTTCACATGCACCAACCGCTTCCCCGCCGGCAGGCACGACATGATGGACGCCTCGACCGCCGCCGTGCCGGACCCGGTCAGCAGAATCGCCACGTAGTCCGCCTCCGCGCCCGGCACAAACGCGTTGAGCAGTTTGCCGCGAATGCGGTCCGCCAATTCGGCGCATTCGGATTCCCGGTGACAGACATCCGGGCACAACAGCGCGTTGCGGACGCGCTCGGATACGTTGACGGGGCCGGGATTAAGCAGGATCATGCGCGCACCGCTTCCTTATCTGTCATTCCGCGCCTCTCTGTCTGTCTGTCATTCCCGACCCCCGATTGAAAACGCCTGTCCCCGACATTTTCAATCGGGGATCGGGGGCAGGCGTTAGTAGTCGGGAATCCATCCCCCAAGTCCGTCATTCCCGACGTTAGTAGTCGGGAATCCATCCTGCTGTTTTTCCGTGTCCCAACCAAAGGGAAAGACAACCGAAAGATGGATTCCCGACTAAAGATGTCGGGAATGACGGAGGGGGGGACATTCCCGCCGCCTCGTTTCGCCACGCCCGCCATCCTCTCTTTCTGTCATTCCCGACGTTAGTAGTCGGGAATCCATCCTGCTGTTTTCTTGTCTTTGATTAAGGCAAAGAAAAAGAAAGATGGACCTTCGGAGCATTTGCCGTTGGCAAATACTTCCCGACTAAAGATGCCTGCCCCCGACGTTTTCATTCGGGGGTCGGGAATGACGGAGGGGGCGAATACCGTCATTCCGCGCCCACCGCCGCGCGAAACCGCCGGGTGATTTCGGACGGCGCCGGCGCCACCCGCGCCGCCTCCTCGATCTGCTCGTTGACTTTGATCAGCAGAAAATTGGGGCCATCGCGTTTCAGCATGTCTTTAAATTCATACACAATATCTTCCCGTTCCCACACGCGCTCGACCGTGGCATACCCCGCCGCCTTGGCCACCTGGTCCAGCCGAACGAGGCGCGAATACGACGGCTGATTGCCGGTCGTTCCGTAGACCTCGTTGTCCAGCACGACGTGAGTCAGATTCGCCGGCTTGAGCGCGCCGATGGTGGCCAGCGTGCCCAGGCCCATCAGGACGTTCCCGTCGCCATCGAACACCACCACCCGCCGGTCCGGCTGCGCCAGCGCCAGGCCCAGCCCGATGGACGCCGCCGCGCCCATGGAACCGATCATGTAAAAATTGCCGGGACGGTCGCGGATTTTCTGCGCTTCGCGTGAGGGAAACCCATTGCAAATAATCACGGGTTGGTCGGACAACTCGCCGAACAGCGCGTGCATCGCCTGCGCCCTGCTCTGCATCACGCCTTCTTCAGGCCGCATGGCGGGACACACTCCTTCGCATGACCGGCGCCCGGCGCATCACGGCTGCACCGTTTTCACCACGCCCTGTTTCAGAAACAACGCCACCGGCACGCGCTGTTCCGTCACCGCGCGCCCGGCCCACCGCAGGTCATCCGCCATGGTCGCCGGCGACGGCGTTCGATGGGCGATCTCCACCGCCTCCGTCAACTGCGGCATGGCCCGCCCCATCACCAGATGCTCCGGCGCGTCTTTTCCTTCAAACCCCCGCCAGGAAACAATCAGCAGGCATGGAATTTTATAAATCAGATGCAGCGACAACAGCACGTTCAGCGCATTGCCCAGGCCGGAGTTCTGCATCAGCGCCACGGGAACTTTGCCGCCGAGAAACGCGCCCGCGGCCATCGCCACGGCTTCATCCTCCCGCACCGACGGGACATACAGCCGCTGCCGGCTCAACGCGTCGATAATCCCGCCCAGAATCGTGTCGGGCACGCCGGTAAAAAAATCAAAGCCGGCCTCCCGCAAGGCGTTGACAAAATCATCGCTCTCAATCATGACGACCACGACCCCGCACGAACATTCCCCGCCCCGCCGCGCAACGAAAAGATTATTATAACGAACGCCATCCCCGCTTCTCAATCCGCACCAACACCACGCCACGCCCCGACAGCCGCCGTCGCCGTCCCTTCCGTCATTCCCGCCACCATCCCTCCGTCATCCCTTCCGTCATTCCCGACATCTTTAGTCGGGAAGTATTTGCCAACGGCAAATGCTCCGAAGGTCCATCCTTCGTTTCGTCTTTGCTTTTCTCCGCCACAGGAGGAAGAAAAAACAGGATGGATTCCCGATTGAAAACGTCGGGAATGACGGAGGGGGAAAATGACGGAACGCCAACTATCGTCAACCACCACACGCCGTTGCGGAAAATCAACCCTGCCTGTACACTCAACGCCATGCCACGCCGGGTTCACGCACGCACCACGTACACCGACCGCCATGCCGCCGCCGGCATCAGCGCACCGCTCCCGCCGCTGGAGACGTGGCCCAATCAATTTCCCGGCTATGACATCACCATCGAGATTCCCGAATACACCGCCATCTGTCCCAAAACCCGCCTCCCCGACTTCGGCGTCATCACGATTCACTACCGCCCCCGCCGCGCCTGCCTGGAACTCAAATCGCTCAAAATGTACATCCATGCCTACCGCGACGTCGGCATCTTTTACGAAAACGCCGTCAACCGGATTCTTCGGGACGTGGTGACCGCCTGCCGCCCCGCCTGGGCCGCCGTGACCGGCACCTTCACCGCGCGCGGCGGTCTCCGCAGCATCATTCAGGCGCGATACCCCCGGTCACCGCGCCCGCCGCGTTACCCATAGTCACCGCGCCCACCGCGTTACCTAAAGTCATCGCGTTCGCCGCGCCACCCACAGTCACCGCACCCGCCGCGTTACATAAAGTCATCGCGTCGCCGCGCTGACGGGGGGGGGGGAGGGGGGGGCGTCTCACCCGCGCGGGGAAACACCGGCGTAAAACTCGCCGATGCCCTCGACCACCCGCTCCATGTGCCCGTCGGGCAGTTCGGGGTAAATCGGGAGGGACAGCGCTTCCCGTGCCATGCGCTCCGACACCGGAAGGTCGCCGTGCTGATAGCCGAGCGGCTGGTAACATTCCTGCAGATGCAGGGGGACGGGGTAATACACCCGGTGGCCAATCTCACGCGCCTTCAGGTGGGCCATCAACTCGTCGCGGCGGCGGGCGCGGATGGTGTATTGATTGAAGACGTGGACATTGCCCGCGTCCGTCACGGGCAACGTCACATGCTCGCCCAGTCCGGCCTCCCCGAACAGGCGTTGATAGGACGCCGCGTTCCTGGCCCGTTGCGCATTCCACCCGTCCAGGTGGCGGAGTTTGACGTGCAGGACCGCCGCCCCGACGGCATCCAGGCGGCTGTTGAGACCGATGTGGTCATGGTGATACTCCGACCGGCTTCCATGCACCCGCAGCGCGAGAAGTTGTTCACGCAGGTCCCCGTCATTCGTGGCCACCAGGCCACCGTCGCCGATGCCGCCGAGATTTTTCGACGGAAAAAAACTCACGCATCCGGCATAGCCGAACGTCCCGGCTTTGCGTCCGTGACGACCGGCGCCGATGGCCTGACAGGCATCTTCAATGACCTTGACGCCGTGCCGGTCGGCCACGTCCATGATCGCCTCCATGTCGGCGCATTGCCCGAAGAGATGGACGGGAATAATGGCCTTCGTGCGGGGCGTGAGGCGTTTCTCAATCTGTTCGGGGTCCATGGTCAGGGTGTCCGGCCGGATATCGATGAACACCGGCACCCCCCGCAGCCGCGAAACCACCCCGGCCGTGGAAAAAAACGTGAACGGCACGGTCAGCACTTCATCGCCGGGTTCCACTCCCGCCGCCATCAGCGACAACAGCAGCGCATCGCTCCCCGACGCCACGCCGACGGCGTACCGGCAGCCCAGATACTCGGCCATGGCCGCCTCAAACGCCTCAACCCGCCGACCCAGGATAAACCCCTGCTCGTCGCAGACGCTTTCGATGACCGACAGCACTTCCGAACGGATCTGCCGAAACTGCGCTTTCAAATCCAACAACGGGATTTTCACGAACGGCGGTCACTCCTGTTCTTGTAGGGGGCCGGACGGGAGCGGGTATTCAAGCATACGGAAGGCAAACGGGCAAGTTTCATCACGACACCCCTTTCCGTCATTCCCGATGTTGTCATTCGGGAATCCATAAGCACGCGCCCGTTGATCTCGGTGCCGACCTCCGTCATTCCCGACGTTTTCATTCGGGAATCCATCTTTCAGTTGTTTTTTTCCCGCGTCTCGGGTGGAACAAGGAAACAGAAGGGAATTATTTACTTGACTTCGCAGACCGCCCTTGCTAGAATGCCGATTATTGATTGAGAAAGGAGACGGCATGACGCAAGGCAACCGGAAACACGCGACATCAAAATCCACCATCAACGCCTATCA
>JAHRAQ010000020.1 GCA_020027205.1 Nitrospirales bacterium | reverse complement strand
GTCCAACACGCCCTTGAGACGCTCGCCAAACGGGTCGCGGCGTATGACCCGAAAACCAAACCGCCGAAACGGAAGGCGCGAAAACGGAAGAAATAAGGTGTGTCAACTATTCTTTGTAAGTCCCTTCCGTTGCATCGTCCTTTTCCTGTTCCGCCTGTTGGTACGTTAAGGATGGATTCCGCGCCCCCACGGTTCTCCGGCCAATGGCCTCGTCGACGCGGAATGACGGAGGGGCTGGCGTGGCGGCCTTGTATCCGTGGCGGCGAATGTGGCATGATTTAACGAAGTGTGGCGGGGGCGGCGCCCGTCCGGGCAGAGCAATCTATGGCGGAGAGGGACTCATGTCGGAATGTGGTGAGCGTATCCCGATGAGGCGGCGCCGGCCGGCGGCTTGCCTGCTTGTCTGCGCGTTGTTGCTGACATCCTGCGGCGGCGGCGCCATGCCCACGCCGGCGGGTCGGACTCCGCAAGGCGGGATTTCGCCGGGTCAAATGCCGCAGAGTCAAACCGCCCAGAGTCAAACCGCCCAGCATCACATCGCCCAGAGTCAAACCACACAAAGTCAAAACGCTCAAAGTCAAACCGCTCAAAACAACACGGCTCAAAATCACACTGCGCCGGAACAAATGCCGCCGACTGCCGGTGAAGGTGCGCCGACGGCATCCGCCTCCGAAGCGATGTCCGAGTCCGCTCCTCTCGACAGTCGTTCGCGCAAGGCGCATGACGACGCCGGCGGGGACTTGCGCACACGGGAAGAAAAAATCGCCGACATGGACAGGGAGTTCCACGAATCGCTGGCCCGGTTTGAACAAGACCAGCGGAACGCGGACGTGACCGGCGCCGGCGGTTCGAACAGCGCGGGCGGCGGCGCCACGGCATCCGGCAGCGCCGGTGCGGGCGTGACCGGCGCCGGCGGTACCGGTGACGGGCCGCGCGCGGGCGGCGGCAGACAGAGCGGTCAGGGTGAACAGGGCAGCCAGGTCGGCGCGAAACGGAACGTGGCCGGCGCGTCCATCGAATCCGTACCGGCGGCCGGCATGGAGGGCACCAGGGCGCCGGCGGAGGCCCCGTCCGCGAAATCGAAACCCGGCGGCAAGGGGTTGGCAGGGGGCACGGCGTCGGGGCAGGTTCCCAAAGACATTCTGGCCCTGCGGCGCGGCGGGTCGTCCGGCCCGGACAACGACAGCAGACTCGAAGCGCAAATCCGCCGGGCGGCCATGAACGAATCCGACCCGGAAAAGAAAGCCCGTCTGTGGAACGAATACCGCCGGTACAAAGGGCTGCCGCTCAAGCCGTTCACGGGGGACCAGGACGCCGATGCGCCGGAATCGTCTGAATAACTTTCTTGCGGCGGCGGCGTTGATGCTGCCGGCCGGGTGTGCCGGTGTGGCGTCCGGGCCTGCGGTGGGGCCGGTGGGGCCGAATATCGAAGCCGTCGCCGCCGACGCGCCGGCGCCCTATGAAGGCGTTCGGCTTGACGTCATCGTGCCGGTCTTTGACCCCGGCATTCCCGAAGACCCGGATGACTACGAGGACGCCGGGGTCTGGCCGGAACTGCGCCGCGCCGAGGCCAATCGTTTTGCCATCGCCCTTCAGGACGAATTGCAACACACCGGCGTCTTCGGTGACGTCCATGTGACGCCCACGACGGCGGCCACCGGCGACCTCTACGTCATCGGCCGCATTCTGCAATCCACCGGCGAAGACGTGGAAATTGAGGTGACCGCCACGGACATCGGCGGCACCCGATGGATGACCCGCCGGTACGAACACCGCGTGAAAGAGCATTTCTGGGAAGACCCCCGCAACGAAGGCAAGGACCCCTACCGCCCCGTGATGCAGCGCGCGGCGCAGGACGTCGCGGAGATGGTCAGGGAGCGGCCGGATCGTGACCTGACGGAGTTGCGCCGCATCGCCGAACTCCGGTTTGCCGAAACGTTTTCCGGGGAATCGTTTTCGAACTACCTTCGGCGGGACGGGCAGTCCTACACGCTGACGGCGCTGCCGGACCGGGACGACCCCATGCTGGCGCGGACGCGCGCCATCCGTGTGCAGGACGGGCTGTTCATGAATCGGATGCAGCGCCACTACGCCGGCTTTGTGCAGCACACCGACGCGAGTTACACGGCCTGGCAGGAACATGCCCTGCTCGCCTCCAAGGGCCGGCGGGAAGCGGAATCCTCCGCGTTCTGGCAGCGCGCCGCCGGCCTCGGGTTGGCGACGCTCGGCGCCGCGGCCGTGCTGGGCGGCGTCGTGGCCGGCGGCAACACCGGCAAAGCGGTCGCCCTCGGCGGGGTCGCCGCCGGTCTCGGCGGAGTCTATGCGTTGAGTGAAAGTTTCAAGAGCAGCGCCGAAGGGGAAGTCCACGCCGACGTGCTGTCGGAACTCGGCGAGTCGCTGAACATCGAAGTGACGCCGCAGAACATCGAACTTGAAGGGACGACCGCGGAACTGACCGGCGATGCGAACGAGCAATTTCGGCAGTGGCGGGCCTTTCTTCGGAAAATCTACGCCGCCGAACGCGTCCCGGAGACGAAGATACCACTTCGGTGAACGAGGGACAGGAACAGGAACACAGCCCGCTCCACAGCCGGATTACGCAGGCCCGTGACCGCCGGGCCTCCGGCTGGCGGCGTCTCCTGCTGGGCGTGGGAGGCGGCGTACTGCTGGCCGCCGTCGCCGGCGGGGGACTGTGGCTGGGATTGTATCTGGCACGGCATGACGCCCCGGACGACACGGCCCCGCCGTCCGCATCGACCCCGGTGACGACGTCCTCGGATTCTGCGCCACCGTCATCGACGACCGGCACGCCGCCGACTCCCTCGAACGCAACGCCGCCGCCGGTGACGTCCTCGACAACGCCGCCGTCCGGGAACGCCGCCGCCGACGCGGAAGACCGGCGGGCGCGGTTTCAGGCGGCGCTCCGCGAGTTTGAACGCACGCGGGAAGTCGACCTTGCCCGGATCAACAGCGCGCCCGTGCCCGGCCCGCGCGCCGCCCGCGCGCGGATTGCCCTGAACAAACAGAAAGCGCTTGCCGCGTTCGATGACGGCGACGCGGACGCGGCGCACCGGTTGCTGAACGACGCGGCGCGGGAAGCCGCGGACGTCCTGCGCGACGCGAAGGCTCATTATCAACGCCGGGTCCGTGCGGCAAAGGCGGCCTATGACGCCGACGACGCGGAGACGGCTCAACTCCACATCACCCAGGCGCGGGAGCAATGGCCCGGCGGGGCGGACGCGAAACAATGGGCCGCGCGCATCAAGCAACTGCCGGAGGCGCTGGCCGACCGGGAGAAGGCGGAGCGGGCGCGCGCCGCCGGAGATTTTCACGCCGAACAGGCGGCCCTGCGGCGTCTCGCCGAACGCGATTCGAGCGACGCCGGCGTTCAGTCGCGCTTGCGGGCGATTGACGAACACCTGCGCGAACGGGAGTTCGGGCAGGTCATTGCCCGTGGGTGGCGCGCCGTGGACGACGCCGACCCGGACTCTGCGGCGCGGGCGCTGGCCGAGGCCGAACGCCGGCGGCCGCACCATGAAGAAACACGCCGACTCAAAACCGGCCTGGCCGCGTTCACGACATCCCGTGACCGTGACCGGCATCTGGCCGACGCCGCGCGCGCGACGGCCCGCGACGACTGGCCCGCCGCGTTGCGCGCGTTCGAAGCGGCCGGCGCGCTCACGCCGACCCGCCGCGAGGCGGCGGAGGGCCGTCATCTTGCGTCCCGCGTCACGGACGCGCAGAAGGCCGTGGATGATTTTCTGTCCCGCCCCGACCGGCTCGGCACGCCCGCCGTCGCCGAGGCGGCGCGCCGGACGTTGCGTGACGCGGCGCCGCTGTTGGAGCACAGCCCCCGGCTGACGGCCGGCCACGCCGCGTTGGCACGCGCCGTGCGCGCCGGGCAGACGCCGGTGCCGATTCGGGTCCTGTCGGATAATCAGACCGAGATCGGCATTCGTGGCGTCGGCGTCATCGGACGGATCGATCAGCGCGTCATCGAGTTGCGTCCCGGCGCCTACGTCTTCGAAGGTACGCGCAAGGGCTACCGCTCCAAACTGGTCGCCGTGAACGTCTCCTCCGGGGACGGCGCGGCGGCGGAAGTGCGAGTCGTCTGCGATGAACGAATTTGAACATCAACTGACGGCGGCAAAGCGGCGCCGTCGGCGCGTCATTCGGACGGCGGCGCTGTCGGCGGCGGTCATGGCCGCCGTGGCCGGTGTGACTGCGTTGTTTGCGGCGTGGGTGTATCGGATTGACGTGGCGGTCGCGCCCTCCGCCGCCGTGGCGACCGCCGCCGTGACGGTCGTCGACGGGGCCGGCGCGGCCTGGGGGACGACGGTCTGGGCCGTGCGCGGGCCGCTGACGCTGCGGGTCGGCGCCGAGGGGTTTGCCGACGAAGAGGTGGCCGTCACCGAGGCGGCGGGAACCCGCGGGCGCGTGGACGTCGTCCTGCGCGAACGTCTGGCCGCGTTGCGCGCGACGACCGACGCGAACGAGGCGAAGACCCGGTGGTTTCTTGACGGCGCGTTTGTCATGGAAGGCGCGCGGTTCGACACGGAACTCCGTGACGGCGACTACACCGTGGAAGCGCGGCATCCCCATTACGCGCCGGTCTCGCGGACGGTGACGGCGCGGCGCGGCGCGGCGTTCGACGTTCATCTGTCGCCGGCGCGCGTCAAGGGGCGGATGAAGATCACCTCGGAACCGGACGCGGCCACGGTGACGCGAAACGGCGAGGCGGTCGGAACCACGCCGTTGACGTTGGACGCGCCCGGCGGCGTCCATGACTTGCGTCTGGCCCGCGACGGGTATGAGACCCGCGCCGAGACGGTGCGGATTACCCATGCCGCGCCGACGGTGACGCGGCATTACCGGCTGGTCCGCGCGTCCGCCACGGCCTCCTTTGTCCTGTCGCCCGCCGGCGGCGTGTTGTCCGTCAACGGGCGGGCCGTGTCCATCTCGGAGACTCTGCATCTGCCCGCCGGTCTCGAGCACCGGGCGCGATACACGCGGCCGGGGTACGCGCCGCTGGACACGGCGTTCACGCTGGAACCGGGCGAGCGGCGCCGCATCGAATTGGCGTTGACCCCCACGTTCGGCACGGTGCGCGTGCGCTCCGCGCCCGACGCCGAGATTGCCGTCGACGGCGCCGCCGTGGGCCGGACGCCGATGCGCCTGACGCTGCCGGCGGCGCCGCACACGATTCGCCTGACGCGCGACGGCTACCGGGCCGTGACGCGCACACTCACGCCGGAACCGGACGCGGAACACGACCTGCGCGTGACGCTGACCCCCGAAGTACAATCTCGGCGCGACACGGCGCCGCCGCGATATGCCAACAGCGTCGGGGTCGAGTTAAAACTGTTTCGGAATCCGGGGACGGTCAGGCTGGGCACGCCGCGCGGGGAACGCGGCCGGCGGGCCAATGAGTTCCTGCGCGACGTCCGGCTGACGCGGGCGTTTTATGCCGGGACGCATGAAGTCACGACCGGCCAGTACCGGCGGTTCACCCATCCCGAACAGCCGCCGGCGGCCGACCGCCGTCCCGTCACTGGCGTGACGTGGGAGGACGCCGCCCGGTTTTGCAACTGGTTGAGCCGGCAGGAGGGGCTGGCGCCCGTGTATCAGTTTGAGGCCGGCCGTCACGTCGGCAGCCGCGCGGACGCGGACGGCTACCGTCTCCCGACCGAAGCCGAATGGGAATGGCTGGCCCGCAAGGCCGGGCGCCGCGTCCAAACCCGTTTTCCCTGGGGCGACGAGACCCGCGTGCCGGAGGGGAGCGGCAACCTGGCCGACGAATCGGCGAAAGGGACGGTGCCCGTCTACATCCCCCGCTATCACGACGGGGCCGCGCGGCTGACCGACGTCGGCATCTTCGCGGCCAACGCCTCGGGGCTGCACGACCTTGCCGGCAACGCGAGCGAGTGGACGCATGATCCCTACGACCTGCGGCCGCCGCCGGAGGGCCGCGTGGAGACCGACCCTCTGGAGGCCGGGCCGGGCGGTCGACATACGATCAAAGGCTCAAACTGGCGTTCGGGCGAACTCGGCGAATTGCGCGCCGCGTACCGGGCCGGGAGCCGCGACCCGAATCCCGACCTGGGGTTTCGCATTGTTCGATATCTTGACGGAGGATCATAACGTGCATCGAGTTCGCGGACTTCGACGTGTTCGAATCATCATCGGCATGGCCGTGGCGCTGGCGCTGGTGGCCGCCGTGTTCGGCGCGCGGCGTGAAGGGGCGGCCCGGCAGGAGGAGCGGCCGGCGATCAGCCTGAACGCGCCCGCCGGGTTCCCGGTGGATATTTAATATGAACGAGTTGATGCGGGTCTTTGCCATTTTTGCCGTCGCCGGCGGCGGCATTCATCTGTTCTATGTCCGGGTCATCCGGCCGGCGGCCGATGCCGCCCTGGAGGCGGCGCGGCTGGCGGGGCAGGCCGCGCCGAGGGAATGGGCGGTGATCCTCATGGACTGGGAGCAGGAAGTCTGCCTGATTCTCATGGTCTTCTGCGCGATCAGAATCGCGATGCGGATGTGGGCGCTCTCGTCGGAGCAATATCTTTTTGAAGTCGACGTCTTCCGGGAAGCCGATGAAAGCCGCGTCCCGCTGACCGGGACGCTCGACGCGCTTGAACAGTTGCCGGAGGAGATGGGCCGGTCGCAGTTGATGGAAACGCTGAAGGCGAGCCTTCGCCGATACCAGATTACCGGGGACGTGCAAAACACCTCCGACGCCATTCAGACGAGCATCGAGGCGCTGGGGATGCGGCTGGAAGCCGACAACGCGATGATCCGGTACATCATCTGGGCGATCCCGTCCATCGGTTTCATCGGGACCGTCCGGGGCATCGGGCAGGCCCTGTCGCAGGCCGAAGACGCGCTGGCCGGTGACATCGCGGGGATGACCGCCAGTCTGGGCACCGCGTTCAATTCCACGCTGGTGGCCCTGCTGGCGAGTCTGCTGCTGATGCTGCTGCTGCACGTCCTCCAGCGCGCGCAGGACCGGCGCCTGATCGACATTCAAACGTATTGCGAAGAGTGCCTGCTCAAACGCATCAGCCGGTAATCCGTTGCGCCTTGGACGACGACAGGAGGGGAGCCAGATGGCGTTTCTCGACGTGATGGCGTGCGGGCTGGGCGCGACCATCCTCCTGTTCCTGATTGTGAAGCGCCATGTCGAACTGATGCCCCGGCCCGTTGCCGCGGAACAACCCGCCATGGCCGCCGACGACACGGCGGTTGCGGCGTTGCGCCGGGACGCCGCCCTGCTCACCGCGCGGATTGCGGAGGCGCGCCGGCAGAGCCGGGAACGGCGGGTGCGGGCCACGCGGGCGGCCGCCGACCGGACGCGGCTCGCCGCGTTGAAACGGGACATCACACAGGCCGAAACCGTCCACGAATCCCTGCGGCGGGAAGTGGAATCCATCGAACCGGCCCAGGCCCGCGACGTGGTGGAGGAATCCCGGAAAGGCGAAGAACAATACCTGCTCGGGCTGAAGGTCGAAGGCCGGCGCATTGCGATTCTGCTGGACCGCAGCGCGTCCATGACCGATCATCGGCTCATTGACATCATTTCCCGCAAAGTCGGCACGGACGCGGAGAAGCGGAAGGGGCCGAAGTGGCGGCGCGCGCTCCGCACGGTTCGATGGCTGCTGCACCGGCTTCCCGAACAGAGCAAGGTCGCCGTGACGGCGTTTAACGACCGGGCCTCGGCGCTGCACGGCGGCGGCTGGGCCGACGGCCGCGACGCCGCGACGCTGAAGGCGTTGTTCGCGGAACTGTACGAACTGGTGCCGACCGGGGCGACCAATCTGGAATCCGGGTTGCAAAAAATCGGCGAACTGTCGCCGGCGGTGACGGACCTGTACGTGGTGACGGACGGACTGCCCACGCAGCGGTCGGCGTCGTCCGGCCTGTTCGGCGGCGGGTGCGGCGGAAAATCCGCGACCCGTATCAGCGGCGCCTGCCGCAAGAAATTATTCCACGCGAGTCTCCGGCACTCCGCGCCGGCGGGCGCGAAAGTCCACGTCATTCTCCTTCCGCTTGAAGGCGACCCGGAGGCGGCCCCGTCCTACTGGCGGTGGACCGCGCTGGCCGGCGGGATGCTGCTGGCGCCGGCGGCGGGCTGGCCGTGAAGGCGTCCCGGCCGTCCATGCAGGGGGCCGGCCTGGGGTTTCTCGACGTCATCACATGCGGCTTCGGCGCGGTTATTCTGCTGCTGATTCTTTCCAAACCGGGGTTGCAGAGCGTCGACGCCGTCGTGTCTGCGCCGGCGCGGACGCCGGATATCTCACGACTCGAGGAGACGGTCGCCCGCCTGCGGGCGCAATGGGATGCCCTGCGCGCGCGCGCGGCGGCGTCCGGCACATCCGCGAATGCGGAGACGCCGGCCCGCGAGATGGTCGATGCCGAACGGCAACTGGCGAATCTGCGGGAGAAAACCCGCGGGCTTGAGCGGGTCAGGGAATCGCTCACGCGCGCCACGATTGAGGCGCGCGCGCCGGTTCTGGCGCGCGACCCCGCCGTCGGGGGCATTCCCGTGGACAGCGAATACGTCATTTTCATCATCGACACGTCCGGCAGTATGCAGGAAATCTGGCCGCAGGTCATGGAGACGGTGGGCCACGTCCTGGACATCCATCCGAAGGTGCGCGGGTTTCAGGTGCTGAACGACAACGGCGGGTATCTTATCGGCGCCTACAAAAAGAAATGGATCGCCGACACGCCGAGGCGGCGCAAGAGCATTATGAAGGTGATGCGTCACTGGCGGCCTTTTTCCAACAGCAGTCCCGTTGAGGGGCTGGAGGTGGCGCTCCGCACTTATGCGACGCAGAAAGGCAAAACGGCCATTTATATTTTCGGCGACGACTACAGCGGGAACACGTACGACGAGGTGCTGGCGACGCTCCGGCACCTCAACACCAACCGCGTCACCGGCAAATCCAAAGTCCGCGTTCACGGCATCGGCTTTGTCTCCAAACAGTTCCCTCTGCCGTTCGCCACGCTGATGCGCGAAGTGACCCAGGCCAATAACGGCGCGTTTCTTGCGCTCCCCAGACGCCCCGCCACAGGCCGGTGACGGGGCGTTCTCCATGCGTCCCCGCACGTCCTTGCATGTCCTTGCATGTCCTTGCACGTCCCTTCTTTCCGTCATCTTCAGAGATTTGCCGTTGGCAAATACTTCCCGCATCCCCTCCCGTCCGTCATTCCCGACGTTAGTAATCGGGAATCCATCCTTCTTTTGTATTATCCTTTTTCCTGTCCTGCCCTTGGCATCTTACGGATGGATTCCGCGCGCCCACGATTCCCCTGCCATTGGACACCGTCGACGCGGAATGACGGAAATCAGGATGGATTTCCGACAAAAGACGTCGGGAATGACGGAGGGGGGACACATGCCGTCGTCCTCGCATCCCTCTCCGTCACGCCCGTATTCCCCTCCATCATGCCCGCGTCCGTCGTCATTCCCGCCCGCCCTTCCTTCCGTCATTCCCGACATTTTTAATCGGGAATCCATCCTTCAGTTTCCCCGTCCCGCCATTGAATGACGACGGCGTGACGTGACGAAGGATGCCGCTCACAGCGGGTGTGCGGATTCTTGCGTTCGCGTTGGGGAACGGCTACAGTCCGGGCGGGCGTGGCGGCGGGACGCGGCGGCGTTATGCGCATCGGACGGATATGGAACCGGAACCCAGGCGGATTACCATTACCATCGGCGGTGTCACGGCGGAGGCCGAACTGAAACCCACGCGCACGGCGAACGGGATCTACGAGGCGTTGCCCGTCGAGGCGGCGTTGAATCAGTGGGGCGAGGAAGTGTATTGCCGGATTCCGGCGGTCAAAGATCACCGGGAAACGGCGACGACGAACGTCAAGGTCGGGGACGTGGCGCTGTGGGGGCCGGGCGGGATGCTGGCCGTGTTTCTGGGGCCGACGCCCATGAGCATCGGCGACGACCCCGTGCCCGCCGACCGGGTCAACGTGGTCGGCCGGCTGCTTGACGACCCCGGCGTGTTTCGCCGGGTCGCCGGCGCCACGACAATGAAAATCGACAAGAAGGTCTGACGCGCGGTGCGACTGACCAAATCCCGCGTGCGAACGCTGGCGGCGGCCACGGTGGAGCGTCTGCGGACGCGGGGGTTGCTGGAGGTCACCGCGACCGGCTCGCCGGCCCGGCTGACGGAGGTGTTGATCAAGGCCATGGACGAGGAATTGTCCGTGGAAGACCGGCTGGACGCCGAAGTGCGGACGCTCCTGAAACAGTTCGACGCGGAGTTCCAAAGCCGCCGGTCCGATTATCAACGGACGTTTGAAATGGTGAAACGCAAACTGGTCAAAGACCGCGGGCTGGCGCTGTAAGGGCCGTCTCACCGCCGCGCCTTGCGCCGCCCGCGCCGCCGGTCCGTCACATGGGTGCATGGCTCTCCGAAGACAAACAAACCCGCCTGGCGCAGGTGATGCTTCAGGCGTTGCGGCAGACCACCGACGGCGGGATTCGCGGCGACGCCGAACGGGCGTTCATGGAAATCAAGCGCGTGCTCGCGGACGCGATGGCCGTGGAGGCCCGGATTGACGAACAGGTGCGGGCGCGGCTGGCGTCCTATTCCCGCCGCGTGCCCGAAGGCTCGGCGGAATGGGACGTCCTGTATCGGAAGACGTATGAGGAAGAACGGCGCAAGCGAAACCTCGATTAGCGACCGCCGGCGCCCGGCGTTCAATGTTCAAGCAGAACTTGAGAAATTGATCCCGGCGCCGTTCCTGGCGCTTGCGGGACTCGGCCTTGCGCTGACCATCGCCGCGCCGCCCGCCGCCGTCGCGGCCAAAGAAAAAATCACCGGGCGTCTGATTGTCGAAGACGTTCTGGCCCGTCCCGGCACGTCCGTCACGCTGAAGGCGCGGTTGGTCGAAGAGGGCCTGCTGGGCGTCAAGGGCCTGGGCGGGGAGACGATAGCCTTTGCGGTGCGGGACCGTCACGCCGGCACGGCGCTGACCGGCGGCGACGGGCGGGCCTTTCTCCAGTTCACCACCCACATGCGGGGCAATCATCCGATTGTCGCGACGGTGGCGTCCGGCCCGCGCGTGGCCCCGGCGGAAGGCGCCGGCAATCTGGCGTCATGGGAACGCCGCCGCCCGATTCTTCTGGTGGACGTGGTCACGCTGGCGCAACGCCCCGCCCCGGTGGTGAATCCGCTGCCCGACCTTCCGTTGCCCGCGCTTCCGTTTGCCGCGTCCCGCACACCCCTCGGCCCGCCCCGCGACGAGGCCCGTCATGCTCTCGTCAAACTGGCCGAGTTTTATTACAACGTGCTGTATCTGCACGACGGGGACACGGCCCGGCATGAAACCCGCGACTGGCTGCGCCGGCATGGGTTCCCCGTGGGGATTGCCAGAGCGGTGCCGCAGACGGCCGAGGCTCTGCTGGCGTTGATGGAAGAATTAAAAACCGGCGGGTGGGACAATCTGGAAGCCGGCATCGGACGCACGCGCGACTTTGCGCAGACGCTGGTGAAACAACGGCTCAAAACCGTCATCTTCCCCGACCCGATGGAAAAAAATCCCTATCCGCGCCGCGCCAGACTTGTGCGGGCGTGGGACGAAGTTCGCCAGCATCTCTGACCGCGGCGGGCGGCGCGCGCCCGTGCATCCCTGCCTATGAAATCCGCAAAAGCACGCACCATATTTGCCTGCCAGTCCTGCGGCTCCCAGACGCCCCGATGGGCGGGCCGGTGCCCGGAGTGCGGGCAATGGAATTCCCTGAAAGAGGAAACGACCCTGCGGCGCGCCGGCGACGCGCATGGCAAGCGGGCGGTGGCGGAACAGGCCGAGGCCGTGCCGATGACCGACGTGGCCGTGACCGGCGACGCGCGTCTGGAAACGGGGCTGACGGAATTCGACCGCGTGCTGGGCGGCGGGGTGGTGCCCGGTTCCATCGTGCTGGTCGGCGGCGACCCCGGCATTGGAAAAACGACACTGCTGCTTCAGGTGTTGCCGTGCCTGCAAACGGACGACCGGCCGGTGTTGTACGTGTCGGGCGAGGAGTCCGCCCGGCAGATGAAGATGCGCGGGGAGCGGCTGGACATTCACTCGCCCTCGTTGTACGTGCTGGCGGAAACCTCGCTGGAAATCCTGCTCAAGTCGGCGGACACCCTGCGGCCGGCGGCCCTGGTCGTGGATTCCATTCAGACGGTCTACGCCGATGATATTACGTCCGCGCCCGGCACGGTCAGCCAGGTGCAGGAAGTGGCCTGCCGGCTCATGCGCTACGCCAAGCGGACGGGCGTGCCGGTGTTTGTCATCGGCCACGTCACAAAGGAAGGGGTGATCGCCGGGCCCCGGCTGCTCGAACATCTGGTGGACACGGTGCTGTATTTTGAGGGCGACAAAAGTCAGACGTACCGCATTCTGCGGGCCGTGAAAAACCGGTTCGGCGCGAGCGATGAAATCGGCGTGTTCGAAATGCACGAACACGGCCTGCGGGAAGTGGCGAATCCGTCCGAACTGTTTCTGGCGGGCCGGCCCGACGACAGCGCCGGCTCGGCCGTGGTGTCGAGTCTGGAGGGGAGCCGGCCGATTCTCGTGGAACTCCAGGCCCTGGTCACCTCGACGGGCTACGCGATGCCCCGGCGCATGGCCAACGGCGTGGACGGCAATCGCGTGGCGCTTCTTCTGGCCGTGCTGGAAAAACGGCTGGGCCTGCATCTGTCCGGGCACGACGTGTATCTCAACGTGGTGGGCGGTCTCCGCATCGACGAACCCGCCATCGACGCGGGCATCATCGCCGCCGTCATCTCCAGTTTCCGCGACCATGCGCTGGACGGGCAGACGTGCTGGCTGGGGGAAGTCGGCCTGGGAGGGGAACTGCGCCCCGTCAGCCAGGTGGGGTTGCGGATTCGCGAAGCCGTCAAGTTGGGATTCCGGCGGTGCGTGCTGCCGCAGGGGAACATCACCGACCAGGCAGGCCGGCACGGGATGACGCTTCACGGAGTCCGCGCCGTGGATGAAGTTCTGGAACACGTCATGACGTCTGCCTGATGTTGGCGCCATTTTCGGATTCCCCTCTTTCTGTCATTCCCTTCCCCTCCTTCCGTCATTCCCGACCCCCGAATGGGAACGTCGGGGGCAGGCGTTAGTAATCGGGAATCCATCCTTCTTTTTCCTTGTCCTCACCAAAGAAAAATAACTGAAGGATGGACCTTCGGAGCATTTGCCTTTGGCAAATACTTCCCGACTAAAGATGTCGGGAATGACGGAGGGGAATGACGGAGGGGGATGACGGAGGGGGATGACGGAGGGGGATGGCGGTGGCGGCCGGTGGCGGGCGGCGGCAACGACGGCAACAGCGGCAACGGCATCGGAATCATCGTCATCGCGTGCTTGCCGAGTGTCGGCGTTGTGTGTCAGGAATGGGCGGCGTCGGACAACGTTCATCCGTCATCCGTGAATGTTCATCCCGTCATTCGTGTCATGCGCTGTTGGATTCATCACCGGTCTTCTTGTTCTCCGTGGCCTGCCACGCTTGTCGCGGGGGCGTTGTGCTTTGCGCTCGCAGGTTGCGCCGGGGCGCCGGTTTCGACGCCGCCTCCGCTCTCCGTCGCGCCGGATGCGCGAGAGACCGAAGAAACGCTGGCGGCCCTCCGCGCGCGCGAGGCGCGGATTCACACGCTGAAGGGGTTGTTTCAGGCCGACGTGCGCGGGGGGCGCGTGCCCTGGTCGCGCCGCATTCACGGGACGCTGTTCTACCGTCGCCCGGATGTTGTTCGTGTGACCGGGGTGACGCGCGCCGGCGGCACGGTGTTTGATTTCCTGCTGCGCGACCGCGCTTACGAGTTGCGCGTGCCGGAACGCCGGGACGTGCTGGTCGGGCGCGCGGCGGAGTTGCCCCGTCTCGGCGACGTGAGTGTGCCGATTCGGTTGAGTCTGCGCGCGGTGGAACTTCTTCTGGGAAAAGCGCTCCCGTCCGGGCTGTCTCCCGACGTTCGGATTGACGGCGACGCCTACCGCTACAGCGGTTCTCCCTCGGCGTTTCCGTTTTTGACCGTCCCGGATGCCCCGTCCGGCCCGTCCGGTCCGTCCGGTCTCCGTCAGCACGTTCAGCATGTGTGGGTGGACCGACATTCGGCGCACCTGCGCGCCGTTGAATATCGCACGGCGGAGGACGAAACCCGCCTCGCGCTCTCGGCGTCGGATTTTCGACCCGTGCCCGACGGGCGCGCCGGCGCCGCGCGCGAACGTCGAACCGTTGTTGGCGAACGGGCACCGTCATCGCCACTGTCGACGTCACCGTCACCGTCACCGCCACCGCTACCGTCGCCGTCACCACCGTCACCGTCATCGCCGTCATCGCCACCACTGCCGCTGCCTTTCGTCATCAACGCCACGAATGCCGCCACGCCGGCGTCGGTGGAACTGACGTTTCTGGAACTGGCCGTCAACGTGCCGTTGCCGGAGCGGGCGTTTCGGATGCGGGGCGCCGGCGCGGCCGCGGTCATCTCGCCGCTCCGCGACGTGGCGCGATGAAAATCCTGGCCGTCGACACCTCCACGCGGTGCCGCAGCGTGGCGCTCATGGATGACGCGGCGGTGCTGGCGCATGACAGTTGTGACGACGGCGCCGGACATTCCGGCGCGCTGCTGCCGGCCATTCACAACTTGTTGGAGTCGTTGCAATGGTCGTTGTCGGTTGTCGAAGGACTGGCCGTGTCGGCGGGGCCGGGGTCGTTCACGGGTTTGCGCGCGGGGCTGGCGACTATGCTAGGATTGCGCCTCGTCACGGGCCTGCCGCTTGTGACCGTGCCGACGCTGGAAGCCATGGCATGGTGTGAGCGGCCGGTGGTTGACACGGAGGTTGACGCAGAGGCCGGCGCGAACGTCGGCGCGAACGTCGGCGCGGAGGCTGGCGCAGAATCTTTCCCGTTGTGCCCGATGCTGGCGGCGCGGGCCAAAGACGTTTATTGGGCGCGGTTTGAGTGGCGGGACGGGCATCCGGTGCGCCTGACGGACGACCGGGTGGGGACGGTGCGGGACGTGGCGGCGGAGATTCGACAGCCGACGATGCTGTTTGGAGAAGGCTGGCTGCGTCATCAAACTGCGTTCGCGGAGGCGTTGGGCGAGTTGGCCGTCCCCGGCGCGTCGGGGGCGGCGCGGGCTTCCGCCGTGGAGGTCGGGCTGGCCGGCATGGCGTTGTTTCGCGCCGGCGTCTTTGCCGGTCCCCGCGTCACGCCGCGTTACGCGCAGCCGTCGGAGGCGGAACGGCAATGGGACTTGAAGCACGGGCGGCGCGCGTCGTCCTGACGGCACGATTTTTCATGGCACGATTTTTTATGGCGCCGTTTTTTGCGGCGTCATGCTTCATGGCGCCATGCGTCACGACGCGACGATGACGACCGGCGCGGCATCGAGGTTCGGCGCGGGTGTGCGCGTGCGGCCGCTGGGCCTCGCCGATTTGGATGACGTTCTGGCCGTGGAACGCGAATCGTTTGCGGACCCCTGGACGACGGCGATGTTCGAGGCGGAGTTGCGGGGCAATCCGTTCAGCCGGTTCCTCGGCGCCGTGCATCCGGGCGGCGGCGCGCACCACGGGTTGCTCGGCTACGTCTGTTACTGGATGGTCTTCGAGGAAGTGCGGCTGATGAACGTGGCGGTGCGGCCGGCGCATCGGCGGCGGGGCCTGGCCGGGCATCTGGTGCGGCGCGCGTTGCGGGACGGGCGCGCGTCCGGCGCCACACGCGCGCTGCTGGAAGTGCGGGCGGGCAACCACGCGGCGGGCGCGTTGTATCGATCCCTGGGATTTGAGCCGTACAGCCGCCGCCGGGCCTACTATACAAAGCCCGACGAGGATGCGATTCTGATGCGTTGGACGGAACATGCCCGCGGGGAACGTCGCGAAGGCGCGGAGCCGTGCCGGCGACCGGCGCGCGCGCCACGCCCCCGTGTCGACGTCCCGCGCGGCCAATGACGACGGCGGCAGCAGCGGTGGCGGTGGTGGCGGCGGGTGACGGCGGTGGGCAACGGTAGCAGCGGTGGCGGGTAGCCTTCCTTCTGTCATTCCGCGTCGACGATGTTCAATGGCAGGAGAATGGTGGGTGCGCGGAATCCATCCGAAAGATGTTAATGGCAGGACGGAAGAAAAGACAATGCAACTGAAGGATGGATTCCCGATTACTAATGTCGGGAATGACGGAAAGAAAAAGGCGGGAATGACGATGACGACGGCGGCGGAGAGAATGACGGCGGGAGAATAACGGAAAGACGGAAAGAAAATGTCGGGAATGACGGCGGTGGGAATGACGGACACAGGCGGCGGGTGACGGACGGGATTTTCCATTGAGACACGGCGGCCATTCATGACGACGTTCGCGCATCCGTTGGCCCGGCATATCCGCGCGGTGAAGCGGCGGTTGCTGATTGTCGGCGCGACGGTGCTGGCGGCGTTCGTGGCGATGTTTTCGATGTCCGCCGAGTTGATTGCGTGGTTCAAGCGGCCCTTTGCGGATGATTTGCTGTTTTACGGCCCGGCGGAAGCCCTGCTGGCGTCCGTCAAAATTTCTTTTCTGGCCGCGATTGTGGTCAGTTTGCCGGTCATGCTGCATCAGTTCTGGAAGGTGGTGCAGCCGGCCCTGCTGCCCGGCGAACGGCGGTGGGGGTTCCCGTGTTTTCTGCTCGCCACCGGATTTTTCGCGCTGGGCCTGGCGTTCTGCAACGTCGTCATCCTCCCGCTGGTGATTGATTTTTTTGTGTCCTTCGGCCTCGAACGCGAACTGAAACCCGAACTGGCCGTGGGCACCTACGTGGATTTCAACGTGAAGTTTCTGCTGGCGTTTGGATTCGCGTTTGAAATTCCGCTGGCGCTCTCCCTGCTGGCGCGGGCCGGGCTGGTGTCGGCCGGGCAGTTGGTTCGTTACCGGCGTCACGCAGCGATGCTGGCGCTGATTCTGTCGGCGGTCATCACGCCCGACACCACGCTGTTCACCATGCTCCTGATGGCCGTGCCGCTCATCGTGTTGTACGAAATCGGCGTGTGGGGCGCCCGGCTGTTCGGACGCCCGCGCCCGGCGGCGTCTCTGTGAATGCGGGGGAAGAGAGGATGGATTCCCGATTACTAACGTCGGGAATGACGGAAGAGGAAGGGAAGAGGACAGGAGAGAAGGGGAAGGGGAAGACGGCATTTGTCTCCCCCTCTGTCATTCCCGACGTCTTTTGTCGGGAATCCATCCTGATTTTCGTCATTCCGCGTCGACGAGGCCATTGGCAGGGGAACGGTGCGTGTGCGGAATCCATCCGCAGGGTGTCGTTAGCAGGACAGAGGAAACCGCAATGCAACTGAAGGATGGATTCCCGATTAAAAATGTCGGGAATGACGGAAGGAGGGGTAAATGCTCCGAAGGTGACGGAGAGGGGAGAAGTCTGGGCGTGCGCGGCGTTTTTATTTTCATATGCGCGGCGCTGGTCATGGGCGCGGGCGGCGGGTTTGCGGTCGAGGCCGCGAGTGATGCCGCGGGCGAGGGCGCGCGGGGGCGGCATCCCAATCCGTTTGAACGCGCCGTGGCCGCGCCGCCGAGCATTCAGGCGCTGGCGGTGACCGACGACGGGACGCTCTACGCCGGCTCGTTCGGCTTCGGGGTGTTCAGGAGCCGCGACCGGGGCGAGACGTGGACGTCCGTCAACGCCGGCTTGGGGGACCGGTTCATTTTATGTTTGCACGCGGATGGCGGGGCGGTGTACGCCGGGACCGTGCGGGGCGGCGTCTTTCGCGCCACGGACGACGGGAACGCATGGGAGCCGATGACGGCCGGCTTGCGGGCCGTGGAGGTCAAGGCCCTGCTGACGGGCCACGGGGCGCTGTACGCGGGGACGGGCAACGGCGTGTACCGGTTTGACGGCGCCGCGCGGCGCTGGGCGGTGGTGGCGCCGGGGCTGGAGCAGACGCTGGTCACGAGTCTGGCGGTGACGAACGACCGCCGCGTCTTCGCCGGCACCGCGGGCCGGGGCGTGCGCCGGCTTGAGGCCGCCGGCCCCGGCGCCGCGCGCTGGGCGCCGGCGGGCCGCCCGTTTGCGGATCCCAAAGAACATCTGCCGCAGACGTACATTCGCGTTCTGGCGGTGAGCCGGGAGCAGCACCTGTTCGCGGGCACCTTTGACGGCGGCGTGTTCCGCAGCCGGGACGCGGGGGAGACGTGGCGTCCGGTCGGCCGCTCGCTGCCCAATGATTCGATTCGGGGCCTTGTCGTCACGGCGACGGCGCTGTTCGCGGGCACCGGCCGGGGGATTTTTGCCATGACGCACCCCGGGCGGAACGCCGACTGGGCGCCGGTGAACGACGGCCTGACCGTGTTGTCCGTGCAGGCCATGATCGGCGCGCCGGGGGGCGACTTGTACGCGGGCACCGGCGCGGGCGCGTTTCGAAGTTCGGACGCCGGCGCCCACTGGATCAACATCGGCGACGCTCTGGGCCGGTATCGGGCCGTGCCCGGGCCGTATTTCTGAAAGGAGACGCCATGGCCGACGGGCCGACGATGACACAGAACACGCAGGCGACCATCGAGGTCACCGCCGGCGGCATGGCCCCCTCCGTCATTCCCGATTTCTCTTTCCGTCATTCCCGACATTTTTAATCGGGAATCCATCTTTCAGTTGTTTTTGTCTTGGTTAAGACAAGGAAACAGAAGGATGGATTCCCGACTACTAACGTCGGGAATGACGGAAAGAAGGAATGACGGAAAGAAGGGGACAACAGAAGGAGGTCTTATGCCGGACGGATCGACGATGACACCAAATACGCAGGCGACCATCGAGGTCACCGCCGGCGGCGAACGCTGGGGGGAGATGGTCGTGAAATTTTATCATGACGACGCGCCCAACCACGTTCGGAACTTTTGCGAGTTGGCCGCGAAGCGGTTTTACGACGGCACCACGTTTCACCGCGTCATTCCCGGATTCATGATTCAGGGCGGCGACCCGAACAGCCGGTCCGAGGATCGCGCCACGCACGGGACGGGCGGGCCGGGGTATCGCGTCAACGCGGAGTTCAACCGCCGTCCGCACCGGCGCGGCGTGCTCTCGATGGCGCGCGCGCAGGACCCGGACAGCGCCGGCTCCCAGTTTTTTATCTGCGTGGCCGACGCGCCGTTTCTGGACGGCCAATACACGGCGTTCGGCGAAGTGGCCGCCGGCATGGACGTCGCGGACCGTGTGGTCGGCGTCCGCCGCGACGCGCGCGACAACCCGCTCGACCGCGTCGCCATGACCGTGACGCTTGCGCCGGCGGGCGATGCCGGCGGCGAGGCGTAACGCAATGCCGGTCGCGCGGCGATGCCGGCGGCACGGCGTGACGTAATGCCGGTTGCGCGCCGCGCCACACCCATCCCCGCCTTGACACTGCCCCGCCGTCGCGCTACCCTTCGCCGTCGGCATCGGGAGCCGTCACCGCAACCGTCCCATGAGCGAAACCGCATTATACCGGGCGTTGGTCATCGCCAAAGTGCCCGAAGACGTCGCTGAAAAGGCCGTCGAGGGCTTGGCGCAGACCCATAAGGTGACGACCAAAACCGACCTCGCCGGACTCAAAGTGGAACTGATGCGCTGGCAGATGGTCAACACGGCGGTCATCATCGCCGTCATCGGGCTGATGAGGAAATTTTTCTAACCCGCGCCACCGCACTACACGCCACTACGACAGTCCCATGAGTGAAGCCGCATTATACCGGGCGTTGGTCATCGCCAAAGTACCCGAAGACGTCGCTGAAAAAGCCGTCGAGGGCTTGGCGCAGGCCCATGAGGTGACGACCAGGGCCGACCTTGCCGAGTTGCGCACGGAAATGTCCCAAATGGAAACCCGCCTGATGCGCTGGCAGATGGTCAACACGGCGGTCATCATCGCCGTCATCGGGCTGATGATGAAATTTTTCTAACCCGCGCCACCGCACTACCACGCTACCACGACCATCCCATGAGTGAAGCCGCATTATACCGGGCGCTGGTCATCGCCAAAGTACCCGAAGACGTTGCCGAAAAGGCTGTCGAGGGGCTGGCGCAGGCCCATGAGGTGACGACCAGGGCCGACCTTGCCGAGTTGCGCACGGAGTTGTTCACCAGGATAGCCGAACACAAGGTTGACCTGATGCGCTGGCAGATGATCAACACGGCGGTCATCATCGCCGTCATCGGGCTGATGATGAAATTTTTCTAACCCGCGTTCCAACCGCCGGTGCCCCGTTCCCCATCCCCATCCCCATCTCCATCCCCATCCGTCACCTTCAGAGGCTTTGCCCCTCCTTCCGTCATTCCCGACGTTTTCATTCGGGAAGTATTTGCCAACGGCAAATGCTCCGAAGGTCCATCCTTCAGTTGCATTCCATTTTCCTCTGTCCTGCTCTCTGTCCTGCTGATAGGGCGTCGGCGGATGGATTCCGCGCGCCACCGGCGACACGCGCGGGTGACGAAAGAAAGGCCGGGTGGCCACCGGCGACGGCGGTGGTTGACAGGGGGGGGGGTAATCACTATCATCCACCGATTACCCTCTCCCCGAAATAGGGGGACGTGCGTTGCATGGATGCGTGATGTTCGTGTATAAGCGCGACCGGGACGAGCGACACCAGAGCCTTACTGTTGAATACATACATGACAGAAAACGGGAAAAGAAGCGCTGTGCCGGTGGTGACGACGGTCGGGTGTGTTGCGCTATGACCCGCGCGTATGACCGGCAAGTCAAAACCTGTTTTGTTTCGGGACGATTTGCGGCAGGCCGGGGTGTTGCTGTTTGTCGCCGGCATTGTCGGCGCGCTGATTGAGCCGATGACATTGCACGCGGCGGCCGTCGCTGTTTTGGGCTTGGCGTTGTGGGGGAGCGCTTTTCTGGTCAAAGCAGAGGCGTAATCATGTTGGAAGCCATTTTCAGCGACCCGCGCAATGTGATTTTGCTGGTCGGGTATTTGGGTGGCGCCGTGATGGTGACGGCGTACTACTTCATGGCGCGGGCGGAGCGAAAAAAGCATGAACGGGGCGAAAACCCGTGACCGCTCGACGGGGCGGGTCATGCCGTACGCGCGATGGTGAACTTTGCCGAGAGATTTAGATTCGACGGATTGCAACGCGCCGTACATCAGGTCGGCGTGGCGGCGGTAATCGGCGGCGGCGGTCAGGTGTTTTTTGACGACGGTACATTCGCCAAAGCGACGGCAATGATCGCAATCGGGGTGGTGTTAGTGTTGATTGGCAACCTTCAACTGGGGCAACCATGAGCGAAACCACGCAGATTCTGGTCATCTTGATGGCCACAGTGCCGCTGGCGGTGCTGGTCTTGTTGATTGGGTATCTCCAGCACAGAAACGCGCAGGAAAGGCGCCGTCGTGGCGAAACCCCGTGACGTTTTTTGACGACGGCACATTCGCCAAAGCGACGGCAATGATCGTAATCGGGGTGGTGTTAGTGTTGATTGGCAACCTTCAACCGGGGCAACCATGAGCGAAACCATGCAGATTATTGGTCTGTTGATCGTTACGGTGCCGCTGGCGGCGCTGGTCTTGTTGATTGGGTATCTCCAGCGCAGAAACGCGCAGGAGCGGCGCCGTCGTGGCGAAACCCCGTGACGTGGCAAACCCCGTGATGTTGTATGACAATTCCGGCATGGCTACAATGCTCCGGCGGTCGGCGCCGGCGTCAAACGAATACCATCGTCATCCAAATCACGGCACATGAACACCTTGCGTAGAACCATTCACACGGTCGCGGCGGCACGGTCGACCGCGTCTTTTGTCGGTGGCGAATGATGTGGGCGTCCGCAATCAGCATCGACCTTGACGGGGTGCAGCGCATCGCCGGCAATGTCAGCGCGGCGGCGTTCATCGGCGGCGGCGGTCAGTTGCTGTTGCCCGGCGGCAGCCTCAAAATCGGGCTGGCGATGTTCGTGATTGGGAGTGTGTTGGCATTGTTCGGCAACGTTCATCGGGGGGACAAACCATGAGCGCGTCCGAGAAACTTTGGTATCTGATCATCTACGGCGTCGCGCTGACAACGTTTTTCGGCGTCATGCGCTACTTCGGCGACGACGACCTCTTCGGCCGCCTCAAGCGCAAGCGCGAGCGCGAGCGCAGGCACAACCAACCCGTGGCGGGCGCCGATGACAAATGACGGTACGCCGGCGTTGACCGACGGCATCGCCGGCGTTGACCGGCATTCACACCACACCGCGCCATGCCACCATTTCAACAGAGCAAAAACATGAACACGTTGCCTAAACTGTTTGCGTGCGGTCGTAGCGTCGGCAAAGCCGGCGGCGTTTTGAGGTCGTCGTTGCCGGCGGCGGCGGCGTTGTTGGCGTTGTTGTCGGCGGGGCTGGCGCCGGGGCAGGCGCATGCGCAGGCGTTGTCGTTGACGGCGCCGGCGGATGTCAGCGTGCGCGAGGGCGTTGGCATCAACATCATCAGCGTGCCGGCGGCGACCGGCGGCACATCGCCTTACAACTATGCCGTGACCGGCTTGCCGGGCGGGTTGGTCTTCACCGAAGCCACGCGCACCATCGCCGGTTCGCCGCATGCGGTCACCGCCACCACCGTCAGCCCCGTGACCATCACCGTCACCGACTCGGCGTCGGCGACCGCCTCGGCGGAGTTTGACATCACCGTGCAGGACGAGCCGAGGGTCATCGGCATCAGCCTCAACAGCCCCGCCAGCGGCGGCATTTATGCCACCGGCGAGGACATCGTGGTCACGCTGACTTATGACCAGGCGGTCACGGTGACCACCACCGGCAGCGGCATC
>JAHRAQ010000008.1 GCA_020027205.1 Nitrospirales bacterium | reverse complement strand
TCCGACGAGCCGATGACGGTGATGTCGCCGGCGTTGATCGCGTGCGCGTCGCCGGCGCCGTCTTCGCTCAATGCGCGCAGCGCGATGCCGCCGCCGTCCACCGTGATCGCGCCGCGGTTGATGATCGCGTTGCCGGCGGCATTCGCGCCGAGCACGACATTGACCGCGGTGGCGCGCGTGACGGTGAGCATCGCGTCGGCGGCGACGGTGACCGCGTAACCTTGTTTGGCGGTGGCGGCGCGCTGGTCGGGGTCGGCGGGGTCGGCGGCGCGGCGGCTGTTGAACGACACCACCGACTCGCCGGCGGCGGGCGCGATGTCGCCGCTGACCATCGCATGCGTCGGCGCGGTGGTGTCGCCGCCGAGCGCGACGCCGGCGGCGGCGGCGGTGACGGTGTCGGTGATCGGCGTGGTGATTTGATATGCACTCGCCGGCAACGGTGGTGTCGACGACCGCGGCGCCGTCACCGGCAACGGTTGTACTTGCGGCGACAGTTCGCCGACATAGTCGCCGACCGGCGGCGGCGTCATCATCGGCGGCGTCATCATCGGCGGCATCGGCATCATCGTGCCGGTCGTCGTCGCACCGCCGCCGCCGCCGCATCCGGTCAGCAACATACAGGCGAGCAGGCAGGCCGCCGACCGGCGCCGGTGTCCGTCCCGCATCACGACCCTTGTGATGGGAGAAACACGATCATGGATTGTGGTGTTCACGAACGCGCCCATGAGTGTTGCCGGATGAATCGCGGCCGCATCCTTCACGATTGTGGGAAGGCGCGGGGAACGCGGACGGGGCGCCCATCATACGTGATTCCCGTGAAGGTGGAAAGACCGCGGGGACCACGGAAATGTCCATGACTATTCTTGCGGCAACGCCGTCCCCGGTATATCATGCGAACGAATCGTCCCGGTCTACAAGACGTTGACGGCGTCACGCCGCGGGGGCGCGCCGTTGATGCCGGCCGGTTTCCCGTCACCCCGCTCATGGAGGAACGTCATGCCCTGGAATCTCGCTTCGTTTTTTGCCGGCACGCTGACGATTGTGCTGTTCACGCTGTCCGCCTGCGGGCCGGTGGGCCGAACGGTGCCGGACACGTATTCCACGCTCACGGACACCACGGGCCTCACCGTCGACATGAGCCAGGCCCCGACCGTGATGTACAAACGACCGGGCGCGCCCACGCTTGCCGACTATACGCGGTTTATCGTCGATCCCATCCGGGTCAACTACGACGACCCGGACATGCAAGAGTTGGACCCCGAACAGATCGACGAGATGCAACGCTACTTCCATGGCACCATGATCCGGGAACTTCGTGAGGCGGGCTACGACGTCGGCACGCGAACGGAACCCGACACGTTGAGAATGACCTTCACGGTCTCGGGACTCAAGGCGTGGACCGGAGGCGGCGCGGCCAACGTGGCGGCGATGGCCGGGGGCATGGCCGTGGGGATTCCCGTTGGCGTCTTCTCCATCAGCGTCGGCGAGGTGACGGTCGAATGCGTTTTTCAAAACGCGGTGGAGAACCGGGTGGACGCGGTCGTGGTGAGTCACACGGGAGGCAGCCGGATGTTCAAAGCCAAACCCTGGTCCACCTGGGCGGATGTCGAAGGCGCGTTTGATCGTTGGGCGGAAGGGATCCGCGAGGCCATTGACAAGGCGCATGGCCGGTAGGATTTCGTCGGGCGGGTTTCGTCGATAACGTTCCGGCGGCGGGTTTCGCCGGCAAGGTTCCGCCGGCGACTCCCTTCACGCGCGTCGCCGGGAATGGGCGAGACTCACACCGCGCGCTCCGCTCGAGGCGCCAGGCGTTTCACCAGCGGCCCCATGGTCAGCCCCTGCACCACAATCGAAAACACCACGACGATGTACGTCATCGCCACGATGATGTCCCGGTCCGGGCCGGGCGCCAGCGACAGAGCCAGGGCCACGCTGATGCCGCCGCGCAGGCCGCCCCAGGTCATCAGCCACACCGCGCCGGGCGTGAACGACCGCACGAGACGCAGCAGCGTCAGGGGCGCGCCGATGGCCAGCAGGCGCGACAGGAGAATGCACGGGATCACCACCGCGCCGGCGAGAAGATACTGGTGGGTGAACGTGAGGACCAGTACTTCCAGGCCGATTAAGACAAACAGGATCGCGTTCAGCATCTCGTCCAGGAGTTTCCAGAACATGTCCAGATGCTCGCGCGTGGTGGCCGACATCGAGAAGGCGCGCCCGTGATTGCCCACCATCAGCCCCGCCACGACGACGGCGATCGGCCCGGAGAGATGCCACGCGCTCGCCAGCGCATAGCCGCCCGCGACGATCGCCAGCGTGATCATGACTTCGATTTGATACTGGTCGATACTTTTTAACAGCCGGCAGGCCAGCGCGCCCAGGGCCAGGCCGAGGAGCGCGCCGCCCGCGGCTTCCTGCACAAACACGGCGGCGACGTGGCCCAGGGTCGGGGCGCGCGTGTCGGCCGCCAGTTCGACCAGCACCAGAAAGACGACAATCCCCACGCCGTCGTTAAAGAGCGACTCGCCCGTAATTTTCATCTCCAGACTTTTGGGCGCGCCGGCGTGTTTCAGAATGCCCAGCACCGCAATGGGATCGGTCGGCGAAATCAGCGCGCCGAAGATCAGGCAGGCAAGCCATGGCAGCGGCAGGCCGACCAGGTGCAGCGCCCCGTAGGTGAACGCGCCCACCAACACCGTCGAGAGCAGCGTGCCGACGGTGGCCAGCAAGCCGATGGCCCATTTCTGATTGAACAGATCGTTGAGATTGACGTGCAGCGCGCCCGCAAAAAGCAGAAAACTCAACATGCCGTGCAGCAGCGTCTTGTTAAAATCGATGGAGCGCAGCCACGCGCGAGCCTGGGCTTCCAGATGAAACCCCAGCACATCAATCCCGTGCAACAGCAGCGAGGCCACCAGCGCCATCGCCATCACGCCGATGGTCACGGGCAACCCGATGAACCGGTAGTTGAGATACGAAAACCCGGCGGTCAGACACAACACGGTGGCGAGGATGTCGAAGAAGTCCATGGGGGGAAACGCGCGTGGTGGTGATGGAAGGGTTTAGCGGGCGAAGGGCCGGTGTGTCACCGAATCAAGTTGCCCTGGCGGTTCAACAAGAATCCCATCGACCACATCAAAAAACAACGGCCACCCCGAAGGGTGGCTGAGTTTTGGTGCGCCTATAGTTCCAATCCTGATACATGGATAGAACACGAGATTCGAAACCAATCCGCGAATCTTCATCGGCGCAGTGTATCAATTTTCCGGTGCGCAGAATTTCAAATTGGAAAGGTAGATTTACACAACGCAGATTGGTCAGGTTAACATGTTCGACATGGATTTTGTGGGCAATCGAGATTGCAAGCAAGTGCCATTTCCGATTGTCCACCGTTTTAGCCATTTCTTGCGGCAACAGCACGGCAATGTCGCTGTCCGGCCGCTGGTATTCTGTGCCCCGGGTGCCGTAGAGATAGATGGCCTGGGTGGTGGCGTGGGCGGTGCATATCGCATTGATGATAATGTTCATAATTTTCATCGTATCATTACCAAATATATCCACCACCTTCACGGCAATCTTCCGCCAGCCGGGTGGGGACTCGTGTGCCGCGCCGGTCATCTCCAGCGTTCGGTCTTTCTTGGTGCGGAAACTTTGCCATTCATTTTCAAAAATGTAGTCGTCGCTCCACCGCTTGGTCAGTTGCTCGCGGGTGATGGGTGATTTTACCCGATTTATCCTTGCCGACGCGCACAATTTGCCCGTTGTCGGAAGCCATCCTGCTCTTGCCATTCCACACCACCTCCACCTCGCGCTTGTCGTCAAACAGCAGGAAGCGATACCTGTCCGGCAACGGCTTGCCGGCCTCAATCAAACGCACCGCATCGCGCCTTTCGTTGTCGGTGAGGTTCATTGCGAAATGAAATGTAAACGAACAAGTGATTATTTTCAAGTAAATTTATATTTTATGAATAAAAACAAAGTGTTATAATTTTTATGATTAAATTGAAAAGGAAACGAAATTGAAATATAATTGATTTGTGATTAACTATATCCTTCCGAATAATTGGATTCGGTATGACCGCTCGGATGTGGGTCTGGTCGAAGCCTACACCGAAGCAAGGGCCGCTGTCCTTTCTCTGAAAATGATTCCTTGCCAACGTCGATGGGTTGAGGAACTGCAAGCCGTCGAACTCAAGCGCGAAGTTGCCGGGACCTCGCGTATTGAGGGAGCAGAGTTTACAGATCAAGAACTCGATCTGGCTTTGCAAGAAACTTCGGAGCAACTGTTAACGCGCTCTCAAAAACAGGCCCATGCGGTCGTCAAGGCATATCGCTGGATTGCCGGACTTTCTTTGGATAGACCGGTAAATAAAGACCTGATTTGTGAAATTCATCGAACTATTATTACCGGTGCCGATGATGATCGTTGTCCGCCGGGAATGCTTCGAAAGGAAAACCAGAACGTTCACTTTGGAATACCCAAGCATCGAGGGGTCGAAGGGGGTAGCGAGTGCGACATGGCCTTTCGCCGATTCAGCGAGGCCGTCCAAAAAGAGTACAGGGATTACGATCCGATCATTCAAGCATTGGCAGCCCATTATCATCTGGCCGCCATGCATCCTTTTCTTGATGGAAACGGACGGACGGCCAGAGCCTTGGAAGCCCTTATGTTACAACGGGCCGGCCTTCACGATACCTGCTTCATTGCCATGTCCAACTACTATTACGACGAGAAGGGTGCGTATCTTTCTGCCTTGGCAGAAGTCCGGCAGTCCGATCATAACCTTACGTCTTTCCTTGTTTTCGCGCTTAAGGGCATTGCTTTGCAAAGCGGGAGACTCCTCAAGCAAATTCAGAAACATATTTCCAAGGAACTCTACCGGAACATGATGTACGAACTTTTCGGCAGGCTGAAATCACAACGGAAACGGTTTATCGCGAAACGCCAGATGAAGATACTCGAGATTTTACTGGATACAGATTCTATGGACATAGAACTTGGCCGACTGGGAAAAATTATCGAGAACACCTACGATGGATTAAAAAATCCTTGGGCGGGTCTGGTCAGAGATCTCATTAACTTGAGAGATTTAAACGCAATAGCGATCACGCGTATCGGGGACGATAAACACAAAATTGCCATCAGGCTGGAATGGCCTATGGAAATCACCGAAACGGAGTTCTTTGCAAAAATAAAAAACTATCCCAAGGTGAAAACGCTTTCGTTTCTTGGCTAAATTATCCTCTGTCAGAAGTCACTTCCCTTCCGTTCCCGTTGACGTTGGTGATACGCCCATCCGATTTCCGCGCCGAGGAGAAAGACCACGGAGGCGTAGTAAATCCAGAGAATGAAAAACATCATGCCGGTCAACGCGCCGTAAAAGGAGGTCATGAGTGATGCCATCGGCACATAGTACGCGAACGCCGTTTTGGACACTTCGAACAATCCCGCGCCGGTCAGCGCGCCGGCCCACAGCGCGGCCTGGCTTAATCGGGAACGGGTCGACAGCCCGTACAGCATGTAAAACAGGACGGCCAGAAACGCAAAACTCAACAGTTTCCCCAGCAACACGCCCACCGGATTCAGCAAACTGCCGAGCAAGGGGATCGACGCCCCAAGCGTTTGCAGGAGCGACACGCCCGACGCCAGCACGGCGGTGGAGATGAGCAGCAGGGACATGATCACCATGAGGATCAAATCCACCACTTTCCCTTTCAGAAACGTGGCCGACGTCCCGACCTGAAAGACGACGTTCAGTACGTGCCGGGTGGACGCGAACACCGCGCTGCTGAACAGGACAAACATCACCAGCCCGGTGACCCCGAAGGCCCCGCGATTGGTCATGATGGCATCCAGCGTGGCCAGAAAAAATTTTTCCGACCCGGGCAGCAGGTCCTCGATGACGGTGTGAATCCACGCCAGCGCCTGATCGGAGCCGACCACGGTGTACCCCAGCGCCGACACGAAAATGAACGGCAGCGGCAGACAGTACAACACCAGATCAAAGGACAGCCCGGAGGCCAGGAACGGCCCGTGGTCCTCAAAAAATTTCACGATGGCCGACCGGAGAATGGCGCCGAACTCGGAATGTCGTCTCATCACGCTCCTTGCGGACAACGTCCCGCGTCCCCGTTCATGGCGCGTCTCCGTTCACGGCCGTCGCCGCGCCCGGCATGTGCCGCCGCCGCCGGAACCGCCGCCGGGCCACGGCGTACCTGTCTGGCGCGCCCGGAGGGAGTCGAACCCCCAACCGCCAGATCCGAAGTCTGATGCTCTATCCATTGAGCTACGGGCGCGAGTTCCGAATGTATTCAACTATTGTCACCGCCATTGTCAACCGGCGCATGACGGACGCGAGAGCCGGCCCAACACATCCCATGTCTCCAACCGAGGTTGTCATCGTACGGGGCGCATGTCTACTATTTATGGCGTCAGCCCTGCATCACCCACACCATGAGACCGGCCCGTATGTGTCCTGTGCTTTCATTCGTCGACCATCGCCGCGCCGCCGACATCACGCGCATGGTGGTGGTGAGCGCGCTGTGCCTGCTCCTCGCCGGCCTCGCCGGGTGCGGCGGTGGCGGCGGCGGGCCGACGACAACCACACCGCCTGACCCGCTGCCGACGCCGGGAACAACACCGACGCCGCCGGGAACGCCGCCGCCAATCACCCCGCTGCCGCTGCCGCCGCCGACCCCCGCCTTCACCGCCCGCCGTCTCGCCTTCGAGCGCGCGCCCGACTACCGCAACCACCACGCCCTCGTCCGCGCGTCCCACGCCTACGCCCGCGGCGCCACCGGCGCCGGCGTCACGGTCGGCGTCATCGACACCGCGGTGCAAGCCGACCACGCCGCGTTCGACGACCGCGTCGCCTACCGCCACCAAGCCGGCTACGCGCCGACCTTCCACAACTGCGACCGCCCGGTTGACCGCCGCCCGTGCGAATACTTCCACGGCACCGCCGTCACCGGCATCATCGCCGCCGGGCGCACGCGCGACCGGCGGGTGGTCACCGAACAGGCCCGGTTCGCGTTGCATCCCTCGGCGCGCCAGTTGGATGTGGAACTGGCCTATCGGTTGCCGCTGCGGCTGGCCGACGCGTGCGGGCGGGAGTATCCGGGCGCGCTGCGTCTCGCCGCCCTGGCCACGCGCCACCCCCATCACACCCGCGCGCCGATGACGGCGGCGCTGCTGCTGCGCTGGCAACAGCAGTGGTGAGGGGGAGCAAGGTGAACTGCGCGTGCGCGGAATCCATCCGAAGGATGTCAATGGCGGGGCGGGGAAAGGACGAAGAAAAAAAAGGGAACTATTGAGTTGACTTCGCACCAATCACGACAAGGCGCAGTGACCGCGCCTTTCATGCGCGCCGACGAACGTGCGGCGCATTTAGCAACGGCGTCCGGGACGGGCGCATCTGCGCGTGGAGGC